>JBKPAJ010000165.1:0-50065 GCA_046726375.1 Acidobacteriota bacterium
ACGCCCATGCCGCCCTCCCCAGCCTTCTCGACCACGACGTACTGCTGCAGGCGACGGCCAATCATAGGACCCTGTTGCGCGTTGATAATAGCTCAGCTGGGCTCGCGGCGGGGCGAAATCCGTAAGCCGGAGCACCTGTGATCCCGTAAGATTTCACGCCCGCAGCGCTTCGGCCCATTCCCAACCCTCAGCGGCGTCCTGGTCAACGCCGCACTCTTGATGGAGACCGCGCCCAAAAGGGTTTCACCCGCAGATGTGGAGACGTCTTCACTCGCGGCGCTCGTCGCGACCGTGATCGAGCCCAGCTTGCGCGCCGTAGCTTTGACGAAGGGGACTCGCGACCGACGGATCCGCCTTGAGCGCTTCGATCTCGCCACGAAGGGCGCGAACCTCTGAGAGAAGCTCGGTCATCTCGCGCTCCCGATCTGAATGTTCTGGGACGCTCACGATACCTCCCGCTCAGTGGAATCGCTGCGGAACGGGGACACGACAATGGCCCACGGTGGAGCGAACGTCAATAGCGATCGTCGATGGCCGTGCAGTCCTCGAATCTATGTTTCGTCTTCATCGCAATTCGACGTGTTTGCGGTGAATGGCTGCACAAAGTTTATGCGCGCTGAGCTTGACCTGCCACGCGCTCGTCACCTACAGTCCGCTGGCGGCAGATATCCGGCGACGCCAACTCGTTAACGACGCACAGGGCGATCGCGATGCCGGTGAACACTCCTACCAATGCGATCGCGTTGCCCATGTCGGCGGCGCCGGATGACCCGCTCATTCGCTCCGCCGTTTCTACTACACCGCTGTTCGCGAATATTGCTGATGAATTGCTTCGCACCGTGGCAGATGCCGGCCAGGCCGTCTCTGTCGCAACCGGCGCGATTGTCTTCCGGCAGGGCGAACCGGGAGACAAGTTGTACTGCGTTCTGTCGGGTGAGATCCAAATCTCCAAGGAACTGGACGGAAGCGCGATCGAGCTCCGACGCGCCACTCCCGGCGATTCCTTTGGTGAGCTCGCACTCCTCGACGGCGGCTGTCGCGACGCCACCGCTCGCGCCCTATCACCGTCGCAGCTGTTCGTGCTCAGCCGCGACCATTTTCTCGAAACGATTCCACGCGCTCCCAGGCTGCTTGCCACCGTGCTCGCAAACCTCGTGCAGGTGGTGCGGGCCACCAACGTGCTCGTGTTCCGTCAGGAACTCGAGCAGCGTGTGCTCCGAACCGGCTGAGCCATGAAACGCGCCGCTTGCTTCTGCGCGCTGATCCTGATGACCGCCGCGGCTCGGGTTGACGGCGAGCCGCCGCGCGGCAGCATCACGATCGAACGCATCGCCGAGATCAAGTACCCGACTAATCCAGCGTGGTCTCCAGACGGTAAGACAGTGGCGTTTCTCTGGGACGCCGCGGGCAAGCAGGATCTGTTCGCGGTGACGCCTGGCGCCAAGCCAGTGGCGCTCACTGACTTCGCCGTCGATCGCGACCTCTTGTTGTCCGACATCGGGTCATTCGCGTGGATCTCCAACGACGAGATTCTGTTCGGCAAGGACGGCCAGCTCTGGAACGTTTCAACGACGACTCCCAAGCCGCAGCGCGTCGGAAATGGACTGTCGGATGCGGCCAGCTTCACGCTCTCGCGCGACCGAAAGCAGATGGCGTTTTTGCGGCGCGGACAAATCTGGATTGCGTCGGTTGCCGCGCACAACCAGCGCCAGCTGACGGACCTTCCGGAGCGACTCGCCGCTTCCGTTCCGGTGTTCTCTCCCGACGGACGTTGGCTGGCGTTCACCGCTTCGCACACCACGCTCGAACCCGAGGAGTTGCCGTGGAATGGCAACCTCGTTCGCTCCTATGGCAGCGTGGTTGCCGACCGGCGGCTTGGCATCGTGTCGGCCCAAGGCGGCGATATCGCGTGGGTCGCGACGATTGGCAACGTCAGCGGTGTGCAGTGGACCGCCGATAACACAATCGTTTATCAGGAGGTTGCTCCCGACGGCAAAACGCGGGAAATCAAGCGCACGTCTGTGGGCACGGTGCCGCGCACGCTCTGGCGCGATCACGACGAGCGCTGGTGGTCTCCGACCGCCCGAGACTCCAAACTGCTGGTCTCGCCCGACGGACGATCGCTCGCCTTCGTGAGCGACCGCACGGGATGGATTCACATCTATGTGATCCCTGTCGATGCGACATCATCGACGCAAGCCAGACAGCTGACGTCGGGTAATTACGGTGCAGGCCTCGGCAGCTGGTCTCCGGACGGCAAGCGCATCGCGTATCACCACAGCGTCGATGGCAACCAGATGGAGCGCTTCGTCGACGTCGTCGATCTAGCGACGGGCAAGAGCGAGCCGCTCGTGACCGCGCACGGCGTCAACCTTGATCCGCTGTTCTCGCCGAACGGGTCGCAGGTTCTGTTCCAGCGCACCGATGTCGAGAACTCGCTCGACCTGTACGTTGCCGAGGCGCGCGCCGGCGCGGAACGCCTGCGTTTGAGCGATTCGATGCCTTCGGGACTGAACAGATCGGAGATTCCTGCGCCCGAACCGGTCTACTTTCCCAGCCGGCTGGACAAGAAGCCGGTTCCCGCCACGTTGCTGCTGCCCAAGAATCTCGATCGCACGCGGAAACATCCGGCGATCGTCTGGATTCATGGATCGGGATCGGATCAGAACTTCCTCGGGTGGCATCCCGGCAGCTATCGCATGTATTACTCGGCGAGCGTCTACCTCGCGCAGCAGGGGTATGTGATTCTCACGCCGGATTATCGCGGCAGCTCCGGATACAGCCGCGACTGGGCGACCGGCGTGCACATGGCGCTGGGCGTGAACGACACGGCGGATGTCGCATCGGGAGCGGACTACCTGAAAACACTCGATTACGTCGATCCCGACCGCATCGGCGTTTGGGGACTCAGTTATGGAGGTTTCCTGACGCTGCAGGCGCTGACTGCCGATCCGTTGTTATGGCGCTGTGGAATCGACGTGGCCGGCGTAGTGGACTGGGCAACCTACGGTGCCGGCTACACCACTCCGCGCCTCGGGACGCCGGTGGAGAATCCCGATATCTACGAGGTGTCAGCACCCATCAATCATATGGACAAGCTCGTACGCCCACTGATGGTCCTGCACGGTAGCAACGATCGCAACGTCGCGTTTCGCGACTCGCTCAGGCTGATCGACGTGCTCTTGAAGCTGCACAAGAACTTCGAGATGGGTGTCTATCCTGGTGAAATTCATTTTTTTCGCCGCGCGCACATCCTCCGCGACGCGTGGCACCGCGCCGAGGCGTTCTTCGACCAGCACCTGAAACAGGGTCCGACGATCACGAGCCAATGATGTCGATGAACGATCAACGATCGTCAGGCGGCCTTTGCGTAAACGGTCTTCGTAGCAAGAAGGAGGGCTCGCGCATGCGTCTTGAAAGACTGGTGTTGGAGTCGTTTCTGGTCGCCGCGCTGGTCGCTGCGGCCCCGGCCCTTTCGATCGCACAGATTCAGACGGGCACAATCACAGGTGTTG
The DNA here is from genome assembly GCA_046726375.1 of Acidobacteriota bacterium. GTDB lineage: Bacteria > Acidobacteriota > Vicinamibacteria > Vicinamibacterales > UBA2999 > DASPWV01. Next base: position 3,516 of record JBKPAJ010000165.1, read on the forward strand.
TGACCGACGAACAATCCGCCATCCTTCCCGGCGTCACCGTCACGCTGACAAGTCCGGCGCTCATTCGGCAGCAGACCGTCGTCAGCAACGAACGCGGCACGTATAGCTTTATTGCGCTTCCGCCCGGCACCTATGCGTTGCGATTCGAGATCCAAGGCTTTGCGCCCGTCGATCGCTCCGACATCCCCGTTCGTGTGGCCGTGGTCACGACGGTCGATCAGACGATGAAGGTCGCGACGGTAGCGGAAACCATCACGGTTACGGGCGAATCGCCTGCGATCGACACCAAGAGCACGAGCAAAGGGACCAACTTCGATAATCAACTGCTCGAGAACATCCCGCAGGCGCGTGAAATCTGGTCGACAGTGGAGCAGGTGCCCGGCGCGACGATGAGCAAGTTCAACGTCGGCGGCGCAGAAAGTGCCCAGCAAAGCGGCATGCAGGTGCACGGATCGGCCCCGGGCCAACAGGAATACGCCATCAACGGATTGAAGTTGAACTGGCCCGGCGGCAACGGCGGCGCGACCGCCTTCTACTTCGACTACGACAGTTTCGGTGAGGTCAACATCATGACCAATGGCGCACCGGCCGAGGTCGCGACCGGCGGTGTGTACATGAATATCGTCACGCGGTCCGGAGGCAATGTGCTCTCGGGCGGTGCGAGCGCGTACTGGGAGGACGACAGCTTTCAGTCGGACAACGTGTCCGACGAGCTGCGGAACAGCGGCGTCACGAACGGTCAGCCGATCAACTTCATCTACGACATCAACGTCAACGGCGGCGGACCTATCCGAAAGAATCGCGCGTGGTTCTTCTCGTCGTACCGCCGGTTCGACATCAACACGCAGGTGTTCGGTATCCTGCGGCCGGATGGCCAACCCGCGCCGGATGTCAATCATCAGTCCAATTTCCTGGCGAAGGTCACCGCGCAGCCGAACGACAATCACAAGTTCAGCGCGGAATACAACTTCAATTACCAGAATCGCTTCTTCCGCCGGCCGACCACTGATCTCGTCGAGGAAAAGGCGTCATGGCGGCAGATCGAGCCGGCGCACATAGGACAGGCGCAGTGGACCGGCGTGCTCACCCAGCGTCTGTTCCTCGACGCGCGATATGGTTACCTGCATTTGTTCTTCCCGCTGGAGTACCAGCCCAGCGTCGGTGAGAACGACTTTGCACGGCAGGACATCCTTCGTCAGACGCTTCGCGACGCGGCAATTAACGAGGCGCTGAACACGGCCACGCGGCATCAGGTCAACGTCTCGGCGTCGTATTTCGTGGAGGCGTGGGCCGGCACCCACACGTTCAAGACTGGTATCGAGTTAGGACGGGCCTTCAATCAGAACGACATCAGCGCGAATGGCGATTACGTGCTGCGCTACTACGATGGTGCCCCGCTCGAAGTGCAGACGTACAACACGCCACTCGTTTCGAAGAACATCATCAAGACGTCGATGTTCTACGCGCAGGACAGCTGGTCGCTGGGCTCGCGGCTCACGATCAACTACGGCGGTCGTTTCGAGCGTCTCGTCGGCTACGCTCCGGAGCAGTCACGTCCTGGTAACCGATTCTTTGCCGCGGAGCAATTCAGCCGGCTCGACGACATCCCGAACTGGAACAACGGGCTCTGGCGCGTCGGCGCGTCGTACAACCTCACCGGCGACGGCCGCACGGCAATCAAAGCGTTTTACGGCCGCTTCCTCGTGCAGGAAGGCACGCGTCTCGTGCAGCAGGTGAATCCAAACGATCTGAGTGGCGATTACAGAAGCTGGACGGACAGCAACAACAACAATGTCGCCGAAGCCAGTGAGCTCGGGCAGTCCACCAGACCATACGGCGGCAAAGTGAACAAGATCGATCCGGCGCTGAAGCAGCCGTACTCCGACGAGATCACCGTCGGTATCGAACGTGAAGTGGTCACGAACGTATCCGCGGGCGCGACTTATTACCGGCGCGGCAATCGTCGCCGGTTCAGCGGTCTCAACCGTGCAGTGCCGCCGTCGGCGTACACACCGATCACGGTTGCTGCTCCGGATGGCAGCTCGGTCACGGTATATAACCAGGACCCCGCGACGCTGGGCGCGGCCGACCGCTTGATCACAAATATCGCCGGTCTTGAGGATACATACAACGGGATCGAGCTCACTGTGATGCGGAGGATGACCGGACGCTGGCAGCTCGTTGGCGGCCTCACCATCGGAGAAGATGAGGGCGTGTTCGATCGTCAGCTCAACGATGACTTCAACAACCCGAACTTCAACCTCAATCGTGAGGGTTCGATCATCTCTCAGGACAGTACCTACATCGGCAAGCTGATCGGCACCTACGTGCTGCCGGCGCGGATAACCATCAGCACGAATTTGCGCTACTTCACGGGACAGCCCGTGATGAAGCAAATCACCGTACGCGGTCTGAACCAAGGGACGGTGAGCGTGCTGGCAGAGCCTCGTGGTACGACCCGGTTGGACGATGTGACCCTTTGGGACCTGCGCGGATCGAAAGTCTTCCGCTTCTCGGACCGCGGACAGTTCGAAGTGATGGTCGACGTGTTCAACCTGCTGAACCAGTCGGCGAAGACCGTGATCAACCCCAACGTCGGGCCGCTGTTCGGGAGCCCGATCTCCATCTTGCCGCCACGTGTCGCTCGGCTCGGTGCGCGGGTGACGTTCTGATAAAGATTTGAGGAGGAGCGAGTCAGGAAACGGCTGGTTACGCCTACAAAGGGCAGAGCGCGGAGGAAAATCCGACCGCACGATGATAGCAGTGCCGTGCGCGCACTCAGTGCAGCGTATACTGGTTGCGTACCGCTTTCCTGAGCTCTGCGGCCACTTCGGCCTTCAGCCCTCACCAAAGCACATCCACCGGGGGCTTCATGCGCCCAATCGATTCGCGCGACGAACGCACTGGCCGTTCGCCTGGTTCGAGTTTCAGCACCGAGATCCCATCGTCGTGTCCGGCTTGCCAATCGTCCTCGATTACGACGACCGCGAAGCGTCCCGACGCGAACAGTTACTGGCGTTGCACGAGTTGTGGCGAGGTTTGGAACATGTCGCGCCGCAGCGTCGCACGCACTCGAACCTATCCATGGCGATGATCAACTCGCGTGCGCGCGCGCGCACCCACTCCCGTCAGTTGTGGTCGTGATCGGCATCATTCACGGCTCGATTGTCGATCCGCGAGTAGCGATAGGTCATGCGCAGCGCCGACGATCCGAGCAACCTGAGTTGCGCCGTGGTGTCCAGAGACACGGGCATCAGGACTCCATTGATCCGCCGATACAGTCGCACGACGTTCACTCGTGTGACCCAGAACGACGGATTCTTCGCGAGTTGCCCTTCTACCCGTAGCAACTCGCCGTCGACGGTCAGGAACATCCGTCCAGCGATGAGGGAGCGGTCTTTTCGCAACGGCCGCAGGCGCACCACAGCGAGTCCGTCCTCATTGATGCCCTCCGGCGTGAAGTGATAGTTGTCGGTCGAGATCGCGGCGCTCGACCCGCCGCCACGTGCGATCAGCCGTTGCTCCTCGTCAAGCAACGAGCGCAGCACACGGGTGCGGAGGTAGCCGGATCCTCCTTCGGCGGTCACGTGGTAGAGGAGTCCCGACGACAGCGTGAAGTCGGTCTGCACGTCGAGCCATGCCCGATGTCCGCTGCCCGATGCCTCCAGGCGGCGCGACGCGCTGTACTGGTGCACGGTCCTCGGGCGAGCGAGGAACTGTTGCATCGCCCTGGTGCTGTCATTCAACGGGGAGGCGGCGGGGCGCAGAAGTGGGACTGGAACCGTCACGAGGACGCCAGCAACCGCCAAGGCGTAACTCCGTCGCCGAGCGTGAGACAGAAAGCGCGAGCGGCCCATATCAGTTCCTCCCACCATTGAGTACCGACGGCCAGCGGCGAGCGAAGCAGTTATGCGAGGGGTGTCGCGCGTCACCTACGAGAGGACGCGCAGCGCATACTGCTTGGTCCGAACATCAGGCGCGGCGGTCGGATCGGACAGGTCCGGCATCGGTGCCGCGATGAACAGGCGCCGCACCGCCTTCGCCAGCCAGCGCGCGCGCCGAGCCGACTTCGCAACACGAGCGCTGTCGGTAGCGATGCCCGTATTGGCGTACATTTGTCGGTACAGCTTCGAAATCAATACGAACGCGAGACGCGCGCGAACCGATCGCACGCACGTCGAACGCCGCCAGATCGCGGCGAGCGCGTAGAAACGGTCCCACACCTCTTGCGTCCCCTGGCGGATGGTTTCTGCCGACATGGTCGGATGGGGCGCGTAGACCTTCGGACGTTGCGATGGCGGGATCAGCCAGTAACGCGTGAGCGGGATTCCATCGATCATTGTCGTGTTCGCGGCCTGCTGCTCCCACTTGGCGAAGTCCACCGTGCCCGGGAAGGGCGTGAGCATCACGAACTGGGCAAAGGAGACGCCGCTGCGCTGCGCCAGCTCGGCGGTCGCCGCGAACGTGGCCACGTCATCCGTCGGCAGCCCGAAGATGAACGATCCGAGAACGTGAACGCCGTGCGAGCGAAACGCCTGGAGACGCGTGACGAGCGCCTCGCCAGCGTCATTGAAGTTCTTGTACACCGCCTTCAGACCCTCGGGCGTGACCGATTCGACGCCAACGAGCGCGCCCCGGATTCGCGCGCGGCGCATCGCCGCGAGAAACTCGGGATCTTCCGCCGCCTCCATCGTGATCTGCGTGAAAAAGACCATGTCGTCCGGCAACTGCTCGAGCTCGGTCATCAACTCGAAGCGCTCGCGCCGTAGCCTGGTCAGTTCGGCAAAACGCAGCTTGTCGGTCCGGCGCTCGGCGGCGGCGAGATCGCCCATGGTCACCGGATAGAAGTTGTCATCGGCGAGAAGGATGAATCGCAATCCCTTCCGTCGCAACGCCACCGCTTCGCGTACGACGTCTGCAACGCGACGTTGCCTCGGTTTCTGGCCGTCGGTTCGCCAGACGGAGCAGAACGAGCAGTGCTTTGGACATCCGCGCACGGTCTGGACGGATCCCCACATGTACCGGTCTGGCAAGAGGTCCCATCGCGCCGAGGAAAACGCCTCGCCCTCGATGCGCCCGCCGGTGTACGAGCCTTCCGGTGACCCGCGCTCACAGTCCGCCAGGACCTGCGGCCACACCAGGTCACCGTCTCCAGTGACCACGGTGTGCGCCGCCGCTCGCTCACGCACTTCGTCCGGGAACAGCGTCGCGTGAATGCCTCCGAACACGACGAAGGCGCCGCGCTCACGTGCCATCTGGCCGACGGCATACCCGCGCAGCGCATTGGCTGTATGAATCCCGACGCCAACGACGTCGCCGGCGTTGACCTGGGTCGGATCGAACGGCTCGAGCGTCTCGTCAACGATCAGCGGTGTGCCGAAGCGGTGGGGTGTTGCGGCCGCGAGCACGTACAACCAACGGGGGGTGATGACGGCGGTTCCGAACGAGAGGTCACTGGGATTGACGAGATGTACGCGCACAGGTACCTCAGAAAGAATCGGCGACCTTCTTACCGAATCGGCGGAAGAACCCTGCGGTGGCGACGCCCGCAGCTTGAGATGCGCGGCCGATCGCGACACCGGCATCTGCCGCTCGCGTCCAGCCCGCCGACGCCTCCCCTGGCAAATCCTTCAGCGCTGGCGCCGGAGTCTCGTCCATGGCGGTGGCGAGCGCGTCCGATGGCGGTCCTGCGACCGGTACGAACGCTGTCGCGCTCGGTGGCCCGCCCAACGATGGACCTGGCAGGGACGCGATCGGCGATGTCGAGAGTTCTTCGATCGCGTGCGTCTTGCCGGCACCTTGCGCGGCGCCATTCTCCCGCACGGCCACGCTGGCGCGCGGTCGGCGGTTGCCAGCCAGTACTGAGCTCGACACGGACGCGGTTGTCTCCATAGATGTGAGCGTCGCTGGGGTCGCAGTGGCGGCTGCTCGTGCGCTTGCCGGCGCAGCCGTGATCACGACGACCGGCGCCCCTGCGGACGTCACCACGTGCACGTTGCCAACGGCCAATGCACATGCCGCGAGGCCAAGGGCGCCACTGATCACAAGCGCGCGCCAGGGGCGCGCCACGACAGCACATGGCACCGCCACAATGCGCGCGACGCGTTGGTGGAGTCGGGAGCGCGACACGGCGGCCAGGACAGGCACCGACCGGACGGGAGGCCGCTGCAGAGCGGCAATGAGGACGAGGCATTCGGCATACGGTTTTGCCGACCCGGTCACGCCCACGGCGATCTCGTCGCAGGCCACTTCACGCTCGAACTCGAGCCGTCGTTCGAACCACCAGGCTGCGGGATGCCACCCGACAATGGTGCGAGCCAGCCGCTGTACGAACCGCGCCAGATCGTCGCGACGCTGCACGTGCGCCCACTCATGAACGAGCACTCGATCGAGATCGGCCGGGCTCAGCTGCTCAACCAGCCGCGGCGCAATCGCAATCACCGGTGTGCCACAACCCAGTACGCCGGCGGCGCGAACGCAGTTCGAGAGCACCACGCGTGTCGGGCGACCCGTCGCGCTCACGCGCGACCAGTGCGGAAGGCGCGCAAGCAAGTCGCGAGGGCACGCATCCGCACGCCGTTTCGCATCGTGCACCGCGGCCACGCCACGTCCGAGCGCAATAGCGTGGATGCCGAACCAGACGATCCACAGACCAATCGCCACTGTCGCCGATGTCCACCAGACAACCGGCACCGTGACGAGCGGGGCGGCCGATGTCGGCGCGACGTCGATTCGCGGCACATCGAGCGCCAATGTCAGGATTGGTGCAACAGCCGGCAGCACCAGGAGCGACAGATACGCCGCCCAGACGAAACCATAGCGCGCTTGCGTACGTGAGCGCGGAATCACGGCAAGTCCCGCGGCCGCTGCGAGCGCGAGGATGACACCCTGCGCCAACCAGTTCAGAAGAACGTGCACTGCCGGCTCCTATGCGTCTGCGATGAGCTTTCTGACACGGTTCAGTTCCTCAGCGTCGATCTGGTCATCCTCGAGCACATTCAGCACGAGCAGACTCGGAGAGCCGTTGAACAGACGACTCACCAGGTGCCTCATCGCGCGGCGACCCGCCTGACGCTGATCCACCAGCGGACGATAGATGAACGCGCGCGCCACTTTCTCGTGAGTGACATAGCCCTTTTCCTCGAGAATGCGCAGGATCGTCTGGACCGTGCTGTAGCTGACTGCTCTCTTCCTCGTCAGAGCGGCGACCACATCCGCCACACTCGCCGTCTGCTTCGCCCACAGCACCGACATCACTCGGGCCTCCGCATCGGTTAGCGCCGGCGAAGGACGTCGCGGCATTCGTACTCCTTCATCTCTTAAATATTTAAGAGATGAGGCACTGTACTCCGTGCCACGAGGTTATGCAATGAAATAATTAAGAGTTCGACCGAAGACTTGAGCCCGGCCGCGCCTTCCCGCTAATTAATGGCGGATGACAGCCACTCTGCCGGCCAGTGGCCGCCGCAAGAGCTGCCCTGCTTCAGTCAGTGAAGTCGTCGCGCGCAAGTGATTCGCCATCAGCTCCAGCTCCGGAAGGTGCCGGTCCATGTTCGCCTCACAATAGCCCTCGTCTTTCAATCCACTCTCCAGGCAGGACTGATAGAAAAGGACGACGTTGGCGAACGCGTGAAAGGCCAGGAGAATGGCGCCGATCGGTCGCCCGTGGCCTTCACCGGCGATGATCTGAGTTCTCCCGCAATCGATCGAACATGATCCGCTTGCCATCCGGCGTGATGTCGAACGTCCGCATCGCCGCACCACCGCTGAGACGAGTCTCAATAAGGATTTAAGAATCGCTACATGTTCCTGCGCGCGCGAGGCGAGCTGGCCGAATCGCCTTTCGCCAGGACGAGCCCGGGACGCAAGGTGTACCTTCTGTCCGGTCAGATCCGACATCTCGAATCATGTGATTTGGCTTACCATCGCTTCACAACGAAAGGAGACACACGTGCGCCGCATTCCTGTCTCGGCTTTCGCAATCGCATTGCTCGCGCCCTGGCTCACCGCCTCTGCGATTCGTGGCCAGGGGCAAAATCCACCCTCGGTATTTGCGCCGCCCGGCGATTATGCGACTGCCGATGTCAGGGTCATTACACCCGGTATCGTGTTCGCTTCGGGCCTGCCCGATCTCGCCGCCGCCTTTACCAAAGAAACAGACAAGAAGGTCGGCATTGCCGTCGTCGGGATGGGCACCATCGTCGAGGAAATGAGGAAAAGAACCCCGCCGCCCGATGTCATCGTGCTGCCGTTCCAACTGATGACCACCCTCTCCCTGGACGGCGGCGTCGCCCCGGGCACGTTCACGCCGCTCGGCCGCAACCGGATGGGGCTCGCGGTGCGAGCGGGCGCGCCCAAACCGGACATCTCGACGGTCGAAAAACTCGCCGCCGCGCTCAAGAGCGCGAAGGCGGTGATGCGCTCGAATCCGGCTTCGCGCACGATGGTCGCCCTGTTGATCGACGACCTCCTCAAGCGGCCGGAGTTCGCCGGCGTGAACGCTCCTCCCAGTACTAAGGGCGAAGGAGGTCAGGCGCTGGCGGCTGGCGAAGGCGACATGGCCATTCAGACGATCAGCCAGATTCTTCCTTACAAGGAGATCGAGCTTGTCGGCCCGCTGCCTGCCGAACTTGGCGCGTGGATCGACACGGCGGTCGCGGTGTCGGCGAGAGCAACGCATGCCGACGACGGGCGCGCGTTCATTCGGTATCTGGTGCGACCGGAGTCGAACAAGGTGTGGAAGCCGAGAGGCCTCGAACGATTTGAGTGAGAAACCCGCGGGGAAACTGTCTCGGAAGCGTTGAAATTGCGGGTGATCTCGAGGAGGCCACCGACGACTACGTCGCGCGGGGTTTGTCACGCGAAGACGCGCGACTCGTAGCGATGCGCGACTTTGGCGGGATCACCCAGACGAAGCAAATCCACCGCGACGTCCGATCGTTCACGTGGCCCGGTAACGTGCGTCGGGACTTGAAGTACGCGTTCCGGCGACGATCAGTTTGTCCGGCGGCATTTTGGCGATCGAGATCCCGTTGGCCGTCGCATCACCATGACATTCTGAACACCGCGGCCGAGATCGTGGGAATTGTCCCACGGGTCGGGTAAGACGTTCCCTACTTACTTGTCCGGCAGCGCGAACACGTAGAGCGCTTGTCCGCTCTGTGGAATCTTGATGTCCGGCACGATCGCCGCGGGTACATTGCGCGGACTGCCGCCGCCGAGACCCGACATGATGCCGATATACTGCCGGCCGTCGACGGCGAAGCTCACCGGGAACCCCTGAGCCGAAGTACCAAGCCGCGCTTCCCACAGGACTTGGCCCGTCTTCACGTCGTGCGCGCGCACGTATCGATTGATGTCCCCCGCAAAGACCAGACCGCCGGCCGTAGACAACACCGCGGTCAGGTACGGTGCCCGCTGCTCATGCTTCCAGACCTCCTGCATCGTTCGGACATCGTACGCAGCAAGCTTGCCGACGTTCTCGTTGCTGCCCGGCATGTGCTTGAAGAGACGATCGCCGCCAGATCCGCCGCCACCCTCCTTCAAGGCGACGTCACGTGCCGTGAAGTCCATGCACGATTGACTGAGGGGCGCGATCAACAGTCCAGTGGGCGCGTTGTAGCTCATGGCCTGCCAGTTCTTGCCGCCTTCGGTGCTTGGACAGATGAAGATCGGCGTATCGATCCTCATCTCATAGATGTCGGCGCGGTATCTCGGCACACCCGTCTTCGGATCGATGCGATCCCAGATGTTCTGCGCCACCATTTCCTTGAAGCCGAGGAATTTCCCGGTGCGCCGATCGAGTTTCCAGAGCACGCCGGCTTTGCCGGCATTGAACGACACTTTCTGATCGTCGACGTCGACGAGCACGCGCTCGAACACTTCGTCGAGATCGAACGACTCGCCAGGCACGTGCTGAAAATACCAGGCGAGCTTCCCGGTGTCAGGGTTGAGCGCCACAGTGGAATTCGCGTACAATGTGTTGTCCCTCAGCGTTAGCTTTCGGCTGAGGAAGTTCCATGGCTTCGATTGGGCAACGCCCCAGTACGTGAGATTGAGATCCGGATCGTACGAGCCCGCGATCCACGCCTCGCCACCAGCTCGGAACGTCATCGGCAGGTTGCCCCATGTTTCGCTGCCCGCCTCGCCCTGGCGCGGAATGGTGTAGAAGCGCCACACCTGTTTGCCGGTCTTGATGTCGTACGCGCTGATATAGCAGCCCAAGCCGTCGAAGCGCTGGCATCCGGTGAGCCCCTGCAGCACCTTATCGCCAATCACGATCGCGCCGCTCGTGTTGACACGGCTGCCGTCCGGCGCTGCGGGCGTGTCCCACAGGATCTCGCCGCTGCGGGCGCTGAGCGCAACCATGTGCGCGTTGCTCGCCGGCAGCAAGATCTTGTCGTCGGCAATGGCGAGGCTGCGAATGCCACCATAGCCCGGCGCCTGATCGGGACCCACGCGCGCTTCCCAAATCAAGTCGCCCGTCTTTCCGTCGAGTGCCTGCACGAAGTTGCTGGGGCTCGCGAGATAAATGACGCCGTTATGAACGATCGGGGTCGTCTGGTTGGCGCCCGAGTCGTTGATCGCCCATACCCATTGCAGCTGCAGATTCTTCACGTTGGCTGGGGTGATTTGATCCAGCGGGCTATAGCTGTGGCCGTAATAGTTGCCGCGGAACATCAGCCAATCACCAGGCGGCGGGCTTTTCAGCATTTCGGCAGTGACAGGTACGTAGTTCTTCACTTCGCCGCGAACGGTCACGCCTCGATTCGCTGACGCGCCACCGCGACCCTGCCCCGCGCCAGTGCCTGCGCCCAGCACCAGCGGCGTCGCGCTTCGGGTGTCGGCGCGCTCGGCGGGAGTGGGTGAAGGTGCCTGCGCGCGAGGCTGCCCGGTGAGCAGCGCGTTTATCGGCGTCGAAACTGCGGCCGTCAACGGCTGCTGGCCGGCAGGCGCCCCGTTAATCTGCAGCAGGTACGCCGTCACCTCCAACGTGCCCTGTTCACCAAGCGACCCTGGATTGGTCGGCGGCATCGTCTGAACGAGGAAGGTAAACAACTCGTTCACCGCTCTTGGTCCCCATTTCGCTGTGAAGTCCGGTCCCGTAAGGGCGGGCGCATCACCCGATCCGCGAAAATCGGCCAGGTGGCAACCGGCACATTGCTGCGCGTACGCAGCCCGTCCGGCCTGGGCTTGGGCCGCCGTGTAGGCGCCCGTCCCGACCGGCGGCACCTGCTGGCCTCCGACTGAAGCCATCGTCGTAGCGACGAAAGCAGCTGACCCGAGCAGCAGTAATCGGCCTCCGCGGTTCATATGCAGCTCCTGATGGCGAATATCCTACTGCTACGGCGCTCGATGAGTACGTGTGTTCGAGCGCGGCCCCACAACACAATCGTCGGCGTGACTGAACCAGCGAGGGACCTCCACGGGCGTAGTCGATCAGCGCCGCGAGGAACGAAGGGCCTGGGATAGGCGGTCGACGCTACGACCGATGACCGAGTGGCTCACGAGACGTCGCCCGATGGATCGCGTCTGCGAGGAGCGGCGCGACCGAGACGATGTGAAGATGCGGCCACGCTTGGATGCGTTGCTCAATGCTGTCGGTGACAAAGACGTCGCTAATGGCCTCGGCCGTGAGCTTTGCCTGCGCGCTGCTGAGAAGTACTCCATGCGTCGCGGCGACGACGATGCCGGGCCGCGCTCCCATCTCAATGAGCTTGCCTACGGCTTCGCTGATAGTGCCGCCGGTCGAGATCATATCGTCAACGACGAGACATGAACGTCCGCGAACGTCGCCAACGAGGTGCGTGACGTGGGTTTCGGCATCGGTTTCGCGCGTCTTGTGCAGCAGGACGACCGATGTATTGAGGTGCTGCGCGTAGTCGGTGGCCATTTTGAGCCGTCCTGCGTCCGGCGAGACGACGACCGTGCCGGCCGGCAGTCGTCGCTTCAGCGCCTCGCACAAGACGGACACCGCTGTGAGGCTGTCCACCGGAATACGGAAAAAGCCTTCGATTTGCGAGACGTGCAGGTCGATCGTAATGACGTGGTCGCTGCCGGCGGTCTGCAGCAGGTCGGCCACGAGTCGTGCACTGATCGGCTCCCGACGGCCCTGCCGCTTGTCCGACCGTGCATACCCGAAGTAGGGGATCACTGCGACGATGCGCGCGGCTGACGCTCGCCGGCAGGCATCGACGATGGCCAGGAGCTCCATCAAGTGATCGTTAACGGGTGGTGCTGTCGACTGGACGACGAAGACGTTTTTGTCTCGTACGGTCTCGCGAATCTCGACGCTCACCTCGCCGTCGGGAAAACGCTTGACGGCAGCATCGCCGAGTGCAATGCCAGCCGCGCGCGCCACTGCGGCGGCGAGCGTACGGTTCGCGTTTCCGCAAAGGATTGCCAACCCGTCCGTCATCGGCGTAACCGATCTTGCGCCCCTACCACATTCCAGTCTATTCGCTCTTCAGCGCAACCTAATACGGCATCTGCCGCTTGGTGAACGCTCGACCCTTGTTGGTGAGCTCGATGCTGGTGCCGTGTGTCACCATGATGCCCGCTTTAATCAACTGTTCGATGTTGTCGATGCTGGCGGAGTGCAGCGGAAAAATCCGATGGGCTTTCATGGCGGCCATGATGCGCGCGCGTGCCGCATCCAGCTTGGCCTCGCCGATCCGCGGCAGCCCCTCAGGAGTAAAGCCGCCGGTGCCGGCATGCGCTTCGTCGGACCCGCCCTTTTTCAAGTACTCGAGACCCATCAGTGACATGGCCTGATCGCCTGGGCCCCATTCGCCCCACGCGATGCCCGGCACGCTGGTGATTTCGTCGACGTTCTCCAGCGCGTACTTGTCCTCCATCTTCACCGACAAAATGAGCTCGCCATTCGGGTTCATCGGCCAGGGATCGGCGCGCTCCATGTACTCGGTGGCAGAAATACCCCAGATGCTCGCGGCCGGCCCCTGACCTCCAGATCCTCGCAACCCCTCAGGAAGCCCGCGATCGGCGCCCTTGAGATCCTGGCGATCGAATGGATAGCGCGTCGCCGCGACGAACGCTCTGACCGCTTCCGCGTTTCGCGCGTGACACAACATCAGGCCGTGGACACCTGCCGTCAGAATCTGTTCGATCACCCACGTGTTGGCGCGAACGGACGCGGCGTCCAGACCAATGAAGGGCAAAGTGACAACGACGGTCGGCGTGCGGTGCCCGCTCTTGGCGGGGCCGCCATCAACAAGTCCCTGCATGAACTCGCGCAGGCGCCGCGGGTCGAACGGACCGTGTTCCATTTCGTACTGAATGAAATCGTTGGTCGTTTGCGCGAGCTTTTTGCCTTCTTCGTAGCCACCACCGGTCACGCCGACGTCGTAGGCGGGCTGGCCGGCAGCGAGAAGCTCGATCATCTTGTTGAGGCGTTTCGGCTTGCCGTAATTGGGATCGCCGCCCTGTTCCGACCCCAGCGTCGAGAAGCCGAGTCCGACGAACGCAAGTGCCAAGAGAAAGGACTTCATCGCAACCTCGATTCGTGAAAGCCGACCTTCCGCTCAGGCCGGCTGGTTCGCTGAGACCGGCGTCGTGTGTGAGATAGTCTACGGCTGACTGACTCGCGCGTGATCGTCACCTACCAGGAGCTCGCTGGCACGCTTACGCGCGCGCTGCAGAACGTCGGCCTCGAGCCGGAGCGTGCGCGGCGCTGCGCGCAGATCATCGCCGACTCGACGCGCGACGGCGTCCCCTCCCACGGTCTGAATCTGTTTCCCCGTCTCGTCGTGATGATCCGCAACGGCGTGATCGACGTGACGGCGCGGGCGCAGCGCGTCGCGGCGACGGGCGGACTGGAGCGCTGGGACGGACGCGGCGGCGTGGGCGCGCTCAATGCGTGGGAATCGATGGCAGCCGCGATTGCGTGCTCGCGCTCGCACGGCATCGGCTGCGTCGCGCTCGCCAACACGAACCACTGGATGCGCGGCGGGACGTACGGGTGGCAGGCAGCGGACGCCGGCGTGATCGGCATCTGCTGGACGAACACGCTTCCCAACCTGCCGCCGTGGGGCGTCGACGAGCCGCGGATCGGAAACAACCCGCTGGTGATCGCGCTGCCGCGCCCGGAAGGCCATCTCGTGCTCGACATGGCGATGTCGCAGTTTTCGTACGGCGCGCTGGCCGCGTACCGCGCGCGCGGCGAGATGCTGCCCGTGCCGGGCGGTTTCGACACGAGCGGCGCTATCACACGCGATCCCGCCGCCATCGAGGCGTCGCGACGGCCGCTGCCAATCGGATTCTGGAAAGGGACCGGTCTCTCGATCATGCTCGATGCGATCGCCGCCTCGCTCGCTGCCGGCCGCGCCACCCACGAAATACCGGCCGCGCCGGAGCAGGAGACCAATCTCTCGCAGGTGTTCATCGCCATCGATGCCTCAGCGCTCGCCAGCGCAGACGAGATCGCACGAATCGCCGGTGCGATCGTCGCGCACCTGCGGACACGATACCCGGGTCAGCGCACGCTGGCCGCGCGCCGCCAGCACGCGCGCGATGGTATCCCTGTGGACGAAGCCGCGTGGGAGTTCACCCGAACCTGCGCTGTCGACCCCCTGAATCCTGACGATCGATTGGGCTTCGGGGGGCTCAAGGACTGAGGACCGCAATCACCGTCGCATCGCCAGTTGAGGTCGCATGTCGGGCATCTCCCCGTATAGTCATGATGTGGACGGCGTGGAATTCCGTCGCGTCTCGTTCGGGCACCGCGCACGCGCGCGCGTACTCGACGATTTCACGTTGACGATCGGTGCGGGTGAGGTCGTCGCGCTCGTCGGCGCCAGCGGCGCCGGCAAGACCACCGTCCTGAAGCTGGTGAATCGCATGCTCGTGCCGGATGCCGGCGCCGTCTACGTGCAGGGCCGCGACACACGCGAGTGGGATCCGATCCGCCTGCGCCGTAGCATCGGTTATGTCATTCAGGATGTCGGGCTGTTTCCCCACCTTCCGGTCAGCGGCAACGTCGCCGTCGTCCCGCGACTCGAACGATGGACCGACGATCGCATCGCCGCGCGCGTGCACGAATTGCTCGACCTGGTCGGCCTGCCGCCGGATGAGTATGCCGATCGGTGGCCGGACGAACTCTCCGGCGGCCAGCGGCAGCGCGTCGGCGTGGCGCGCGCGCTTGCGGCCGACCCTCCGATCCTGCTCATGGACGAGCCGTTCGGCGCGCTCGATCCTGTCACCCGGCGCCAGCTCCAGGACGAGTTCCGCCGCATTCAGGCGCGGCTCCGCAAGTGTGTGATTCTCGTGACACACGACATGGGCGAAGCGATGGTGCTGGGCGATCGCATTGGCGTCATCGCCGGCGGACGATTGATCTGGTGCGGGCCGCCCCACGACATCGCCACATCCACCGATCCACGCGTGCGTGAACTGGTCGACGCCACCACACTGCTGCGCTCAGCGCCCGCGGACACCGCATGAGTCCCCTGCTGCGGTTCTGGCTCGATCATCGCGGTGAGCTGGGCGTGATGCTCGGCGAGCACGTGTTCCTCGTCGCATTCTCGACGGCCATCGCTGCGGCGATTGGCGTGCCGCTCGGTATCTTCGCGGCGCGCCGCCAGCGGTTGGCCGCGCCGCTGATCGGCGTCGCCAATATCGTGCAGACCATCCCGAGCCTCGCGATGTTCGGCTTTCTGCTGCCGGTTCCGTTGATCGGCGGCGTGGGCGCGCGCGCGGCCCTCGCGGTGCTCGTCCTCTACGGCCTGCTGCCGATCGTGCGGGCGACGATCGTGGGCATCACCGGTATCGACAGATCGATTCGCGAAGCAGGCGTTGCGATGGGGATGACGCCGCGCGATCTGCTGCGCCAGATCGAGCTTCCGCTCGCGCTGCCGTCGATCATGGGAGGGATTCGTGTGGCGGCGGTGATCGGCGTCGGCTCGGCAACGATTGCGGCAGCGATCGGCGCCGGCGGCCTGGGCCAGTACATCTATCGCGGCCTGTCGATGGTGGATTCGACGGTGATCCTTGCCGGTGCCATACCAGCGGCGTTGCTCGCGCTCGTGGTCGACGGCGGACTGCTGTGGCTGGAGCGGCGGCTGTCTGCCCGCCGCCGGACACGCTCGCGCCGGCCGGTCGTCGCTGTTGCCACCGCGCTGCTGATCATCGCGCTTCTCGTGAGCGCCGCGCTTCGTGCGCGCGCGACGGACGCGATCGTCGTCGGGTCGAAGAATTTCACGGAGCAGATCATCCTCGGCGAGATCGTGGCGCAGACGATCGAACGCCAGACGGGATTGCCCGTGCAGCGCCGGTTGAATCTGGGCGGCACCCTCATCTGCGATCGCGCGCTGCTCGGTGGTGACATCGACGTTTACGTCGAATACACGGGAACCGCGCTCACCGCTGTCTTCCATCAGCCACCGTCGAACGACCGCGCCACGGTGACGAACACGGTGCGCGATCTCTACGCAAGCACGGGACGAACACTTCTCCCTGGCCTCGGCTACGACAACACCTTCGCGATCCTCGTGCGCGGAACGGATGCGCGCGAACGCGGGCTGCGGACCATCGACGATGCGGCGCGGGTGGCGCCGGAATGGCGGGCCGGGTTCGGCTACGAGTTTCTGGAGCGCCCTGACGGTTACACCGGCTTGGCGAAAACCTACGGCCTGACGTTTCGCGAGTCGCCGCAGGTGATGGATCTGACCTTGAGCTATCGCGCGCTGGCGGCGCGGCAAGTCGATCTCATTGCTGGTGACGCCACCGCAGGGCTGATTGAAGGTCTCGATCTCGTTCAACTCGAAGACAACCGGCGCTACTTCCCGCCTTACGATGCGGTACCCGTCGCGCGCGCAGCACTGCTACTCCGGTATCCGCAGGTACAACGCGCGCTCGAAGGGCTGGCGGGCCGGATCAGCGCCGCAGAGATGCGACGAATGAATTACGCGGCGGACACGACGCACGAGAACCCCGCGGACATCGCCCGCCGTTTCCTGGATCGTTCGTACGAGCGATAGCGCCTCAATACTCGGCGAACGTGTCGTGTGGATAGCAGAACAGCCACCGTTCGCCTGGCTCTGCCGATGCGATCACCGGATGACCACTCGCATGCGCGTGTTTGGTCGCGTGCCGGTTCGGCGAGTCGTCGCAGCACCGGGTGCTGCCGCACGTCTGGCACGTGCGCAGGTGCACCCAGGTCGACCCGATCTCGACGCACTCCTCGCACTCACGGCGCTGCGGGTGCTTGACTGTTTCTATAGCGTCGAGGTGGGTGCAGGTATCACCAGGCATGGAGCCCGAAGCGTGCACCTCGGTTCAGGGGCTGTCAAGCACGTTTTTGACCCCGGCCATTGGCAACCAGTGTTGAAATGAACGTCGGAGTTGATCTGTGAGCGGTTTTGATCCTGAAGAGCCACTGTCGCCGGTCACGCCGTCACGTCAAGACCGCCTGTTTCCAAAAACTGACCGACGCGCAAATCAAGCGAGTTGCGGCGCACGGACGTCGTCGCACCATCTCGCCCGGCGAAGTGCTCGTCGAAGTCGCTCTCGCCGGACGATCTGGCAGCCGCCGGCTGGCCGCTGAGCCGACAGCCTTAGCTGCTGGAAACGACTCGACCGGGCGTGTTTGCGGTCGGCGACGTACGAGCCGGCAACGTCAAGCGGGTGGCGTCAGCAGTCGGCGAGGGCTCAATCGTCGTGTCCTTCGTGCACCAATTGCTGCAGAAATCGTGATGACGCTGGCGCGATCCGTGAACGCTTTCAGCTCTCGGCTATCAGCTTCAGCTCTTTCTCGTGCTGAGAGCTGATCGCTGAGAGCCGAAAGCTTCAGACAAGCACGGCTAGCAATTGAATCTGAGCGCGAGTTGTCCGAGACGGCCTGCTGGATCGTGGGGATGGCGGATTCCATCCACAAAGAGGTCCGAATGATGTCGACGCTTGTGCGAGTTCCGTCGCTGGTCATCGCGATTGTGGCGAGCTGTTCTGGGATCGCCCGCTCTCAGGCGAAGGTCGCCTCTTGGCTGGACGAGCCGAAGCCCGCTTCGTGGAACAAGCCTGGCCTGTCCATTCCCGCCGCGCCGAAGATTCAAGGATCCGTCGATCCTCGTTGTAGAGACCTGGCGCGTCCACCGCAGCTGGAAGAAGACAAGCGTGTGCGCGACCAGGGCTGGGATCTCGTCGGCGCCTATCAGGGCGGCTGGGAGATTCTCGTGATCCGGGCGACGGCCGGCTACGACGGGATGTGCCGGCCACGTCAGTACCAGGATTTCGTCTTCGTGCGGGGTGTGTTCGCCGGCACACTCTCCCCACAAGCCATGGACAGCCGCACCGACGGTGCACTTAGTCGCGTGTTTCTTCACAGCAACACTCGGCTGACCGCCGAGTACGATCGTTACGCCGCGAAAGATCCGCTATGTTGTCCGTCCAGGACCACCGGCGTCGTCTTCGAGATTACGAGCGAGGGGCCAGTTCTGCGGCCCGTGTCGGCGTCGACCTCCAAGCGGTGATCGCGAGGCACGGAGCGGGAAAAAGACCGCGAAAGCCGTCATTGATTACAGAACGAGATTTTACGCGGGAGGTCTCATGGCATGCGCGTTCATTCGGGCGGACTTCGACGTCATGTGGAAGAAGTACCCAATGCACAACGCGCTGCCGGAGGGCATCAAGAACTACATCGCGGGTCTCAAGCGGGCCGATCCGGGATCGAATCCAACACCGTGTTGCCTACAAATGAGCTGGGCGCTCAACGCCGCAGGTCACACGATTCCGAGTCGCAGCTATCGACGGCAAAACGCGATGATCGACAAACAGAACCATATCGGCGCCGTGGACGAACTGGAGATGTATCTGACCAGCCGCTACGGCAAGACCGAGGACATCAAAAAAGATGCGTGGGGCAACAGCCGAAGTCTGGCCCAAATGAAGGCATACCTGGACAGCCGGCAGGGGATTCTCGTCTTCCGCGACCAAACGCCCGGAGTGCATACCGAGCTCTGGGACACCAATTCGATCAAGCAGAAGGCGGGCGCGCCTGGCGGCATGAACGAAGGACACATCTTCGGCCAACCGCGCATCCTGTTCTGGGAGGTCGCCAACACCTCGAACCCTCCGGACCAGTGGAACCTGCCGGACTGGTTGCGGGGCTGGTGGGTGGTCTACGACGGCCAGTACTACTGGTACTACTTCTCCGACAAGGGCACGGTCACGTACGTCAAATCGGCACCGAAAGACAAGACGAAGCCGCCGATCACGATGCCGCTGAACTCGGGCCAGGTGACGGTCTCCGAAATTGCGCCCCACGTTGTCATCGAGTGGAATCCGGCGGACGACGGCGCGACCGTGGAGAAGTTCAGGTACTGGGCCAACAAGAACGAGATGAACGGCACCTCCAACCGCTACGCCCCGTTGTTCGCACGGAAGTTGTAGTCAAGGCGAACGGGACAGCGGACGCCGCAATTACTTCTTCCCGATGGCAAACAGCGTCCGCGCGCCGCGGACATACATGACGCCTTCCGACAGCGCCGGCGTCGCCATCAGTGACTCGCCCATCGAGTTGGTCGCAAGGTGTCGGAACGTCGTGCCCGCCTCGACGACGAGCATTTCGCCATCTTCATTCGATAGAAAGATCTTTCCGTCGGCGGCGACGGGTGACGCGCTGTAGCCGCTGCCGACGAACGCCAGCCGCTGGCGATAGATCTCCCTGCCGGTGGTGATGTCGTAGGCATCGAACACGCCGTTGTTCGCAAGCACGTAGAGAATCCCGCGGTACGCGAGCGGCGTTGGCATGTACGATCCACGGCCGGTCTTGCTCCACGCGACGTACGCGTTCTCCGTTGCACCCGCGGCAAGGGTCACGTCTCCCTGCGCTCCGGGCCGCACCGCAAACACCGGCCGCTCCGGCGCACGCCCGCTCGCCACGATGTGCAGACCGTTCGCAAAGATCGGTGTCGGCGCGGTGATCTTCGAGCTGCCACCAAGACGCCACAACTCGTGGCCGGTCTTCGGATCGTAGCCGCGCACGAAGTTCGACGCATTGGTGACGAGCTCCGGACCTGCGATCGTGTTGACGATCGTCGGCGTCCCCCACGACGGCAGCTCCTGTCGATCTGTCTTCCACACGGTCTCGCCTGTTTCCGCGTTGAGCGCGAGCAGGAACGAGTCGGCCTGGGTGTCGCATTGGATGATCACCAGGCCATTCCAGATGATCGGCGAGCTGGCGGGCCCCCACTCGTATGACGGGATGTCGTAAGCGCCCATGTCCACACGGCCAAGATCGACGGACCAGCGCAAGCCGCCATCCAGGTCGTAGGCATAGATTCCCTGCGATCCGAACCATGCGACGACGATGCGCCCATTGGTCGCGGGAGAGCTGCTGGCATACGTGGACTTGATGTGCCGCTTGTTGCGAGGTTCTCCTTCGGCCGCAGTGCGCTCCCACCGAATCTTGCCGGTGCGCTTGTCGATCGCATACAGCATCCAACGATGCGCCGATCGATCATCTGAAGCGTCGCCGTCGCCGTACAGGCCAGGCTTGAACGTCGCGTCCGGGCGGGTGCTGATGGCACTGGTTACGAAGAGCACATCGCCCCAGACGATCGGGCTGGAGTGTGCGAGCCCGGGAATCGTTCTCCGCCACAAGACGTTGGCACCAGTGGCCGGATTCCACTCGTCAGGCAGGTTTTGTCCCTCGGCGGTGCCGGCCGCCGCATGTCCCCGGAAGGATGGCCAGTGGCCCGTGCCGCGCGCAGGCGGCGGCAGCGCAGTTGCCGCCGTGCCGCTGCGGCGCACGATGCGGCGTGCCTCCACCGCCGGTTGAACGCCCGGTGGTAACCACTGGCTGCGATCGAGAATCATCCGGCGCGGTTGGCAGTCGTCCGCGATGACATTGAAGCTGACCTGCGAGCCGTCCACTGAGAACCTGTAACGCCCCGTGCCGATGCAGTCTTTCGGAGCATTCTGCAACTGCACCGCCACCTCGCGGCCGCTCGTCGTCCACGTGCCGGCCATCGACGGCCAACCCTCACCCGAGAGCGTGAACGTGCCCGCCGGCTCAAAGCGAAGCGTGAACGCGCGCATCGCCAGCGGTCCGCCCGGCAGCGTCTGTTGCGCGGACGGTGCCACGGCGACCAGAGCAGCGGCAAGTGTGAAGGCGATGCGCGATCGACTCGCACAAGGTGGCGACGCCATGACGGGCATTATCGCTCGTCGCCGCGAGCGTGGAGACTGTGACGAGGCGTGCCGCGTACTACTGGCGGCCGCTGGCTGAGAGTTATATGACACGACGGCTGTTCGGGTCGATGCTCCGACGGATCTGGGCGCAGCCGGTGCCGATGGGCTGACGAGCGGCTGCTGACGCGAGGCAGCCCAGCCAAGGAGGGGCAACAGCGGAGAGCTGTCCGAGAAACATCGGGGCAGTCAGGTCATCGGCTGTCGGTTTCACATCGGGGCTTACGGGTTTCATGATGCGCGACCGAGGCGACAAGAATTTCGTCGCAAGCGCCGTGCACAGGTGTACGATGCCGCTGGCTTGGACGCCAAGCCGGAAATTCTGGGGTCATCATGTCCTCGCGCCTGAGGGTCGGCAATCCACGAGGCTGGGAACGTCCGTGCTGACGACCCAGTGTACAAGCGCGGCGTCAAGTACCTGCTCGAAACCCAGGAGCCAGACGGCTCGTGGCTCGTGCACAAGCGCGCGGTGCCGGTGAATGCGTATTTCGAGAGCGGATTCCCACACGGGAAATTTCAGTTCATATCCTACGCGGGGACGTGCTGGGCAACGATGGCGCTCAGCTACGCGGCGACCGCCCCGCGTACTGAAAGATGAAATCGGTTGAGCGGTCCGGATAGCCGAACACGGGAACGAGTTCGTTGGTCGATCTCAATCGAGCGCAGCTGGCCCATCGCGATGAGATTGCGCTCCTCGCCCGGCTCATCGTTCACCTCTTGTCGCCGGTTGGACCGCTTCTTTTCTTGGCGCGGTTCGTTCTGTTCGGTATGGTATGCCCGCGTGATGTTACAACGCGAGCACGAGAAACGGCAGCGTCGTACAGGATTTACGATCTCGTCACACCCGCGTCGCGGTAAGCCATGAAGCTCTGACGCGTCCATCCGCATTCACCTGGAGTGTTCTATGCGTGCTGCTTCAGTCTCTTGCCTGGTTGTCATCATTACGCTGAGCTTGCCCATGTGGGCGCGGGCGCAGCAGGACGCGGCGACCATCGTTGGCGAGGTCACCGACGCCTCGCGCGCTGTTGTTGCGAATGCGACGATAACCGCGACCAACAACGCGACCGGTATCAGCGTCACAACACAGACGAACGAACGTGGTCTGTACAACCTGTCGGGTCTTCGGCCGGGCGAGTACTCGATTAGCGTGGAAGCGCCGGGGTTTAGCAAATTCATTCGCACCGGGGTGATCCTGCAGGTCGCCCAGGTACTTCAGCTCGATGCGGGACTTCAAGCCGGCGGTATCCAGGAAACGATCCAGGTCACTGGCGCGGCGTCAATGCTGGACACGCAAACGTCTTCGCGCGGCGCGGTGATCGACGAACGAAAGATTCTGGATCTGCCGCTCAACGGCCGCGACTACAACCAACTCGCGTTGCTGTCGCCAGGGGTGCTGCCCGGCACGCCGCGGTTGGCCAGTGTCAATTTCAAGGGTGTGCTCAACGTCAATGGTAATCGCACGTTCAACAACGTGTTTTTGCTCGACGGGGTCGACAACATCTCGTATTCGAATTCGTTCCGCGGTGAGAATGTCCAACTCGTCCAGCCCTCGATCGAGGCGCTGCAGGAATTCAAGATTCAGACAAACGCATACTCGGCGGAGTACGGCCGTAGCTCTGGCGCCGTCGTCAACGCGACGATCAAGTCGGGCACCAACGAGATCCGCGGCAGTGTCTACAATTTCTTTCGAGACGACGCCCTCGATGCAAACAACTATTTTTCACAGCTCCTTGACGCGCCGAAGCCGAAGCGCCAACGGAATCAATTTGGCGGCGCGAGCGGTGGACCGATTGTTCGCAATCGGACCTTCTGGTTTGCCGATTACGAAGGACTGCGCGACCAGGAGGGCATTCCGCGCACTCGACTGGTGCCAACCGCGGCGGAGAAGGCGGGATTATTCAGCACCGCCGTCGTCGATCCGTTTGCACCGGGGCGGCCCGAGTTCCCCCGGAATGCCGCCGGCCAATGGGTGATTCCTCGCGATCGATGGGATCCCGTCGCAGCGAAGATCATCGAGATGATTCCCGATCCAAATGTGGCGGGAACGACGACCTATGCTTCGACGCCGGTCACAGATACGCGACAAGATCAGTTCGATGTCCGCATCGATCATCAGCTCGCGACGGGCACGAACGTGTTTGCGCGATACAGCTTCGTGGATACCGACACGTTCCGTCCCGCGCCGCTCCCTGGACTCGCCGAAGGATCATTCAACGATGCGTTTGGATCGAACTTGAACCGCTCGCAGGGACTCGCCGTTGGACTGACATGGATTGCAAGTTCGTCGCTTGTCGGTGAATTTCGGTTTGGGTTCGCGCGCGGCAACTATTTCACCTATCCGCCATTTGCCGGCGAGAACTCCGCGGCGGCGTTCGGGATTCCAAACGTCCCCAGCGATCCCGCCATTGTCGGCGGTCTCCCCAAAATGAACATCCAGGGTTTCGATGCCGTTGGGCGTCATACATCCACGCCCCAGTTTCAGACCCCGCGGTCGTGGAATCCACGCGCGACGTTCACGTGGAGCCGCCAAGCGCACTTGTTCAAATTTGGAACCGAGTTCCTCCACGTGCAAACGAAGATCAACGATTTGAATGCCACGATCGGGCGAATGAACTTCGAGAATCGATTCACCAACCGCGCCGTTGGTGACTTCCTGCTCGGCCTGCCGTCGCAGCTGGCGCTGACCAGTTACACCGTGATGGACCAGGGCCAGGATATGCAGTTTTATTTCATCCAGGACGACTATCGCGTCGCGCAAAAGCTCACCCTGAATCTCGGCTTGCGCTACGAATTCGCCACGCCGCCGCGCGAACGAGACGATCAACTCGCCAATTTCGATCCGGCATCGGGACAAATGGTGTTCGCCAGCGACGGCGGTCTCTTCGAGCGGTCGCTGATTCATCCCGATCGGAACAACTTTGCACCGCGAGCAGGTTTCTCGTATTCGCCAACAGATCGGTGGGTGGTGCGAGGCGCATACGGCATCTTCTACAGCCACACCGTGCGGCAAGGCCGTGAAGGCATGCTCGGTTTCAATCCCCCGTTTCTCGTGGACAATCTGCTGCAAACCGGCGTGACCGGCGCAGCGGCGGTCGCTTCCGAGGCGCCTTTCCGATTGAGCGCTGGATATCCAAGCGGGTTGCTGGATCCAAACTCGCTGGCACCGACGGTCCAACGACGCGGGCAGGATTCCAATCAAGTCACGCCTTCGATTCATCAGTTCAATGTCGGCGTCCAGTACCAACTCGCCCCCGACCTTTCTCTTGACGTCGCATACGTTGGCAACAAGGGTCGACACCTGCCA
The DNA here is from genome assembly GCA_046726375.1 of Acidobacteriota bacterium. Classification (GTDB taxonomy): domain Bacteria; phylum Acidobacteriota; class Vicinamibacteria; order Vicinamibacterales; family UBA2999; genus DASPWV01. Next base: position 28,021 of record JBKPAJ010000165.1, read on the forward strand.
GGCTTCCGCAATTTGAACCAGCGCGCCGTGATTCAAAATGCCAACGGCTCCCAGTCGGCCGGCGATCGCCCGTATCCGGCCTTTGGTGACATCCAATGGATGGAAAATCGGGTGAGTTCGGACTACAACTCTCTCCAATTGAGTCTGGAGAAGCGTCTTAGTAAAGGATTCACGGGACTCATCAGCTACACGCTAGGCGAAGCCATTACGGACGCTCCCGATCACATTTCGACGAGTGGAGGCGGCGCAGGTATTGACACCGGCACCTTCCGCGAGCCCCAGAACTCGTACGATCTCGGGGCCGAACGCGGCCCTGCCGAGTTCGACGTCAGGCATCGGTTCGTAGCCAGCTACATTTGGGAACTGCCATTCGGTCGCGGACGACGATTCGGCAATCAGTGGAACAACGCGACCGATTTTCTTCTCGGTGGCTGGCAGCTAACCGGGATTCACGTGTTGCAGAGTGGCCTGGCGTTGACGGCAACCCTCGCGGGATCGAGCGTGCTCAATCTCGGCGGCGAGCGCCGAGCGCGCCCGAATCTCGTCGGCAATCCCGAACTGCCGGAGTCACAGCGCAGCATTGAGCGCTGGTTCAACACCGACGCGTTCGCTGCGTTCAGTCCGGCACCGCAGGCGTTTGGCAACGCCGGCGTTGGCATCATGCGCGGGCCCGGGTATGCGAATTTCGATTTCACGCTCGCCAAGGATTTCCGCATCGACGCGGAACGACGCGTGCAATTCCGGACGGAGATTTTCAACGCGTTCAATCGCGCGAATTTCGGACCACCGAACATTCAGCGCGATTCAAGCGGCTTCGGGCAGATTCTGAGCGCCGGCAACGCCCGCATCGTTCAGTTCGGCCTGAAATTGTACTTCTGAGGTCGTCGCGCCTCCCTCTCAGCAATAAGGTCGGCGCGATTGGAGGATCAGGACGACTGAACGCCAGGCTGTCCGTCTTCTACGACAAATGACCGCTCGGTGTAGGCGACCCCGTTGACCTCTTCCACAGGTTGAGGAAGCGGAGATCGAGCTGCATCTGTCGCGGCGTGACCGCCGGATTGTCTGTGCGGTATTGCCGGTCGTCGAGCATGTTGAATTGTGGCAAGCACGGAGGTCCAGAAGAGCCCACCGAGACCTCCGTGCTCCGGCGCCTAGAGCTTCAGAATCGTACTCCAAAAGATAGACGCATCGACCGCGGTGTGGTGTACGCAAAGCGGCTCACCGCTCGGCCAAAGTCGGGACCGAGATTCCAGTTCACCCCCTGCACCGGCGTCGTCGTGAACGGATTGAACGTCGCGAGCGAGGCGGTCGTCACCGGCGTCAATACCGTCGTGTCGATCCGCTGCGTGTTGACACCGCCCGCGTTGCCGCCGCTGCCGGTGCCGAAGATCGTGCTCCCGCATGCACAGAGCTGCGATTGGTTGAATACATTCAAGACCTGCAGCTGGCCAAACAGCTCGAGACGAGCAGCGCCGGGAATGCGACGCACGTAGTTGGCCGCGAAGTCGGTCCGCACCTGGCCTTCGGTGTGGAACGCATCCCGCGCGGTGTAGTAGTAAGTGGTGAGGGTTCCAGGCGGCGGCACGACGTAGCCGGGATTGCTCACGTACGGACGCGCATCGACGCCGGAGCTGTTGACCGCGCCGTATGGCACGCCGCTCTCCAGAATCTGCAGCGCGCTCAATGTCAGTTCGGGGATCGGTCGCACGTTGACCCACAGCCGTGCGCGGTGACGCTGATCCGTCGGCAGGTCGCCTTCGGGGAAGTTCCACGATGCCTGTTTGTATTCCGCGTAACGGTAGTCAAAACGCACAGGACCATTGGCCACCGTCTCGCCTTCGAGGGTGCCGACGTTGCCCCAGTTGCGCGACACCGTATAGGTGCCGCCAATGTCCCAGGCACTGCCGAAGCGATACACGCCCTGCATCGTCAGACCCGCATATCGCCGTTTGAGCAGCTCGTCGTCATTGCCGACGAGCGTCAAGTCGTAGGACCGGCCCTCGGCGTCCTGCGCGCGCTGGCCCGGTGCGTTTCGGTCAATGTAGAAATCATGGTAGTCGCGGTAAATAAAGTCGGCACGGAAGGATGCCTTCGCTCCAAGCGTTCGACTCACACCCGCGGCGTACTCCCACGTGAAGGGTGACGAGAGATCTCCGATCTGCGTCGAGACGCCAGGGATCGTCGGGTTGCCGTTCAGCGGCAAATTGGACGCTCCGTTGGCGTTGAACCACTCAAAAACCTGGCGGATCGCCACATCAGGAGTGACGAGGGTCGTCGCACCTGGCGGGTTGATGTTCGGACCGAGATACAGGAACTGGCGCGTTTCTGGATTGCCGCCGGCCGACGAGGCATCCGCGATGCTCTGCAGAACGGCAGCGACGTAGCGCGCCACGCTGCCCGTCACACTCCACGCGCCGCGCCCGGTCGGATCGTATATGACACCGAGCCGCGGGCTCCATGCACTCGAGGTGATGACCGTCTTGCCTTGCTGATCCTGACCGTCGTTCTTATCCCAGCGCACGCCAAGATTCAACGTGAGACGATCCGACAGCCGCGCGGAGTCGTTGACGAAGGCGGAATGCGTACGGAAGTTCGAACCGCTGCTGCCAAGCGGAATCGGATTCCACTGGATGATGGTGGTGCCGTCGCCGAGGAACTGCGGGAAGATCTGTTGCGACGCGCCGCTACCCGTGATGATCGATGTGGTCCCGAGGATGCGATAGTCGCTGCCGGATTGGTGATTGTTGGCGAACCGTTTGTCATTGAACAGGTCGTAGCCAAAGGTCATGGTGTGCGACCCGGCGCCTCCGGTCGACAGGAAGTACGTGCCCTTGCCGTAGAAATCCTCGTTGTCACGCTTCTCCGGGTCGCAGACGCCGCAGAACGTATCGGTCCAATATCGTGTGTTGCCGCGAGCACGATCGAGCAGGAGCGTCCCGCGTTCCAGGTCCGTGAACCGCGACCCTGAGCCGATAAAGCTCTGATGCCGCTGTGACACGCGCGCTTCCACGGAGAACGTCGGGCTCAGCACACCCGTGTAGTTTGCCGTGAAGAGCTCCTCCGGCGTCTCGCGCGTGCCGAGGCTGTTCAGATCCATCGAAAGATTCTGGTTGAACGTGTTGTTGTCCTGCGTGCGCAGGTGCTTTGTGTATGCGCCCTGGAAGCGATGATTGGCGTCGAGCGCGTACGTCCCCTTGAACTCGAAGCGCTTGGTGTCGTCGGTGAAGGTGTACGGAATCCCGGTGATGGCGGCGTTACGTCCGCTTTCCTGCTTCTGGATTCGTCCCGCCGTAAAGAACCACAGGCGATCGCGCAACGCCGGGCCGCCCATCGTGTACTCGTAGGTCGGCACCACCTTACCAACGCGCAGATCGCTTCCGCCGCCGACCCCGCCCGATGGCGAGCTTTCAAATGCCGTGAGCGCGCGCCATTTGTCGTTGTTCAGCGTGTCGCGGAACGAGCCGCTGAATGTATTGCCGCCAGACTTCGTGATCACGTTGACCACGCCGCCGCCGAAGCGACCGTACTCGGCAGACACTCCGGCAGTCGCGACCGTGGTCTCCTGGATCGCGTCTTCGATATAGAGGTCATAGGCCTGGCCGCGCACGTTCTCGTTGACGGTCACCCCATTCACCAGGAACAAGTTCTCGAACGATTGCGAGCCGGCGATCGAATATGATCCCGCAGGTCCAGTGGGGTGGACGCTCGGGGCCAGCATCAGCGCCGCATTGAGGTCACGCGCGGTGGGCAGGTTGGCGACGAGTTCCTGCGAAAAGTTCGTGGCGACCTGCGCGGTTCGTGTAAGCACGTCAGCTCTGCCTACGACTTGCACTGTTTCGCTGATTGCGGCAGGGCCCATTTCCACCTGCAGCGGCACGACCTGTGTGGGCGCGACCGTCACGCTGCGTGTCTGTGTGCCGAATCCCGAGAGCTCAAAGACAACTGTGTACACGCCTGATGGAAGCAGCGACAGGATGTAGTCGCCGTTCTCAGTCGAGACCGTCTCGCGCGTGCCTTGCAGGTTTGCCGAAGTCGCAATCACCGTGACGCCGGGTACTGGAAGACCCTGCGCGTCGACGACGCGACCTGAGATGGTGCCGGTTGTGCTCTGTGCGCCGGCTGGCATGGCGGCGAGCGCCAGAAGCGCTACAACCGCAGCCAGTTTCATTGGTTTCATGAGTTCTCCTCCTGACCTCCAGCCATTCTGAAATGCGGACCGTGAACGTTGAGCCGGAAGTTTTGGGAAGCGAGCGTGGTTCGTCCCTGGCGCGGGTGAGTGTTAATTGCAGGCGCCTGGTGACGAATGGTGCTTGTGGTGCGATGAGCGGTCAGTTAGCGGTGTTGAAGAGGGATAGCGAATCGACCCAGCGTTTTTTTGCATCAGACGTTTGCTGTGCCTTCCCCGATGACGACGCTCTCGCCACCGACTTTGACGGTAGTGATCTCGCCACCCGAGAGCGCAATGTTGATATGGATGCGGCTCGGGCGCTTTACGAGCACACCCTGCACGTTGACCATCGATCCGGCTTTCTCCGGCGGCACGAAGCCGTACTTCACCATGAAGCAGCCGGCAGGACCCGCCGCTGATCCAGTCGCCGGATCTTCGATGCCAGAGGATCCGCCTAGCAACCGGCTATATGAAGTCGCGCCATCGCCCGCGCTCTCCGTCGTGAATACATAGACGCCGCGGCCCGTAATGCCGCTCGCTGTGCGAATGGCGTCCACCTTGGCGCGATCGAGCACGGCCGCATCAACGGCTTTACGGCTGGCGACGGGAACAATGATGAAGTTGGAGCCGGTGTGTACCTCCTGCGCCGCGGGCGCAGTACCAGTCGCGATGTCGGTGGCTTGCAATCCGATGGCGCCGGCAATTGCGGCCGCATCCGTGACCGCTTTCCCGAACGTCGGCTTGAGCTGCGTCATCCATGCAAATGCGAGCGCGCCCGCCTTCCATTCGAGATCGAGCGGCGTCGGCCCGACGCCGAGGCCGAACACCGTGCGCGCAGTACCAGATTTGATGCGGCCGATGTGCGCCAGGGCGAACGCGGTTCCGATCGTGGGATGTCCGGCAAACGGCACTTCCCCGCCGCGCGTGAAAATGCGCACGCGGAAGTCCGTCCCGGCCTGCTCGGGCGCAAAGACAAACGTATTCTCCGAATAGTTCGATTCGATCGTCAGACGCGCCATGGTCTCGGTGTCGAGACCTTCCGGATTCACATACGCGAGCAGCTGATTGCCGGCGAGTTTCTTGTCCGTGAACACGTCCAGATGAATGTAGCGATACGCGCCTGGCGGAGCCGCAACCACCTGATGTGGACGAAGGAACGAAACTGACACGGCGCCCAGGGTTGTGCGGATCCAGTCACGGCGATTCATGGGCAGACGTCTTATCACGAATTTGGACTCAAAGATGCGCGGTCTCCGATTGCGTCACGAGCCTGACGCCCCCGGTGACCCTCCTGCGCGCGCGACAGAACTGTGGACGAGTTGCCCCGATCACACGACCAACCACTTCGTCGCGATCGTCGGGATGGGAAGAGCGATGATGCGACGTCGGGTGTACGGGTTCTATTGACAGCTCGCGCTCACCATCTTGATCGCCGTCGCGTGCAGCACTCCCGCGATATCCATCGGGGTCTCGACGCGCGTCGTTGCACGGCCGCTCGCATCGACCGTCGTCTTTGCCGTTGTGCCGTTCCCGGATGCGCTCGGCGGATCGTCGGTGAGCTGACCCTGCAGCTCGACGCGATGACCAATATGCGAGCGCAGTTGTTCGCGGTCGAGTCCGGTGATGCGGTACATGGCAGTGCCGGTTGGATCACCCGCTGACGTCGTCGCCCGCCGGCTTGTGCCGGAAGTGGCCGTCCCGGCACCTCCGACCGCGACCGTGGTGCCAGGGGGCACAGAGATCGCCGGCGTACGGACGAAGTAGTCGTTCGCATTCGCCGCGCCCGTCTCCGAGCGGCGTTCGCCCCCGGCGCCGGCAGGGTTCCCCTGAACGAGGCATCCGACGATCGTCGTGACTTTCTGCTCGGGCTTGGCGGTCTGTGCGCCGACCATTGCGCTCATCGGGAGACACACCAGGGTCGCCAACGTGATGTAAAAGGGTGCTGCTCGCCTCATCAAATGCCTCCTCGCCTGCTTCAGGCGGCAATTTCACTGCAATGCAAGGCCAGTTCCACGCTGATCGATATAATCGCGACTCTTCAGTTGGAGGCCGCCATGGGTCGAACCGCCAGCGTCGTTGCCGTCGCTCTTGCCCTGATAAGCGTGACGGGAGCAAAGACAACACCGCGCGCCGATGTGCAAGCGAGCACCGAAGTACGTCTGACGCTCTCCGAAGGGACGTCGATGAGCGCGGCGTTGTCGCCAGACGGCCGGACGATCGTGATCGATCTGCTTGGCGCCCTTTGGACGCTCAACGTCGATGGTGGCCAGGCGACGCGCATTCTCGAGGACGGCTACGACGCGCACGCGCCGGTGTGGTCGCCTGACGGACAGCGCATTGCTTTTCAGGCGTATCGCGACAGCACCTGGAATATCTGGACGATCAACCGCGACGGCGTTGGGCTCCGGCAGGAGACGTCGGGGCCCTTCGACGATCGCGAGCCGCACTGGTCGCCCGATGGTCGGCGGATCGCGTTTTCGTCAGATCGAAGCGGCACGTACGACGTGTGGACCCTCACCGTTGACACCAAAGCCGTACAGCAAATCACCTCCGGTGACGCCAACGAGTTTGCGCCCGCCTGGTCCCCCGACGGCCGTGAGATCGCGTACGTATCGGATCGCCGCGAGCGCGGCGTCTACGCGGCGGCCGTGAGCTCACGCGCCGAGCGGCTCGTGCATGCTGACTCGCGCACCATAGCGGCGCCGTCGTGGAGCCCCGACGGCCGGCGCATCGCCTATGTCGCCATCGATGGCGCGCGAAGCTACCTCATATCCGGCGGCAACAACATCGCCGAACCCAACGAGGACGTCTTTCCCTTCCGCGCGCAGTGGAGCGCGGGCGGCAACCTGCTTTATACGTCCGACGGGAAGATCAAGTCCCGACCAGCGTCTGGCGGGGCATCGCGGACCATCGAATTTTCCGCTGAAGTGTCATTCACTCGAGCGCCGTTCACTCCCAAAGGCCGCACGTTCGCGCCGAAAGGCGCACAACTCGCACGCGGCATGATGCACCCCGCGATCGCGCCCGATGGGTCGCGCATTGTGTTTGCTGCCCTCGGCGATCTCTGGATCGTGCCGGCAACCGAAGGCGAGGGCACGCCGGAACAGCTCACTGACGACGCGTTTGTCGACACCGATCCCGCGTGGTCCCCCGACGGCACACAGCTCGCCTTCTCGTCCGATCGCGACGGCTCGATGGATCTCTGGATTCGCGACATGAAGAGCGGCGACGATCGCAAGATTGCGCCGCGCGCGATGTCAGCCGCCTGGTCGCCCGACGGCGGACGCATCGCGTTTCTCGATCCCGACTCGCAGCTGCAAATTGTCGATGTTGCGAACGGACAGCTTCGAAAAGCGCACGATCGATTGAACGAGCCAGGACGTCCCAGCTGGCTGCCCGGCGGCCGTGCCGTGGTGATGGGCGCGCTCCGGCCGTACTCGACCAGGTTTCGCGAAGGCACCAATCAAGTGCTGCTCGTCCCGATCGACTTGAGTCCGCCGCAGGCCACAAGTACGGGGACGACGAAAGACACGTGGTTCAATCCGTTGCCGCACAAGTCGATTGGCATGCGCGACGATTTCGGTCCCGCGTGGTCGCCTGACGGCACGCAGCTGGCGGCGATCCTCGACGGACATCTCGCCCTACTCCCCATCGGCAAGAACGGCATTCCGCTCGGCCGCGCGAAGCGCCTCTCACCGGAGCTCGCCAGCACACCATCCTGGACGCGCGATTCCAGGCAGCTCCTCTACCAGACTGCGAACGGGTTCGGGCTCGTGAACGTCAGGGACGGGAGCGTCCGCCGGATCACGCCGCGCCTCTCGTGGAACCCCAAAGAGACGACGGGCACAACCGTGGTGCACGCGGGTCGAATGTTCGACGGCCGCGGGACTGTGTCACGCGATGACGTCGACATCGTGATCGAAGGCAATCGCATCGCGCGCATCGAGCCGCATCGTGCCGATCTCCATGCGGGCGCGGTGGTGGACGCGTCGAACGGCACCGTCATGCCAGGTTTGATTGAGAGCCATGCGCACCTCGCGAAGGGCTACGGCGAAGCGCTTGGCCGTATCTGGCTGTCGTTCGGTATTACCAGCGTGCGCAACCCGGCCGCCAATCCCTTCGAAGCACTCGAGGATCGCGAGGCGATCGACGCCGGAGTCCGTATCGGTCCGCGTGTGTTCGCGACCGGCGAGCCGTTCGACGGTACGCGAATCTACTATCCTGGCGGCACCTCACTCGACGGTGGGCCGCAGCTCGCCGAACAGCTCACGCGCGCGCAGGCGCTGGACTTCGATTTCATCAAGACCTATGTTCGCTTGCCGGACCTGCTGCAGAAGCGCGTCATCGACGACGCGCACCGCATGGGCCTGCTCGTCACGTCGCACGAGATCTATCCGGCGGTGGCCTACGGCGCCGACGGCGTGGAACACATCCGCGGAACGAGCCGGCGCGGCTACTCGCCGAAGATGAGCGAACTCCGGCGCTCGTACCGCGATGTGCTCGATCTGCTGACGGCGTCGAAGATGACGCTGACACCCACCATCGTCATCCAGGGTGGATTCCAGCTTCTCACGCTGCGCGACGGATCGTGGATCGACGATCCGCGACTGCAGCGCCTGTTTCCTTCGTCCGCTCTCGATGCCGGCCGCGCACTCAGAAAGCGCGGAACCGATGCGCACGATCTCGCCGAACGCGAGGCTCTGGTCTCACCGCAGGAGAAGCTGGTCGCGGCAGTCGTCAAGGGTGGCGGCCGTGTGATTGCCGGCACCGATTCGCCGATCAACCCTTACGGCATTGCACTCCTTACGGAGCTGGAACACTACGTGCGCGGTGGGCTGTCACCCGCCGAGGCGATCCGCACGGCCACTGCCGTTCCCGCCGAGGCGATGGGCCTCGGGGCGGATCTCGGCACGATCGAGGTGGGTAAACTTGCAGACTTGGTGATCGTGGACGGCAATCCGCTGGTGAACATCACGGACACTCGCAAGACGCGATTCACGATCAAAGACGGGATCGTTTACGAAGTGGACGCGCTGCTGCGCGCGGGAATCAGAACAGATCGAAGTCAGCCGCGTTGAAGCGCTTCGCGTTCTCTCTAAGCGTAGGAAACACGTTGCTCTCGAACCACTCGACGAGCTCTGGTTTCAAGTACGTCGCCGCCCGGCTGTCAACAATGAGGTGCGCGAGGATACCCGCAAACGATTCATCGGGACGGACCAGCGACTGAATCGTTGGCAGAGGAAATCTCAGCGACGTGGCAAACGATCGGTCTCGCGCCCAGGCTTCGGCGTAACGGCCACTGGCATACAACGTCAACGTGTCGGCGTAGACACCGAGGTAATCTGACAGGCCGACGCGGTTGACGTACTCCCAACGATCGTTCCTGAACACCCACCCAGTCATTGTTGTGAATGCACGGTCCGATGACTTCTTGCGGTCGTCGAATGCATGGATGAGTTCATGGATCAGGACGAAATCGCCGAAGCGGTAATCCGAAATCGGATCTCTCACGTCTTCGGTCTGAAAAAACGCATCCGTCAGGCCGATCACCTTGGACGTGTAAAGGACGAACCCGGGGTTGAATTTGGCCACCGGCCCGTGGGTTGGATCCTCCTGCGTGTCGGTCGAGTAGCGCCGCAGACCGCGGTAGCCGTTTTCCTGCGCGCCAACGAGCACGCCGCGAACCAGTTCGTGATCTTTGAGCCGGCGCATGGCCTCCTGGACAACGCGGCGATCCTCAGTCGACCAGTCCTTGGGCTGGGCGGTTCGGCACTGACGAACGTCGTTGGCTTCTTCGCATTTCGTTGGAGAGAGCAACGAAAACGCGGGGGCACTTCCGCCGATCGTCGTGCCCTCACGCGCAAAGGTTGGGCGTGTGACTGCGGCTGCGGCAACAAACAGGACGAAAATCTTCAGTTCGGTTCTCATCGGAGCGCGACTACGGCGGGCAGCTCATCGATTGTACTCGATCGCTGCTGGATCACCATTCCTATACCGAACGGCGTAAACAATGCGCATTTTCGCGCCTGCATGCCTGAGATACACTGCCGCCCGGAGGGACGAATGGCCATCAAGCGGTCGAGCGTCGCGGCCTTGCTCCTGTTGCTGGGCTCGAACGTGCCCGCCCAGCAGTTCCCGCCCGGTTATGTGGATCCAGCGCCCGTGCTCGCTGCCGCCGCCCAAGAGATTGGCGAAGCCAACTTGAGGTGCATCACGTACAGCGGCACCGGCTACTCGGGCGCGGTCGGACAGACCTTCGAGAACGCTGTCAACGTCGACTGGCCGCGCATCGACGCGCTCACCAATTACACGCGCAGCATCAACTGGGAAACAGGCACGAGCAAGGAGACCTTCGATCGCAAGCCAGGATTGAATCCCGCGTCGTGGAAGTACGGGCTCGGATGGCAAGGCGGTACGCCGACGCAGAAGGCGACGCGTCAAACACACATTGTCAATGGCCGTTCGGCGTGGCACATCGACGGCGATGGCGAACCGGTCGCCGTGCCTCCAGAACTAGCGGAACTCTACCAGTTGGATCTCTGGTTGAACCCTCCGGGCTTTCTCAAGGCGGCGCGTCTGCCGGGCGCGAACCCTGTCGCGCTGTGGCGGTGGGAACAGATCGAGAAGGGCCGCGACGGGAACGTGGTCAGCCCGGAAAAGGTGCACGTCGTCGCCATCACGATGTTCGGGAAGTACCGCGTCGACGCCACCATCAATTCGCAGAACCAAATCACACGAATCAAAACAGCGGTCAGCGAGCCGGCGCTCGGCGACTTCAACATCGAGCATGAGTCGACCAACCAGATGACGTTCGGCAACATCAAGTGGCCGATTGCGTGGCACTCACATCACGGCTGGGATGACAACTGGCAGTTTTATCGCCAGAGCACAGGACACAACGGCTACGGTGGCAAGTTCCCGAACGTTCAGCCGAACGTGTGCGGCGATGCCGTTTCGGTACCGCCGTCAGTGGCGCAAGCGACGTTCGGGACGAGCGTGTCTGTCGACAAGATCGCCGACGGCGTGTACGTCATGGGCGGTGCGCCCGCCAACAGCTACCTGGTGGAATTTCGCGACTTCGTTGCCGTGTTCGAGGCACCAGGCAACGAAGAACGGAGCCTCGCCGTGATCGACGCAGTGACCAAGCTGGCACCGAACAAGCCCATTCGGTGGCTGGTCAGCTCTCACCCGCACTTCGATCATATTGGCGGGCTGCGGACCTATCTTCACATCGGCGCGACGATCGTCGCCCACATGAAGAACATCGCCTTCCTGAATCGAGACGTGTTGAGTTACGAGCCGCGGACTGTCTCTCCGGATATCGTGTCGCGCTGGCCGCCAACGGAAGTGGCCGAGGGCTACAACTACGAGGCCGTGCAGGAGAATTACGTCATCACCGACAACAACCGTATTCTGCGCATCTACTACGTTCAGCCGCTGCAGCACGTCGAGGGGATGTTGATGGCATACCTGCCGGCCGAGCGCATCGTGTTTCAAGCGGATCTGTTCGACACGCACGAAGCGCCCAGGCCGGCGCAGCTGCCGGCTATGCGGAGCCTCGCCAATCAGGTGGCGCGGATGAAACTGGCGGTCGACCAAGTCGCGCCGGTGCATGGTAAGCCGGTGCCGTGGAGTACGTTCGAGGCGGCCTTGAATTCCTTGGGCGGCCAAAGCCGCTGATGCGAGTGTAACCATGACACCAGCTCGTTTCCTCGTAACCGGTGGTAGTCAGGGCATTGGTGCCGCCGTTGTCGAACTCGCGTCGAAGGACGGTCACCAGGTCGTGTTCACCGGGCGCAACCCGCAACTCATCGACTCGATCGCAAACAAGACCGGGGCGCACGGGCTACAAGCCGACGTCTCGGTGAGCGACGACAACGCCAGGACAATTGAAATGTGTATGGAGCGCATGGGCGGTGTGGACGTCCTCGTCAACAACGCCGCGTACGCGTATCGTGCCGAAATCGGCGCCCTCGACGTCGATCAGATGAAGACAATGTTCGACACGAACGTCTTCGGGCTGGTGGATGTGACGAATCGTGTGGTGCCGCAGATGAAGGCCCGGGGCTCGGGCGATATCGTGAATATTGCGTCAACCTCCGGCATGAAGGGCGCCGCAACCGCGACAGCTTACGCCGCGAGCAAGTGGGCGGTGCGCGGCATCAGCCAGTGCTGGCAGGCGGAGTTGCGGCCGCACGGCATCCGCGTGATTTGCGTGTGCCCGTCGGAAGTGCAGACCAACTTCGGCGGCAGGGGCGGACGCAACAACCCGAACAAGCTGTACGCGGTAGACATCGCCGGAACGATCATGGCCGCGCTCGGCATGCCGCGCCGGGCGCTGTGGCCTGAGTTGGCCGTGTTCGCCAACAATCCGTGGAAGGAAGACTGAGCGCGATCCGAGCCCGGAATTCCTCGCGCATCCCCGCAACCCATCGCGCCTCGGTCCCGTCTAAGCCTACCGATGGGAACTTTCGTCCGCGACTTGCGCTACACGCTGCGGCAGTTCTGGGCGGCGCGCGTGTTTACGGCTACCGCTGTCCTCACGCTCGCCCTTGGAATCGGCGGCACCACGGCCATCTTCACGCTCATCCATGCCGTCATGCTGCGCTCGCTGCCGGTGAGCGATCCGTCGCGGCTCTACCGCATCGGCGACAGCGACACCTGCTGCGTGCAGGGCGGCCCGCAGGATCGCTGGGGCATGTTCTCGTTTCCGCTGGTCGAGCGGCTGAAGGCGGAGGCGCCGGAATTCGAGGAAGTCACGGCGTTCCAGGCCGGCCAGGGGCGCATGAGCGTGCGGCGGGAAAACGTCGACAGCGCGGCGCGACCGCTTCGATCCGAATACGTCACGGGCAACTACTTCTCGACGCTCGGCGTCAACGCCTTCACCGGCCGCCTCCTCACGGTGGCCGACGACACCGCGGCGGCATCGCCCGCGATCGTCCTCAGCTATCACGCGTGGCAAGGCACCTACGGAGGCGATCCCTCGGTCGTCGGCGCCACTTTCTACGTCGAAGGGCATGCGTTCACGGTAGTCGGCGTCTCGCCGCCGGGATTTTTCGGCGAAACACTGCGCGCCGATCCGCCCGATCTCTGGATACCGCTGCAGCACGAGCCACTGATCAACGGTGACACCTCGATCCTCCGGCAACCGGTCTCGGCCTGGCTGCGCGTGATCGGACGGCTGCGGCCGGGCGCGACGGTCGACGGCATGAGCGCGCGCCTCACTGGTGTGCTGCATCAGTGGATGCAGCACGACTCCGGATACCCGGCCAACTGGATGCCTGACGTGATCCAATCCCTGCCCAAGCAGGTCATCACCGTCGTCCCCGCGGGCGCCGGCGTGGGCATCATGAAAGAGCAGTACGGGCGGAGCCTGCAGATTCTGCTCGGCGTCTGTGCGCTCGTGCTCCTCATCGCGTGCGCGAACGTCGCCAATCTGCTGCTCGCGCGCGCCGCCGCGCGGCGCGGCCAGACGGCGATCCGGCTGGCGATGGGCGCATCGCGACGGCAGATCGTGACCGAGGCGCTCGCCGAGAGCGTGCTGCTGGCGATCGCGGGGGCGATCGCCGGCCTGGTGGTCGCTGCTGGCGCTGCGCGGCTGCTGCTCTCGCTGGCATTCGCGGGCGCGACCATCCTGCCGATCGCCACACGTCCCTCGCCGATGATCCTCGCGTTCGCGTCCGCCCTGGCCATCGTTACCGGCATCGTGTTCGGCGCCGCGCCCGCGTGGTTCGCGACGCGCACCGATCCGGTCGACGCCTTGCGCGGCGCCGGCCGCACCACGGGCGATCACTCGTCGTTCGCGCGCAAGGCGCTCCTGGTCGTGCAGGCGACGCTCTCGGTCGTGCTCGTCGCCGGATCGACGATGCTGGCGCGCAGCCTCGGCAACCTCGAAGGACAGGACTTCGGCTTCGAGATCGATCGGCGCGTGCTCGTGGCCTTGAATCGCCCTCCCGCGACTTACACGGCGGAGAAGCTCGCGGCGCTGTATCGCGACGTCGAGGAGCGCCTCAAGCGCATGCCCGGCGTTCAGGGCGCGGGTCTCGCGCTGTACAACCCGCTCACCGACAACTGGGGCGAGCTCGTGCTCATCGCCGGCAAGCCGCTGCCAGCACCGGGAGAACAGGCCGGTGCGTCGTGGGATCGCGTGAGCGCGAACTACCTTCAGGATCTGGGCGTCAAGCTCGTGCGCGGACGCTACTTCTCCCCCGCCGACAACGAGACATCCGAGCACGTCGCGGTCGTGAACGAAGCGTTCGTGCGGCGCTTCTTCAAGGCCGAGGAAGATCCGATCGATCGACGTTTCGGGCTCGACCTGCCGGAGTACGCCGGTACCTATCGCATTGTCGGCATCGTGCGCGACGCGAAGTTCGCGGGCTTTGCGCTCAACCGGCCCGCGCGGCCGATGTTCTACGTGCCGCTTGCGCAAACCGTGGACTACAAGGACGCGCTGATGAAGCGTCTCGAGTTCCAGTCGCATTTCGCCCGCGGGCTATTGCTCGTCACCGGCACGCCGCCGGGCGCGCTCGAACCGCAGGTCAAACGCGTCCTCGCGGAGGCCGATCCGAACCTCACCGTGCAAACGGTCCGCGCGCTGCGCCAGCAGGTCGAGCGGTCCTTCGATCAGCAGCGCGCCGTGGCAAGCCTGGCGGGACTCTTCGGCATCGTCGCGCTGGCGCTCGCGGCGATCGGGCTGTACGGCGTCACCGCGTATTCAGTGGCGCGGCGCACGAATGAAATCGGCCTGCGTATGGCGCTGGGCGCCGATCGCCGTAAGGTGATCGGGATTGTCCTCAACGGAGCGTTCCGCCGTGTCATCGCCGGCCTCGCGCTCGGGCTTCCGCTCGCCGTCGGCGCCGGCTACCTGCTGTCGGCACAGCTGTATGGCGTGTCGTTCTGGGATCCTGCGGCGCTGGCCGTTGCTGCGGCGGCCCTCGCGTTGGCGGCGTTCATCGCGTCGCTCGTCCCGGCCGCACGCGCGGCGTCGATTGCGCCGATGAACGCGCTGCGGACTGAATAACCCCGCCGTTACGGCAGGTCTTTCGGCCGCCAGAGGCGGCGCAACGATCCTCGCGTCTCCGCGTCGAGCTCGCGCCAGCGTTCGATCGGCAGGTGAATCTCGGCGAGTGCCGCGGTCGGCAAATCGTGTGGCTCGCGGGTCAGCTGCGCGACGAGCTCCTCCAGACCCGGATTGTGTCCCACGATCATCACGGTTCGAACGGTTGCGCTCACGGTGCGCAGCACGGCGATGATGTCTTCGGGGTCTGCGGCGTAGAGCAGCGGATCGAACACGATCTCACCCGCGTAGCCAGCCGCCTCGCCTGCCGCCTCCGCCGTCATCGCCGCTCGCACCGCGTCGGAGCTGACGATCAGGTCGGGAACCAGTCGCTCTTCGCGGAGAAGATCGCCCACGCGCGGGGCATCGCGTTCACCGCGTTTGTTGAGCGGCCGTTCGCGGTCGGCGAGCGAGCTGTCGTCCCAGCTCGATTTCGCGTGCCTGAGAACCAGCAGAACTCTCGTCGCGCCCGCGCGGGCGGCTCGCGCCGGATCGTTTCGTGCGGATGCACGCCGGGCCATCAGGTTCTCCTCCGACAGCAGCTAGCGGAAGTTGTCGGCCACGATGATGTCGCGGTCCCACTGATCCATATGACTCACCACCACTGATCGTCCGTCGGGCGATGCCGCGAGCACGCGTGGCGGGAGATAGCCACGGCCTGTGACGGCAAAGGGCAGGGCTCCCAGGCACGCACACACATCCAGTTCGAAGTCGAGGAACCGGTAGGTCTCGTGTGAACCACGCGCCAGCATGACTGCGCGTCGCAGCATGCCATAACACGCCGGGTGTCCGCCACTTGCGAGGTCAGACACTCTACAGGGCTTCTTCAGACCGGGATCCATGGTCGACAACCATGGACGGCGACAGGATATCGCGCGCGCACTCCACGTGTGTCGCGGCGCGCGATCGATTGCGGGGCTGCGGGCGGCCGCATGACTGCGCGCCGCCCACAATTAAAGGTCCCGACGTGCTCGAACATTCGTCGACGTCATACGGACTGCAGCACGATGTCGTTTCGCGGGCAACGGCGCGCGGTATCTTGCGGGTATCGCACCATTCAGTGCCATGGACAATGTCTGAAGAAGTCCTGTTGATTGTCTGAACTCGCAGGTGGTGGCAACTTCCTCCCATGGACGCGCAGCAGGGGCTGGCTGTTGTCCGAAGCAACCAGGAGTGACTTCAGCTTTTCTCCGCGCTATGCTTTGCTAATCGAATCGGAAACCCCGTGCCCTGCAGGAGTCGGCGGCGTGGATCAATGCGCGAGTGCGTCGCGCCCGGTCAATACCGGCGCGTGATTAGGCGACTCAAGTCGCAATTGGCGGGCAACGCCACCTTCTCAGGCGGCAGATTACCGATGTAGCACCCCGGAATGTAATAGAACGTGCTTGGCGCTGTCGCCGGCGGCTGGCTCCTGGTCGTTTCAGGTCGCTCGCGCGATGGCTCCCGCGGTTCTCGAGGTGCGGGTTCTCGCTGTGTGCGCTTCAACTCCCCGCGATACGTGATCAATCGTCCAGGAGCGATCTTGACGCTCACCACCAAAGTTTCGTATCCAGCTGCCCTGATCTCGAAGGTGTGCGAACCGGCGGTGAGCTCCAGCTCCCGGTTGAAATCCTCGGGCGTGCCGATGTATTCACCGTTGACAAAGAGCTGCACGTGCGGAGGATCGATTTCGAGTCGCAAAGCGCCGACTTCCGGCTGCTGTTCGCCGGCAGCCGCGGGCGCTTCGGGAACCGCGTAAGGTTCCGGGGCGATCTCGCCCGGCGCGAGCGCACCCCAACCGTACGTCGGCACCAGAAACACCAGGTTGTTGCCTAAACCTCGGCCACGTGATCGCTGACGCCGCGAAGATGGAGAGCGTTCGCGCGGTTGCGCATCGCCCGTCTGAGGGAGGCCGATTGTCGGGAGAGGCAGTCCAATTGGTGGCAACGGCAGTCCAATCGGAGGAAGTGACGCCCCCGCCTGCGGCTGAGGATTCCTCGTTTGTGCCACGGCCATAACGGGCAATCCAATCAGCACGATTACGGCACAGCTCAAACGCATGGTGCTTCGATCACTATAGTGCGGTGGAAGAGCGATAACGCGCAAGCTCACCGCTTATGGCATGCGGTATGGCGTCTTCATGGTCCCACAAGGAGACTGGCAAGCCTCGTTTCTACGGGTAGCGGAAAGTCACGTCGACGTTACGGTCGACGATGCGCACGCGCCGCTCGAAGGGGTCGCCCGATCCGTTGAGCTCGATGACGTAGACTCCTGGAGCCAGTGGGCCGAGCGATACCCGGCCAGGCGACGCGACCGTTCGATCCGAGGCGAAATCCAGAAACCGGTCCATCGTCGCGCCAACGCCATCCAGGACGCGGATCGAGTACAGACCGTTTGCCGTTGACGTCAGTTCCACGTTTGCGTTTACTCGGTAGCCGCGAGAGAGCGACACAACGACTCCGCCGCGCGCGTCTGCCGAGATGAGCGTCTCTCTCGTCACAAATCCTTCCGCACCCGCCACAATCCGCAGTGTTCCAGGCGGGAGATTGGAGAACGTCACCAGCCCTTTCGCGTCCGTCGTCGCGACGACGTTCGCTTCGAACGCGTTTTCGGAACTGACCTCCACGACCGCATTCGCGATCGGCTCGCCCGAGTCGGCGACGATACGTGCCTGCATGTGCGCGGCAGGCGCGGGCACGAGCGCGAACTCCTTGAGGACCGCCGGTGGTTGCGAAAGTTTCGCCTCGCCAGGTTGATATCCCGGTGCTTGAATCGTCAGGGTCCCTGGCGCGGCCCCCACGCCCTCGAGCAGCGCTTCTCCGCTTCCCGATACCCGGGCTTCGACGCGAGCACCGCCTGCAGTCCAGGTGATCGTCGCGTCCGAAACCGGTGCCCCAGTGACGGCACTTGTCACGCGCAAGGGGAAAAATCCCTCCGGGATTTCTATTGGAACCTCGCGACCGTCACTAGGCACCGTGACGCGATGTGCCCAAGTGGAGTTCAGAAGACGGACACCGACCTGAGCGGCGCCCGGCGGGAACGTCGTCAACGTGACGCGACCGTTCTCGTCAGTTACGCCGCTGCAGGACGATTCAAACGTTGATAGTTGCAGCGGCCGTGCACCCAATGGCCACACGCCCGATCGTGGGCGCACCCATGCAGGCACGGCCGGCGCACCGGAATCGGAGGAGGCGGACACCTCGACCGCCCGCAGCGGCCTGCCCTGAGCGAGCGAGAGCGAGTCGAAGGGGCCGAGCAACGATGTAAGTCGGAAGGTTGCACTTCCGCCAACGACGATGCGCGTTTGCAGGTTGCCGTTTCCGGACACGGAAACCAGGCGCGCCACCCCGAGCGGCCGATTGGCGCATTGCCCGATCGCCTTCGTCCGCACGCGGTAATGCCCTTGGGCCAGGCGATCGAAGGTTGCGCGTCCCTGGGCATTGGTGCGTACGGGGCGAAACGTGAGTGGGGAAAGCGGAAGCGCGTCTTCAAGAAGGACGTCGTGTCCGGGGACCGGAGCGCCGGCCGCGTCGACGACGTCGATGTGAAGAACCGCGCCGGACGGCACCACGATCGTTCCGCCGTCCAGGAGCGTCTCCTTACCCGTAACCGGCAAATCTGGAAGACGAGTGTGTGCAAACGGTGGTGTGTCCAGCGCCAAAGTGGTGACGCCACGCGGTAGGGGCCCGATCGTCACAGTGCCGTCGCCATCGATCTGATCGGCCACACGAGCGTTGAGCGGCTCCGAGATGACGTTGCCGCTCACGTCGAACGACTGACGAAGGAGGCGCGGCGACGTGATGGGTTCGCCGGCACTCGAGACGAACCGCACGCGGAAATAAGTCGCGGGCGAGAGGCGGATCACGGGCAGCCGCAGAGTTCTCGAGGGTGGCACGCTGATTCTGACGCGGTATGTGGCAAGCCCCGGCACGCTGACACGGATTTCGTGGACACCAAGTGCGTTCGCGACGAGACGAAAGCGTCCAGAGCGCTCGATGTTTGTCGTGTCTCGCAGCCCGGCCCACTGAATCGCGGCGGTTCCGCCAGATACTGGCGTTCCGTCTGGGGCAAGGACGTAACCGCTGATTCCGACTTCCTGCGTAGGTTGCCGTGGCTGGGCACGAACTGGCGAAGACGCCGCAGCAAGCACGCCGAGCAGCACGAGCCGGTTCATGGATGAAGCGAGACGTTCGAACGGTGTGCGGGGGCGAGGCGTGCGCAGAGCGAAGCACAGCGTGCCGCGAATTTGCCCATCGTCTCCGCCTCAGTCCGCTATTGCTGCTTGTTGGGGACCACCTGCTTTTCCTTCACGCGTTCACCCGAGAGGATGTTCGAGAGGGCGTAGTTGCCTTCGTGACAGCCGTATTCGTAGATCTGCTCGTCGATGCGGTTGAATGGCAGCTCGCCAGTAATCGGTGCAGTGAAGGTTGACGGGTCCTCCATCGTGAAGCGATAAACAATGGTGTCGGGGCCGGTGCGCGTGAAGCGCTCCGTCACCTTCAGATCCTCGGACGCGCCGCGGTACGGCCACAGAATGCTCGTCTGTGCCAGCTGCACAGGGTTGATGTTGGTTGTCTCAACGACCAACGTGTCACCCTCCCAGTGACCAATCGAATCGCCGAACCACGGCTGCACGTGCTTGGTCAGGTGTTGGGTTGCACCAAGTCGAATGATGCGGACGTCGTGCACCATCTCGGTGAGGATCATCACGTGATCCTTCGTCTGCACGATGGTGTAGTTGTTGTTGTAGAAGTAGTTCGGTAGCATCGGCGGGCCTGCGTTCGAACCGAAGGACAACAAACACCGATCGGCGAGCGGCCGCATCTCGGGGTGATCGAACTCGCCGTACTTCTTGGCGAGCGCGGCGCGTTCGCTTAACCGCTGCTTCGCTGCGTCGGTCAGCGGTGGGAAGCGTCCGTCCTTTGGGTCGATGATGATCGAGCTTCTCGCGACGCCGTCAATTCGGATCACGCTGTTCCCGGGATCGAGCCAGAAGCCGTTGTAGCCACCGACCTTGCCGCCGGCCGCTTCGGCGATGCGCTCGATGAACGATGGTTCGCCCGGCGCGGTAAGCGCCTTCTCGTCGCCACCGGCTACTGGCGTGCCGCGATTCGGGTCGCTTGCCTTATCCCGGAACTCGGTGACAAAGCGCGCGCGTTCCTCGATGGCGGCGGCTTCGGCGTCAGTGAGCGTCGCCGATTGCGTGCCCATGCGCTCGAGGGGCGTCTGCGTCTCGTTGCTCCAGTTTCCTTGCAGGTCCGGCTTGCCGTCCGGCGTGCGCGGCACCACCCATGCCTTTCCCTTGCTCGCCGGCGTCTGCGCGGCGAGCGGGACGAGTGTCACGACCAGGATGCCGGACACGCAGGCGAGCGCGCCGAGAAGTCGTCGGGGATGAGCGGTCATGGCTGCCACTCCGTGTTGAAGGTGATCCGGACGGCTGATGCTCCCATGAATCCGGCCGACTGTCCATGGGCGCGTGTCCCGGTGGGTCAGCTGGCTGTTTCCACGTGCTTGCGGTCGCCGCGATCGTGCTCTTCGTCGGGACTGTTGCCGCCCTCGGTCCTGCGCGCCGGAGCTTACGTCTGCAAGCGACGGATGCGCTTAGAGTGGACGCATAGCGCTCATTCAAGAATCCTGATTCCAGTCGAACGTCAGCTCGGCGCAAAGTGCGCCTCGAGAATCTCGCTCGCGTGCGACTGCAACAAGCGCGTCTCGGAGCGTGTGACGGGATACCACGGCAGCTCGCAGATGGCATCGAAGAGCGCCGACCGAGGGCGTCGTAGAGATAACGTGAGGGCAACTGACGCGGTGACTGCGTGAGATAAAAGCGCACTTCCTCCGCAAACGTTGCGCTTGATGTGCCCGCAGCGAGCTGCACTGAGACGCTCTCAGACAGAATCGTCATCGCGCACCCACCGACGCATCGCGGGCGCAGCGGAATGTCGCATACACGTACGGATAGCGCGCCCGGAACCAGTTGCGGAACGTCGGCCGCAGCAACTCTCTCGCGGTCACCGGCGACGCCCCCTTCATCACGAAGTGTTCTCCGTCGAAGAAATCTGCGGAATATTCCGGATACGACGGCATCGCGACAAAGCCGTCAAACGGCGCGAACGTGGTGCTCGTCCACTCCCACCCGTTGCCGACGAGATCGTCGATGCCCCATGCACTCTGTCCAGCCGGGTGACTGCCCGCGCCTACCGGATCCCACGACGAAAAATCCATCGCGCCGTGCTGCGGCTGCGGCGGCGTGTCGCCCCACGGATGCTGTCGTTCCACATTCGTCGGCGTGCCGTAAGCGGCACGCTGAAACTCGTCTTCGCGTGGAAGCCGACACTCGCGCCACGCCGCGTACGCCGAAGCCTCGGCATGGCTGACATAGACCGGCCATGCAAGTGGCAGCGGCAGCAGATCGAACATCCCCCGCCAAAACCACTTGCCATCGTGCTGCTCCCAGAAGAGTGGATGACGCACACGTTGGCTCTGCACCCACTCCCAGTCGTCTGATCGCCACCATCGCGCCTGGTCATATCCGCCCGCCTCGACGAACTCGAGAAATGCAGCGTTGGTCACGTCGTGGCGCTCGATGGCAAACGCGGGCACGTCCGCCACTTTCGCAGGACGCTCGTTGTCCCACCCGAACACGAGGTCGTCGCGATTGCGTCCGAGGGTCGCGCGACCGGCCGGCAGCTCGATCCATTGCTGCTCTGGCGGCGTGCCATTCACGCGCGGCGCATAACCCGTGGGCCGGCGCTTCTGGTCGAGCGGCAGACGATGCCAGATGTAGAGCAGCGTCTCCTGGTGCATGGCTTCGTGCTCGAGGATGGTGAAGACCGCTTCAC
>JBKPAJ010000166.1:0-49561 GCA_046726375.1 Acidobacteriota bacterium
CCCATGGCGCTGAGCCGGCGATAAAGTGCGCGCGACAGATGCTTGAGCGACCAGATGCCAGCGGCCATCGCCAGCGGATTTCCTGAGAGCGTGCCCGCCTGATAGACGGGACCGGCAGGCGACACCATGTCCATGACGTCACCACGTCCGCCATACGCCGCGACCGGCAGCCCGCCGCCGATGATTTTGCCAAGGCACGTCAGGTCCGGCTTGACCCCATAAAGCTGCTGCGCCCCGCCCGCGGCGAGCCGGAAGCCGGTCATCACTTCGTCAAAGATCAACAACATCGCTTCGCGATCGCAGAGCGCCCGCAAGCCCTGCAAAAAACCGGGCTCGGGCAGGACCACACCCATGTTGCCCGCGACCGGCTCGATGATCACCGCCGCAATCTCCCCCGGATTTGCGGCTGTCAGCCTCTCGATCGATGGCAAATCATTGAACGTGGCCAGCAGCGTTGGGGCAACTGCGCCGGCGGGGACGCCCGGACTCGTGGGCGAGCCAAACGTCAGCGCGCCGGAACCGGCCTGGACGAGAAAACCGTCGGCGTGCCCGTGGTAACAGCCCTCGAACTTGATGATCTTGTCGCGCCTGGTAAACGCCCTCGCCACTCGCGCCGCGCTCATCGTCGCCTCGGTTCCCGAGTTGACGAAGCGCACACGCTCGATCGAGGGCATCAGCTCGCGCACGAGCTCGGCCAACTCGACTTCGAGCGGGCTCGGCGCGCCGAAGCTGCTGCCGAGCCGCGTTTGACGGGCCAATGCCCGCGTGAGACCCGACGGCGCGTGGCCGTGGATCATCGGCCCCCATGACATGACGTAGTCGATGTAACTGTTGCCGTCGACGTCAGTGATGCGCGAACCGGACGCTCTGGCGATGAAGCGGGGTGTGCCGCCAACGGCTTTGAATGCCCGCACTGGACTGCTCACGCCGCCGGGAAGAACGCCCACGGCGCGGCCAAACAGCCTCGCTGATTTACGGGGGTTCCTCACAGCGGTTCCTTACAGCGGTTCCTCACGGTGAAGTGACAGGGGTTCCTCACGGTGGTTCCTTACGTGGGTTCCTCACGGAGGTTCGAACAGGGGTTCGTCACGAGTGTTCCTCACGGACGTTCGAACAGGGGTTCGTCACGGGTGTGTTCCTCCCGCACGTTTCGAACAGGGGTTCATCACGGGTGTTCCTCGCGCACGTTCGAACAGGGGTTCGTCACGAGTGTTCCTCACGGACGTTCGAACATGGGGTTCGTCACAGGTGTTCCTCACGCACGTTCGAACAGGGGTTCGTCACGAGTGTTCCTCACGCACGTTCGAACAGGGGTTCGTCACAGGTGTTCCTCACGCACGTTCGACAGGGGTTCGTCGCGGGTGTTCATTGCGCGGGTTCCGTACGGCGGTTCGGCGATTGTGCTCGACGTTAGTTTGTTGCGTTCTTCCGGAGGACTTTGCCGGGTCGCGCGCCGGTGTGGTGGCCTTCGTCGAGCACGACCTGGCCGTTGACCACGACCGTTGCGATCCCTTCGGAATACTGGAACGGATTCTCGAATGTGGCGCGATCGATCACGGTAGCAGGATCGAAGATCACGAGGTCGGCGGCCTTTCCCGCCTCGAGCGTGCCGCGATCAGTCAAGCCAAGAATGCTCGCCGGAAGCGACGTCATCTTGCGAATCGCCTCCTCGAGCGGCATGACTTTCTGCTCGCGCACGTAGCGTCCGAGCACGCGCGGGAATGTTCCGAAGTTGCGCGGATGGGGCACTCCGGATCGCAGCGGCCCTTCGGTCGCGAGCGCGGAACCATCGGAGCCGATCGCCACCCACGGCTGTTGCAGAGCGAGCTTGAGATCGTCTTCGGACATGATGAAGTACACGCAGCCGACGCTGCCGCGCTCCGAAACGAGCAGATCGAATGCGAAGTCGAACGGATCCTTGCCCGCAGCTTTCGCGGCTTCCGCTACTCGCATGCCCTCGTACTTGCGGTTCGGGCTTTGATTTGCGTCTCCGACGCCGCGCGTTCTTCCGATCGACGCAAGCTGCACGTTCTGCCACGTGCCGGCCGACTGATAGCGGTTCTCCCACGTCGGATTCGGATCTTCCATCTCGCCGCGAATACGTGCACGTGTTGCCGGATCCTTCAGTCGCTCAACGAGCCGCGCGGAGCCGCCCTCCTCGGCCCAGTCAGGAATCGTGGCGGTCAGTCCCGTGCTGCTGGCGATATAGGGATACTGGTCCGCGGTGATCCGCACGCCGCGCTGGCGCGCGTTTTCGACCTGAGCAATGACGTCCTTCATGCGGCCGAAGTTGCGGGCGCCGGTGATCTTGAGGTGAAAGATGTGGCCGGGGAGCTTCGCCCGCTCGGCGATGCCGATGATCTCGTCGAGTCCGTCCTTGAATTTGAGGCCGTCGTAGCGCAGATGCGACGCATACAATCCGCCGGACTGTGCGGCGACGCGCGAAAGCGACGCGAGCTCCTCGATGTCCGCGTAGGCATTGGGCGGGTAAATGAGGCCGGTCGAAACGCCGAACGCGCCCTGCTTCATCGCCTCGCGCACGATCGCCTGCATCTTCTGCAGCTCGGCCTGCGTTGGCGGCCGGTTGTCGTTGCCAATCACCTGTTCGCGGACGCGGCCGAGCCCGATGTAGGAGAGCAGATTGACCGAAATGCCGTTCTTTGCAAGCGTCGAGAAATAGGCGTTGAAGTCGGGATAGGCCGTGCTCGGCGCCACCGAGTCCGACTCGCCAATGACCTCGGTGGTGACGCCCTGCCGAATCTTGCTCTGCGCGTTGCCGTCGGTCACGAGCGGAATGTCGGAATGCGAGTGCATGTCGATGAAGCCGGGCGCGACGACGCGTCCGCTGGCGTCGATCGTTCGAGTTGCGGCCGGCGAGGCCGTGCCAACGCTCGTGATGCGTCCCCCGGCGATCGCGATGTTGCCGGTGCGCCCGGCGCTGCCGGTGCCATCGACGATGCGCGCGTTGGTGACGAGCAGATCGACGGGAGCATTCTGCGCCGCAACGGCGCCGGTGAAGAACAGTACTACCAGGAGTATGCGCTTCATCGTGCGTTCCTCAAGACGCCTGCCGCGGCGCGCGCGAAGTAGGTGATGATCATGTCCGCTCCTGCGCGGCGAATCGCGGTGAGCGATTCCATCATCGCGCGCTCTTCGTCGATCCAGCCAAGTTTCGCCGCCGCTTTGATCATCGAATACTCGCCGCTCACCTGATACGCGGCGGTGGGGTAGCCGAATCGCTCCTTCACGCGCCACAGGATGTCGAGATAGGGGCCGGCCGGCTTGACCATCACGATATCTGCGCCTTCTTCGATATCGAGTTCGACCTCGCGAAGCGCTTCGCCCGCGTTGGCCGGATCCATCTGGTGGCTGCGGCGGTCGCCAAATTGCGGAGTCGAGTCCGCCGCTTCTCGAAACGGGCCATAGAAGCCGGAGCAGTACTTCGCCGCATACGACATGATCGCGACGTGATCGAACCCGCGCTCGTCGAGCGCCGCGCGAATGGCGCCGACGCGGCCGTCCATCATGTCCGAGGGCGCCACGATGTGCGCACCGGCCACAGCATGCGACAGCGCCGCGCGGACGAGCAATTGGACGGTCTCGTCGTTGCCGATATCGCCGTCCACAATCACACCGCAATGGCCATGCGACGTGTATTCGCACAGACAAACGTCCGTGATGACGACAGTGTCTGGCGAATCGCGGCGGATGGCGCGCACGGCCTCCTGCACCGGCCCCTTCGGATCGTAGGCGCCCGTGCCACGCTCGTCTTTGCTCGGCGGCAGGCCGAACAGAAGCACTGCGGGAACGCCGTCACTCCACGCTTCTCTGGATTCGCGAGCCGCCTCGTCCACCGACATCTGATGAACGCCAGGCATCGAGCTGACTTCGCGACGCGCGCCGCTCCCTTCGGTAACGAACAGCGGCAGAACAAATTGGTCCGCCGCCAGGCGCGCCTCGCGCACCATCGCGCGCAGCGCCGGTGTACGTCGCAAACGCCGAAGGCGGCGCGCCAACTGCAGTTTATTGCGAGTGCTCGTGCTCATATCTGCGTCTTATCTGCGTCTTATCTGCGTTTCTATCTGCGTCCATCTGCGTTCCATCTGCGTTTCATCTCTGCGTTTCATCTGCGTTGCTAGCTGCGCTCATCTGCGGCCACTTCGATCTCCGCAAAGTGCGCCACGATCGCATCCACCAGCGCCGGCACTGTCGACGGCGACGCGGTGATCTGCGGGTTGATACCGTAGCGATGCGCGGCATCATTGGTCACCGGACCGATCGTGGCGACCACCGTGTGGCTGAGCAGATCCACGGCCTGCTCCGCGCCATGAATGGTGATGAACGCCCGTACTGCCGACGCGCTCGAGAACGTCACGACGTCGATGCGGCCGTCGAGCAGCTGCCGGTAAATGCCGAGATGCGCATCGCTTTCGGCCGTGACCGTGCGATACGCCACCACCTCCGTGACATCCGCGCCGGCGGCGCGCAGCTGCTCGGGCAGAACATCACGCGCGATGTCGGCTTTTGGAAACAGGACCTTCCGGCCGCTCAGCGGGCCCGTGCTCTTGAGCGCTGCCACAACGCCTTCGGCGCGGTGATCGTCTGGCACCAGGTCCACCTTCAACCCGAACCGCGTCAGGCGCGAGGCCGTGCCCGGTCCGACCGCGCACAATTTCGTACGCGCAAGCGACCGCGCATCAGACGGTCCCAAGAGCAGGCGATCCATGAACGCGTTGGCGCCGTTCGCGCTGGTGAACACAATCCAATCGAAGCGGCCGGCGCGCGCGCACGCTTCGTCGAGCGCGGTGTAATCCTCCGGCGGAACGACGTTGATGAGCGGCGCCTCCACCGCCTCGGCGCCTTGTGCTTCCAGCAGCTCCACCAGCTCACCCGCCTGATCGCGCGATCGCGTCACGAGCACGCGCCTGCCGAACAGCGGCCTTGCGTCGAACCATCGCAAGTGTTCGCGCAGGCTGACGACGCTGCCCACCACGAGCGTGGCGGGGCCGGGCGGCGGCTGATCCTGAATGCGATCGGCGAGCTCCTGGAGCGTGCCGCTGATCGTTTGCTGCATCAGCAGCGTGCCGTTGACGATGATCGCCGCGCTCTCGGAGCCCGGCCGGCCGTGCTCCAACAGCGCGTCGAGCATGAACGGCAACTGGCGTGGCCCGGCGTAGCACACGATCGTCCCTTCGAGCTTGGCGAGCGCCCCCCAGTCCACACGCACGCGCTGGCGCCCTTCATCCTCATGACCTCGGACAAAGGTGAGCGTGTCGCCGCCGCCGGGGTACGTGACCGGAATCCCGGCATACGCAGGCGCCGCCAGCGCCGCCGGTAAACCGGGGATCACCTCGAACGGGATCCGTTGTTCGTGCAGAAACAGCGCCTCGACACCGCCCTGATCGAAGACAAAGGGATCGCCCCACTTGAGCCGCGCGATCAGCTTGTTCTCGGTGGCCTTCTCCGCGATCAGATAACAGATCGCTTCCTGTTCCGGACGCTCGGGCGCGGCGCTGCCGACGTCGATCTTCTCCGCATGCGGTGGTGCGAGCGTGAGCAGCCGCGGATGGACCATGCGGTCGTAGATCACGACATCGGCCGCTTCGAGGCAGCGTAACCCGCGCGCGGTGATCAAATCCGGCGCGCCGGGTCCGGTCCCGATGAGGTAGACAATTCGCCGCAGCACGACCGAATTCTACTGTGTGCATGAAACCACGGAAGCACTGAGGGAGGCATCCAGAATGACACGATTGCACCGAGCGACCTCCTGAGGAGCATATCCGCGGATGATAGGATTGCGGCGCGGCCTTCGGCCGCGTCTGCCGAACCGAGTCTCCGTGTTTCCGTGCTTCCGTGGCCCCGCTCACGCGCCGAGGATGTCGGCGGCGCCGTGCTGCAACAACGCCTGCGCAAGTGATTTGCCAATCGAGACGGCATCTTCGGGTCGACCGCTCGCGTGTTCGCGGATCGCACGACTTCCGTCGGGCGAGACGACGATGGCGGTTACGGTGAGATCGTCACCATCGAGGCGCGCGTACGCGCCAAGCGGCATCTGACATCCTCCGCCCAGCGCACGGACGATCGCGCGCTCGGCGATGAGCGCGTGCATTGCGTCCGGGTCACTGATCGCGCTAACGAGCTGCACGACATCTGGCTGATCGCTGCGGGTCTGAATCGAGACGATGCCTTGTCCAGGCGCGGGCACAACGACATCCGCGGGCAGCGTCAGCGAGATGCGCGCGGAGAAGCCAAGGCGTTTCAGTCCCGCACAAGCCAGAACGCAGGCGTCGCATTCGCCTGCATCGAGTTTTCTCAAACGGGTATCCACGTTGCCGCGAATCGGTACGAAGGTGCCGCGGACGAAAATACCTTTCAGTTGCGCCACACGCCGGACGCTGCTCGTGCCAATCCGCGGCTCGTCGCCAAGACGCCCTGCCAGAGCAGCGACATCGACAACCGTTTCACCGTGCGGCAACAACAGCGCATCACGCGGATCTTCGCGCCGCAGCGTCGCCGCGATCGTCAATCCCTCGGGCAACTCGGCCGAGAGATCCTTGCTGCTGTGGACGGCCGCGTCGACGCGTCCGTCGAGGAGCGCGTCCTCGATCTCCTTCACGAACGTGGCTTTGACATTGAGAGGAGTTACCGGTGGGTCCGGCGGGCCCGGCGAGGCATGCTCGTCACCGGATGTCCTGATAATCACGAGCTCGCAAATCGTTCCGGTGTGCTCGGCGATGAGGCGCGCGACGGTGTTCGCCTGCCAGAGCGCCAGTTGGCTCCCGCGCGTGCCGATCCGGAGCGGGGTCACTGTTCGAAATCCTTGTCTTTGTCGCCGAGCGCGAACAAACGGCTGAGCGCGTCGGTGTACTGGCCAACGAGCTCCGCATCACCGAGCATTTTCAGCTGCTCCGTCGGGTTCAGCAGCAGCTTTTCGATGATGAGCCGCGTGATCTCGTCCACGCGGACGCGCACTTCCGGAGGCAGTCCCGACAGCTTCGAGTCGAGCCGCTCGAGCTCCGACTGGCGAATGGCTTCGAACCGCTGGCGCAGCGCGACAACAGTAGGGATCGCTTGCCGCGAGCGCTGCCACGTCGAGAACTTTTTCACCTCGTCATCCACGATCTGCTCGGCGCGTCCCACTTCGCCGCCGCGCTTTTCGAGGTTCTCGCGCACGATCGCCTGCAGATCGTCGATGTTGTACAGGAACACCTGCTCGATGTCGGCGGCGTTGGGCTCGACGTCGCGCGGCACCGCGATGTCGATCAGAAAGAGCGGCCGCGTACGGCTCGCCGGCATGCTCGCCCCAATCTGCGACTTGGTCAGAATGGGCGTCGCTGAGCCGGTAGCCGTGATCACGATATCCGACTCGCGAAGTGCCTGCAGGAGCGCATCCCACGGCGCCGCCGTCCCGCCAACTTCATCGGCCAACTCCTGTGCATGCGCCAGCGTGCGGCTGGTAATCACCAGCGCGCCGATGCCCTGGGCCTTGAGATGCGTGGCTGTGAGCTTGCCCATCTCGCCAGTACCGATCACCAGCACGCGGCGGCCGTGAAGGTTGCCGAAAATCTTGCGTGCGAGGCTGACGGCGGCAAAACTCACCGACACCGCACCTTCCGCCAGCGCCGTCTCCGACCGTACACGTTTGCCGACGGCAAATGCCCAGTGAAACAACTTGTTCAGCAGCGCGCCCGTGGCATGGGCGTCGGCCGCGACGCTGTACGCATCTTTGACCTGACCGAGAATCTGCGGTTCGCCGACCACCAGCGAATCGAGACCGGACGCGACGCGAAAGAGATGGCGTGCGGCATCGTGATCGACGTGCGAGTACAGATGTGGACGGATGCGTTCGGGCAGAAGCTGATGGAACTCGCTGACGAACGTAATCAGATCTTCGAACGCCGGCGCCGGATCGTCGCACGCGACATACAGTTCCGCGCGGTTGCACGTTGACACCACCACCGCCTCGTGTGCTGAGGGACGCGTGGCCAACGCGGCGATGGCGCGATCCAGTCCGCGGCTGCAGAAATCCAATCGCTCGCGAAGTTCAACCGGTGCGGTTCTGTGACTGGCGCCAACGAGGAGCAGGTGCATTCGAGAGTTACAAGTTCAAAGTTCAAAGTTCAAAGTTAGTCGAAAGTGAAAAAGTTGACAGTGGCCGGAGCCTGCCACTTGCGAACTTGCCACTTTGAAGTCACTTTGAACTTTGAACTTTGAACTTTGAATGACAGCATCATCAGAAATTGTGACTGTCCGTCAAGAAGTAGCTGATCGGAACGAAATTGAGCAGGACGATGACGAATCCCACCGCTGAGAGATAAGCCGAGCGCCTGCCGCGCCAGCCGATCGCGCGCCGGGCGATCATTCCGAACGTGTACACCGACCACGTGATAATCGCGACGAAGATCTTCGGATCGGCCAGCGACATCGCCTGCACGCGCGGATCGGTCGCGGCAAACCCCCGCGCCTCGACCACCCAGAACGCTCCCGCCGCCAGACCCACGGTCATCAGTAACCAGCCGATCAGGACCGATCGCGAGTTCATCACATCGAGCACCTGCAGCGAGGGCAGGCGCGTGAAGAAGAAATCGAGGTGCTTTGCCTTGATCTCCTTGAACTGCAGGAGGTAGGTCACGCCGATCACCGCCGCCAGGCCGAAGCTCGCATACGCGCCGAGCAGTGCGGAAACATGAATCCAGAACAGCGGCGATTCGAGCACTGGCGAGCGTGGCTCGACGCCCGGTGTCTGCACGGCGGGCAACAGCTGCAGGATCACCACAATCGGAAGGATGAAGATCCCAAGCCCCCGCTCTTCGGTGGTGACTTCCGTATAGAGGTACGCCAGCGCCAGCAGCCACACGAACGTAGAAATCGCCTGAGTCGCGCCCGCAAACGGCACGTGCCCGGCTTCCATCGTCTGCATCCCGATTACAAAGGTGTGGATCAGCGTGCCGGCGACGAGGAGTGCGGTTGCCGCGCGCCCGGCCCCAGGCCTGCGGCGCGCGAAGTGCAGCGCATATGCGAGAAACGAGAAGAAGTAGACAGCGAGAAGGGCCAGTTGCACGTCAGTGTGACGCCGGCGCGTAGTAGCCGCGTTTGGTGCGCGCGACTGCTCCGGTTCGTGCCACCTGCACGACGATGCGGCGCCAGGCGCCATCGCGGCGCCCGTTTTTCGACGCGTAGCCCAGCGTGTACTGGCTCGAGAGCTCGTCGGAGATCTGGCCGTAGACGTCCTTGAGTTCCTCGATGCGCTGGATGAAAAAAGCACGGCCGCCGGTTTCCTGCGCCAGTTGACGCAACACGAACTCCGCTTCGCGGAATCCTTTGGATGCAGGCGCGTCTTTCGGCTGCAGCCCGACGGTGTAGAGCGCCGTCTCAGATCGCTTGGCGAGGTCGAGCACCTCTTCGTAGGTCACGAGGCTCGACGTGTCCTCGCCGTCCGACAACACGACGATGGCGCGGCGGCGCACGTCGTCCTGCGATTTCGCTTTGATCTTGGCGAGCTCTTTGAGCGAGATGTAGATCGCGTTGTGCAGCGACGTCGAGCCGCCGGCCGTGGTGGCGCGAATCGCACGCTCCAGATCCGCGACGTTGTTGGTGAAGTCCTGCGTGATCTCCACTCTGCTGTCGAAATCGACGATCTGCGCGAGATCCTGCGGCCGCAGCTTGCGCGCGAACCCGATCGCCGCCTCCTGCGCAATCTGCAGCCGATTCTCCATGCTCGCGCTCGTGTCGATCAGCAGCGAGAGCGCAATAGGCAGGCTCGAGCGATTGAAGAAGAGCAAGTCCTGTTTGGTGCCGTCCTCGAAAACCGCGAAATCTGATTGTGAGAGATCCGTCAAGTAGCGATTTTGCGGATCCATGACCGTCACGTTCAGCGAGACGACGTCGATCGCGGCGCGAAAGATCTGCTGCTGCGGCCTGGCCGGCGTTTGCGCGTGCGCCGAGACGAGCGCTGTGACGACGATGGCGAACGGGAGTACGCGCATTTATTTTGCGGACGAGCCGCGCGCCGGGCTTCCCTGCGTCTCGACGCCCGGCCCGGCCGCCGACACGTCGATCCGCTCTGGAGGAATGAGCGAATCAGGACGACCGTATACCACACGATACTGGGATTTGAGGATCGCCGCGACATTACGCAGTTGATCCTCGAATGCGCTCGCCGCGAGCACGTCGAACCGGATGCCGCCGTGCTCGCGCGGGCCGCGATCGAGGACCGTCGCGCGATTGCGAATCTCATCCTGCAGCATCGGGGAGTTCGGGTTCAGGAGTACGACGGCAGACAGTGCCGCGCCGCTCTCCCGCACCGCGTCGAGGACTTGCTGATAGTGAAGGGTGCTGAACTCGGTCCCCTCCGTTGAAATCACGACGATCGCCGCGCGATCGGCTTCGCGCTTGCCGAGACCACGAGCCGTCTCGCGAACGGCATCGAGGAGCGTGGCGCCGCTGCTCGGCGTCGCGAAGATCCGTCCCACGCCGTCGAGCAGCGCCTTCGACGAGGTCGTGTAGTCCACGAGAATCGTCGGCCGATCCGCGTAGGCGATGAGCGCGATCGGACCAATGCCGTCCGCGGTGTTGATAAACGCCGTGACCGCGCGCCGAATGTCGGCAATGGCGTTGGTTGCCGCCTGGGTGTTGTCGATGAGAAGCGCCACCGGCATTGGCGAGGTTGCACGCGCGACGCGCAGCACCTCGCGCTGCACGCCGTCTTCACGCACGATGAAATCCTTGACGCCGAGGTCGGCAACCGGCTGATGCGTGTTGCGATCGAAGGCGTTGACGTACAGAACCCGCTCACGAGCCTGAGCTGCAAGCGAGGCGAGCTGGGCGCCGAGGAGGAGGCTTATAGCGACGCCTCCGGCCAGAATTCGAAACGCGGCTGTTGGAACCATAGGAAATCCGCAGGCCGAGGCGCTTCGGCAACTGGTCCCAGTATACCGGGACAGGTGCCGATGGTGCGATAGGTGCGGAAGGTGCGTGCGCCGCAGCGCACGTCCCGCACCTGCCGCACCGGCTGCGTTAGACTCCCCCTGTGATTTCGCGCGAAAATGCCCAGCTTATTGGGCAACTGATGTCGGTCGGGCTCGCATTTGTCTTCGCGCTGGTGATCGGTTTCGGCGGCGGCTACCTGCTGGATCAGTGGTTGGGCACGAAGCCGTGGCTGTCGTTCCTCGGGTTTTTTCTTGGGCTCGCTGCCGGCATCTTGAACGTGTACCGGATCATGCAGCTCGCACAGAAGCGGTGAGTGTCTCCGCACCGTTGAAGCGGCTCGAGCGCGATACCGCGATCGTCGTGATCGCGACGACCGTGCTTGCATTTCTCGTCACTCCCGAGACCCCGCGATTGGCGTTGGGCGTGGTTGGCGGCGGGGTGCTGATCGGGCTTGCCTACTGGGCCATCCGCGGCGTCGCGGACGCGCTAGCTCAAGGGGCAATGCAGCACGAATTTCGGAGGAATTCGCGCCTTTGGGCGCTAGTGAAGTTTTTCACAAGGCATGTTATACTCGCGCTCGTAGCCTACGGTATGATGGCCCGTTTGGAACTACACCCGGTGGGCCTGCTGATGGGAGTGGCCGCCCCGGTCGTCGCGTTCGCGCTGGAAGCTGTACGCGCGGCGAGGCATTAGTCGTTTTTGGGAGGAGTTTGTGAGCACTCGACGGTCCGCGTTGTCCCTGATCTTCATGTTCCTCGTCCTGGCGTGTGCAGGGCCGGTGTACGCGCAGGAAGCGGCGGCGGCCGCACCCGATGGCGGCCTCGTGCAGTGGTCGATCATCACTGCGGGCTTTGCGCTGGCCATTGCCGCTGCCGGCGGCGCAGTCGGACAGGGACGTGCGATCGCGTCGGCGGCGGAAGCTATCGCCCGCAACCCCGGCGCGGTGGGCGAAATCCGCGGCGTCCTGATTCTCGGTCTCGTGCTCATCGAGTCCCTTGTCATTTACGTGCTGCTCGTCACGTTGATTCTGTTCTTCATCAAACCATTTGGCGGCTAACGCCGCCGCGAATCTCGAGATTTAGAGATCTGGAGATTTGGAGTAGATTTGGAGAATCTCCAAATCTTGAAACCTGCAAATTTCCAAATCTCGAGATCTCCGACTCGCCTCCAAATCTCCACCTCTCCATATCTCCAGATTCACGCTCCTCGACGCCCTCCTGCTCGTCATGGTGGCGATTTGGGGCGCCAACTTTTCGGTCATCAAATTCGCGCTTCGCGAATTCCCCCAGGTTTCGTTCAACGCGCTCCGCCTGATTCTCGCGTCGGTGGTGTTTCTGGTCGCGATTGCTGTTCGCGAGAAGGACGCCTGGGGGCGCGCGCGGCTCGATTGGAAGCGGATCGCCCTACTCGGCGTCATCGGTCACTTTCTTTATCAGCTCGCGTTTGTCGCCGGTGTGGCGCGCACGAGCGCAAGCAACGCGGCGCTGATCTTCGGTGCCACGCCGATTGCGGTGGCGCTGCTTGCGGCGCTTGCCGGCCACGAACGTGTCCCGGCCGCGCGCTGGGTCGGCGCCGCGCTGTCATTATTTGGCATCTATGTGGTCGTCGGGCACCGCGCAACGTGGTCGAGCGCGACATTTTTCGGCGACGTGCTCGTGTTCGTCGGGATGTTCTGCTGGTCGACGTATTCCGTTGTCTCGCAACCGCTGCTCACACGTTTATCGCCGCTCGTGGCGACCGGTTATTCAATGGTGATTGGAGCGACGCTCTACGTGTTGTTCGCGCTCCCGACATTCTTCGTGACCGATTGGGCGGCGATCTCTCCGGCGAGTTGGTTGGCGATGGCGATGTCGTCGCTCCTTGCCCTCGCGTTTGCGTACATCGTCTGGTACACGGCCGTGCAGCGCATCGGTAGCTCGCGAACGTCGGTCTATAGCAACCTCACACCGATTGTTGCCATGATCGTCGCCGCCGTCTGGCTGAACGAGCCCATCGACGCCACGCAAATCATCGGCGCGATCACGATCATCGGCGGCGTGTTCGTGTCACGCTTTGCCGTGGCGTCATCCGCCACACCGCCTGCCACCCCGTCAGAATCGTAGTCGCGGTTTTGTTGTATTCTGCCGTCCACTTTCCCTCTGCAAGTCTTGCTGTTGACGGTATTGCGATCCCTCACATCGGGAGGATGTTGACCATGACCAGGTTTACGCGCTCGTTTGGCGCGACGCTGATTGTCGCGCTGCTCACGTCAGCAACAGCGTACGGGCAAGGCGGCGGCGCCAGCGTCACTGGGACGATTCAGGGCAAGGTGAGCGACGCGAGCGGCGCGGTGCTGCCCGGCGTGACCGTCACTGCCTCGAGCCCGGCAATGATCGGCACCCAGACACAGGTGTCCAATGAAAATGGCACCTATCGATTCCCCGCTGTCCCTCCCGGCGTGTATGTGCTCCGCTACGAGCTTTCTGGCTTCACGCCCACCAAGCGCGAGGGCATCCAGATCGCGCTTGGCTTCACCGCCAATATCAACGTCGAGCTGACGCTGGCGTCGCTGCAGGAAACGCTCACGGTGACCGGTGAGTCTCCGGTGATCGATACGTCCGCCACTCGCATCCAGCAAAACTTCAAGCTCGACCAGCTCAACTCGATCCCGAATGGACGCGACATGTGGGCGCTGCTCGCCGCCACGCCGGGCGTGGTCATGAGCCGCATCGACGTGGGCGGCAATCGCGCCGGGACCCAAACGGGTTACACCGCCTACGGTCTCAACGGCCAGGTGCGCACCTCGGTGGAGGGGATCAACACCACTGAAGGCACAAGCGGAGCCGGCTTCTATTACGACTACGGCTCGTTCGAAGAGGTGTTCCTCGGCGTCGCCGGTCAGGGCGCCGAAGCCGCGACACCGGGTGTCCAGTCGAACTTCCTCGGCAAATCAGGCGGCAACCGGTTCAGCGGCGAGTTCTACGTTGACGGCTACAACAACTCGTTTCAGGGCTCGAACCTCACTGAACAGCACATCAACGAGTTTGGGCTGCGCCCCGGCAGCAACGAGGTGCTGAAGTACTACGACGTCAACGTCAACATCGGGGGCCCGATCAAAAAGGACAAAGCGTGGTTCCATTACGCGCACCGTCGTCAGTTCAACTCCATCGACCAGCCGAACTTTGCGTTTGATGCCGAGTTCGATACCTGGAACACCAACCCGTCGGGGAAGGTGACCTATCAGGTGAACCGCAACAACAAGTTGATCGGGTATTACCAGTGGAGACGCAGCCTACGCGTCTTGCTAGCTGTTGCGGCACGACCTACACCTACCAATCGATCGAGCCAACCGTTCGTCAGGCCTCGCCAAGCTGGGTCTGGAAGGGTGAGTGGAACGGCACGCTGAGCGACAAGATCTACGTCGAAGCGCGCTACGGAGATTTCGGTTACTACGATCCGCGCATCGCCAACAGCGACGAACAGTATTTCTTCCGGGATAGCGGCTTGCTCACGTTGACTGGCGCACATGCGCGCAGCCAGACCGATCGCGATCGCAAGCAAGCCACGGGTGCGATGACGTACTTCCTGGATACCAGCATGGGCAGTCACGCCTTCAAGATTGGCAGTGAGATCTACAAGGAAACGCAGTGGGGTGGTCGCGAGCAAAGCGTTGGCGGAAATATCGAGCACATTTATTCGAACGGCCGAGCGAGTCAGGTGATCTTCGGCATTCCGACGGCGCTGCACGTCGGCAGCCTGCGCGACAACGACAACGGCAATCTCCTGGTCGAAAACAAACTCGATCAATATGACGCCTTCATCAACGACACATGGACGATGGGACGCGTGACCTTGAATCTCGGCGCGCGATGGGACCGCTATCACGGATGGATGCCGGAGCAGCGGCAGATTGCGTACACGATCGGCCCCGTGAGCGTGCCGGAGGCAGTCTTCACCGAAAGACACTTCTTTACCTGGAACGCGATCGGTCCGCGCGTCGGCCTCACCTACGATCTTGCTGGCGACGGGAAAACGGTTGTCAAAGCAGCTACGGGTTGTTCTGGCACAACCCCGGGCCGGGCGTGAGTGCCGACGCGAATCCGAACGCGACGAACAAGAGCGTCACGTACACCTGGAATGACGCAAACGGCGACCGACGGTATCAGCTGGGCGAGGAAATTGGTCAGCCCACCGCGTCCACGCTGGCGGGCAACATCCAGTTCGATCCCGAGATCAAGCAGCCGTACTCGCACGATGTGGCGCTCTATCTCGAGCGGCAGATGGCAAGCTCGCTGGCCACGCGCGTCGGGTTCGTCTACAAGACCGAAGACGACTTGATCACGACTTACAATCCGTACCGTCCGATCTCCGCCTACGCCGTCGCGTTTCCGTTTACCGACATCGGAGAGGACGGTCGCAGCGGAACCGCGGACGATCGCGTCATCACCCTCTATGGCGTGCCGGCGGCCAACGCGAACACCGTGTTTCCCACCACCAACGTGGTGATGAACACCGGCAGGTTCTCGCGCTACAAGACGGTGGAGGCGTCAGCGAACAAACGGTTGAGTGATCGGTGGTCGCTGCAGGCGGGCGGAAGTTACACGTGGTCTCACGATTTCCCGGAGGGATTCCCGAACGATCCCAACGCCGTTGCCGACGTGAATCGCACCCGGTGGGATTTCAAGCTGTCGGGCATCTTCGAGGGACCCTATGAGCTGCGGTTCTCGCCGCTGCTGCGCCATCAGGCGGGTCAGAATTTCGCGCGCACGCTGACCGTTGGCTCGAGCGTCGCGCAGGGCTTCGGCGCGATCTACTCCAGCGGCAGCAGCAGTGTCGTCTACGCCGAGCTCGGCGACGCGCGGCGGCACGATAACATCACCGTGCTCGATCTGCGCATCGAGCGCGGCTTCACGCTGCCGCACAACATGCGCATTCGCGGTTTTCTCGATCTGTTCAACATCACGAACAGCAACGCGGCGGAAACCCGCACGATGAGCACGGGGAGCAGCTTCCTTCGGCCGACGGCGGTCCTCGCGCCGCGCACCGCCCGGCTGGGCGCGCGGTTCTCGTTTTAGGCAGCCGGAGTAGTTGGCAGATCGGACAAGTGGTTGGGGCGGGTAGGTAGCTAGGGGAGGTAGGGCAGGTAGGCTAATCGGGCGGGTGCGGGCAGGTCAGGCTCGTTGGCGGTTGATTCCCCCAAACTGCACGAATCCACGCGATTCATTGGTGCCTTACCAGTCCGACTGCCCCGAACTACCCCGCCCGGCCCTCTGACACCTGATACCTGGCGCCTGACATCTGAACACCTGACAGTAGCAATTCGTCCCAATTTCCTGTAGATTCCCCCGAATCGGGTCTTCTCAACCGGTACAAGCGGTTCACGCCGTCATCATTCGTGTCCCGCTTGTTTTCGGTGGGTGATCTTTTGACTTGTCATTCACAGGAGGATGAGCACATGAAGCGTTGGTTTGTAGGCGCGCTGATAGCCGCTTTGGCGCTCGCGGTATCGGCTCCGGCCTATGCACAGGGCGGTGGTGCCAGCAGCACCGGCACCATTCAGGGCCGCGTCACGGATGCACAGGGCGCGGTGCTTCCCGGCGTCACAGTTACAGCGACGAGCCCGGCGCTGCTCGGACAGCAGACGACGATCAGCTCTGAAACCGGCAACTATCGCTTCCCGGCGGTGCCGCCGGGGACGTACACGGTCACATACGAGCTCGCGGGTTTCAACGCCGTAAAGCGTGAAGGCATTCAGATCGCGCTGGGGTTCACGGCTAATGTCAACGTCGAACTTCAGCTTGCAACACTGCAGGAAACGGTCACGGTCACTGGTGAATCACCAGTGATCGATACAACCGCGACGCGCGTGGTTCAGACCTTCAAGCTGGAACAGCTCCAGTCGATCCCGAATGCGCGCGACATGTGGTCTCTCCTCGCGGTCACTCCTGCAGTGCAGATGTCGCGCATTGACGTCGGCGGCAACCGTGCCGGCACGCAAACCGGTTATCGCGCCTACGGACTCGATGGTCAGGTCCGGGTGTTGATCGAGGGCATCAACACGACGGAAGGCACGGGCGGCGCCGGCTTCTACTTCGACTACTCGTCACTCGAAGAAGTCTTCCTCGGCACGTCCGGACAGTCGGCCGAGATGCCGAATCCCGGCGTACAGTCGCAGTTCGTTGCCAAGTCGGGCGGCAACCAGTTCAACGGCGAGTACTATCTCGATTGGTACAACAACTCGCTCCAGGGTGCGAACATCCCGGACGAGTACACAGTCCCGACTGCGTTCAATAACAGCCCGATCCGCGCGCACAGTAACGAAATCGATCGTTACTGGAACACGTCGATTAATGTCGGCGGTCCGATTAAGCGCGACAAAGTCTGGTGGTTTGGCACCTATAACAAGCAATTCAATGCCATCGGGCAGCCGAACTTCCTGTTCCCGAAGACGTTCGACACCACACTGTGGAACGCCATCGGTAAGGGCACGTATCAGGCAAGCCAGAACCACAAGTTCATCGGCTATTACCAGTGGGGTCAGAAGATTCAGCCGAACCGACTGCCGGGATGCACCGGTTGCTCATCCAACAACTATCTCGATGAGGGTCCAACCAATCGCCAGGACTCGGGCAGCTGGGTCTACAAAGGTGAGTGGAACGGCACCATCACCGATAAGCTCTACGTCGAAGCGCGCTACGGCGATTTCGGCTACTACTTCCCGCAGATCACCAACGGCACCGAGCCGTATTTCTTCCGTGACAACGGCCGCCTTGAGATCTTCGGGTCGCACATGAAGAACCAGAACGATCGCGATCGTAAACAATTGACCGGCGCTGCCACGTACTTTCTCGATACAACCAAAGGCAGCCACACGTTCAAGATCGGCGGTGAGATTCTGCGCGAGCTGCAGTGGTTCGGCGTCCTGCAGGGTGTTGGCGGCAACATCGAGCACATCTACAACAACGGCGTCTCTAGCCAGGTGATCTTCCGTATTCCGACTGCGACGCAGGTCGGCGGCTTGAAGGACAACGACCAGGGCCATCTCACGACCGAGAACGCTCTCAATCAGGAGTCATTGTTCCTCAACGACACGTGGACCGTTGGCCGCCTCACGCTGAACGGTGGCGTACGCTGGGATCGGTACAAAGGTTGGTTGCCGGAACAGAACCAGTTGGGCGCCGTGGTCGGTCCGGTTGTCGTTGAGGCCAAGCCCTTTGAGAAGACAGACCTGTTCACATGGAACCAGGTTGCGCCGCGGATCGGGATCGTGTTCGACCTGACCGGCGACGGCCGAACCGTGTTGAAGGGCAACTATGGTCTCTATTGGCACAACCCCGGTGTGGGCGTGCCCAACGATGCCAACCCGAACACCGGCACGAAATTGGCGACTTATGGTTGGGACGATCAGAGAGTTTGCGCGGGCTGTATCAATGGCGACAGACGTTGGCAATCCGGTGAAGAGACGTCGCGCCAGAGTGCCTCGCTCGAGGGCTCGATTGCGCTCGACCCGAATCTGAAGGCGCCGTACTCGCACGAAGCGGCCGCCTGGTTCGAGCGTCAGCTCACGGATACCATTGGTGTCCGCACCGGGTTCGTTTACAAAACGGAGGACGACCTGATTGACGACTATCAGCCTGGTCGCGGGATCGACGTCTATCAGCAATTTGGCGTTCCATTCGACTTCGTTGATATCGGTCTCGACGGCCGCCGCGGGACGGCAGACGATCGCACGTTACGGTTGACGGGTCTGCCGGCCGAGAACGCGGAGACGCGCTTCCCCTCAACCACCGTGGTGATGAATCTGCCGCAGTTCTCGCGCTACAAGACGTTCGAAGCGTCGATGAGCAAGCGTTACGGCACCAACTGGTCGGCCACGATCGGCGGCGCTTATACGTGGATGACAGATTTTTCCGCCAACGACTACCCGCAGGCGCTGGATGCACCCGGTGCGCAAGATCGTACGCTGTGGAATTTCAAGGCGAGCGGCTCGTATGACGCACCGTTCGGAATCCGCCTGTCGCCAGTGCTGCGTCACCAGTCGGGTGTCAACTACGCGCGCGAGCTGACGGTGTCGGCTCCGTCGGGAATCTTGTTCAACGCCAAGAACAACAACCGCATCTACGCCGACAGCGCGGAAGACAATCGCGAGGACAACATTTGGGTGTTCGACGTGCGTGCCGAAAAGACGGTAAACTTGCGCGGCGAGCGCATTCGCACGAGGCTGTTCCTCGACTTGTTCAACATCACGAACAGCCACGCGTCGGAGACAATCAGCCGCGCAACGGGCTTGGGATACCAGAAGCCGTCCGCGATCCTCGCGCCGTTCACGACCAGGGTCGGGTTCCGCTTCTTGTGGTAATGGGCACTAAGTGCGGAAGGTGTTAGAGGTGCGGTAGGCTCGGTCCGGTGCAAGCTGGTGCCCCACCGCACCTATCGCACGGAACGCACCAAGACATCTGACGAGTTGGACTCCTGTGGGGGAGTCTGTTAGCGGGAGGTCGCTGCGCCGGCACCTCCCGCTTTTTTTGTACGCGCCAGCTTCAAAGATCACCAAACTCATCCGGGAGCGCCATAGGTCGGCATTCCGGTTATCTTCTTAGGGTAACGGGTGGCTAGGTGCGGAAGGTACGTCAGGTGAGGTAGCTTCGGTGCACCTATCGCACCAGCCGCACCTGACAAGTTGACTCCTGTGGGGGAGTCTGTTAGCGGGAGGTCGCTGCGCCGGCACCTCCCGCTCTTTTTGTACGCTCGCTGACGCTCGCTCGCTGGCGCTCGCAGTCACGAGCGTTCCTCGCGTAAGTTCCTCACAGGGGTTCCTCACGGACGTTCACGAGGGTTCCGAACGGGAAGTTCCTGCACGGAAGTTCACGGGGGTTCGTCGCGCGAGTTCCGCGTCACACTTGTTCTTCATTTCAGATGGATTCGGCAGAACGTTCGTCGAACCGCGTGAGGAACCTCGTCCGGAACCCGCGTGAACTTTGTGCGGAACCCCCGTGAGGAACCTCGTTCGGGACCCGCGTGAGGGTAAGCTCGTGCTATGGATCCCGCCGTCACCTACGGCAGCTATCTTCGCGTCGACGACCTGCTCGATCTCCAAAGCCCTCGCTCCGACGGCCCAGAGCACGACGAGCTCCTCTTCATCGTCATTCATCAGGTCTACGAGCTCTGGTTCAAGGAAACGCTGCACGAGCTCGACTACGCGCGGCGCCTCTTCGAGCACGACGATCCCCATCGCGTGCAGCACACCCTCAAACGCATCCTCACGATTCTGAAGGTGATGGTGGCGCAGCTCGACATCCTCGAGACGATGACGCCGCTCGAGTTCATGTCGTTTCGCCAGCGCCTCGAAGCGGCGAGCGGGTTTCAGTCGGACCAGTTTCGTCAACTCGAGTTCGCCCTCGGCCGCAAGTCGCGCCAGGCCATCGAGAGGTTTCCGGCCGGCGGCCGCGCCCGCGCTGCGCTCGAACGGCGCTTCAACGAGCCGACACTCTGGGACGCGTTCCTCCGTTACCTGACACGCGAGGGATACATGATTCCGGCCGCGCAGTTATCACGCGACGTGACGGAAGCAATCGAGCCGTCGCCGGAGGTGCAGGAGGTTCTGATCGGCGTCTACCGGGGCGATGTGAAGAACGCCGAAATATGTGAGCGGCTGGTGGATC
Organism: Acidobacteriota bacterium; assembly: GCA_046726375.1. GTDB lineage: Bacteria > Acidobacteriota > Vicinamibacteria > Vicinamibacterales > UBA2999 > DASPWV01. The sequence continues at coordinate 20,571 of JBKPAJ010000166.1, forward strand.
TCGACGAGGGCATCCAGGAGTGGCGATATCGTCACGTGAAGATGGTGGAGCGCACCATCGGCATGAAGCCGGGCACTGGCGGATCGTCCGGCGCCGGCTACTTGCGGACCACGCTGGGGTCGCCGCTTTTCCCGGACTTGTGGGAAATACGAGCGAGGCTGTAATCACATCTGCGATCTGGCGATGTTTGATGTGACGAGGTTATGTCGCCGATCTGTTGAGGTGCGATGTGGCGATGTGATGTTGCGATGTGGCGATGTGATGTCACGATGTGGCGATGTCGCTAGCAACACACTACTCGCGGTTTCGCGTCGCGGAACGCATCCTGCTCACCGGCCACTCGCACCAGGCGTGGCCGGATGTCGCGTTCGGCGCGCAGCAACGCGCGTGGCTGGATGCTGCCGAACTCGTCGACGACAAATGGCAGCGCGCCGCAGAGATCGCCGAACGTGTCCGCGACGGGTGGCGCCGACTGCTTGGCGATCCGCAAGGCACGATCGCGCTCGGACAGAACACGCACGAACTCGTCGTGCGTGTGCTGTCGGCGATCCTCCCGATGTTCGCTCCGAGTTCGACTCACGTTACCGGCTCGACCCGCACTAGCGCTTTCGGGCGCACTCGACTGATTACGAGCACAGGCGAATTCCACTCGATTCGCCGTCAGCTCGATCGGCTCGCGGAGCAGGGATGCGATGTGGTCAAGGTCGCCGCTCGGCCTTGCGAAACGCTTGCAGAACGCCTCGCCGCCGTCGTTGACGATCGCGCCGCGTGCGTTCTCGTGTCCTCGGTGTTGTTCGAGACCGCGGAAATCGTTCCTGACCTTGGCGCGCTCGCCGCTGCCTGCGATCGTCATGGCGCGACGCTCCTGGTCGACGCCTATCACCATTTGAACGTGGTCCCGTTCGACGTCCACGCGATGCGCCTCGCCAATGCGTTTGTGACGGGCGGAGGTTACAAGTACTGCCAGCTTGGAGAGGGGAATTGTTTTCTACGCGTTCCCCCGGAATCGGATCTTCGTCCGGTGATCACTGGATGGTTCAGCGAGTTCGCAGATATGACCGATTCGCCAGCCATGGGCCGGGTGACGTATGGCAGCGGACCGGCGCGGTTTGCCGGCGCCACCTACGATCCGACGTCGCACTATCGCGCCTCCGCAGTGTTCGCGTTTCACCAACAGATGGAGCTTACGCCGGCGAAGCTCCGCGCGATCAGCGTTCACCAGATCGATCTGTTGGAGCGGGAGTTCGAGGCGCTCGACATCGATCCGTCCGTAGCGCACGTAGCGCCGGTGGAACGCGGCCGCCGTGCGGGGTTTCTCGCCATCCACTCGCCGCGGGCCGCCGACCTGGTGGCGCGCCTTCGACAGCGCGGCATCTACAGCGACTCCCGAGGCGAAACCCTGCGTTTGGGACCAGCGCCCTATCTTGCTGACCAGCAGCTCATGGACGGCCTGCGGGCGCTGCGTGACTGCGTTTGATCCATGCTTCCGTACCAGCTTCTTTCAAACCATTGGATTTACGAACATTTTCTGTGCAAGGCCTCTGAAGGCCTTCTGTGTAAGTAACTGACAAATTGGCACTTGCTGGTGGCCTTCGTTCGTCGGGCTAGCGGCATAGCGCTTGCTCCAGGTTTGGCACCCACAGGAGTCGCTTTGAAGGTGCCTGGGATGCGGCGAGCGCACCTGGGCACCGAAGCGCCTGCCGAGACTGTGAGACGACCGGAAACATCGGAATAAGCGGAGGCATTTAGGCGCTTAGTCGCTTTGGGCAGCTGGTCTAGTAATCAAAGATTTCGAGCTATGGCTGACTAGGCGTGGCTCGTGGCCGGTTCGGGGTGGAGGATCCCGGACTGGATTAAGAGGGGACCGCAGGTCCCCTTTTTGTTTTCACCTGATATCCTCGAAATCCCATGGGTGGCAGACGGTGGCTGATCGCGTTTGCCGTGGTTCTCGCGGCAGCTCTGTCATGGCGCATCGCCTCGCGCGCTCAGGAGTCGCTGCCACGCGGACCTGAGTACGTGGGATCGGCCGCGTGTGGCGGGTGTCATGAAACGGCAAACGAGCAATGGGAGTCGTCGCTCCATATCCGCATGACCAAGCCGGTGCAGGATGCGACCATCCTCGCCGACTTCCGCGACGGAACGCGCTTCGCGGATCACGGCCGTTCCTACGAATTCGGGCGCAAGGACGGCAAGCCGTTTGTGCGGATCGGCTTCGGTGAGCGACCGCCAGAAACGTTCGCGGTCGATTACACACTCGGCTTCAAACGCTATCAAGGGTTTCTCTCGAAGCTGCCCGACGGACGCATCTACGTGTTGCCGTCGTTCTGGCACGTAGAAAGCAAGCGCTGGCTCGATTGGAAGGAACTCGCGCCGGTTCCCGACGGCGCGCATGATCTGCGGCAAATCTGGAACATCAACTGTTTCAACTGCCACGCCACCAACCTCTCGCAGGGCTACAACATCGCGGCCAGAAAGTACGAGACGACCTGGACGGAGATGGGTATTGGCTGCGAGGCGTGTCACGGACCAGGCAGCGAGCACGTGTCGCTCATGCAGGTGTGGGCGAAGAACCCGGCGTTGAAGCCGGCTTACGACGACAGCAACGCCAATCAGCAACTCAGCGCGACGCTCAAGATCTTCTCGACGCGCAGCGCGACCCCGCGCCAGGTGTTCGACATGTGCGCGTACTGTCACGGCAACAAAGCCAACATGTTTACCGGCTTCCGCCCCGGAAGCCGCTACGAGGACTACGCGCTGCCGTTCCTGATCAGCGCGCCGATTCCCGACAACGATTTCCAGGGAGAGTTCTGGCCCGACGGCCGGCCCAATCGATTCAATCGGCCGCAGGCGGTGATGCAAAGCGGGTGTTTTCAGTCGGGCAGGCTGGCGTGCACGAACTGTCATCTCGCGCACGGGTCGAAGAATCCGTTCTCGCTCAAAGTCGACATCACGCAGGGGCGTACCGGCGACCTGCTGTGTACGCAGTGTCATACCAGCCCGCGCACGTCGGTCGAGGAGGCAGCGACATCCTTTGTCGGCGCAGAGCTCGAAAGGCACACCTTTCACAAAGCCGACTCCGCGGGCAGCCGCTGCATCAACTGCCACATGAGCGACGTCAACTGGCGGTTGCTGATTCGCCGCCGCGATCACACGTATAAGCCGCCGGTCCCGGAGATCACCGCAAAGTTCGGCGAGCCAAATGCGTGCACGTCCTGTCATGAGGAGCGGTCGCCCGAGTGGGCCGCGCGGCAGATGGACCTGTGGTGGGGCAACGCCGAGCGGCGCAATGCGGAGGTCACGGTTGCGGACACGATGTACCGAGGCGGTTCCGGCGATACGTCGGCGGCGCCGGCGCTGGCACGCATTGCCGTCGATCGCTCCCTCAGCGCATTCGTGCGGGCGAGCGCGGCGGATTATCTTGCCGAGTTCATGATCGCCGCACAGGGAGGCTCATCGTCTCCAAACCCCTACTCGGCCGGCGACCTACAGGTGCAGAGTCAAACATCGTTCGCGACGGGCAACCGCGGCACCGCCCGCCGCACGAGCGCGCCGCTCGTGATCACACCGGCATTGATCAACGCGATGGTCGGCGCCGCCGCCGATCCCGAAGCCATCGTTCGTGCGGCAGCGGTGCGAGCTCTCGGTGCGCTCACGGGCGAGCCACGCGTGCTCAATCCGTTAATCGCGCGCCTTGTCGATCCCGCACGCGTCGTCCGCGCACGCACCGCCGAAGTGCTTATGGGATTTGGCGTCTCGCAGCTACCTGGCGCCGCCGGTAGCGCGCTTGCCCGGGCGCAGGATGACTACGCCGCGAGTATGCGCGCCTTCCCCGACATGGCCGCAAATCATGCGGCGCTCGCGTGGCTGGAGGCGGAGCGTGGCCGGCCCGCCGAAGCGCTCGCCGCCGCGGATCTGGCGCTGCAAGTGAATCCCCGCTACGCGCGGCCGTGGGTGGTGAAAGGGGTCGTGTTCGCGCGGCAGGAAAAGTACGGAGATGCGGTGGAAGCTTGGAAGAAGGCACGCGCAATCGAGCCGTCTTATCCGAATATCGAGAGGTTGATAGCGGAAGCTGAAAAGAGAAGGTAAATCAGCGAATCTGGAGATCTCGAGATGTGGAGATTTGGAGAAGATTTGGAGATCTCGAGATGTGGAGATTTGGAGAAGATTTGGAGATCTCCAGATAGAGCTCCAAATCAACATATCTCGAGATTTCCAAATTCACGCGAGCAGCGCGTTACTTCTTGAGCTGCTCGAGCATCGCCTTGGCCATCGCTTGATCGGCGGCGTCAGTTCCCGTGGTGCTGGCTTTCTCGAGATGCTTGATGGCCGTCGGAATGTCGCCCCTTTGAATGGCCACGAGCGCAAGACCGACCCACGGCTTTGCCCAATTCGCATCCGCATCCGCGGCACGCTGATACCACTTGGCGGCATCATCCGCCTTGTCGCGGGCGCGCTCGATCTCGCCGAGGCTGTAGAACACTTCGCGCGAGGCGCCTGCCGTGTCGGCCACCGAGATCAATCCGTCGCGCGCGGCGTCGAGCTGGCCCTGTTCCATCTGCATCATGGCGAGCTCGGTGCGCCCTGAGTTGTCGCTTGGATCGGCGCTGATCGACTTCTGATACCACTCCGTCGCGCTCTTGTAGTCCTTCTTGGCGCGGTACGAGCGCGCGATGGCCACGTTCAAGCGCGTGAGCTTGGGCACCTTGTTCAGGACCGCTGTGTAAGCGGCGATCGCTCCGTCGTAGTCCTTCGCCTGGAACTTGGCTTCCGCCGCTTCGACTTCGGCGATGACTTCTTTCGGAATGCCGGGCGCGGCCGCAGCAACGCCAGGAGCGAGCGTGAAGTCGATCGGCGGGTTTGGCGCGCCGATGGTGCGAACGGGAACCTGTCCGCCGGACGGCTCGAACCCGGGTGCGGAGGCCGTGATCTTCCACGTGCCGGAGCGGAGGCCGATGATCGAATAGCGTCCCTTGTCGTCGGTGGTCGCAGTAAACGAGGACGGCGACGCCTGCGGATTCTCAGCCAGTATGGTCGCCCCCTTGATTGGCTGACCCTTGTCGTCCTTTACCGTTCCGCCGATGCGGCCGGTTTGCGCCGTGGCAGGAAGCGCGCCGAGAGTCAACGCACTAATAAAGGCAACCGCCGTCAGCAGTGTTCGTGCCTCACGCATTGCATGCCTCTCCTGAATCAAGTGTCTCAGTCGCTCAGACCGTGCTAGTTTGAGGGTTGTTGCAAAGCTTATCAGAATGAAAAACGCAGCGCTCCTGGCTGTCACGCTCGCAATCGCCGGCCTCCAGGCGCAGGCGCCCGCCGCTCGCTTCGCCACCATCGATCGTCTGATCAACGACGCCATTGCCGCCAGGCTCACCCCTGGTGCGGTGGTGTTGATTGGACACGACGACGAAGTGTTGTTCGAGAAGGCGTACGGACAGCGCGCCGTGGCGCCGTCGCCCGAGGCGATGACCACCGACACGATCTTCGACCTTGCCTCGCTCACCAAGGTTGTGGCTACCACGACGTCGCTGATGCGGCTTGTCGAGCAGGGGCGCATCCGCTTGAACGATGCGGCGGCCAGTTTCATCCCGGGATTCGAACGCTATGGAAAAGGGGAGATCACCGTTCGTCACTTGCTGACGCATGTGTCCGGTCTTCGGCCGGACGTCGATCTCGATCCATGGGAGGGTTACGACGAGGCGATCGAACGCGCACGCGACGAGGTGCCGACGTCCGCACCGGGCGAGCGCTTCGTCTACAGCGACATCAACTTCTTTCTGCTCGGCGATATCGTCGCGCGCGTCGCCGGGATGCCGCTCGATCGGTATGCCAGGCAGGAAATCTTCGAGCCGCTGGGGATGGTGGACACCGAGTTCAATCCACCGGCGTCGAAGCTGCCGCGCATCGCGCCGACCGAGCGCTGCGAACGTATGGGCAGCGCGCCGTGCAACTCACCCGAGGCGCCGGTGTTGAGGGGCGTCGTCCACGATCCCACTGCGCGGCGCATGGGCGGCGTTGCCGGCCATGCCGGTCTCTTCAGCACCGCGCGCGATCTGTCGCGCTTTGCGCGCATGCTGCTTGCAGGTGGCCGACTTGGCGCCGTGCGAGTGATGTCTCCGGCGACCGTCGCCAAGATGTCGTCACCGGCGACACCGGCGGGCATGTCCGCGGTGCGAGGCCTCGGCTGGGACATCGATTCGTCGTACTCGGCGAATCGCGGCGAGCTCTTTCCGATCGGCTCGTTCGGCCACACGGGATTTACCGGCACTTCGATCTGGATCGATCCCACAACACGCCTCTACGTCGTGTTCCTCTCCAATCGCGTTCATCCGGACGGCAAAGGGGATGTCACGCCGCTACGCGGGCGAGTCGCGACGGCTGCCGTCGCTGCCGTCGTGGGCAGTGAAGCGTCGGCCTTCCATTCTGCGGCGAAAATGACTGGCACCGATTTCAGCACCGCACCTGCCGCACCCCTCACACCGTCTGCACCTGTCGCACCCGTCCTTCCGGGCATCGACGTTTTGGCGCGCGACGGATTTGCGCCGCTCAAAGGCAAACGCGTCGGACTCGTCACCAACCACACCGGTCGCGCCGCAAACGGCGACTCGACCATCGACGTGCTCAGTCAGGCCAAAGACGTCAAGCTCGTCGCGCTGTTCAGTCCCGAGCACGGCATTCGCGGCGTGCTCGACGACAACGTGTCTTCGTCTGTCGACGAGAAGACGCGTTTGCCGATCCACTCGCTCTACGGAGAGACGCGGCGGCCAACCGACGCGATGCTCGCGGGAGTCGACGCGCTCGTTGTCGATCTGCAGGACATCGGCACGCGCTTCTACACCTACATGTCCACGCTCGGGTACGTAATGGAAGAAGCGGCAAAGCGGAAGATCGACGTGGTCGTTCTGGATCGGCCGAATCCGATCAACGGCTGGCAAATCGAAGGCCCGCGGGCCGACGAAGCGTTCGTCAGCTTCGTCGCCTATTTACCGACGATGCCCATCCGTCACGGCATGACGATCGGCGAGCTGGCGCGCCTCTTCAACGAGGAGAACCAGATCGGCGCCCGGCTCACTGTGATCCCGGTTGCTAACTGGCGTCGCGACTACTGGTTCGATCAGACGTCGCTGCTCTGGGTGAACCCGTCGCCCAACATGCGCAATCTGAATCAGACGACGCTTTACCCGGGGATTGGCGCCATTGAGTATTCAAACGTGTCGGTCGGGCGCGGCACCGACCAGCCCTTCGAACAAATCGGCGCGCCCTGGATCGACGGTCGCGGGCTCGCGGCGGCCCTGAACGCGCGTGGCCTGCCGGGAATTCGCTTTTATCCAGTGACGTTCACGCCATCGTCGAGCAAATATGCCAACGAAGCGTGTCAGGGCGTGTTCATGGTGATTTCGAATCGCAACACGCTCCAGCCGGTGCGTGTCGGCCTCGAGATCGCGGCGGCGCTATGGAAACTGCACGGCGACAAGTACCGGATGGAGAATACGGAGCGATTGGTCGGATCGCGGCAGATTCTCGAACGGCTGAAGGCAGGAGAAGATCCGGCCCGGGTGGCAGCGGGCTGGACAGCCGACGAGGCACGCTGGCGTCGGCTCCGGGCCCGGTACCTTCTTTATCGATAGGACCGGGCTGCGCGCGGTCGGCGAGTAATAGCGATCAAGGTGACCTGTCCGGGAGAAGCCACGTGTCGCAGGTGACCTCACTTTCTGAGGTAATCCTCCAACCAATTGAGAGTGCGGCGGATCACATCGATCTGGTGGGCGGGCTCGCCGTACCGGTGTCGTGCGTCCAACGACTGGCGGGCAGGCGCGACGCGAGCGTCTTATATTCTGTAGAGCATCAGATAGATCACTACCCCCGTCACCGACACATACAACCACACCGGCAACGTTACCCGCGCGATCTTGCGATGCCGATCGAATCGCTTCGCCAAGGCACGGGACAACGTGAGCAGCGCGAGCGGCAGGATCGTTGCCGCCAGAATCACGTGCGTAATCAGGATGGCGAAATAGACCGCACGAATCGTTCCGCGACCCTGAAAGGGAACGGAACCAACCTGCAGGTGATAGACGACGTAGGAGGTGAGGAACAGCGCTGATGTGACGAACGCCGCCAGCATGCACGCACGATGACGCTGCCACTGATGCTTGCGAATGAAGACGTATCCGCTCGAGAGCAAAACCGCTGACAGCGCGTTGAGCGAGGCGTTGACCGCTGGAAGCTGCGTGTAATCGATCACAAAGCGTGAGTGACGTGATCAGCGAGCAGCACAATCCACAACAGCGGCAGATACAGGATGGTCGCAAAGAACAGCCGCCGCGCCGCAACCAGGCTGCGCGTCGCGCAGAACTCAAGGCTGAGCACGAGCAGAATCGCGCCCAGCACAATGGCGCCGGCCAGGTACCACGCACTGGCGAGCCCCACCGCCGACGGCAGGAAGCTCACCGGAATCAAGGCCACGGCGTAGATCACCGCCTGCCGGCCCGTGCTTCGTCCATCCGGTTCGATCACCGGCAGGAGCGGGATGCCCGCGCGCGCGTATTCGTCGCGGTACATCCACGCAATCGCGAGAAAGTGCGGCATCTGCCACATGAACACGATGCCGCACAGGGTCCACCCTTCGATCGACAGAGTGTTGGTCGCCGCCGACCATCCCATCAACGCGGGCAATGCGCCCGGAACAGCGCCGACTATCGTCGATAGCGACGAGCGCCGCTTGAGCGGAGTGTAAAGCAGGATGTAACTGAGCAGCGTGATCAGCGCGATCGCGGCGGTTCGAACGTTCACGCCAAGCGCAAGCTCCGCGACGCCTATGGCGGACAGCAACACGCCAAACCACATCGCATTCTGCGGATGCATGCGCATGTCGGGCAGCGGACGCAGGCGCGTCCGTCGCATCAGCCGATCGGTGTCGCGTTCCCACACCTGGTTGAGCGCTGACGCGCCTCCTGCCACCAGCGCCGTTCCGATCACGGTGTGCAGCAGCACCAGCAGCGGCTGCTCGGCGCCGCCGCCCAGGTAAAACGCGGCGAGTGTTGTCACCAGGACCAGGAAGTTGAGCCGCGGCTTCGTCAGCGTGACAAAGTCGGCGGCGCGGCTTGGCGCCGCGGCGTCGACGCCAGCGCGATGAGGGACGGCAGCGGACGCGGGTTGGGCTTTCACGACGTGGTGGCCTTGAACGTGAAATCGAGCGTTTTGGAATCTTTTGCCGCAACGGTAATCTGCTGCGTTTGAGTGCCGAGGCGCTCGTGCCACGCCTCGATCGTGTAGGTGCCCGGCGGAAGCTGCGGGATTGAGAAGCGGCCGTCCGCATCCGTGACAGCGAAAAACGGATGTTCGAGCACGCCGATGTAACCGCGCATCCAGGCGTGTACCTGGCACTTGACCGGGATCATCACTTCCCGCGTCGTGAACGACTTGGTCGTCTTGATGCCTTGCAGCGGCTGACCCACGTCGAACGGTCGATTCACGGCGCCTTCGGCGTGCACGTTGTGCAGCAACGGATCGCTGTTGCGAATCTCGAACGGCTGCCCGACCTGCACGCCAACGACACGCGGCACGTAGCGGCACTTCTGCTGATCGAACACCACCGGCTCATTGGGCACGGCGTAGAGGCGGGGCGGCAGGCCGTCCTTGATATAGACAAACACGTTGCCAAGCGACTTGCCGTCGCTCGACACGAAGTATTCGGTGCCGCGCGTCTCGCCCGCGGCCGCGGTCACGCACTTGGGATCGCCGTCCATGCGGATGACTTCCGCCGGCGGCAGCGGGCCGTCAACGGTGATGTGACCAGTGAGCGAAGCCGCAGTTGCGGGATCGAAAGCGGGGGTCGTGGCCGCGGCCTGTGCCGGCTGCTGCGGAGTCGAGTTGGAGCAAGCGGACAGAAGAAGACAGATCGCGAAGAAGAGCGCGTAAAACATGAACTTCTTATTATCTCATCGCGCGCGCACGTTCGCCCTTCGACCCGCTGCTCGCTCGGGGCTGACAGGCAGGAATGGACGGCGAACGGGTTGGTCGACGCGGACATCGCAGTGACGGCCGCCTGCCTCGCCACGCCTCCGCGCGCAGCGCTTCGGCGAGGCGCGGAAGGCCGCGACGGATATCTGCGTGGCCGAAGCGGCCAGGCTACGGCATGTGTCGCCGCCCTTCGAGCAACTCAAGGCGTGCCGAGCTCCGTCGAGCGACTCGCAAAAACCGCGAAAGGGGCCGCGACGTCGCAAAAACCGTTAAAAGGGGCCTGACGTCGCAAAAACCGTAAAAAGGGGCCTGTCCCCTTTTCTGCAATATTTACGCGCTCGCAGAAACTGCGGAACGGGGACTGTCCCCTTTATCGCAGAAACTGGGGAAAAGGGGACTGTCCGCTTAACAGACTGCGGCGGTTTCGTGGGCGCAGCCGGCGAACCTGACGACTCCGCGAACCTTCCAGGGGCCGGCTCTACCTCTTCGCCGCCGTCTTAGCCGCCGCCGTCCTCCCCGGCTTCTCAGGTGCCTTCCCACCCGCGTCCCGTATCTTCCGGAACACCCGGTCTTCCATCCAATGCGGATCCCACCACTCCACGGGGCTAACCATCACACCATCCACCAGCATCGTGAAGTGGAGGTGGTCGCCCGCAGCCAGACCCGTCATCCCTGTCTTCCCCAGGCTCTGCCCCTTTTCGACGGTGTCGCCTTCCTTGACGTCGACCGTTGAGAGGTGGCCGTACAGCGACTGCACGCCCAGCCCGTGATCGAGGACGACGCAGTTGCCGTAGATCCCGAGCGGCGCGGCGTAGATGACGGTTCCGCGATTGGCCGCCTTGACCGGCGAGTGCTGAAAGGTCGCGAGATCGTAGCCGAGATGCACCTGGCGATCGATCTCTTTGCCTTGATAGAAATACGTGCGGAAGTCGGCAAAGCGCGATTCGACGTTGATGTTGCCAAGCTCGAATGCCTCACGCCACATCATCTCGGGTTTTGATTTCGCGGCGAGCTCCGCAATTTTCGCGTTGTTCTCCTTGCGCAAGTCGCCGTTGATTTTCAGGAAGCCTTTCAGCAGATCGCTCGTGTCGATGCCGGCGCCCGGCGACTCCTGCGCGATCGATGGCACGACGTGCTGAAAGAACTTATCGTCAACGGAAATATTCGATTTCGCGAACGGCTTGGGGAACACACGACGGTCGAGCGAGGACGTCGCTTCGTTGCCTGCGACGTCTCGCGCGTAGATGCTGATCGGCGCATTGCGATCCTGGTCGTAGCCGAGGGCGAAAAAGGCGACGTGCACCGAGGGGTCGGCGATGCCGACGCTGCTGCCGGGATAGCCGCGGAATTTCCGGTCGCCCACGCGCACGCCGGCTTCGACGTCCGCGGGTGTTGCGCGAAAGACGACGAATTCAGCGGAACCGTGATTCACGAAGTGATGCAGCGACAACACACCGACACGTGGCGGCTCGAGCCTGACTTCGAGATCGCGTGTCGTCGTCGAGCTCACATCGCGCAGGTCGTAGAGAATCGGCCGCGCCGCGGTCACGGTCAGTTTCGCGGGTCCTTGTTTGAGCGACGGGATCGCCTGCTTTCCGATCGGACGAACCACCCACAGGCGGTCGGCGGACGCCTGTTTCACTTGCGCGTTGCCGGCATCTGCGGGATCGAGAGAAAACACTTTCGTCGACTGGCCTTCCTGTTCGAGTGTTGCCTCGATCCGCGAAAACTTACTGGCGGGCGCCTCAACAAAAAATTCGAGCGGCGTGTTCTGGCCAACGTATTTTTCGGGTGACCGAAGCTCGATGGTGGGACCGGCGACGACTCGCCCTGCAGCAAAATACGCGATGCATGCCGCGATGCCGCCGAGAACAATCAGAAATAGCAGAGCTCGAATGAGGAAGCGCATGAAACGATCATAGAACGGGCCGCGCATGCCGAAGATGCTACGGATGCGCAAGGTGGCTGCGATGCCTAACGCGCGTAAGGTGCCGAGTGCAGGGATGTCGAACGTCCTGACTGTCAACACATGTAGCCGCGGATCTTCCCTGGCGTGATTGACTCGGTGTTCGTCGGAGTCGAAGGCAGGTCGGCGTGCGCGGCGCCCCTGCGAACCCGTTTGCTATAATTTCGGTTTCGCGCCCGTGCGTGCCGGTATCGTCTAGGGGTCAGGACGGGTGGTTCTCAGCCATCAAACCGGGGTTCGAATCCCCGTACCGGTACCATACCTACTGTAGGAACTACCCCGCTTAGCAGCTGGTCGAACTTCACGCGGCCGGTCAGCGTGTAAAGCCGTTCGTCCCGGTTCGGGGTGCACAGGACTCGTCCCATCCAGCAAATGCGAGACAATCTGCCTCGCGACAGGTGTTTGCCGGCGGAGGAGTTCTCGCCAGTCGGCTAGACGCTTGCGTAGTTCGCGCTCGATCCGCCTGACGTCAAAGGCACCGAACTGTTCGGCACGCTCAAGCCTGACCAATTCCGAGCCGAGGTAAGTGCGGCGTTGCTCGCGCTCCCAAAGAGCTCGCGCTAGCTGTACTCCGCAAAAATTGAATACGCGTGACAGCAGCCGAACACGACTGGTTACCACGGTATCATCACCGCACGTGATCCGAACGGCGCTTGCGATTTTCACTGACCTGTTGCGGCTGATGCGATGGATGTTTTCGGTCCCATGCACAACTAGCGGCCGTGTTCCTGCGAAAGCAGCTCGCGTGCTACGTCGAGCGCAAGGTCCCACCGCGGCGCCCGAACGACGCGTCGCGGATCGCCTCGGCCTGCTGTCTCGATCGTCGCGTGGCGCGAGCTGTTGACGATCGTGCGTCCAGACACGCTCGTCCGATGGCATCGAATCCTCTTTCGCCTCCTTGGCATGCGAAGTCACGACCTCGTGGGCGCCCGCGTATTCCAGCCGCAGTCCAGCGCTGCATCGCCGAGATGGCACGGGCGAATCGCACGTGAGGTGAGGAGCGCATCGCAACGGAACGCCGGCTCAAGCTCGGGCTGACGCTCTCGCCTCGCACGGTTCGTCGTTACAATGCCACCGCGCCCCCGCACAGGCGGTGGTCGGTTGCCCCAGTCGTGGGCGACCTTCCTCCACAATCATGCCGGCGCCGTACTCGCGTGCGACTTCTTCCTGGTGGTGACCGCCGCGTTTCAGCGGCGGTACGTCTTCGTGGTCCTCGACATCACGACACGCCGTGTCGTGCACTGGAAATCTTACCGAACACCCCACGGCCAACTGGACGATCCAGCAGTTTCGCAACGGCCTCCTCTGGATGGCGCGTATGGCCGCCGATTTCGTGACGATCCTTTCAGTTACGACGCGACGCTGCTCCGCGAGGAAGGCCGGCCCGTTACCTTCCGACTCGCGCTGAGCGAACCCGGCCTGTTCGACGATGCCGCTGGCCCTCCGTCGGGTCTCCATCGCTTGGTGTTTGCCCGTCCGTTGCCGCTGGACCAGCACGAGCTTCGCAGGCTCGCACCAGCGGCGGCCTTCTCACCACAGCGCGGAAAAATGTCGCGTCTCGAACATCAGCACGCGGCGCCCGGCGACAACGTGTTCACGACCGACGCCTCCCAGCCGCCGGTTCCTGACGAGGGTAGCTGACAACGGAACCGGTGTCTGGAAGACGCGCTTCAGGCCGTCGAGCGCCTGTCGGCCGATGCGCGCGAAGTCGGGGCCGCGATGATCGATCGTGGCCTTTTTCCTAAACGTCTTCGCTCACAGGTTCGGCCTTTGCCCGCGAACCTTCAACTTCCCCGCTTCGGGGACTTCGGCGGACTGGCGAGCGAGAAGAAAGCCGGAGCATGGTGAGGTGGACGTGCTACCCTACGGGCGCTTGAGCCCCGCACCGATGGCTCGTCATCTTTAGTCCAAGCGATCGCCTCGGAACAGCAAGGAAGTTCGCATGCTGGCGACTGTGTCGAGAGCGCTGTTGTTGATCGGACTCGTCGCGGCGCCTCTGGCCGCAGAAGCCGTTCGCATTCGTTCTCGATCCAACCCTTCCCGCGAACCGCATCGTCACCGACATCGACAAGGCGCCCCGGAACGCCAACGGGAAAGTCGAGTTCTCATCCGATTTTTTCTTGCACACGGTCGCTGCGACAGTCTTTCGGGCACGTGAATACCGTGCATTGTGGATGGAGGGCTAATCCCGACGTCTGAGATCCATCCAGAGAAGGGGGAGCAGATGCCACGCTCAGTAGCTCTATCGGTCTTGCTCATGCTCGTGCTTGCGAGCGGAGTCGACGCACAGACGGTCAGTTCGACGACCGGTGCGATCGACGGAAGGGTGACCGACGCATCGAACGCAGTGCTGCCGGGTGTAACGGTCACACTCACCAGCGAAGCATTGATGGGCAGCCGCGACACGGTGACGAGCGACACGGGCACGTTCCGGTTCATTTCGATTACACCGGGTCTCTACACGGTCACGTTCGAGCTGGCGGGCTTCGCGACCGTGAAGCGAACCGATATTCAGGTTGGTGCCGGTTTCACGGCCACTCTGAACATTTCGATGAACGTGGCCGGCCTCGAAGAAGCGGTCACCGTGAGCGGCGCCTCGCCGGTGGTCGATACGCAGTCGACGACAGTCACGACCAGCTTCGACGCCGCGAAACTGGCGGCGCTGCCCAATGGCAGCAATGACCCGTGGGCGATGCTGGCGGAGACGCCGGCGGTCAAGATGACTCGCATCGACGTGGGTGGCAGCACGTCGGGCACGCAGACCACCTTCACGACCTATGGCACCAGCGGCCAGCGGCCGTATTACGAAGGGATCAACGGGACGGAATTCACCAACGCCAACGGGAACTACCCCGACATGAACGCGTTTGAGGAAGTGGCCGTGAACACCGTGGCGACCAACGCCGAGATGGGGCCGCCCGGGGTGATGATGGTATTCGTCGTCAAGTCGGGTGGCAACGCGTATCACGGCTCGGCCGGCATCAACTACTCCAACGGCGACTGGCAGTCGTTCAATATCGACGCAGATCAGATTGCACGGGGTGTGGAGGGCGGCGGCGGGCTCGAGCCGGAAGACACCAACCGCCTGACCCTCTTCCGTGACAGCTTCGCGCAGGTGGGCGGCTACATCCAGAAGGACAAGCTGTGGTGGTTTGGCGCGATACGCGAATCGGAGAATCAGCTTCGCCAAACGAACTTCCCGGTGAAACCGTTCAAGACGACGCTGCAGGTTTACCAGGGAAAGGGCACATATCAGCTGACGCAGAACAACAAGTTCATCGGCTATTACCAGTTGAACACGAAGCGGCAGCCGGACCGGCTCGATCGGTTCCAGTTGAGCGCGACCAACGCGATCCACCCGAACGACGATTCGCAGTTCAAACAGTATCAAGGGAACTTCGTGTGGAAGACCGAGTACAACTCTGTCCTCAGCGACGCCATGTTCCTCGAGGTCCGGGCCGGGCAGTGGGGGTATTACCGAGAGTTCTCCAAGGAAACATCGGCGCCGAGCTACGAGGACACCACCACCCGCATCGTGTCCGGCGCGGCGCAGAACCGCTACGACAGACCGCGCCGCAACCAGGTCCTCGGGTCGCTGAACTACTACAAGGAAGGGTTCGGCGGCACGCACAACTTGAAGCTCGGATGGGAGATCTTCCGGGAGACGACGACCGGGGGTTGTTGCATGGCCGGCGCGTACAACGACGTCGTGCACATCCTTCGCAGCGGTTCGCCGCTGGAAGTCTTTCTGCTCGGCAACCCGGCCGAGTCGACCGAGGGCCTTTGGAACACCGCCCTTTACCTGACCGACACGTGGCGGGTCAGCAACAGGCTTACGCTGAACCTCGGCGTCAGGTTCGACCGCTACCACAATTTCCTCTCCGAGCAGAGGCACGAAGCGGATCGCTTCTTCCCGGAGACGGTTGCGTTTCCGGCGGTGGACAACGCGCGCACCTGGAACGTGCCGGCGCCGCGCATCGGCGTCAGCTACAACGTGACGGGCGACGGCCGCACAGTCATCAAGGCCAACTGGGGCCTCTACTGGGGCAACCCGGGCACTCAGTCGGTGGCGAACCCAAATGCCTCATGGCAAAAGCGCTATGTCTGGAACGACGCGAACGGCGACCTATTGTGGCAGCCTGGTGAAGAAGGGCGGCTGATCTCGTCGGCGGGCGGCGTCGCCACGACGAGCCTCGATCCGGAGCAGAAGGACGACTACGCGTACGACATGTCGGTGTGGCTGGAGCGCGAGCTGATCCCGAACCTCGGCGTGCGCGCAGGCTTCGTCCATCGGGCAGAGCTCCAGCGCCGGGGCACGATCAACACCAACCAGCCCTACGACGCCTTCAACATCGCGACGAGCGTGATCGATCCGGGCCCCGACGGCCGGACGGGGACCGCCGACGACGGCCGGCCGATCCCGGCGTTCAACCTGGCGCAGTCGTACGTCGGGCTCCCGACTCAGAGCCTCGTGACCAACGTCCCGGCCGAGTCGACGTTCGACACGTGGGAGATCGCAATGAACAAGCGCATGAGCAACCGATGGTCCGCCTCGGTCGCCTACTCATTCATATCGTCCGATACCTATCGGACGGCCTCGACCACCTATCCGGTGAACCCGAATAGCTGCATCAATGCAAACAGCAAGTGCCAGGACGAGACGACCGATTACTCGTTCAAGCTGAACGGGTCGTTCGATCTGCCGTCAGGTATCAGGCTGAGCCCGGTGTACCGCTTCCAGGCGGGGACCAACTTCGCGCGGACGTTCGTCGCGTCGTTGAACTACGCGAACCCGACGCTCAACGCCGAGCCGATGAACGCCAACCGGACGGCGCACGTCAACCTGATCGACGTCCGGATCGACCGGGCTATCACGATCGGCGGCAACCGGCTGATGCCGTTCTTCGATCTCTACAACGCGACCAACAACAACGCCGAGCAGAACATCACGGTGAGCTCGGGTGCCTCGTGGCTGCGTCCGATCAACATCGTCCCGCCGCGGCTGCTGCGCTTCGGCGTCAAGTTCGACTGGTAACAGGATCATTCACGGGTCGAGATTGACGGTAAGAAAGTGCAGTCGGTGAGCGGCGGCGGCCACTAGGGCGGCCGGCGTCAATCGCCCGCAATTATCACCGCGGGATCACGTTCGCATTCGCCTCAGAACAACAGCTGTGCGCCGAATTTGACGTACCTCCCCTGCAGAATATTCAACGGCGTCAGCCACGCGCCGCCCGGGCGCGTGGGATCGGTCGAGCTGTACGTCGTGTTGAGCGATGGCGGCGTTTCGCCCGCTTGCGACGTCGCCCCGACGGGAGCGTTCGAGTTGAAGGTGTTGTAGATATCCATCATCACCTGGAGCCGGCGCGCCCCACCAAGGCGAAATGCTTTTCCGAAACGGAGATCCACCTGGCTGCGCCGATCGGCATACATATCGCCCGGCCGAATCAACGGAATGGTGCGCGAGCCGCCTCCCGCAAACGCGCGTCCCAGCGTGACCCCAGGCGTCGTGCTCGTGACGTTCCAGTTGGCCAGGATCTGCTGTCCCTGGAGATTCTGAAACACCGCTCCCAGCTGAATGTCGTGCCATGGCAGCGTATACGAGGCGGACAGTTTGTAGTTGCTCTGCCAACCGCTGTCGCGCGCACACCACGCACGCGGTGTGAGCGTCGTGCCGCCGGAGGTTGATGCCGACGGATTATCGACAAAGCTGTCGCACTCGTCGGTGTTCTCGATGCCCGTCGAGAAACCACCGTTGATGAACAGATTCGAGCGGGGCCGCGCCGTCAGAATGAAGTCGAAGCCGTCGAACGTTTGCCTCTGCTTGCCGAAGTTGTCGACGAACGTGACGACGTTGTCGTCGGCGAACTGCGGAGCGAACTTCAGAGGATCGAGATCGTAGAGACCGCAGATCTGGTTGCCGCCGCCGGCGGGGAGACGCGGATCGACCGGTGCCGTCACGCAGTATTCCTGGTAATCGCCCGGCGACACGTCGCGATTGTCGGTGGTGGTGAAATCGCCCTGCGTGCGCCGGAAATATGCGAGCTCGGCCGACACGCGCGGCATCAGCTCCCGCGTGACGCTCGCCGAGTACTCCCAGTTGTGACGCCGCTTGAACCAGCCAGTGACGACGGCCGGGTCATAGGTCGTGGAGACAATCAGCTGGCCGAACGTGCTGCCGAGCGGTCCAAGCTCGGACTGCTGCGGAATCTGATCACCGTTGGCATCGTTCCAGGTCCGTGTCGCGGTGTTAACGGTCGTGTTGAGCGGATTGATGGCGCGCGCAAAGCCCACCGTGGTTGTCGCCACGTACCGGCTCACGGTGAATTTCAATGCCGTCTTCCCGTTGCCCGTGAGGTCGTACGAGAGGCCCAATCGCGGCGACAGGTCCTTCCAGTTCGGCACGTTCTCGATGGCGTCGAAATGCCGCGCGCCAATCCAGCGTCCGCCCGGCGCATCCTGCTCCTCGACTTTGTTGTTCATGTAGTCGTAGCGGAGGCCGGCGTTCACCGTGAAGCGCTTGCGCGTCCAAGTGTCCTGAACGTAAATGCCAAGATCGGCCACGAGCCGTTCACGCGTCGTGTAGGGCGTGGTCCGGACCGTTACCTGGAACGGCTGGTCGTTGCGCGTTGTCAGCGCGGTGTCGTGCGCGGTCCAGATGTGCGTCCGAGCGGGACCTTCGACCAGGTTGAAGCCGAATTTCAGCGAGTGCGACCCCGGCACATACGAGACCGAACCTTTGTACGACCGCACCGCCGTGAAATTCTCGGAGAAGTTGCCGTTGTAGGCGCGGAAATTCACCCCCGTCGTCTGCTCAGTCACCGGCAGCATGAGTGAGGTCTCGACATCGCGCACGGGCTCGCGGGTCCACGTTTCCGACATGTTGCCGAACCCGAAGTCGAGCAGCATCCTGCTCGTCACGGTCGACTTGAACGTCAGCGTCTCGAAGTGATTGAGCTTCACCACTTGCAGGTTCGACGCTTCGGGCTGGCGTGTGTTGCTGACGATCCAGTGGTCGGTTTCCCGCGGCGCGATGCTGTAGTACCCAGACAGCTTGTTTTTGGGCGACATCTGCCACGTGAGGCGCAGGTCGTTGCTGACGTTGCGTTGCGAGTCGGTCCCGGGACGGCTTTCGTCTGCGTCGTAAATGAGATCGAAGGGGTTCTTCTCGTAGAACACACCGGTTCGGAAGATCTCGTAACCCCAGTAGCGATGGGCCGTCCAGAACCAGAGACGGTCTCGCTTGATCGGCCCGCCAATGGCGAAGCTCGAATCGTAGATGCCATCGAGACTGTCGACGGATTTGACGCCATGGTTGATCAGTTCGTCATCGAGGTTATTGCTCTGGAGGGAGCTGTTGGAGAAGTTGGCAAACACGCTCCCGCTGAACGTGTTGCCGCCTTCCTTCGGGATGATATTGACCCGGACGCCGCCGCCACCGGTTTCCGCGGAGATCGCCCCGATCTCATAGCTCAGTTCTTCTGTGGACGCATCGTTGGTGGAGACGCCCGTGCACGAATAGTTGCAGGCCATGTTGGCGATCATCAGGCCGTCCATCTGAACCAGCCGATCGTTGAACGACCCGCCGTGGGCCTTGAGCTGATTCTGGTGCTCGCCGGCCGAGCCGCCGACGTCGTTCTGGTTGCTCAATACGCCGATGGTCATGATGCCGATCGTCGACCAGTTCTTCGACGTTGGCATGGCCTGAATCACTTCGCTGTCCACCACCTGCCGCCGAACGACGTTGGTCGTGTCGACGACCGGCGATTCGCCCGTGACAGTGACGGTTTCCTCCAGTGCCCCGACGCGCAGCTCGGCGTTCACCGTCGCGGTAAACGAGGCACTGAGCTCCACGCCTTCGCGCCGCACCGTCGAGAAGCCGGTGAGCGAAAAAGTCACGATGTACAGACCGGGTCGCAGATCGACGATGTTGTAGCGGCCTTGGGAATCTGTGGTGACCGTGCGCGTGCGTTCGATCAGCGCGGGACTGCTGGCTTCGACGATCACCCCAGGAAGGACCGCCCCGCTCGAATCGCGCACGAGACCCGCAATACCGCTCGCTTGCGCCCGGGCCAGTGCCGGCCACAGCATGAGAAGCAAGCCGACGAACGCAACGCCTCGCAACACCCTTCGCAGATGCGTCTCCATCGTGCACTCCCCTGGTCGGATTGGTCGGGTTTTGCGGCCGTTACAATAGCGCGGTTCGCTCGGCGATCACAGCCAGAATTGTGGAAAAACGCTACTATGAGCGCCGGCTGGTTTCGATGGCGATCGACCTGCGCCGCGATGCGATGAGCGGACAACGTGGCATTCTAGCGGTCGGCATCGCGGCAGGTCTCATTGCAGTGCTGGGTGCCAGTCCCCCGCGTGAGCCCGCCCCGAGCGTGACGTTCGCGCACGATGTGGCGCCAATCCTTCATGACCATTGCGTGACCTGTCATCGACCCGACGGTCCGGCGCCGTTCGCGCTGGTGGCTTATGAAGACGCGCGGCAGCGCGCGACGCTGATTGCGACGGTGACCGCGTCGCGGTACATGCCGCCATGGAAGCCAACGAATCGCGTCGGGACGTTCGTTGGAGAGCGGCGCTTGTCACAGCAGCAGATCGACGTGCTGCGGCAGTGGGCGGAGGCTGGCGCACCGCCCGGGGACCTTGCACAGCTGCGCATGCCGCCGCTGCCACCGCCATGGCAGGTCGGGGTCCCCGATCTGGTAGTGACGCTGCCGGAGTACGGGCTCAAGCCGGACGGCACAGATGTGTTTCGCAATTTCGTCGTGCCTGTTCCCGTCAGCGGCAGCCGCTTCGTCCGCGGTCTCGAATTTCGGCCGGGATCGACAGCGGTTCACCACGCGAACATTCGCCTCGACTACACACCGGCATCGCGCGCGCTGGACGATGCGGACCCAGCCGCTGGATACGAGGGTCTCGTTCTGCGGTCGGCCGACTACCCTGACGGCCATTTTCTCGGTTGGACACCAGGACAAGTGCCGCCGCTGGCGCCGCCCGGGCTTGCGTGGCTGCTCAAACCCGGCGCCGACCTCGTCGTCCAACTTCACATGCAGCCGCTCGGAAAGCCCGAGGTGATTCGGCCGCAAATCGGCGTGTTTTTCACCGACAGTCCTCCAACACGCACGCCGGTGATGCTGCGCCTGGGCCGGCAGAACATCGATATCGCGGCAGGCGATCGCGACTACCAGTCGGTGGATACGTACACGTTGCCCGTGGACGTCGACGTCCATGCACTGCAGCCGCACTCGCACTCCCGCGCGATCAGCGTTGCTGCCTGGGTCGAGCTCCCCGACCGATCGACACGGCCGCTGATCGACATCGCACGATGGGATTTCAGATGGCAGGATGTCTACCGGCTCAGCACGCCCATGCACCTGCCGGCCGGCACGCGACTCCACTCGCGTTTTCGATTCGACAATTCGGCGGCAAACCCGCGCAACCCTGTGTTGCCGCCCGCGCGCGCGATCTGGGGTTTCCGATCGGCGGACGAAATGGCGGACGTCTGGATTCAGGTGATGACGGCATCGGAGGTCGATCGCGTCGCGCTGCTGCGCGATTCGCGGCGCAAGGCTGCTGCCGAGGACATCGTTGGTGGTGTGGCGCAACTCGCCGTCGATCCATCCAACGCGGCGTTGCACGACGATATGGCGGCCCTCTATCTCGAGCTCGGTCAGCCCGATTCCGCGCGATCGCACTTCGAGGCGACACTCCGCCTTCGGCCGACATCGGCTGCCGCCCACTACAACGTTGGTTCGGCGCTCGAAGCCGAGAAACGTTTTCGCGAAGCAGCTGATCGTTATCACGCCGCCCTGGCGCTTGATCCTTCGTACGCGCGCGCGCACGTCAATCTTGGCAACATGCTGCTCCTCGACAGCCGCGTCGCAGAGGCTGTCGAGCAGTATCGTGCGGCAATCGACAGCGAGCCATCGAACGCCGAAGCCCACAACAATCTTGGACGCGCCGTTGGTCTGCTTGGTCAACGCGAACGTGCGATGGAGGAACTGCGAGAGGCTCTGCGGCTGCGGCCTTCATCGACGACGCATGTGAATCTGGCGCACCTCCTGCTGCTGGACGGACAAACACCGGCGGCAATTGAGCACTTCCGCCAGGCCATGACGCTGAGCCCTGAATGGAGCGTTCCGCCGGCGGGACTCTCCTGGGTCTTCAGCAGCCACCCCGACAGCTCGATTCGACGCCCGGGCGAAGCGATCGAGCTTGCGGAGCGGGCGCTGAAGCTTGCCCACGGCAACGAGGCAATCGTGCGCGATGCCCTGGCTGCGGCGTACGCGAGTGCGGGCCGCTTCGAGGAGGCCATTGCGAACGCGGCATTGGCCTCCGATCTCGCGCGGCGCGACGGCGCGAGCGAGCTGGCGTCGCAAATGGAAGAGCGAGTCGCCCTCTACCGTCGCGGTAGGCCGTTTGTTCAGCGGTAGCACCGCCTCGCGCGCTGGACACGAGAGCTTTCATAGCGAGTTTCTCGCGTGCTGAGAGCGGTGATGATGCGATAATCCCGCGCCATGCAACGGCTCGCTAGCATGATTGGCCTGGTCGCGACCGCAACGCTTGCGGTGAAAGAACCGGATCAATCGACGCTGTCGAGCGTGTTGGCGCGAGCTGCGGAGCGCGTTGAACGCTATTTCACTCGCGCGCAAAGCATCGTCTGCCTCGAGTTGGTGCGCCTCCAGCCTCTCACGCCAAGCTGGTCGAGCGACGGGTTCGGCCGAACAGTGGAATCGGAGTTACATCTGTCATGGACGCCCGGCGCGGACGGTGCGCCGTCAACAGAAGCGCGCGTCGTCAGACAAGTACTCCGCGTCAACGGACACGAGCCGCGCGATACCGATCCGAACAATTGCACGACGCCGGAGCAGCAATCCGACGAACCGCATCCGCTGTCATTACTCCTGCCAGGTGAACGCATGGACTACGAGTTCAGGCTGGCGGGCTCGGCTCGCGTGAATGGGCGCGCGACGATGATGGTGGACTATCGATTGATCAAAGCGGCTAGTGTCGAGTCCCATCTCGTCGAAGGCCGCGACGATTGCGTCAACTTCGATGTCGACGGAGGGATGCGGGGCCGTATGTGGATCGATGCGGAGACGCATGACGTATTGCAGTTGGATCAGAGTCTGGCCGGAATGGTCGAGATCCCGCTGCCAAAACGCGCCTGGCTTCGTTCGAACGGTCCGGCATATTGGACGATGGAACGGTGGGATATGTCGATCCGGTTCAAACGCGTGTCCTTCACAGATCCCGATGAATCACTGATCCTGCCGGCATCGATATCGAGCGTCCAAATCACTCGAGGTGCGGAAACCCCGAGGTTGCGCACAACAACGGATTATCTGAACTATCGGCGCTTCTTGACCTCTGGTCGCGTGATCGGCGAGTGAGCGGAGGTTAGCGACAGTCGAAAGGTGCGGCGGGCCGTTCCTGGTCACGGTCAGCGCGCGCCCGGCATTCCTCGCCTCACGGATTGATCGCGTTTCTTGGAAGCTTCGCCGCTTCGGCGATGAAGAACGCGTAGAAGCGAGCGGCGCGCTCGAGCCCGCTCTCGGAGATCGTCTCGAGCACGTCGCCGCTCGCGTGATACATCGGCCCGGAGTGAATCGCCTGCAGTCGTGCCACGCCGAGCGGTGCGTAGCCACCGAGATCGCCGGCGATCGATGCGGTGAAGGTTGGATTCAGGTTGAACTCGTAGCGCGCCATCGCACGTTGCCCGAGGTCAATCAGCGCCAGGGCCTGATTGCTGATCCCGAAACTCATCGGCTGCTCAGTTGGTTCAACCCGCCAAGGCTCCGGGCGGATCCGGAACTGCGCGACGTGTTCGAGATTGACGACCAGCACTGCCCTGGCGCCAACTGCCGGATTCATGCGCACGAAGTTCGATGGACCATTGAGTCCGGTGCCATGGTGCCCGGCGCTGGCAACGAACACTAGCGTACGCTGCGGCTTGTGTTCAGGCCTGGCGAAGTGACGCGCGAGCGCCATCAGGACGGCGAGGCCGTCGCCGTTATCGCCGGCGGCGTCGAACCACCCATCGGTGTGGGCGTTGACGATGACGATTTCTTCTGTGTGACCGGGCACAGTCGCAACGGCATTGTGCGCTTTGAGACCAGTGAGCGTTTCCGACTGCAGCGTGAGCTGCACGCGCAGGTCGCCGAGTGCATCGGCCGATGCCGCATGTTCGACGACCGTCGTGACAAACGAGCTGTCGGCGCCACCCAGATTGAAGCAGGGAATGCCGCAGTTGCTGAAGTCGCGTACGTGCATGTTGCCGGGCTGCTCGATCGCATTGAGCACCGCAACGGCGCCGCGTTTCATCAATTCGCCGGCGCGATCGACCGTGCGGCCGCGTTCGGAGTACGCGCCAGACTGCGGCCGCAACGTCTGCACGGCAACCTTGCCGGCGACATCAATGTCAGGCAACGCTTCGGTGACCAGGCCCGCGTGGATCAACGGCGCGGTCAGGGTCCCGCCGGCAATCTGCGAGCCGCTCGTCGGAATAGCCGACTCGAGCACAACGTCCTTGCTCCCGTCCCCCGTGTGCCGACTCGCGAGCAGTCTGACTTCCCATGCGCGCGACCACCACATGGGCGTGCTCGCGGAGAACTCCTGAACCTCAACGCCCTGTAGACCGGCAGCGCCGAACTGATCGGCAACCCAGCGCGCCGTGGCCGTCTGCGAAGGGAATCCGGCGATTCGTCCCCACAAGCGATTACCAGCCGCACGGCTCTCTTTCGAGAAGCCGATAATCGATTCGACATCACGCCGGATGCGTGAACCGGTGAGCTCAGCGCGCTGATCCTCGCCGGCTGGCACACGCACATCTGGCGCCTTGACGCCGGACACATTGACGACCGGCTTGTGTGGATCGCCGATCCCCGCGGGCAACGCCGCACCGAACCACGCACTCTGCGGTGATTGCGCGTGGATGATGAACACCGGCCACGCAAGAGCAAGCAGACCGACCGCGGCGGCGGTACAGCGCCGGCGCTCAGCTCCTGGCATGATCTCGCTCGCTTCGCCGAATGTTGGCATCACCACAAGCCTCTGCGTCAGTAAGATGTGGAGACTCTAATGCCGCGTCAGGCGAAGGGTCAAATTGGCGATCGAGACCACGATCGCGCACTCGGCCGCTTGACACAGTACAGAATCCCGTGGGAGCATGACCGAGAAGTGTTGAGGGCGACGACCTGCGCGTGTAGCTGTTCGGGAGCAGGAGCTTCCGGCAGCCCGGCTGTGTCTACGCGCGTCGTGCCCATCTAACACACGAACAAGTTTTCGCAGTCCGAAGGCCCGGAAGGCTTCTCGCTTTCCGGGCCTTTTTCTTTTTGCGCGAGCGTGACCCATGACTGTCACAACTGTAACGATGACCGATCGGGCGACGGGTTCCGATGCGACCCGCTGGTGGACGCGCGAAGACTGGCTTGCCGTGTGGCTCGGGTTCACCGTGCTCGGTTTGATCGCGCTCGGAGTCAGCCCCACGCTTCCAGCTCTCAAATGGGGCGGCCCCGTCCTGTGGACGACGCCGTGGCGTCTCAGCTCATTGACGTCCTGGGCGTCAGCAGGCGTACTCGCCTGGGCGCTGTCTGCGGCTGGCATTGCCTTACAAGGCGGCAGCGTGCGGCGATACAGCGCGGGGTTCGTCGCTGTGTTTGCAATGGCGTGGCTGGCGATGCTGCTGTCTGCGAATTCGACCGCGACCGCATGGGGCATCGAATATGTGATTTTCGCGCTGGTGCTCGGCCTCGTCGTGAGCCATACCGTCGGGACACCGGAGTGGCTGCGCGAAGCCGCTCGCACCGAGTTCTTCATCAAGATCGGTCTGGTGTTGATGGGCGCGACGATTCTCTTCGCCGAAGTGCTGCAGGCGGGCGTGCTCGGCGTTCTGCAGGCACTGGCCGTTGTAGTGGTCGTCTGGTATGTGGCCTTCTGCTTATCACGACGCCTCGGCGTGGACGACGAGTTCGGCGTGATGCTGGCATCGGCCGTGTCGATCTGCGGAGTCTCTGCTGCGATTGCCGCCTGTGGAGCGATTCGCGGCGACCGGCGAAAACTCAGTTACGTGACTTCCGTGGTGCTCATCGTGGCTGTGCCAATGATCATTGTGTTGCCGTGGATCGTCCGCGTTGCGGGGATTCCGGACGTCGTCGCTGGTGCGTGGATGGGCGGCACGCTCGACACGACAGGATCGGTCGTCGCGGCCGGGGCGCTCGTGAGCGAGACGACGATGAAGGTCGGGACGATCGTGAAGTTCTCACAGAACGTCTTGATCGGCGTCGCGGCGTTTGCCATCTCGGTGTGGTGGGCATTGCGCGAGCGCCGGGTGGCGGCGGAGCAACGTGCGGCCGGCGTGATCTGGGATCGCTTTCCGAAATTCGTGCTTGGATTCCTCGCCGCGTCTCTGGCGTTCTCGTTCGTGTTGCCGGCGGATCTCGTGGCGGCGACGAAGGGTGCGATCGGATCCGCGCGGACACTTTGGTTTGCGCTCGCGTTTGTGTCCATCGGCCTCGAAACGCGGTTGACGGATCTCGTCACGTTCGAGGACGGCCGGCCGCTCGTGAGTTTCTGCCTGGCACAGGGATTCAATCTCGTGTGGACGCTGTTGCTCGCCTGGCTCATCTTCGGCGGCGTCATCGTCGCGAGCCCGGTCCTGTGACGGCTCTTTGAGCCGTCAACGGGAGGCGAGGAAGTGGAGGACGCGCCGCCGGAGCGCAGCGGCGTCGGCGTCATAGGACGGCAGGGTGCTGTCGGCGAATAGATGCTTTCATCGGGATACAGGAAGAGCTCGCCCTGCTTTGCCGTCGTGACGAGATGCCGGGCGGCGTCGTAGTCGCCTTCGTTGAAGAAGACCGGATCACCCTTCATCGCGTGCACCTGCACGCGGACGTCCGCGGGCCATGGTCCAAACTGCGAGATCGGGCATGCAGGCGTGGAACAGCAGCGCCCCCGCGAGCCCCTGAGCGAGTCTGGGCCAGCTTCTGTGCCGGCAGTACGCCCAGGGAGAAACCGGCGAACACCACATCCGGGCCGACCCTGTCGGCTGCGCGAACCGCGATCGATCACTTCGCCGAAGCCAATCTGCCCGGCGGGCGCTACTCCTCTTTCGAGGCTGTCGAACGTGCAGCCCTCGTAGAGGTCGGGAACGTGCACAACGTGCCCGGCGTGCCGCAGATCGTCGGCGAAGGCGAGCACCCCCGACCTCCGCCCGTGTGTGGTGGAACAGCATCACTTCAGCCATTCGGGTGCGGGCGTCTTGCAAACCGCCACATGAAGAGAGCGCTGCCACGGCGCCGGCGATGCCCGTCAAGAGTGAGACGGACGCGAGCGATGTCGACCCGCGCATGACATAGTCGATCGTCAGATCACGCTGGTCGGCGTCGCGCCGCTGCAACGTGACGGCAATCCGATCGCTTTTCGGGCACAAGCGCATTGGCCAAATAGACGCTGACATCTCGCCGGTGCGTATTGCGGAACACGAGGTGATGGTCGCCCTCGGACAAGCGCGGCAGGGTAGTGTCTGAAAGCGTCGCGCCCACTAAACGCCTGGCGTTCGCGGATGCGCGCGGGCCTCCAGCCGCGGTACGCGACTTCGGAGAAAGGCGGGCCGAGTGTACTGCGGTAGAAGGGAAGGCGCCTTTTAGACCTCGTTGAGACGACCGGACGCGTACTTGTGCAGCAGGCGCGCGAGATCGAGCGTCTGATACGGCAAACCCTCCGCGCGCGCCCGCTTCTGGATCGCCTCCAGGTCCTTGCTCGACAGCGAGTATTCAGCCATCTGTCCTTACGAAACGTTACCGCGCACAGCGACCGCGTTCGCGCTTGCTGCGCCGGCGGATTTCCACTCGCCTCGCTCGACGGACTCGAGCCGTTCCTTCTCGTCGGCATCAAGCTGCATCGTCGGTCTCTTCACCGAAGTACTCCTTCGTGGCCTCCCGACTCGGGACGATCATCTGGACGACTCAGTCGCCGGGCACGATACGAAAGGGCTTCCGGCCTCTAACTCGGTAGACCGAGAAATCCGTACGATCCGTCGTGAACACTGACGTGCAATCGAGCTCTTCGGCCAGTGCGACGAGCGTGGCATCCGCAAAGTCCATTGGCAGATCGGCATACTTGTCGAGCAGCTTCCGGACACGCTGCAACGATGTCGTGCTCGAAGGAACGAGAAGCGCGCCCCCGGAGAGGAAAAAATCGACGCAAGCCGTGCGTCCGCCTTGAACGCCGGCGAGAAGGTGAGTGGCTTCAGTCAGCACCGCCTCGGTCGACACCACACGTCCAGTCCAGTCCGCGAAGGCACGACGACACTTCAGGTGGTACGTCTGGCTGCGATCGAGGAGCGCGACCAGTGCACCGCTATCGAGTAGCAGCTCACCGGGCATGCTTCAACGCCGCCAGAACGTACGCACGATGTCGCTCTGCCAGGTCGGGAACTCCCGACGACAACGAGCCGATGAGGTGCTCTACGCGTTCGGCGGGTTTACTGTCGGTCGACGGTGCTCCCTGAAGGAACGCCTCGAGCGCCATACGGACGACGTCCGAAGGCCGCCGTCCCACGCGGCGGGATGTTCGCCGGAGCGTCCGACCCAACGATGTGGGCAGACGGACGGTGATCTGATCGTCCACGAAGCGTCCTCCAATAGTGCACTGCAATTGTAGTGCGACGCACTGCAGCCGGCAAGGTCCCGGCAGTCGGCTCGCGACTTGACCTTCGACGTGTGCCAGTCTGATTGTCTCAACAGAGGGGTTCACCCCACGCCAGCCTGCCCACAGGTGTGCCCAAACGGAGTCCGATGACCGTCATCCGGCAAACCAAGGACCAAATGAAAACGGCGGATCCTCCCCGAAATGCTCGCGTGGATCGATCGCGAGGGCAACGACGCTCGATGCTCCTGCGCGGGCGTAGCGAACGGTGAGGCTGTCGCCTGACGGCCAGCGGATCGCGGTAGGGATCAACGACCAACGCGCGACGTCTGGACTTGGGACCTGGAGCCGCAGACGCTGACGCAGGTCACGTCCCGGCGTGACTGCACCACGGCCTAGCGCACTGCAGGCGCGG
>JBKPAJ010000167.1:0-7681 GCA_046726375.1 Acidobacteriota bacterium
TCAGCGCGGCATCTCGACGGAAGACGCCGTGAACATGATCGTCAGCGGCTTCTGCAAGGAAGTCTTCCGCGAGCTCCCGATGGAGTTCGCCGTCGAAGCACAGAAGCTGTTGAGCATCAGCCTCGAAGGCAGCGTGGGCTAGTTGGGGACAGTCCCCAATCGTGATCCATTTGGGGACCGTCCCCAGGGACGAAGGACGAAGCGAATGCTTGAGATCAGAGATTTGCGGGCGACGGCGGAAAATCGCGAAATCCTCAAGGGCGTCAGCCTGACCGTGCGGCCCGGCGAAGTGCACGCGATCATGGGACCGAACGGATCGGGCAAGAGCACGCTGGCGCGTGTGCTCGCGGGCCATCCGGCCTACGAGGTGACCGGCGGCCAGGTGACTTACAACGGAAAGGACCTGCTCGAGCTCGACCCGGAGGAGCGCGCGCGTGAAGGCCTCTTCATGGCCTTCCAGTACCCCGTCGAAATCGCCGGCGTGAACAACTCCTACTTCCTCAAGGCGGCGCTCAATGCGCAGCGGAAGTATCGCGGCGAGCCGGAGCTCGATGCGATGGAGTTCCTCGAGCTGGTGCAGGACCGCCTGCAGCTGCTGCATATCGACAGCGACCTGATGCGGCGTCCCGTCAACGACGGCTTTTCGGGCGGTGAAAAGAAACGCAACGAGATCTTCCAGATGCTCGTCCTGCAGCCGTCGCTGGCCATCCTCGACGAAACGGATTCAGGCCTCGACATCGACGCTCTGAAAACCGTGGCCGAAGGCGTCAACGCGATGCGCGCGCCGGACCGCGCCATCGTCGTGGTCACGCACTACCAGCGGCTGCTCAACTACATCGTTCCCGACTTCGTGCACGTGCTGAGCGACGGCCGGCTCGTGAAATCCGGCGGCAAGGAGCTGGCGCTGGAGCTCGAAGCGAAGGGCTACGGCTGGCTGGAGGGCGACGCCGCATGAGCTCCGTCGTAGAACCTGGCCGCGTGCCTGCGAGCACGGACCGCTACGTCGCAGCGTTCGAGACGATGACGGATCGGCGTCCAGCCGGTCCGCGCTGGCTCGAAGCCACCCGCGAGGCCGCGATTCGTCGCTTCGCCGAGCTCGGCATCCCGACGACGAGAGACGAGGAGTATCGGTTCACGAACGTGAGTCCGATTGCCGCAACGGCGTTCGAGCGTCCGGCTGACGCCGCACGTGTCGAAGCGTCGGCGATCGTGCCCTATCTCTTCGGCGCCGAAAGCGCGACCGAACTGGTGTTCGTCAACGGCCGCGTGGACGACTCGTTGTTGGGGACAGTCCCCCTCGCGGATCGCGGGGGACTGTCCCCACGACTTCCGAGACTTCCCGACGGCGTGAACGTCACGACGCTGAGCAGGCTCATCGCGTCGCGTGCCGTGGCGGAGATCGAACCGTATCTCGGGCGAATCGCAGACTTCGATCGCACGGCCTTCAGCGCGCTGAACACCGCGCTGTTCGAGGACGCGGCCGTCGTCTTCGTCGCGCCAGGCGTCGTCCTCGAGGCGCCGGTGAATCTCGTGTTCGTGTCGACCGCCGAAGGCGTGCCTTCCGTGAGTTTCCCGCGAGTCCTGATTGTCGCCGGCGAGAACAGCCAGAGCACGTTCATCGAGACGCACGTGGGTGCCGGCGACGGCGATTACTTCTCGTGCGCCGTGACCGAGGTCGTCTGCGGCGAGCACGCCATCGTCGATCATTACCGCGCGCAGCTCGAGCGGTCGCACGGGTATCACTATTGCCGGTTGCAGGTGCGCGCGAAGCGGTCGGCGACGTTCCTGTCGCACGCGTTCTCCCTCGGCGGCGCCATCGTCCGCAACGATCTCGGCGCCGACCTGATGGGCGACGGCATCGACTGCACGCTGAACGGCCTGTACCTGGCCGACGGC
This sequence comes from Acidobacteriota bacterium, assembly GCA_046726375.1. GTDB lineage: Bacteria > Acidobacteriota > Vicinamibacteria > Vicinamibacterales > UBA2999 > DASPWV01. The sequence continues at coordinate 1,897 of JBKPAJ010000167.1, forward strand.
GACACGCTGGTCGATAACCACACGACGATCAACCACGCGCAGCCCCATTGCAGCAGCCACGAGGTCTACAAGGGGATCCTCGGCGGAAAAGCGCGCGGCATCTTCAACGGCAAGATCATCGTCGCCAAGGACGCGCAGAAGACCGACGCGAAGCAGACCAACAAGGCGCTGCTCCTCTCGGATGCGGCGCAGATGAACACCAAGCCGCAGCTCGAGATCTTTGCCGACGATGTGAAGTGCACGCACGGCGCGACGGTGGGCCAGCTCGACGCCGAATCACTGTTCTATCTCCAGGCGCGCGGACTGGATCGCAACACCGCACGGGCGCTGCTCATTCGCGGCTTTGCCGGCGACATCGCCGGCCGCGTGAAGTTCGGACCGCTCCGCGAGCGGCTGGATCGGTGGCTGCTGGAGCAGATTCCGCAGGACACAGCGCCTTCTTCGTAGGCCCGACTGAAGTCGGGCCTACTGCGGTCTGCAGTAGGGCCGCACTTTAGTGCGGCATGACATGGCCATGACGAAACTCGCAGAAGCCGCAGCCACCTTCGACGTGGCGAAGATCCGCGAGGACTTCCCCATCCTCCGCGAGCTGATTCACGGCAAGCCGCTCGTTTATCTCGACAACGCCAACACGACACAGAAGCCGCGGCAGGTGCTCGACGCGCTCGAGACCTACTACCGGCACGACAACTCGAACATTCACCGGGCGACGCATCTTCTGAGCGAGCGTGCGACCCGCGCCTACGAGGCGACGCGGTCGTCGGTGGCGCGGTTCATCAACGCGGCCGACCGCCGCGAGATCGTCTTCACGAAAGGCTGCACGGAGAGCATCAATCTCGTCGCCCAGAGCTGGGGGCGCGCGAATCTGAAGCCTGGCGACGAGGTGCTGGTCAGCTGGATGGAGCACCACTCGAACATCGTACCGTGGCAGCTCGTGTGCGCCCAGACTGGCGCCACGCTGAAGGCGGCGCCGATTACCGACCGCGGCGAGCTGGACCTCGAGGCGTTCGATCGCCTGCTGACGCCGCGCACCAGGATGGTGGCGATCATCCACGTGAGCAACGCGCTCGGTACCGTCAATCCCGTCGGTGCGCTGGTCGCGAAGGCAAAGGCTGCCGGCGCGACCGTGCTCGTCGACGGCGCGCAGGCCATCCCGCACATGTCCGTGGACGTGCGCGCGATCAGCTGCGACTTCTACACGTTCTCGGGCCACAAGATGTATGGTCCGACCGGGACCGGCATCCTCTACGGACGCGCGGCGGTTCTCGATGCGATGCCGCCCTACCAGGGCGGCGGCGACATGATCTCGTCGGTGACGTTCGAGAAGACCGACTACAACGAGTTGCCGTACAAGTTCGAAGCCGGCACACCGAACATCGCGGGCGTCGTCGGTCTCGGCGCGGCCGTGGACTATCTTGCCGGACTGGATCGCGCCGCCGTCTCTGCGCACGAGGACGCGCTGCTGTCATATGCCACGCACCGCGTCGGCGAGATTGCCGGGGTGCGGCTGCTTGGTGAGGCGCGGCAGAAGTCGAGCGTGCTGTCGTTCGTGCTCGAAGGCGTACACCCGCACGACATGGGCACGGTCCTCGATTCAGAGGGTATCGCCGTCCGCACTGGTCAGCATTGCGCGCAGCCGGTGATGGATCGCTACGGCGTACCAGCCACCGTGCGCGCGTCGATTGGCCTTTACAACACCCGCGACGAGATCGACATCTTCGTCGCCGGGATTCACAAGGTGCGCGAGGTGTTCGGCTGATGTCGGATCTTCGCGAGCTCTACCAGGAGGTCATCCTCGACCACAACAAGCGGCCCCGGAACTTCCGGATGATCGAATCGCCCACGCGAGTCGCCAAAGGGCACAACCCGCTCTGCGGCGATCGGCTGACCCTGTACCTGAGCATCGACGGCGATCGGATTTCTGACGTCGCCTTCGAGGGCTCGGGCTGCGCGATCTCGAAGGCGTCGGCCTCGCTCATGACCGAGGCCGTCAAAGGCAAGACCGTCGCCGAGGCGGAAACGCTGTTCGAGCGCTTTCACGATCTGGTGACCTCGCCGCCAGACGAGCCGGTGGCGACAAAGGACCTTGGAAAGCTGGCGGTGTTCGCGGGCGTTCGCGAATACCCTGCCCGTGTGAAATGCGCCAGCCTCGCGTGGCACACGATGAAGAATGCCGTCGAGCACCGCGGCGAAGTGGCAAAGACCGAAGAGGGCGCCGACTAATGCCCAAGCTCAAGCTTGGGCCTACCATCACCTGCGCCACGTTGCACACATGAAGCAGCTGCCTGTGATCCAGCCGCAAACGACCGCGCCGGCGACGTCATCCTCCGATCTCAAAACGGCAGGCATGGTGCGCGACGCCGAAAAGTCGGCTCAGCTCGAACCCCGGATCGTCGCCGCAATCAAGACCGTCTTCGACCCCGAAATCCCGGTCAACATCTACGACCTCGGCCTCATCTACGAAGTCATCGTCGATCGCGACGCCGTCGTCGGCGTGCGCATGACGCTGACCGCGCCAGCCTGCCCCGCAGCCCAGTGGCTGCCGGCGCAGGTGGAGGAGAAGGTCAAGGCGGTTGATGGCGTCACCGGCGCGCGCGTGGATGTGGTGTTCGATCCGCCGTGGACGAAAGACAACATGTCAGAGGCGGCTAAACTACAGCTTGGTCTCTGGTAGATCGCTGACGAACTTCGTCGTTTACACGTTGCGCCTCGTCTCTTCCCTCGCCGTCATCCTCTGCGCGGTGGCGGCGCGGCCGGCAGCGCGTGTCGAGGCGGGCTCATCCCGTCACGTCGTCCTGATCAGCCTCGACGGCTTCCCTGCTTCCGCCCTCGCCGACCCGCGCACGCCGGTCCCGACGCTGCAACGGCTCGCGCGCGACGGCACGGTCGCCAAAGAACTTTTGCCGGTCAATCCAGTGGTGACGTGGCCCAACCACACGACGATGGTGACGGGCGTTCGTCCAGCGGTGCACGGTGTGATGTGGAACGGGCTGCTCTTGCGGGACGGCGAAGGGCCGCTACGCGTGGAGCCATGGCGTGACAAGACCGAGCTGGTTCGCGCGCCGACGGTGTACGACGCAGCGCACGCCGGGGGACTGACGACGGCGGAGGTCGATTGGGTCGCAATCTTCAAGGCACGGACGATCACCTGGGCGTTTCCGGAGGTGCCCAGCGTCAGCGGATCCGTCGAGCAGGAGATGATCGCTGCCGGTCTGCTGTCGGCCAACGATGTCACCACGTTTCACGAGCACACATCCGGCGCATGGCGAGACCAGCGCTGGACTGATGCGGCCGTCCACATCATCGAGCGGCACAAGCCGAACCTGATGCTGTTCCACCTGCTGGCGCTCGATGGCATCAATCACGAATACGGGCCCGGCACGCCGGCCTCTCAGACCGCGATGGCCTTTCTCGACGCGCAGGTCGCGCGTGTGCTGACCGCGCTCGATCGCGCCGGCATTCGAGCGCAGACGACGGTGATGATCGTCTCCGATCATGGCTTCCGAGTCGCGGCGCGATCGATTCATCCAAATGTGACGCTGCGCGAGCTCGGCCTGATCACGGGAAGCGCCGGCGACCTCCGAGCCGAGGCATGGTCGTTGTCGTGGGGTGGCGCCGCGGGGATCTACGTTCGCGATCGAACCCGGCGCGACGAGGTACTCGCTCGAATTGCCGGACCGCTGCGAGCGATGGAGGGAGTCGAACGCGCAATTGGCAGCCAGGACCTGGCAAGCGTCAACTTTCCCGAGCCGTCGGCGCTGGATCAGGCACCCGATCTCGTGCTCACGGCCGCGAAGGGCTACGACTTCGAGGAAGAGGATACGGGTCCGCCAATCACGCCGGCCCGGGCCGATCATCTGGGCCACCACGGCGCGATCGAGAGCGATCCCGACATGGCGGCGATCTTCATCGCGTCCGGCCATGACGTCGCCCCGGGACAATCGCTCGACGTGGTGCGCAATCTCGATATCGCGCCGACAATCGCGGAGTGGCTGGGCGTCACACTTCCCGGCGTCGAAGGCCAATCGCTCGCGGGGCAGCTCGCGAACCGCGGGGCTGAAGCGCCGCCTCCAAAGGCGCTGATCGGTGTTACCGGGGAAGCAAGGCAATGACTCGGACCGGACCGCCTGACCCCTTCGCGACCTTCATCGGCAGCGCGATGACGGTCGCACCAGTCGGCGGCAGCTCCGCCAGCCCCGTCAGGTTCTCGAGATTCACGACGTCCTGCGCGGCACCGATGCGGTGCGCCATGAAATCCGTCGACGGGCCGAAGTCGATCGACGCTGTATCGATCCCCAGTACCGCCACATGGCGGCCCTCGACGAGGAGCCGCGCCGCTTCGACGCCGTATCCGGGGAACTTCAGCTTCGACGCATCGCCGGGCGTGTCGTCGCCGAGATACTGCTTCACGTTCGGCCAGAAGCGGCTCCAGTCGGTTCGCAGGAGTACGATCCCGCCTTCGGGAATTCTGCCGTGCGTCCGCTCGAAGGCCGCGACATCGTCGGGCGTCAAACGATAGACCGGATCACCGGCGGCCTGCTTCGAGACGTCGATCACGACGGCTGCTCCCATCAGCCGATCGAGCGGCACCTCGCCAATCGACCGATGCCCTTCGGCGAAGTGCAGCGGCGCATCGAGGTGGGTGCCGCCATGCTCCGGCGTGCACAGCACGAAGGACGAGTAGAAGTACCCGCCCGGCGTTTTTCCGAATGCCAGAGCCTTCAGTTCGAACTTCGACGGCGACGTCGGCCAGTAGATCGTCTGTTCGTCGAACGCGTGCGTGAGATCGACGATGCGATAGGCACGTAGATCGAGGGCTTGCGCGCTCAGGAAGCTCCCGGTTGCGAACAATAGAAGTGCGATCGTCATCCGCTTCATGATTGCCTCCGGCGGGCCTGACCAGCCTCCGCCAAGGCTACGGCGGTCCGCCGACGCTTCAGCGAAGGCGGACGCCCCGCCTCCACAACTAGGGCAACGCCAGGATCTCGGCCCAGATCGGTTCATCGACCGGAATGCCGAGGCGATCGTTCTCCTCGCGCGTTCGAAGGACGCCCTCGCCCGGGTAGCGCGCACGGCTTGCGGCATCGACAGGGCTTGACGCGTGCACATTGTCGAGGACTGACGTCACCAGTGCTTCGGCTGCGGCGGCCCCTGCCGGCCGTGCCACGTCGATCGCGATGTAGACCTGCGACAGACCGTATTCGTCGCCACCCTGCAGGCCAATCTCGCGGGTAGTGAGCCCGCCTGAAAGCAGCGCCGCCAGAAGGTCCATGACAAGTGCCATGCCGGCACCTTTCCAATAGCCGATCGGCAGCGGCCGCTGCGAGGCGAGGATCGCCGCGGGGTCGCTGGTGAGCGCCCCGTTCGCGTCATATCCGCCGGGAAAGGGCAGCGACTCGCCGTGAAGCTGCAGCCGCTCCAGCTTGCCGTACGAGAATTGAGACATCGCCACGTCGAGCACCACGGGCGCGTTCCCGCGCGGGATGGCGACAATGAGCGGGTTGTTCCCGAGCCTGGAATCGACGGCGCCCCAGGCCGGCATGTTGGGCGTGGTGTTGGTCCAGCCGATGAAGGCGAAGCCGGCCAGTGCGGCCCGCCAGCCGTAGGTGCCGCCCCGCATCCAGTGATTCGTGTTGCGCAGCGCCACCAGGCCAAGCCCGTGCTCGCGCGCCAGCTCGATCGCGCGATCGGTCGCGATTGTGGCGTTGAGGTTCCCCGGGCCGAGTTGCCCGTCCCACTGCTCCCACGGTCCGAAGCGTGCGACCGCCACGGGCGACGCGTCGGG
>JBKPAJ010000168.1:0-11233 GCA_046726375.1 Acidobacteriota bacterium
GCGCGGCGGCAGCGTGTCGAGAAACGCGTCGAACACCGCGAGATCCTTCTTGAAGTTAGGCGGCAGTTGAAACAGCAACGCGCCGAGCTTCGGACCGAGCTCGGCGGCCACGTCGCAAAACGCGCGCACGGGATCGCTGACCTCGCGCAGCCGTCGATCGTGCGTGATACGCCGCGGTGCCTTGAGCGTGAACTTGAACTGGTCGGGGACTTGCGCTGCCCAGTTGTTCACCAGCCTGGCATTGGGCATGCGGTAAAACGTGTAGTTGATTTCGACCGTGCTGAAGCGTTCGGCGTAATAAGGCAGCATCTTCGCCGCCGGAAGATCCGGAGGATAGAAGCTGCCTTTCCACTCTGGATAGTTGTAGCCCGACGTGCCGATGAGGATCACGAAAGTTACAAGTGACGAGTTCAAAGTTCAAAGTGAAGATCTTCGCAACTCAACTTGAACTTTGAACTTCGAACTTTGAACTTCGAACTTCCGATCTTCACCATCGCGGCTCGCGCCGCCCACCTCCGCCGCCGTAACCACCGCGATCGCCGCGATCGCCGCCACCGCCGAAGCCGCCCGCCGGTTTTGGACGCGCCTCGTTGACCACCAGCGCGCGGCCATCCATCTGATACTGATGAAATTCGGCAATCGCCTTCTGCGCGTCCTCGTCCGTCGCCATTTCTACGAACGCAAAGCCTCGCGCGCGGCCCGTGGCCTGATCGCGCATCACCCGCACGTTGTCCACCGCCCCCGCGCGGCTGAACAACTCCGTTAATTCTTCATCCGTCGCCTTGTAAGGCAGGTTCCCAACATACAATCTGCGGCCCATCGAGCGTTCCTCCGGCTCACGCGCGCTCACCGGTCACGATCAGAAGTCGCGTACGCGCGCAGCGCGCGACATCCAGAAAGCGCTCGCAATCTGGGCCTGCGGGGACTCATATGGTCTCGGAGACACGGCATCTGCGGGGCTTCCACTGCGGTAGCGGGGCGAGTATAGCAAGGTTCGGCGGTCCGCAGGTCTGCAGGTGCGCAGGTTTGCACGTTCACGGCTTCACGATCCGACGTCAAGGTTCGAGGTTCGGGCGTTTGACTCCCGCGTAGTACAGTCAAACGGTCATGTGGTCCGTTCGTGTTCGTTTACGCATCATCGGAGGCCTCCTGCTGCTGCTCGTGCCAACCGTCTCGTGCCTGCGAGCGGCGCCGACCGAGCGTCAATTCGAGCTGCGCGGACAGATTCTCGAGGTCCGGTCCGACACCGAGTTGCTGATCAAGCACGACGACATCAAAGGCTTCATGCCGGCAATGACGATGCCCTACAAACTGCGCGATGCGCAGGTCGGCCGAGGCCGCGCCGCGGGGGATCTCATTCGCGCGAAACTCGTCGTCACTGATACCGATGCCTGGATAACGGAAATTGAGAAAACCGGGGCGGCGCCTCTACCCGAAACGACCGTGGGGACGAATGCCGGGCGAGACGTTCCGCTCCTTCGTCCGGGCGATCTCGCGCCAGACACGCCGCTCACCGACCAACAGGGTCAGGCGTTGTCGCTGATGAGGTGGCGCGGTTCCGCGATTGCCGTGACGTTCATCTATACGCGTTGCCCGCTGCCGCAATATTGCCCGGCACTCGACCGCCGCTTCGCCGCGGTACAGCGTCTCGTCAAGAACGATCCGTCGTTGAATGGACGCGCACGTCTGCTGTCGGTGAGCTTCGATCCCGACGCGGACACGCCCGCCGTCTTGCGCGCGCAGGCGAAAAAGCTGGATGCGGATCCGCAAGTCTGGCGCTTTGCGACAGCGCCGCGCGACGACGTGGAGCGCTTCGCTTCCGCGTTTGGCGTCGCCGTGATACGCGAGCAGGACAAGACCATCACCCACAACATGCGCACAGCCGTGATCGATCCGAACGGCCGCGTGTTGACCATCTACGATGGCACCGAATGGACCGCCGATCAGATCGTGGCGGACCTCCGTCGTGCGCTCGCGTCGAAATGATCCCGCCGCGCGAGGCCTTTACCAAACGCGAGTGGCGGCTGGTACGGCGCCTCGACACTCCGCTGAAGGTGCAGAAGTGGCTCAACGCGCTTCCCTACAACACCGAGAAGGGCGGTGGCACGCTGCGAAGCTTTCGCGAGGTCGTGCACCGACAGCGCGCACACTGCATGGAAGCGGCGCTCTTTGCCGCCGTCGTGCTCGAGCAACATGGCTATCCGCCGATGGTAATGAGCCTCGAATCCAAGGATTGGCTGGATCACGTCATCTTCATCTATCAGCGCAACGGGCGTTGGGGATCGATCGCACGCTCCCGCGATCCGGGGCTGCATGGACGGAAGACGGTGTTTCGGTCGCCGCGTACGCTCGCACTGAGTTACGTCGACGGCTACGTCGATTACACGGGGCGCTTGCTGGGATACGGTGTGTGCAACCTGGACGAAGCACTGCCGACCTACGACTGGCGCTTCTCCAGGAAAAACGTCTGGAAAGTCGAGAACCTGTTAATCGGCTGGCCGCACAAAAAATTCAAGACCTCGACCCGGCGCTACCGGGCGCTGCTGAACTACTACAAGGAATACCGCGCGACGCACAACGACGAAAAGCCGTGGCGTCACTTGCGTGGACGCGAGAAGTGGACGCCGCTGCCGCGCGAGTTCCGAGATCAAGGAGGATCATGAACAGGGAGATCAGGGAGATCAGGGAGATCAGGGAGTGTTGTAAACAGGGAGATCGGAGAGATCAGGGAGAGAACACTTTTTCTTTCCTCGATCTCCTCTCTCGCTGATCGGCCTGATAAACCTTCCTGATCTCGCTGTTAAATTCTCCCTGATCTCCTTGCTAATCCGACATGTCGAAAGTGGCGACGCTGGCTCGCTACGATCTAAAAAATGGCAAAGAAGTAAGTTCGGTGGAATAGAACTGTGGAATAGAAAATGCGGAAGAGAAAATGTCGAAGAGAATTGCGGAATAGAACTGTGGGGACAGAACTGCGGCCAATAACAAGAACTAGCCAAGGGCGGCGGGGTCACTCGGGATATCAAGGGCAGCGCCCTTGGCTAGTTTAACGGACGACGATTGCGCAACAAGAAAACCCGCCAGGTTGCCCTGGCGGGTTTCTTCACGTACGGGATACCGCGGTTACGGTTGTGGCACCGGCGTCACGACAACGTCGTTGTTGCGCGACTCGCGGCAGAGTTCAGACTCCGCAGGCCCCGGCGACCCGAAGTCGCCGAACGGCGGCAGCGTGTCCACCGAGTTGTTGAACGCATCGAGGATCTCGATGCAGCTCTCGACCGTGAAGTCGGCCGTCTCGACGCCGGTGCAGGCGCTCCGCGCACTGCAGCACGCGGTCATCTGCCGCGCGAGGTTCGGGAACTGCGTCGAGCAGTTGCCGCCGCCTTCGGCCGACGCGGCGATGTTGAGCGCCGCCGCCGTGCACTGCCGGACGAGTTGCGTGAGCTGCGGGCCGAGGATCTGGCTGTCGCGCCCGACTGAGCAGATCGCCTCAATGGCCGACGTGGTGCTCTCCGCGAGTACGTTGTTGAGCGTCACGCCGCAGACCGACACGTTGAGGAACTCTTCGGTGATCTCCGGATGGTTGCCCCAGAAGCCCGGCGTGCGGGTGAGGCAGCCTCGCCCCGGCGCGGGGCAGACCACATCGTCCGTGGCTGTGACGGTCGTGGTGGTTCCGGCGATGGTGCAGGTCACCGACGCCGTGTTGCACGCATCGGCGGTCAATGGACCAACGACGCCGGTTGCCGTTGCGGACTGTCCCGGCGCGAGATTGAACGTCGCGCCCGTCAAGGGCACATTCACCCCTTGGCTGGGATCGGCCGGGCACGTCGGGTCGTTGGTGACGAGGCGGTCGGTGATCGTGCAATTCACGAAGCCGACATCCGCGGTCGTGGCACTCGCGGTGATGCTGATCTGATTCTGGCCCGCCGCATTCGCCTCGGGACAGAGCTTCACCAGTGACAGTTGCGGCACACTCTGACAGATCACCCGCGCCGAATCGTTCGCCGACGCCTTCAGGCCCGGATCGAGGTCCGACGTACAGAAACAGTTCACCGACGCGGTGTTGGGTTCGCCCGCTTCCAGCGCATCGCTGCACAGCGGCGCGCCCGGGGCGGGCAGAAACGGCGTCGTGGCCCCGACCGCCAGCGGCGACGTGATCACCGTGCCACCGGCACTGAGGTCGAACATATTGTTGCTGTCGTTCAGGTTGCACTGGAAGAGCTGGGTTTCACCCGCGTTTTGAACCTGGTAGCGGACCAGGATGGCGGGTGGCCTCTCGTTGATCCCGTTACAAAATAGTGTTCCGTCCTCGTTGGCGAACACAAGGCCTGCATCCACCCAGGTCGCTCCGCCGTTGCAAGACACCTGTTTGTCAACTTTGACCAAGCAGGATTGAATAGTTACTGTAAGGTCTCGGCTGATCGTGAAAGGGGTGGGGTCCAGGGACTGCAGGTCACCTGACGCCGTGACTCGTGCCGTTGCAAGCCCGCTGGGAGGATTCGGCATGACGCACGTAAACGTTCCCACGACGGTCGAGGTGGTTCCGGCGGGGTAGGTCTGGTCGGTGACGACCGTTATCGGGTTGGCGAGGTCCGGTGTCCCATTCGCAGCCGGGCAAAAGAAGGTGATGTCGACTGATGTGGCATCGCAGCCGATTTGCCCGCCTATTACCGCGGGATTCTCCACCCGGAGCGTGTACTCGACCGTGTCCCCGGGTACCGTGGCGAGCGTACTGGCGGCGATCGTGACGTTGAACACGTTCGCGTTGCAGTTTGGTGGACTCTGAGCGCTGGCGGCCGCCGGCAACAGCAGCACCAGAACGAAAATCGCTGCGCACGCGGGCACCACTTTCCTAATACACGTACACATCTTCAGACCTCCAGTGAGCTAAGGTTTCTAACAGCGGGCGTTCGCCCCGTAAAAATGGCCGTGGGCCCGTGGCAACCTCCTTTCAGAATGGTATGGTGACGTCAATCTATCGACTCTGTTGCTCTCATCGCGATTTGGAACCTTTCGAACTGGCTCGCGCCACTTCGTCGTCGATCACGCGGGCAAAGGCATCGAGCGGCTGTGCGCCGACGAGCGGACGGCCATTCACAAAGAAGGTCGGAGTGCCGGTGACTGCCAGACTTTTGCCTTGGTCCACGTCTTTCTGAACCGCTGCCTGATACTTGCCGCTCGACAAGCATGCATCGAAGCTCGCCATATCGAGCGCGACCTGCTGTGCCACTGTCTTCAACTGATCGCCACTTTTCGGGGCCCCCGTGTACAGCGCCTTGTGATACTCCCAGAATTTCCCTTGATCGTTCGCGCACCGGGCGGCTTCATGCGCCTGACGCGCCTGCGGGTGGAGCGAGTCAATCGGATAATCGATCCACACGAACCGCACCTGTTCGCCGTATTTCGCGAGGAGTTGGGGCAACGTGGTGTCCTCGATCTGCTTGCAGAACGGGCAGTGGAAATCGGAGAACTCGACCAACGTGACCGGGGCGTTGGCTGGACCCTTGGACGGCGCGCCCGCGATATTCACCTCAACCCGTTGCACCTCCGGCGCGGGGAGGCGGACGACCACGTTCGCTTTCGACTTCAGAGCCTGGATGAACGTATTCCGCTGCGCCTGGATCTTCTGGTTCTGGAGCCCGCCTCGAATCTGTTCGCGGGACTGCTCCAAGCTTCCCTTGAACTGCGCCTTGTTGGCCTCGTAATACTTGTCGATTTCATCTTCGGTAACTAATCCGACTTTCGAGGTAACCTCCGCGTCGATGAGCGCCGTCACGGTGATCTTGCGCCGCGCTGCCTCATCGGCGAGGAGGCGCTCGGACACGAGGGCGTCGAGCGCCTGACGTTTCATGCTGTAGATTTGTTCCTGCAGCTTGCTCAAATTCATGCCGAGGGCCTTCTCGACCTGCTCGTTCGTGATCGGCACGCCGTCCACTTCGGCTACGGCTTCGCTCTTCGCCTGCGGATTAGCCGCGGGTTTCTGGGCGGCGGGCGCCTGCGCGACCAGCCGCAGGGACGCTAGGAGGAGGAAGAGGACGCCGAGTAATAAGATTCGTGCTCGTGGGAATCGACTGCTCATGCTTGGCTCCTTGGTAGGGCTGTAAACCGATGCAGTGCGGCAGGCCCGAGCCAGCGCACCTTCTTCTCGCCCTCAATCGCGGACATAATAAGAAAACGCTGACGCGAGTGACAGGCCTGAGCCAGCGCGCCTTTTTGTCGGTTCTCGACCAATTACGGATTTACGAAAAACGCGGATAGTTTTGTAGGAAGACGCGACAGCATACCTGCTGCGACGGTAATCGTCAACCGTGCATATCGCGCCAGGCTATAGGTTACCGAGCGATATTGTGGCGCCAGAAATTGGGTTGCTGTCCTTGCTGAAACCCTCGTTTTCCTTGACACCTTTGATGTTGCCGTCGATCGCGATACGCTGTCCTCCGATGATGGCCGCCCTCGTTTCGCGTTAAACCCTCTGCACGGTTTCCCTGATCTCCCCGTGAACCAGCGCGAGCACACGCAGCGGACTGCCGCTGCCGCCAACGATCTTGAGAGGCGCGGCGATCACGAGAGCGCCGGTCGGCGGAAGCTGATCGAGATTGCACAAACTCGCCAGGCCGAATTTGCCGGCGCCGTGCATGATCGTGTGGTTCGGGAACGGCGGATCAAACGTCGCCGCCTGACCTGCGTCCGTGCCGATCGTCTCGACGCCGACACCAAGGATGTTCCGCTCCTCCGCGAGCATCCGCGACGCCCGGGCGTCGAATCCTGGACTGTGAGGTCCATCGGCGGCGGCATTGATGAACGCAGCCGCATCGCGGCGACGACTCCAACCGGTGCGCAGCAGAACCCACGCGTTATCCGGAATGCGCCCGTGCTGCGCTTCCCAGGTTTCGATCCGGTCGCACGTCAGAAGAAAGTCGGGATTGGCTGCAACCTCTCCGGTCACGTCGATGACGCAGGCAGGACCGATGAAGCGTTGCGCAGGGATGGTATCGCAGGCATTGTCCGGTAGATCTTTGCCGGTAATCCAGTGGATCGGCGCATCGAAGTGCGTGCCCGTATGTTCGCCGAGGGCGAGCGCGTTCCAGTACCACCCCGGACCGCGTGCGTCATACCGCGAAATCACGTCGATCGTCACGCCAGGCGAGGGAGCAAACATCGGCGGCAAGCCGATGACGGGTGTAGCGGGACCAAGCGGCTGCGTCAGATCTATCACGCGCACCGTGCCCCGATGCAGCGCGTCGGCGAGCTGAAGCAATAACGTCATGACCGCGACTCCTGCGATTGACGCAAATAGCGAGCAAATGCAAACCGGTTCTCGAGCAACGAGAGGTCGGTGACGTACGCCGACGGGCCGACCGCGTCTACCTTTGCGACGAGCGTCGTCAGGTCGCGGGCGGACAATGCGTCGTCAAACGCGCCGACGAATGCATCGAGGCTCCGCACCGTTGCCGTCCGCGGCACTCCCGCCGCGGCGGCGATGCCGGCGAGATCGCTGCCGGTGGATGTGGCCGTGGGGAACCCGCCCACCGACAGGAGACTCTCGTTGTCGAACACGACGTGAACGAGATTGCGCGGCCGGTAGCGCGCCACCGTGGTGAGGCCACCCAGGTTCATCAGCACCGAGCCATCGCCGTCGAACACCACCACCTGCCGTTCGGGTCGTGCTAGCGCAATTCCGAGTCCAACCGAGGACGCGAGTCCCATCGCGTGCTGCAGATAAAAAAAGTTCGCTCGATGTCCGATCGACTGCAGTTCCGCCGCGACGGCGCCCATGATTGTGACCACGGCGCAATCGAGAAGGCGATCGTAGATGGCGGTGAGCGCCTCGAGCCGCCGCATCAGTCTTCCCACATCAGGTCGCGGCGCAGAAGCAGCGCCACGGGCTTATTCGCCGAGCTCGCAAGCGTCGCCGCCTTCGCAATACGCCGCGCAACGTGGTTGGGATCGTCGAGAAAGGCAAACGGAATCCGCAGCGCCCGCAGCAGATCCTCGGTCACACCCCCTCCTTCTGTTTGCCACGGATCGCGCTCGCCAAACTCGCCGCGATAGCTGATCAGCATGAGCAGCGGAATGCGATAGAGCTGCGCGCACGAGACGATGCCGTTGATCGAGGCCAGAAAGCCGTGGTTCTGCATCAGCATCGCCGACTTGAGGCCGGCGAGATGCGCGCCGGCCGAAATGCCAACGCCTTCTTCTTCTTTGGCCAGGCGCACGAGAATCATCTCGGGATCTTCGTCGGCCAACCGGATGAGGTGGACGAGCCAGGTTTCCGGCAACGCCGACACGAGTCGGATGCCGCAACTCTTGAGCGCGTCGTAAATCACATGCGAATGGGCCGTGGAAACGGGAGACATGCGCCTAGCCAACGAATGACAAACTCAGTCCTGAGCTGGTCCGGATTATAGCCGCCGTTACGACCTCGCCGCCGGGCGCAAACTGGCAAGCAGCTTGCTTCAGTCGCGGGGCAAGGACAGCGATATGAGCACGCAGTCGCAAGAATTGGCGCTTAAGTACCTAAAACCGCACGACGCTTCCATCGACGGGATGCGTTGCGACGGGATGACCGTTCGCGGAGCCGCTGGAAAGATTCTTGGCACGTTGCAAGGATTTCTGATCGACGAGGTCGCGGTACAGCTCAGATATCTCGTCATCCGCACCAGCGGTATGCTCCACCGAACTGCCCTCTTGCCCTTGCACATGGCGCGCGTCGACATGACGACCGGGGCCATCGAAGTGTCGGCGGATGAACACGACCTGCACCGAAAGCGTGAACATTTTCCCCATTGGGAAAATCTTTCACTGCGATATTAGCGGCATCCTCGCGAACGCCAGCTCCGCCGCCGCGAGATCGACGCGCGTCGAAAAACGGCAGACCGTGGTTGGTCGCGTGCCCTCCTTGTTGAAATAGCGCAGAATCACGGGCCGGCCTGATGGGCTGGCTGCCTGCAACGACGCCGTAAACTTTCGCGCCGCGAGCGGCACGCGCGCGCCGAGATCGCCCGACCACATCATCACCCCGGATACCGCGCCGGTCGCACGTTCTGCAGAAGAGAAAAAAGACGGATCGCCTGAAATCCTGCACCGTCTTTGCGCGGTGACACGCTGTCGTACAACGCCGCCGGAAACCGCTCGACGTCGGTCATCGTCTTCAAGTCGCGCACGACGAGCTCGCGCTCGGCTTGACCGCCGTCGCGCACACCGTAAATCAGGTGGTCGCCGTTCGGTGCCACGGCTACGACATCGACGCTCGTGGTGAGCTTCCCGCCGAGCGCGCGCGGATCGAGTACGAGCTCGTACGTCCCAGAGGGATCGATTCGATCGCCACGGATTGCCGGCGCCGGCCGCCGGTAGAGCGCCGCCTGTTCTTCGCCCTCACGCCGCAGCGTGAAGTATTCGAAGGCGCCGCCGCGCTGCGCGCGCGGCTGACGTCGGGACGATCCATGAAGCGCCGGAGCAACGCCGTCAGTCGCGGCCGTTCTCCTGATCGACTCGAGACCGCGTTTGCGTAGGCATTCTGTTCCGCGATCCACGTGCGCACCTCGGGCGCGTTCTGATCCTCCAGCAGCGATATGGATCCACTGTGTCGAGAGTGTGAATGCGATCGATGACGGGACGAACGTCAGTGCGCGGCGGCGGAGGCCACACCGATGCCGCCGCGGCCGCGCCGACAAGCGCGCGGCCAGCCGTGACGACCACCGCGCCACGCTTCACGGCGGCGCTCAATCGAGATCGAATCCACGAAGCGGCTTCGTGACCGGTTCCTGCTTCGCCTTCTGCAGCGCTTCTTCGAACCGTTTCGAGAGCGCATCGCCGCGCGTCTTCTCATCCTGCACCGACTGCTGGAAGAGCGCCTCGCGCTTGGCGGCTTGCTCGGCAATGATCCGCTGCGCTTCGCTCAGTTCCGGCCGATTGGGATTTGGCGGTTCACGATGTTCGACGATTCGTCCGAGATTTAGATCGACCACCAGCACGGCGCCACAGCACGGACAGGTCAACTCGCGTTCGCTCTTGAGCTTGGACATGCAACTGTCAGGGTACACTGAACGCCACGAAATGTCGTCGGGAGCCGTGCATGCCATCCGCGTTGTCACCTACAACATCCACAAGTGCCGCGGACTCGACGGTCGGACGCACCCTGAGCGAATCGCCGCCGTCCTGGCGACCATCGATGCGGATATCGTCGCGCTGCAGGAAGTGGTTGGCGCCAGTCCGCTGAAACCGGGCCAGGCCGCTGAAATCGGCGCGGCTCTCGGTATGGGCTGGGTGATGGCGCCGACGCGCCACATCCGCAACGCGCTCTACGGCAATGTCGTTCTGAGCCGTTTTCCGGTCAAACATCATCAACAACACGATTTGAGCTGGAAAACGTGCGAGCCGCGGCTGGCGCAGCGCGCCGATCTGGCGCTCAACGGCGATGACGATGTGCTGCATTTTTACAACGTCCATCTCGGCACCGCGCTGCTGGAGCGGCGCGATCAAGCGCGGCGCCTCGCATCGCTCGTGCACGATCGGCGCGTCTCCGGGCCCAAGATCGTGCTCGGGGATTTCAACGAGTGGGCGCGCGGGCTGGCGACCGACGTTCTCGCCGAAAAGCTGCACAGTATCGATCTCAGGCAGCATCTGAAGCGCAAGCGCACGTATCCAGGATTCTTTCCTCTCGTTCACCTCGATCACATCTACTATGAAGGCGCCCGCGTCGAGATCGACAAGGTCTGGCTGCCGAAGGATCGGATGGCGATGATGGCGTCGGATCATCTGCCGCTCGTTGCGGATCTCAAGATCCGCTTCTAAACGTCAGTTCGCGGAGGTTCGCCGGGTGTCTTTGCGCAGACGCACGTCTGTAGGCAAGCAGGCGCAGTTCCGCCAGCAATCTCCTTGTGATGTTATGCGGAGAACGGGGCGCAACGCCCGTCATCAACGCGGGCACCATCTACCAATAGCGCGATGTCGGAGCGAAAGGCCTTTCTTCTTCGGATCGATCCGAAGCTGCTCGAAGCAGTGCAGCGCTGGGCGGATGACGATCTGCGCAATCTCGACGCGCAGATCGAATTCCTCTTGCGCCGCGCCCTTCGCGACGCGGACCGAATGCGGGCGACGAAACGGCTCCGCGACGCTCATCCCGCTGATCTGCCGGTAAACCGGCAGAATCGACCGTTCGCTCCGCTGCCGCGTCCATCCGCGTCCGTTCCGCGAACCCGGCCCTCCCCCGTTCGTCTAAGCTCTAAATACG
>JBKPAJ010000169.1:0-11485 GCA_046726375.1 Acidobacteriota bacterium
CTTCCGCACCACTGCCGAAGTTCGGCGGTACAATGGACGTCATGCGGGTCACGATCCAATTGCCCGACGACATATCCGCAGCCCTTGAGGAGCGGTGGGACGACGTGCCTCGTCGCTCGCTTGAGGCC
Source organism: Acidobacteriota bacterium (assembly GCA_046726375.1). Taxonomy (GTDB): domain Bacteria; phylum Acidobacteriota; class Vicinamibacteria; order Vicinamibacterales; family UBA2999; genus DASPWV01. The sequence goes on from JBKPAJ010000169.1 coordinate 129, forward strand.
ATCGCGGTCGAGGCCTATCGCAGCGGTGCCTTGGCAGAGTCTCAGGTGCGCCGGCTGTTGGGACTTGAGTCGCGGTTCCAGGTGCACGCGCTGCTCAAGGAGCACAACGTGCCGCTGCAGTACACGGCCGAAGATCTCGAGGACGATCTGCAAGCGCAACGAGAGCTCGGAATTCTGCCCAGCCGATGATCGTCGTGGCCGACAGCGGGCCGCTGCATTACCTAATCCTGCTGGAACACATCGAACTTCTCCGGCGCTTCTACGGCCAGGTCCTGGTGCCGGAGCCCGTCGCCAGTGAACTCTCCGCCGCTGGCGCGCCAGCTGTCGTGCGAGATTGGATCATGAAGCCGCCAGCCTGGGTCGATGTGCGTCCTGTGCCGTCTGACGTGGTCTCGATGATTACGGCTGGATCTCGGCGAGCGAGCAGCGATCGCGCCCGCCGAGACACTGCATGCCGATCTCCTCTTGATTGATGAAGCTGCCGGCCATGCAGAGGCGAAGCGGCGACACCTGCGAGTGACCGGCACTCTGGGCGTGCTCAGGGCAGCGGCCGAGCAAGGGCTGGTGAACGTGCCCGAGCTGCTTGAACGACTCAAGACGACCAGCTTCTATCTGGACGAGACACTGTTGAGCGCGGTCTTCAGCCGGTGGCTGAAGCCATAGCACGAAGTTCACAGTCGCGTGTGCAACGACTTGCGCTGGGGATCATCGGGATCGCCAGAATGTGTCGAACCGAAGCGTGAGTGCGGCGTCGCTGAATAGGCGGAAATCAACGTCATGGACCTGATCTCGGGGCCAGTCGATCAGACATCGTCGGCGGAGGCGAAGATCGCCCTGTTCCGCTCCCTCTTCCGAGGCCGCGACGACGTGTACCCGCGGCGATTCGAGAGCCGCAAAACAGGCAGGTCTGGATACGCGCCCGCCTGCGCCAACGAGTGGGTGCGTGGCGTGTGCGAGAAGCCGCGCATCAAATGCGCTGAGTGTCCCAATCGTCGGTTCCTTCCGGTCACCGACGACGTCATACGCTGGCACCTGTCAGGTCACGACGCCGAGGGCCAGTCCTTCATCGCCGGCGTCTACCCCTTGCTGCAGGATGAGACCTGCTTCTTCTTAGCCGTCGATTTCGACAAAGCCGGCTGGCGAGAAGATGCCGCAGCGTTTCTTGAAGCTTGTCGGCACCTCAAACTCCCAGCCGCGGTCGAACGATCACGCTCCGGGCGAGGCGCGCATGTGTGGTTCTTGTTCGAAGAGGCCATTCCGGCCACACTTGCCCGACGACTGGGATCGCACGTTCTGACTGAGACGATGGACGGGCGTCCGGACATCGGCCTAGATTCGTATGACCGGTTGTTTCCTAACCAAGACACGATGCCGCAGGGAGGATTTGGAAACCTGATTGCTCTGCTGCTCCAGAGGGGTGCACGCAAACACGACAACACGGTTTTTCTTGATGGCGCCTTCGTTCCGTGGCCAGACCAGTGGGCATTTCTCGCGAGCGTTCGCAAGATCGGAAGGCCACAGATTGAACAGATCGTCGAAGACGCTGAACGACGAGGCCGGATTCTCGGTGTGCGGTTGCCACCACAGGATGACGGAGATACGGAGCCGTGGACGGCGCCTCCGTCGCGTCATCGGAGGGAACCGCCAATGATCGGGGAATTGCCGTCGACGTTGGAACTTGTCTTGGGCAATCAGATCTACGTCGCCACAGAAGGCTTGCATCCTGGGCTTCGGAATCGCTTGTTGCGGCTGGCTGCTTTTCAGAACCCTGAGTTCTATAAGGCGCAAGCGATGCGGCTTTCGACGTACCACAAACCACGCGTCGTCGCGTGCGCCGAGGATCTCTCGCACCATATCGGGCTACCACGCGGCTGCCTCGATGACGTTCGCAAGACGCTCACAGACCTTGGCATTCGCATGACCGTCCGCGACGAACACTGCAACGGCAGTCGTCTGGAGGTGTCGTTTCAAGGCGAGCTACGGCAGGAGCAGAGGACCGCAGCGGACGCCATGCTGCGCCACGAGACAGGCGTCTTGGCGGCGACCACCGCATTTGGCAAGACCGTGGTCGCCGCGTGGCTCATTGCTCAACGCGGCGTCAACGCGCTCGTGCTCGTGCATCGGCGGCAGCTGCTCGATCAGTGGATCGAGCGCCTTTCGACGTTCCTCGATATACCTGCTAAATCGATCGGTCGCATCGGGGGAGGCCGAAGTCGACCGACTGGGAGGGTCGATGTCGGCATCATTCAGAGTCTCGTCCGCAAGGGCGTGGTCTCTGACATCGTGGCCGATTACGGCCACGTGATCATCGACGAATGCCACCATCTATCGGCGCATAGTTTCGAGCAGGTTGCACGGCAGGCCAAGGCGCGATTCGTCCTTGGCTTGTCAGCAACTGTCGCACGCAAGGATGGTCACCATCCAATCATCTTCATGCAGTGCGGTCCGGTTCGACATCAGGTAAATGCTCGCGCGCATGCGGCCTCCCGCCCGTTCGAGCACTTCGTGCTCGTTCAGCCGACACCGTTTCAGCCGAACAGAAATCCTGATCCGGACAAGCGCGTCGAATTTCAGACGCTGTACCAAGAGCTGACCGATGACCAGGCGCGGACTCGGCGAATCTGCGAGGACGTTATCGACGCCATTGGCAATGGGCGGTCTCCGTTGATACTGACCGAGCGCAATGACCATCTCGACCGCTTCGAACAGGAACTCGCGACGCGCGTCGATCACGTCGTCGTTTTGCGCGCCGGCATGGGCAAGAAGCAGCGGCACGCAATCAATGCGCGTTTGGCAGCCATCCCGCGCCACGAAGGGCGAGTCATTCTCGCGACTGGCAAGTACGTTGGCGAGGGATTCGACGATCCCCGTTTGGATACGTTGTTTCTAACGCTTCCTGTATCCTGGCGAGGAACCGTCGCGCAGTATGCCGGCCGACTGCATCGTCTCTACGACGGCAAGCGCGAGGTGCGTATCTACGACTACGCCGATCTCAACGTGCCGATGCTGGCGCGAATGTTTGACCGGCGATGTCGCGGGTACGAGGCGATCGGCTACACGATCCTTCTGCCGGCCAGCGCCATCCCTGGTTGGCCTGCCGATGTCGTTCTCCCCTCAGATCCCGTCTGGAAGCGTGATTACTCCGGTAGCGTGCGAAGGCTCATTCGAGACGGCGTCGACACGCCGTTGGCGACCCTCTTCGTGCACGCCGCCCGGACAATGCCGGAAAACGGCGAGGGTGCCGCACGGGCAAGAAGTGCATCGGAGGCGTTCCTCTACCGGCGACTGGACACGCTGACGGAGACCTCTGGACGTTTCCGTCTCAACGTGGCGCTACCGGTCACGTTCGACGGCTTCGGAACACTTGAAGTCGACCTGCTGTGCGCCGACGCGCGGCTTGTTATCGAACTCGATGGCGGACAGCACCTCGCGGATCCGATCGCGTATCGTCGCGACAGGCGGAAGGACCAGTTGCTGCAAGAGAACGGCTATTTCGTGCTGCGCTTTCTTGCCGAGGACGTGGGCAAGGAATTGGACGCCGTGCTCGACGCGATCCTGAGGGCGCTCGCTCGGCGTCGCCACTCGGCAACACGGGCCGAGCCTCTGAAATTCGTGCGGCGAGGCGGTGAATGAAATCGCCACAGGCTACGAAGTGGCGCGTGCGGCGTTCTGGCGCTGGCCGCCTCGGCCGCGCGGATTTCAGCTAACAGGAGCTCATAGCTCGAAGTCCACGGTGGCGTCGGCTGGAAAGTCTCTCGCCTATCCGGGCGATTCCGCGAGAAATTCTTCAAGCGGTAACACCTCGACGTCATTGAAACAACGCCGGGCGCGCCGAGGAAGAAGACAATCCGCCGGCGAAACGTGCGTCGCGTTTACCCACATCAAAGATCTCGACTCGGCGGTTCGAGCCTCGCCTTGGCGCCCAAGGGGTGTCGGGCCGCTCGGTGCCACGCCCGCCGAGGCGCCGGCGCCGCAAGGGAGCCGGCACCCCATCAGCTCGGTAAGAACGCTCAGAAACAGGGGTCACGGCGCCAGATCCATCGGGTGAATCAACCACTTGCAGGTTCGGTGTTGCAGGAAGTTGCGGATAATCGCAGGACAAGGTCCTTGGGCGCAGGGGTCGCTGGTTCGAATCCAGTCGCCCCGACCACTTTCCGAGTTTCATAGGTCACATATATAGGTCACCACCGGATCTCGCGAGCGCAGAGGCGCTTAGAGGTCGCTGGCGCCCGCCCGACCGACGCCGGCGATTGTCGCTGCGTCTGAAGCGCATTCCATGAGCTCAAGCGCTGGGGTAACAGCGGGGTAACAGCTCCGGACCACGATCGACGGTCCGATTCGGCCGGCCACGCGCGTCCTGGCTTGCGCAAGTACTTGAGAAAGTCCTTTGGCTTCGCGTCGCCAGCGCGCCGTTCCAAGAACTCGCGAGCGGTTTCGATGACACCCACTTTTTCGGCGACAGCGGCCGCGATGAACTGATTCAGCGACACGCCATCTGCCTTCGCCAATCTCGCCGCCGCCGTCTTGACCGACGTCGGGAGCTTCAACGGATACGTGCTCTTGCTCATCTTCACAGCTCCTTCAGCACATCACGAGGCAGTAGCATTCGCACACCGAAGAGTCGTGTGACCGGTTCAAAGTCTCGGAGATGTGCGTGACGAGCGCATCGGCCTCGCCGTTGACCGCAGCCTCCAAAACGAGTTCGTCCTTCGGATCCGAGAGCTGAGGCCGCCAGCGGAAGTTCACCTCGACGCCTTCGGCGGCGCTCGCGAGAGCCGCAAGGAAGCCGTCGACGACACCCTCACGCATGCCCGTCGCGAGACGGATCTCGGGACGTTCCACGACGTCCTCGTACTCCAAGAAGAGCGCCGTGCTCACCAACGGGCGCAGCCGGCCGCGAGCTGATGGACAACCCGCCTAGCCTCAGCCTACTCCGACTGTAGGCGTAGGCTTAGGCTGAGGCTAGAGAGCTGCAAGGCAGGTGCAACGCTCATGGCTCGCAGCTTTGGTGTCAGGCACCGTCTGCCGCGTCGTATCATCCAGCCTGCATGAGGGATCGCGGCAGCCAGACGGCTGAAGTCATGGCCTTCTTTCGCGCGCTCGAGACGCTCGAGCCACCGCGCGATAGGCTGTTCGCCGATCCGTACGCCGACCGCTTTCTGCGACCGATCGGACGCCTGTTGCTGCTGCTGGCCCGTGTGCAGCCTGTTCGCCGCCGCATTGTTCGCATCATCGATGACAAGTGGCCGGGAGCACGGACGTCAGCCGTTGCGCGTACACGATTGGTCGACGACCTGCTGCGGCACTCGCTGAAGAACGGTGCACGACAAGTACTCATCCTCGGCGCCGGATTCGATGCGCGCGCTTACCGTATACCCGAGATCGCGACGGCTCGCGTGTTCGAAGTCGATCATCTATTCACTCAGGCGGCCAAGATTCGTCGGGTCAGCTGCGTAGCGGCCCGGCGCGCTGCCGTTACTCACATGCCGATCGATTTCACCCGGCAGACGCTCGACGCTGCACTTCGAGCGTCAGACTTCGACGTCAAGGCTCGATCGTTCGTGCTGTGGGAAGGCGTCACGAATTACCTGACGGAAGCCGCCGTCGATGCAACACTGCGCGCGATTGCGGCGTCCGTGTCGCCCGGGAGCGAATTGTTGTTCACCTACGTTCATCGCGGGCTGCTCGATGGATCTTTGCGCTTTGATGGCGGCGCCGAGATCCTCGATCGCGTACGCGAAGCCGGTGAGCCGTGGACATGCGGGTTCGAACCGCGTGAGATGCCGGCATATCTGGTGGCACGCGGGTTCGCCTTGGTCGAGGATCTGTCGGCCGACGACTATCGAGTGCGGTATTTCGGCGAAGCCGCGCGCTCGATGAAGGGATATTCATTCTATCGCGCCGTGCTCGCGAAAAGGTTCGGATCTCAGCTCTCCAGCAGCCCGTCGTAGCGGTCGTACCTGGCCTGCTGCCGCAGACTCCGCTCCTCCTGATGTCGGGAACACACTCGACTCTGCAGGCGCAAGTCAAGCGAGACGCGCCCGATCGGCGGACACAAACATCTCGGCGACCCGGTCGTTGACGACCGTGAGCGCCAAGACTGAAATGCTTTCGCCACCCGCGCCGAACCCCACGCTACCGTCGGTTCCATTGACGCGCGCGCGCTGAGCGCACCTCGCTTCCGAGCGAGAGGTTCGAGAGCCCAACGGCATCCAGCAAGACACTGTGCAATGCCGGACGAAGCACCATCACAGCCGGTTGCGGCAGCACCTGCCGAATGCGTGCGAGATCGAACCGGCGCAGGAGTCGGCCGCCGCTGCCGTGAATCTCGCCGGCGGTCATCTCCGAGCCCTGCGCGATCACGCGCTCGGCAAGACCGAGTTGCTCGAGAGACACGACGGCGTTCAGAGCGAGTAACAGCGCGAAGCCGAGCTCGCGCAGGTGAGCGGATCGCTCGAAGATTCGGACGGGCCAGCCTGCACGCTGCAATGCGACGCCGGCGGCGAGGCCGCCGATGCCCGCGCCGACGATCAGCGCCAACCGAGAGTGACCGCCGAGCGTCATGGTTTGTTCGGAGACGTGCTCGGCGGACGAAGGGCCCACGACATTGCCGTGAGTATCGTGAATACCGACAACGCGATCAGTGCGCCGGTGCCATTGCCTACCGTGAGGTGCGACGCTATCGCACCCGCATAGATGAACGTTGCGCCAGCATACGCCCACTCCTTCATGCGAACTGAGAACCGGGGCAGGAGCAAGACGAGGGCGGCGGGAATTTTCCAGAATCCGATGCTGTTCGGGAAGTACTCGGGATACTCAAGCTCCTCGATGATTCGTCGCACGTACGAGATCCGGAGGATGTCCCAGAGCCCGCCCAACGCCAGTTCCGCCGCGACCATTGCCGTGGCCACCCAGTACAGGATCGTGGAACCCCTGAAGACCTGCGTAGGCGGTTTGGCAAGCACCGACGGCTGCAGCGGCTCTCGGCGCGTCCACGGGCGTAGCGCCCACGACGCAGCGGTCAGACACGTGAACAGGAGCGGCGCAATGAGGGTGACCACTCGATCGCCTGCGCCCAGATGTGAGGCAGCGGCTCCCGTGTAATTGAAAATCAATCCCGCATACGCCCACTCCTTCAGGCGCGGCCAAGCGGGAACGAGCAAGGCAACACCGGCGAGCATGTACCAGACCCCGAGGATGCTCATGAAGTACGCCGGATAGCCGAGGTGGCGGATGATGTCGATGAACGGCGGGAGCTGTAGTCCACCCCAAACGCCGCCAACGATGCATTCCGTCGCCAACAGCAGCGTTATCAACCAGTACAGCAGAAGACGTCGTCTTGATTCCATCTTGAGCGTTGCGGAAGTCGGACCGGCCAGCACTGTCACATCCCGCTCGGTCCGCGGGTCATAGCGTTGACACGCAGCGAGGGCGAAGTGTGACGTGGCCGAGCGTCTGTCAATGGAGAGCTCTTGAGTGTCATCGCGGGGACGCCGTGCTGAAGCTCAGCTATGTGTGAGGCTATGAATCTGCTTGTACTGGGAGGAACCGGTCGAACCGGACGCCTCGTCGTCGAACAGGCCTTATCGCGTGGCCATTCGGTCACTGCTGTTGTTCGGAGACCCGGCTCAATCGCGGCACACGATCGGCTCCAGCTCGTGGTTGGCGATCCCTTGTCTGTCGAGACGCTTGTTGCCCCTCTTGCGAATCAGGAGGTGCTCATCTCGTGTCTCGGGCAGCGTTCGCGACGAGATCGTTCACTCCTGCGCGACGCGGCCACCGCCGCCATGGAAGCGATGCGACGCACCGGCCTTCGGCGCTATCTCGTCGTGTCACAAGGCTTGCTCTTCCCGAGTTGGAACCCGTTCATCGTAGTTCTCAGGTTGGTCCTTGCCCGGCATGTGGCGGACTCCGCAGCGATGGAGCGGCTCGTTCGCCAGTCGGATCTGGAGTGGACAATCGTGCGACCGCCGTATCTCAAGCAAGGCAACAACCTGCACGGCTATCGGATTCAAACAGATGCGCAGCCTGACGGCTCATGGACGATGCAACGTGGCGATCTTGCCGCGTTCCTTCTCGACGAGGCGGAGCGCGGCCAGCACAAGCGGCACATCGTCGGCATCACATCCGCGTGACTGGGCGGCTGATCTCGATGTTGTTTGCCCCCCGAGAAGAGCCGTGACTCGATGACAGAGCAAGAGTGGCTGGCCGAACGATTCGAGGGGAACCGCTCTCGTCTGCGCGGGGTCGCCTATCGCATGCTCGGCTCGCTGGCCGAAGCCGACGATGCGGTTCAAGAGACGTGGGTTCGACTCAGTCGCTCGACTAATCGTGACCTCGAGAACGTTGATGGGTGGCTGACGACCGTCGTCGCGCGGGTGTGCCTCAACATGTTGCGGTCGCGCAGGACGCGGCGTGAGGAGCCGCTCGAGGCGCATGTGCCTGATCCGATCGTCAGCTGTGCCGATGGGATCGATCCTGAACAGGCCACGCTCCTGGCCGACTCGGTCGGTTTGGCGCTGCTCGTCGTCCTCGAGACGCTCGATCCTGAGGAACGGCTCGCGTTCGTCCTTCACGACATGTTTGGCGTCCCGTTCGACGAGATTGCGCCCGTTGTCGGACGTTCTCCCACGGCGGCGCGGCAGCTCGCGAGTCGGGCGCGGCGCCGCGTACAGGGGGCCGCTCCCGTGTCCGATGCCGATGTCACACGTCAACGAGCGGTGGTGGAAGCCTTCATTGCCGCGGCACGCGCCGGCGACTTGGAGGCACTTGTGTCCGTGCTTCATCCGGACGTTGTGATTCGAGCCGACCGAGGCACCTTAAGAGTCGTTCGCGGGGCGCGCGCCGTGGCGGAGAGCGCGCTCGCATTCTCTCGACTGGCGGAATCGGCGCACATCGCGCTCGTCAACGGCCTACCCGGGATCGTGTCGCGGCTTCCCGGTGGACAGCCGCTGGCCGTGATGGGATTCACGATCTCAGGCGGCAAGATTCTCGAAATCGACATCCTCGCGGATCCTGTTCGTCTCGCGCGGCTGGATCTCACAAGTCTCGAGAATTGAGCACCGCTATGAACACACGCGGTCATCGCCCGCCCTCGGTCTGGCCCATTGCGTTGTTCTGCGTCGCGTGGGTGGCGTTCGAATATGTCTTTGTGGGACCGTTGGCGGTTGGCTTCTTCCTGCTGTTCGCGGGCGGCTTCGTCGTGTGGTTCTTGACGATGCGGAGAACGCCGGTCGATCCGCACAGCGTTATCGTTGCCTACCTCTTGACCGTCATCGCGTTCATCGCCCACGTCTATGAAGAATACAAGGCGCATCTCCTGGGATTTCCGGACGTCATTCAAGGAATTCCGTTCGAGATCACATTGGAGCGGATGTTGACCTTCGCGGCCTCCTTGGCACCCGTCCTTTGGCTCCTCGGCGCCGTGATGATGCTGCGAGGTTGGACGGTTGGATATTTTGTCGTCAGCACCTTTCTGTTCGGCATGATGTTCATCGAGCCCACGCACTTCATCGCGCCCTTTTTCCAAGACGGGACATTTCACTATGTGGGCGGCATGTGGACAGCGGCTCTGCCCACTGCGCTCGGGTGGTACACGTTTGTAGCGATTCGCCGCCAAGCCACAGTGACCCAAAGGCAGGGATAACGATGAACCATCCGTGACGACCGTCGTCAGTCACACACCACAGTTGCGGCCGCTCGTGTTCGGCCAGCACCACAAAGCCCTCGACGCCGACCTGATGCGCACCATCCACGGCTTCGACGCGCTTCTGCTGCTCACCGGATCGACGGCGTCGGCACACTTTAGCCCTCGCGCTTCATGCGCTCCTGGCGGGCAATCTCACGTTCGCTCGGGGAATCGAGCGTGGTGTCGCCAATCTTGATCTCACCCTCTCGCTCGTAATGGCCGACGATCAGGCCATGTGGAGAGACGCGGGACCTAGTCAGCTTGAACGAATGCGGCGCCGAGCCCTCGGCGAACAGCTTTTTGCCGCCGCCAAGCACGACCGGCACCGTGAAGATGCTCATAGCGTCGACCAGGTCATTGGCGAGCAGCGCGTGGACGAGTTCGGTACTGCCCTGGGTGACGAGGTTCGGGCCGTCTTCCTGCTTCAGGCGCTTCACGTCGGCGATGTCGCGCAGGAGCACTGAGCCCGCCCAGCTCGTATCGACCTCGCCTGAGCGCGAAACCGCGTACTTCTTGATGTCCTTGAACAGCTTGGCAATGCCGCCATGGGAAGCGTCTTCTTCGTAGTAGGGCCAGTACGCGGCGAAAATCTCGTAGGTGTTGCGGCCGAGTAGGAGGTCGAATTTCTCCTTGAAGACGCGGTCGAGTTCTTCGCCGAACTCTTGATCGAATAGGGCATCACCCAGCCGCCGAACTTGAAGCCCTTGGTCGGATCCTCGGTCGGCGCGCCGGGCGCTTGCATGACGCCATCCATGGAAACCTGGGCGCCGACGATAATCTTCCGCACGGGTCACTCTCCTTGTTTGAGCCTAGTGGGCGGCGACGCGCCACGATCGCTTCGAATTCACGTCGCTGGGATGGAGTGAGCTGGATATCGAGCGCCATCCCCGTTCGACGGATCATGTCTCGAAAAATTGAACGCAACTCACATGCGGTGCACTAGCGAGGCAGACGCAGGCACTTGCGTCGATCGAAGATGTGCAAACGAAAGGCTGCGTCGTCTGGCCGGAGTTCGAGACGAACTTCGCCGAGCCTATCGAGCGGGCGGATTCAGGCGGGTATCGAGCGCGAATCGCTTCTGAATTTCTAGCTCGTATCGTCCAGCTGCACGCGTTGGGTTGAACAGGAGGTTCCAGCTTTCACTAGTGACCGTACTCGGGATGACGACGAACCGGTGCTCTTCCAGCAGCGCGCGCCCTACCGACTGTTGTCCGCTGCTCGGGGATCCTGGCGTCAACCATGCGGGGTTCGGCACGTCGTCGGGCTTCACCACGTGCACGTCTGTGACATCGAGGATTCGTGCACGCGTCAAAACGTGAGGCAGGGCGTCGAGGACCGGGAAACCCTTGTGGACGGCTACCTCCAGGATGGCCGTTGCCGGATCAGCCGAACAGTAAACGACCGGATAGCCCACGGGATTCCATCGTCCGCCAATCTTTGCCGATCCGCCGCCGCTATCCCAAGCAGAACCGTGAGCCTGGAGGTCGAGGCGCCACGCCAGCGGCGACCCCGCTACCCACGGCAGCGGCATCATACGTAGACGCCGTGCTCGATGCGCGTCAAGTACTCACTAACCAACCGCGTCCCCGGATGGGTGCGCAGCAATTCGATCGGCTTGCGACGATCCAAACCGATAGCCGGTCGATCCAGCCACTGCTCGGCCTCGGCC
>JBKPAJ010000170.1:0-11382 GCA_046726375.1 Acidobacteriota bacterium
TGCCGTTTGTTACGCCCGTGCCACGGGAAGACGAAATGGGCGGGCTGCGCGAATCCGAACTTGCTGGCGGCGTCCCGGGGGTGCTCGAGCACATGCAGGCAAGTGCGGTTGACCTCGACGAGCTCTCAGGATTGCGGAGCCACGTTTGCGCTCAACGAACAGTGCGCGACAGGCTCTAACGGATCTCGGTAACTTCGCCGCGTTTGGCCGTGACCTTGGTCTTGATTCTGGCAAGACCCCCCGGCTGTTTTATGGCGATATCGTAGCTATCGTCTGGAGGAACCATCATCGGGTGACCGAACTCCTTGGTCTGCGCGATGATTTCATCCCCACCAGCTCGGAGCACATAAATGGCTTCGATCTCCGCGCCGCTTATTTGCGGATCGTGGACCACGAAAGCGGCGACCTCTGAATCTGTCTGGATGCGCGCAACTTGCCGCGCTTGCACCTGCACGTCTTTCACCAGCACGAACTCATTGCCGTCCGCCGTCACGCCCTGGATGTCGTAACGGCCGGGGACGATTGGTAACGGAAGCCCGAGCTTATCCGTCTGCTGAAGAATCAGCCGGAATCCCTCTGTTTCGGCTTCGAAGACAACGAGCTCTTTGATCGCAGGAAATCCGCTCCGCGTGAGCGGCTCCACGAGGATGCTGCCAACAATCGCGTTGGGGTTGATCCGTGCGCGTTGCCCGGGTTTTACGTCGATGCTTCGCGCCAACACGAACGTGCCCCCTCCAGTCGTTTTGAACAGCACATCGTAGGTCCCCGGATCCACCAGAGTTGGGCTGCCTGGCGTGAGTGCGTACCTGATGGTGTACATGCCGCCCAGCTTCGTTCCACCCTCGACAAGGTGGATTTCTTTCAGCGCGTCGCCGTGCCCCTCGAGTTTTTCAACCAACATGGCCGCGACGGGGCTCTTCTCGAAGCTGATGGCTTGCGTCGCCGTCGAGTCAGACGACGTCTGCTCGGCCTTCTTCAGAGAACTTTCCAAAATCTCCCGGTTCACGCGGGCTGGTTGGTAACTCGGATCCTTGTCGATAGCCTTGGCGAAAGCCGTCCTAGCCCTATCCACATCGTTTAGCTTCGTATACTCGACGCCTAGATTAGTGAAAATCGCGGGCACGGGAGCCTTTGCCGCGATCCTCTCCAACAACTGAATACTCTCGCGGTGGTTACCCTCTGCCGCCGCGGCGACCGCCCGATCGATCTGCTCTTTCAACTCGTCATCCAGCAAAGGCTTGCCCTGATACTTCTCATATTCCTTCAGGATGATTGCGACGTTGTTAACGGTCATCGTGTTGACGGTGTCACCCGAGATGGGCTGCGCAGGACGTAAAGTTTGGAAAATCACGGCCAGCGCGACCAGCACGATCACGCCGGCTGTGGCAATCATCAGCGGCACTCGCCAGCGCGACTCGTGTTTCTTCGTAGGATCGGGTACCTTCAGAAAGCGGCTCAGAGCTCGAGAGAGGCGTTCCGTGTCGTTGTGAAAGTCTGGGTCAGGCCGCACGTGGAGGGCATTTCGAAACGCGAGTCGTTGCAGAGGCGCGGGCAGACTCTCCTGCGTCGGGATGGTTGCACCTCCAACCAGGACCGGGATCACCGGGATGTTTCGATCCAGGGCTGAAGTGATCTCCAGGCGCACATAATCATCGGGGTCGTCAATCCGCCGGGCGCCCGCCTCATCCTTCACTTCCAGCCATTTTTCTCCGATGACAACCACCAACACATCGCATCGCTGAATCGCGTCGCTGATCACCTCGCGGAAATCCGTGCCGAGCGGGATCGAATCGACATCTTTGAACAAGTGCGGCTCGCCAAAGGCTGTTCTCAAATGATCGAAAATCCGGCCGGTGACGTCCGAGGAATCCTCGCGCCGATATGAGACGAAAATGTTTGGCATACGTCTTCCCAATCACCCCGCTGGGATTTGCAAGCATCCGATCCGACTCGAAAGCGCCGATTCGCGGTTCGAGTTCACCGTTGGAAACGCAAACTCCTGACGAACTGCGTGAATGCGGCAGACTCTGTGTGGTCATCAGTCAGAGCACCCAAGACGTACATCCGTGTGCCGCGTGTGGTTATGTGGAAATAACCGTACATAGTGTTTCCTTCAGTAACGGTCGCCGCTACGGTGCATACATAAGACGGACTCTGCTGAGGACGAGACGGAGTGCAGCCCGACCGTCCGAATCCCCACCCCTTGGGCCTGCGCTGTGACATGAATGCGTTTAGAAACCGCTTGGCCTCGTTGAGGTCCATCGGGGGCATGTTGTCTGGGGCTGTGAAGACAGTGATCAAATAGCGGATATCAGCAACGGTATCTTGAGCTATATACACCTGGAAAGGCCCGACCGGCTCTCGCATCAACCACCGCCAACCTCTCGGAGCATCGACCTTGAAGTTAAGACTTGGCACAGACAAGGTCCGTCCCGTGACTAGCGAAGAAGGCACCCGCGCAAGCGATTCGGGAAGAGGTTGCCCGAGGTAGCTCGGCAATATCAGGGCCACGGTTAACAGAGCGTTCGTCACCTTGGCTCCAAGAAAATCATCTGCGAATCCCGTCAGGTCTGCACGCCGGTGCCAGAGACGCGAGATATCAGTGGGCGGACATCAAGGTTTCACGCGTCTTTTATGAATTGGTGCGGGCGGGAAGTATTGTGCTCGCTCGTTTGTCTGTCTTGCGCCCCTATCCAGTTACCGCGATTACTCAAGAGGTGTGAACGCTCACGCTGAGACCTGCGCGTCTGCCCGTGGTTGTCGGCCGGCTGTCATCCACTCGTGCTCAGTGACACGCAACGCCATGCGATACGCGGCGGGACTCGGGAAGTCGGCGACCATCAGCCGCACCCGGCCATCGGCCAGCGAACGCGCAGCGATGGCCCGTGCTTTGCCCACGTCCGGAGCGGAGATCCCTAGCGTCGCGTTCTACCTCGCCGGCAGGTATTCGTCTGAAACGGGCGGAAACAGCAGCAGCAATTTGCCCCGCGTCTCGACATCTGCGGACAGCCGTTGCACCTCCTAGCGCAGGCCCGGTGAATTTCCTGCCACGATTAGGATGGAAGCCGCGCGACGGGCCAGTTGCACGACCCGATCCTGCCACTCGCTCTCTGCGAGCCTCACTTGCAGCGCACTCACGACCTTCGCATGCACGCCCGGCGTAACCGCTAGGAGCGGCCGATACGGCCACATGGCTCGTGACAGGAACTCCTCGACGCGGATGGATCGGAATGTCGCCGCGCCTGGCAGGAACGAGAACGGAACCGTTAGGAGACGCCGCCACCCTCTGCCGGCGAAGTCGAGTTCGATCACATCGTCTGCAAACGACCGGAGATACAGGCTGAAATCACCGGAGGCCTCAACGCGAGCGGTCTCCGCATCGGTCAGTCCTCTCGCGAGCGCCTCGATGCCGGAGCGGTAGGACACGTATCCGACGAGCAGCAAGACCGGACTGACGAAGGAGATGGCAGTGCTCCCGAGGTATTCGGCAATTCGAAGCGTGAACCAAAAACCCGTGAACGTGACTTGCAGTTCACCAAACACGGCGGGGCCAAGTGACAGGAAGACGGCCATGATGCGGCAGACCCGGAGCGCCGTGCGCAACCGGAGCAATACCCCGATGTGGACGGTGACGTACGCTGTGTCCATGACATCCTCATCCACAGCGCGGATCAGTGATGTGTGGTCACGTGTGAGCGGAAGCCGGTTCGGACTGAACTCGGTGCCGGGCGACGATGCGAAGCGCGCGCGGGTCCACACCACCGCAGGACACGGTGCCACGCGAGCACAGTGTAGCCGGATCTGGCTGTGGTCGCCAGATGCCGTACCGTCCGAATACTGGAACAGATTCCGCCCTCGGTAGAGTTGACGCGTGATTCCGCTCCAAATGTTGCTGGCGGCGCTGCTGGCGTGGTTCGAGGCCGAGCAGCGCGATGTGATCGCCTTCCTTCGCGAAGAGAATCGCGTCCTGAAGGCGCAATTGGGCAACCGGCGACTCCGGCTTGGACGATGATCAGCGCCATCGTCTCGGGGTGCTCGAGCACCGCCTCGGACACCGCGTGTTGCACGAGGTCGCGACGCTGATGCCGCCGGACACAATTCTCCGATGGCGCCGAACATTGGTGGCCCGTAAGTGGCGCTGAGGAATGTGGGGCATCGCGTGGCCCGGTCGACGATTGCTGGCATCCTCAAGGAGGAGGTTTTATACCGTGTCCGTGACCGAACTAGAGTCGCGACGTGTCCGGGTGGTCGGCTCGGACCGCGTCATCCGGACGAGGCGTTTATCATCCAGGCTATGCGGCACCTCACCGATGGCGTTGAAGAGGTCTTGGGCCCGATCGCGTGCTGATCTGCGATCGCGACCCCAAGTGGAGCCGTGCGGGGATGGCGTTCCTTGAACGGGAGACCATCCGGATGGTCCGGACGCCGGTGTGCGCGCCGAACTGTCATGCCTACGCAGAGCGGTTCGTGGGATCGATCAGAGTCACCGCGGAGGGGAATCATCAAGGCATCGGGAACGAACTCATTCAGCGCCGGAAGCGAGCCGGTGGCCAGGGTATGGTTCGCCGGCGGCAGCGGATGGGCGGCATGCTGAACCTTTTCCACCGGACGGCCGCATCGCAAGCCGGGGGGGAACCGATGGGCGGAGTTCTCGGACAGCACGTCCTCAAGGAATTCGTCGATCAGTACCCACGGGACGGTGAGTGCGTACGTCGTCGGGTTGCCCGGCGTGTTTTGCCGCCGCGGATTCTGAACCGGCGGATGATCTCTCGCCGAATCGACGGGGCTGGCGCGGCGCACTAAGAGTGGCCATCTAGTGGGTTTGAGGCAGCGGTCTAGTCAATCCGGCCGATGTGAGCGCGATTCCGAGACGTGTTAGGGTCTGCACAGTTTCGGCACCTCTCCCCCAATTGAGCACGCTGCGGACTCTATGCGAACGACTTCGAGACTGTCTCGAGCCTGGCTTATTCTGCCTTTGCTTCTGTCTGCATCAGTCGTTGCCGCCCAGAACACGACGGCGACGGTGACCGGCCTGGTCCTTGATGATCAGAAGCTGCCGGTGCCCGGCACGGCGCTCGTCATCGAGGACACGAATCGCGGTCTGACGCGGACCACGACCAGCGCCAAGGATGGGACGTTCGAGATTCCCGGCCTGCAGCCCGGGGATTTTCGGCTCAAGGCCACACTGCAGGGGTTTGCAGCGACGGTGTTGGACGTCCGCCTCGAGGTGAATCAACGACTGCGGATCGATATCGTGCTCAAGGCGAGCGGCGTCGCCGAGGATGTCGTGGTCCATCAGACGGCGCCTCTCCTCGACACGGTCAGCTCGTCGGTCGGAGAGGTCATCGGCGAGCAGCAGATTTCGCAGCTGCCGTTGAACGGCCGCCAGTTCCTCGAACTGGCATTGCTGGTCCCCGGCGCCCACACGTCGCACGGCGCCTCGACGGGGTCGACCCTGCCGCTCTATTGGCGCCCAGGACAGAACTCCGCGATCAGTATTACCGGTGGTCGTCCGAGTGCTAACGCCTTCCGCATCGACGGCACCACCAACACCGACCCGTCCTTCAACACCTACATCGTGAACTTGCCGCCGGACGCGATTCGCGAGTTTCAGATCGAAACGGCCAGCTATTCGGCTGAGCTCGGCGCTGCAGGAACGGGCCAGGTCAACGTCGTCACCAAGTCCGGCACCCAATCGCTACAGGGAAGCATTTACGAGTACCTGCGCAACAGTGCGTTCGACGCCCGCCTCTTCACGAGCCCCTCAGAACTGCCGCACTTCAATCAGAACCAGTACGGCGGCACGCTCGGTGGCCCCTTGGGTTTCGCGCGGACATTTTTCTTCGGCAGCTTCGAGGGGCTGCGCAGTACCCAAGGGCAGTCGATGATCATGAGCGTGCCCTCGGACATGTGGCGGATGGGCGATTTCAGCGGTGGTCCGCCCATTTACGACCCCATGACGACGCGTCCCAATCCGAACTTCGATCCAACGAAGCCGGCGAGCCCGTCGAATCCGCAACTCATTCGTTCGCAGTTCCCAGGGAACGTGATTACGACGGAGCGCATCAACCCGGTGGCGTTGAGCATCCTCCAGCAGTTCGTGCCCCTACCCAACCTGGGCGAAGGCGCGGACATGGGCATGGGAATGAGCACAGGCGGCACGTTCAACAACTATCTCGACACGCGCGCGCAAGTACTCCGTAACGATCAGGGCACACTCCGAGTGGATCATGGCTGGCAGAACGGCGCCGTCGTCTTCGGTCGCTACACGATCAGCGGCGAACGCGGCTTCACGCCGGAGAACCTGCCGGGTTTCGGCACGAATCACGACAACCGGCTGCAGAACGTCACGGCCAGCTTCGTCCAGCCGATGGGGTCGCGCATGGTGCACGAAGTGCGCGTGGGCTTTGCCCGGATGCAGCTCGATCGCGCCGGAGAGGCCGCCGGCGGCACCGATCTCATTGGTGCGCTCGGGATCAAGGGCGTCGGATTCGGGGGCGCGGATGCGTATGGGCTGCCATACTTCAACGTGCAAGGCTACCAGCCATTCGGCGATTCGCTCTTGTGCACGCCGTGCCACTACGACAACAAGCTGCTGCAGATCGGCGACCGCCTGACGTGGGTGCGCGGCCAGCATTCGATCAAAGTCGGTGGCGACTTCCGGTACTTCAAATGGGACATGCTGGGGTTCTTTCAGAACCGCGGGTATTACCAGTTCACCAACGGATTCACGACACGGACGGCCTCGAACGATGGCACGGGACAGGCGCTGGCCAGTTTTCTTCTCGGATTGCCAACGGTCATGCAGCGCCAGGCCGGCCTGCCGTCGATGAACATGCGGCAGCCAGGATTCGAGACGTTCGTCCAGGACGACTGGCGAATCGGCACACATTTCACGCTGAACGTCGGGTTGCGGTACGAGTACATGTCGCCGCTCCACGACGCCAACAAGATCCTGACGAACCTGATCTGGATTGACGGCAAACCCTGGGCGTACGCCGGCGGACAGGCCGGCTATCCGACGGGCCTCGCGTATCCGGATCGAAACAACTTCGCGCCCCGGATTGGCGCCAGCTACAACCCGGGCGGCGGCAAGTACGTCATGCGCGCCGGCTATGGCGGGTTCTATGCGTATCCGGAGATGAATCTCTGGTGCAATCAGGTCCACAACGTGCCGCTCGTATTTCCCGAAATTCGGTCGAGCAACAACTTCATCCCATCGCTGTCGGGATTCAACTTCGCCGATCCTGTTCTCGGAAAGACCCTCGTCGGGTTCACGGCGCTCGATCCGCACTGGCAGATTCCGTTCATCCAGCAGGCGAGCGCCAGTATCGAGCGGCAGGTTGGCACGTCGATGGTGATCGAGATCGGCTACACCGGCGCGTGGGGCCGGAGTCTCGATCGATCCCACCTCGTCAACAACGCGGCGCCAAGCCCGCTGCCGCTTGGACCTCGACGGCCGTATCAGACAATTTCGTTCGTGGAAGGCACTGAGCTGCCGGACACGTGGCCCATCGAGAGCATGACGTTCCCGGTCGGTCCCATCAATCTGCTCGAGTTCACCGCTCGCTCGTCGTACAACGCGGGGTATGTGCAGGCCAAGCAGCGGCTCACGAACGGTCTGACGTTCCTGGCAAATTACACGTATGCGAAGAGCCTGTCAGACTCGCCGTCCTTCCGGTCAGCGGCGATGGAGCCCGAAGTCCCGCAGGACAACGACAATCTCGCGACTGAGTGGGGTCCAGGCGGCTGCGATATCCGGCATCGGTTTGTGGCGAGCTTGATCTACCAGCTTCCCCTGACCTCGCAATCCTCGCAGAGAATGGGCGTTGCAGGGCGAGTAGGGAAGTGGCTCGTTGGCGACTGGCAGGTCGCGGTCATCCATCAAATGCAGACCGGATTCCCGTTCACGGTCAGCGTCTTCGGCGACACGGCGAATGCCGGCGCCCTGCTGAACGTGAACCCCGTTCGCGCGAACGTCGTTCCTGGCGTGTCGCCGTACCTGCCCAATGATGAGCGCACGACAGACATGTGGTTCAACACCGCTGCATTCACGACGCCTCCCGCCTACACGTTCGGCGACGTGGGCCGGAACTCGGTGTACGGGCCGGGCCTCCAGAAGACGGATGTTGCGCTGCAGCGTGACTTCCCCCTGGTTGGGCACACGCGCCTGCAATTCCGAGCCGAAGCGTTCAACGTCTTCAATCACACCAACCTGGGCACGCCCGAGCGCTTCGTGAACACGCCGCAATTCGGCAGCGTGACGATGGCCGCGACGTCGGCGCGGCAGATTCAGTTTGTCGGGCGGCTTTTGTTCTAGGCGCAGACCTGTGGCTATCGAGAAGTCGATACAGCCGCAGATCGACACGCGTGCAGGGACCTGCGATGCTCGACGGGCCTCTCCGGGCGGGCCATAGTCCACCAGGAAATGTACCGCCGGCGGTCAAGCTCATTACAAGAGCGATAGACTTCGACCCATATAGCGGGGCGGTGCGGTGGGAGTGTCGGTGGGTGGTACGCGCCGACTGCGGTTATGCCGCGACGTGGTCGTAGCGGTGATGCAGGCCGCCGACTTCTGGAATGGCGACAATGCGACCGGCTGACAGCGGTGTGACCGGGCGCGGACTCGGCGTGTCCCTGCCGAGCCCGAGAGGTGTTCGCGAGCGCATGTAGTAGGCGACGTACTCGGTCAGCACTCGACGAAGCCCCGACGCGTTGACCACGATGACGTGATCGAGGCACTCGCGCCGGATCGAGCCGATGACACGCTCCACGTAGGCGTTCTGCCACGGCGATCGCGGCGCCGTTCGTACCTCCTGGATGTTCATCCCCTTCGAGGGTGGTCGCGACGTGCGCAAAGACTGAATCGCGATCGTGCAGTAGATACCGGGGCGCCTGGTTCTCCGGAAAGGCGTTTCGCAGTTACTGTGCCGTCCATGCTGCTGTTGGATGCGCGGTGACCGCCACGGGGACAATTCGTCGGCGGTCGTGCGCAAGTATGACCAGGCGAACAACAGCCGCCACGTGATGGTGGGCACGACGAACAAGTCGGCGGCCATGATCTGGCTCGCGTGATTGGCGAGGAACGTCCGCCACGTTTGTGACGGTGGACGCGGATGCCGCCACAAGTACTTGGCGACGGTCGGACATCGGCGAGGCACGGCCGGGCGTCCGGTGCGGTGTCGGCTTTTCCCGGTCCAGAACAGCCGGTGCCACGCGACCACGGTTTCCGGCTTGACGATCTGAATGGCCGAGCGCCAGCCGCGCCACGTCTGCCAAAGCCACGCCCACAATATCCGGTCAGCTGGCGTGAGTCGAAGACGTGGGCGGCGGCATCGATTGACGACGGCGAGCTGGTGTCGGAGTGCGATGATTTCCAGATGCAGCGCGGCGCGTGACCGAATCATCAACCGAAAACGAGTGGAACAGCGAGACGACGACGGAGACCACGAGTGACGCCAATTCGAGACTGCCTTTAACCTCTATCGACACAACGAGTACCGCGTTTCTGGTAGGTACAGGTCGTCGCGACAGGCCAAGGGCGTTCTGGTCAGCCAGAAAAAAGCCTTGACGCCGTCCGACCGCGGGCGTATCCCGATTCAAAGGGGACCACGATGTTCTCGGGACGCTCTCAAGGCCCAACCGGCGCTGATCTCGCTCTCGTCGTCGCGCTCACTGCCATGATCCTGGCTAGCGCTGTTCCGAGCGAGGCCCAGGATCGAACCACGCCCGGGGAAATAGTGAGCTACTCCACCATCCACTCCATCGGTATCGAGTGGGGTATCTCGGGCGACGCCAATCACAACGCCACGGTCGACGTGCGCTATCGGGTCCAGGGCAAGAAGACGTGGCAGGCGGCGTTGCCCCTGGTCCGGGTCGACAACACCTACAACGGCAACGGCTTTGCGGGGAGCATCCTCTTTCTCCACCCTGACAGGACCTATGAGGTCCGGCTCGAACTGTCCGACCCGGACGGTGGCGCCGATGGTCCTCGCATGTTGACGGTCGCGACGCGGCCGCTGCCCACGTTGCCGACCCGCGGCCGGCACTTCCACGTGGTGCCGGGCTTGGGCGGCGGTGACGGCTCCCCGAAGAAACCTTTCCAGGGCATCGCGGCGGCCCAAGCCGTTGCTCAGCCGGGGGACATCTTTCTTGTCCATGCCGGCAGCTACGTGGGGCGTCCGACCTTCAGCGTGCCGGGCGTCGCCGGCAAGTACATCGTCTGGATGGGGACTGGCGATGGCGAGGCGCTCTTCGTCGATGGCTTCAACCTTGGGGCCAGCCACATCTGGGTGGAGGGCTTGACGGTCAGGGATCAGGCATTCGCCACGTTCTCGCTGGATTGCCCGGCCGACGTGGTCGTGAAACGGAACTTCTTCTACAACAATCACTACAACATCTATCTCCAGCGCGGCGGGGAAGGCTGGTACATCGCGGACAACACGATCGTCGGGGATGAAGATCCCGCTGGCGGGAGCTTCGACGGCGAAGGCATCGAGCTGAACGGTCAGTTCGCCGCGTGCGGCGCGCACAACCACACGGTCGCCCACAACAGCATCTCGCGTGTTGCGGATGGGATCTCGACGCCGGGAACCAACGTCGACCTCTTCGGCAACGACATCTTCGACACCTCCGACGACGGGATCGAGACCGATGAGGGGAAGACCAACGTC
This sequence comes from Acidobacteriota bacterium, assembly GCA_046726375.1. GTDB lineage: Bacteria > Acidobacteriota > Vicinamibacteria > Vicinamibacterales > UBA2999 > DASPWV01. Next base: position 10,674 of record JBKPAJ010000170.1, read on the forward strand.
CGTGTGTGGGGCAACCGCATCCACAATGCCCTTCACAACGCCTTCAGCTTTCAGCCCCAGATCGGAGCGCCCTGGTACTTCATCCGCAACCAGGTCATCAACAACCTGGAGGACATCAACAAATACCGGACCTGGGATCGCGCCGTGATCCTGCACAACACGTTCGTCCATTGGCAGGATCTACAACTCGGCGGGGCGCACGGCCTCCTCCTGTCCATCTCCCGCAACAACCTCTGGATCTCACTCAATGACGGGCAGATCTGGTGGATGTTCGGGACCGTCGACTGGCGCACCGACCTCAACTACGACGGCTTCGACTGGGGGGAGTCCACCCGGCCTTTCTTTTTCAACGGCACGACCTACCTCGACCTCGCGAGCTTCAGCGCCGCCACGGGCCAGGAGGCGAATGGCATCCGGATCTCCCACGAGACCTGCATTCCGACCATGGACGTTCCGGGCAACTCGCCGACGCCGGTCCCGCCGCAGTATCTGACTCTGGCGCCCGGCTGCCCGGCGATCGATGCCGGCGCGATCCTGCCCAACATCAACAATGGCTTTGTCGGAAGCGCACCGGACCTGGGCGCCTACGAGGACGGCCAACCGCTGCCCACCTATGGTCCGCGTCCGGATGCCACCTCCGCAGCCAACGCCATCACGTCACAGTCTGGCAGCCTGTCTCGCGTGGCCTCCCATGGCGGGCCGGCGCCAC
>JBKPAJ010000171.1:0-7429 GCA_046726375.1 Acidobacteriota bacterium
CATAACAACCACCGTTCGTGTAGTGCGATTCATGCTGTCTCCTGATGTACGGCTGCTAAGGGCACGCCGCTGCCGCACCTTCGTACCGCATCCTCGCGGTGGCGGTCAGCGTTTTCGTGGTAAATCCAGAGCCGCCGAATAATCCGATGATCTTTCCAATGAACAAGTACTGATGTGGATAACCGACCGTCACACCTGTGATCGTCACGCAAGCGCCACCGACATTCAGCGCCGTTGGGGCGGTATAAGCGACTGTCGGTGTCGCCGCGAGCCCTGCTGTCGCGAGATACTGAGTGACGCGGGCCTGGACATCGGCCTGCGCGTAGCCGGGTAGCACGGCGACGCGAGCGCCTTCACGCGCCGCGTTCGTCACCGTTTCGTAGCGCTGAAACAACAGCCCGAAGTCCATGATCCCGAACATGACCAGAAGGAGCAGCGGAAACACCAGGGCGAACTCGATGAGCTCGGCTCCCTTCTCGCACGCGAGCCGGCGGTAGAGATTCATCGCAGCCATATGGTCGCCACCATCCCTGTCAGAATCGGAAATGCGTACGCCAGCTTGGGACCTCCACAGTGCTCGAGCGTGATCGCCGGCACGGTTTCGATCCCGGCGACGCGCCAATGACAGAGGAGCAAATAGACATTCCGGATGGCGGTGCCGAGATATCCGTAGATCGCCGCCACGACGAGCGCCATGATGCCGCCTGCAACTCCGGTATAGAGCGACAGCCAGAAGACGTCTCCCGGTCCGAGCCACGCGCCGAGTGCAGCGAGCAGCTTCACGTCCCCGCCACCGAGGCCGCCCAGTGCGAAGGGCAGGATGAAGATCACGCCGCCGACGAGCCAGCCGAGCGCCCCGTGGCCGAGCCCATCGACACCGCCGCTGACAAACTGATACAGCAACCCGGCCAGCGCCGCTCCGAACGTGAGGACGTTCGGGATGCGACGTGTGCGCAGATCGGTCACGCAGGCGAGCGAAGCGATGGCCAAGCCGACAATGTGAGCTGAATTCATGTTGATACCTGTGCTGTGCGTCTACGGGCACGCCGCCGGCTGCGGCGGGCAAGGCTGCCATGCGCTCTGCGCCGCTGTATTCCAGCCGGTATAGGCCGGGCCCATCTTCGCGGCAATCGCCGAGAGGGCGAGCAAACCGGCGATGCCAATAATCGCCGTCAATAGCCCGTACTCGATCAAGTCTTGTCCCCCGTCGTCCGCTACCACCGCCGCGACCGCCGTTGCGAACTGTGCCCCGATCCGCATTTGACTTCTCCTGGGGAATCCTCTGCACCTTCGCTCCGATCAGATCGACCGAGCGGTGGAGAGGGCGGGCAAGCCCGCCCTCTCCAGACGATCCACTAGGGGAGCAGGTCGTCGAGGTCGGTGAAATACTTGCCGACCTTGGGTCCGATGCTCTGAATGGCAACGATGCAAGCCACGGTAATGATCCCGACGAGCAGGCCATACTCGATCAGGTCCTGGCCCTCCTCCTCACGAACGAAACGAACGATGAGATTCTTCACGCTTACTCTCCTTGCGCGGGTCTGTTGGATGCGACCGAACTCCCCGCGCGGGAGCCCGGCACGGTCGCCAACCCGTGTCGACGACCACGTCGAAGAGTCAGTTGCGACGTGACTCGAAGCACGTCAATAGCACCTGCTGTGCCAGCTGAGCGCCGTGAGCTGGATCGCAAGGAAGTGCCTTGATTTCAGAGATTTCGAGAGCCGACGCTGGCCTGGGCTGACTGTCGTGCGCTGTGTCTACCGTGATGTTTGGTCCCGACAAGACGAGAAGTCTGGTCAGAGCCAGACTCCTGATGGCGCGGCGCAGGAGCGCGCCCTCTACAACCCAACCTGCCAGTCACGAAACTGATCGAGCACATGCGAGCGAGTCGCGAATCGCGCGAGTCGCTCGCCACGTTATCGATGCGTTGTTCGTTGAGATTCGCGAGAAACTCGTCGGGAGGTAGGGAAGTTTCGCCGCATCGAACCCCAGAACACGGGCACACGTCGCGTCCGCAGCGATCAGATCGCGGCTCATTGCGAGCACACCGGATGCGCTTGTCGGAACCAGGGACGACAAGACCGCGCGAGCGGCACGCTTTCAACGCGAGCAGAGCCCACGCCGTCGGCTCGACCCAACTGAACGTCCGTCAATCCACGACCATCCCGGCAGGCTGTTGTCCTGGCGCTGAGTGGCCGACGCTTTCAATGCCCGGCCCGTTGCGCCCACGCAAGAGTCCCCCCACCACGGTGAGGAGCTGATAGCGCAACAGTCCTACCTGCAGGTGCCTATCGCGGTTAGCATAACGCCCGTTCTCAGCCCCTCGCCTCTACACTCCCTCTACACAGCCCGACCAGCCACATCCCGCCGGCTCGGTCGCATGGCGATATGCCCAGCCCCACGTCCGAATAGCCTCCGGCATTCGTTGGATATTGGAAGAGGACTATGGCGATGGTGCTGGCGTGATCGAGATGCTTTTCACGCGGGTGTTGTTGCTTTCTATAGCCTCCGGTATCGAGTCATCACCATCGCTCTTTGCGATGATGTAGTAGGTTCCCGCAGTCGTCGACGCGGGAATCACGAGAGGCGCGGTTCCGGTTTCACTCAGTCCAGCCCCCAAAGGGGAGACAGCACGAGAGGCGACCAGCAGGTCTGCCGCGTCGAGCGAAACGTTCGTCGACAGATAGAAGTTCGTGACCGACGCCGGAGCAGTATCGGCGCCCTGATTCTTCGTGGTATCGGCGACGCTGATGCTCGTTCCCGCGACAGCGGATGACGGCGCGGTGAGGGCGGTCACGGTCAGGTCGGGTCCGATGCCCACGAGAACACTGGCGCGCGTGTTGTTGCTTTCCAGGCTTTCCGCAACTGCGTTGCTCATATCCGCCACGGCGATCACCCGATAGCTTCCGGACGTGGTTCCTGGCGGAATGATGAATTCGGTGGAAGCGGTATCAGTCCCCGACGGTGCCAGGGATCCGACAACCCGGCTGCCGAGAAACTGATCCATCGCATCGAGCGTGGCATTGGACGAGAGATAGAAGCCTGTCACAGACTCCGTTACCGGTGCGGCTCCTTGATTCCTGGTCGTGTCGGTCAGCGTGATGGGCCCGCCCACCATGCCCGCCGCGGGGACGGACACGGCCGACATCACCAGGTCTCCACCGATCCTGATGACTCCGCTCGATCTATCGTTGTTCGTGTCACTCGTTTCTGCGACATTTCCGTTCCAATCGGCCCTGCCAACAACGTAGTAGCTGCCGGGTAAGGTGCCCGCCGGAATCTGCAACGGTGTCGATGCTGTCGAAGTCCCATTAGATGCGAGCTCCCCTAGTGATCGGCTTCCTATGAATTCATCGCCAGGTCCTACGGAGGCATTCGCAGACAGGTAGAATCCGGTGGACGACGCACCCGCTGTCCCTGCGCCTTGGTTCTTCGTGGTGTCGGTCACTGATATCGTGCCGCCGGCTGCCGCGCTGGCGGGAGCGGACATCGCGCTCACCATCAGGTCGGGTCCGACCTTGATGGCCGCGCTGTACTTCGTGTTGTTGGTCTCTGTCGTTTCGGGCACTTGGCTTGCGCCATCGGCCTGCGCAATCACGTAATAGGTGCCGCCGGTAGCCGTGGCCGGAACCGTGAGTGGTGTGGTAAAGCTGGCCGATGCTCCCGAAGCAAGGAGCTGAACGGACCGACTGCCGATAAGCTGGTCCGACCCGTCCAAAACCGAATTCGTCGACAAGTAGAAGCGCGTCGTCGAGATGGCGGAGCTGCCGCCCCCCTGGTTCTTCGTGGTATCCGATACGCCGATCGTCCCTCCAGCGACGGCAGTCGCTGGCGCCGTGACGGTAGAAACGATCAAATCTGGTCCAATCTTGATGACCCCGATCGCTTTCACATTGTTGGTCTCGATGTTCTCATTGACCGTGCCTTCCCAGTCCGCTTTTGCGAGGACGTAATACGACGCCACATCCGTTGACGGCGGGATGTGTAAGGTTGTTGAGACCTCATTCGTGACGCCGGGGCCAAGCGAGGCCACCGGTCGGCTGCCAAGCCAGACGTCCGTGGCATCCAGAATGGCGTTGGTCGACAAATAGAATCCGGTATGTGACGGCATTGCGCTACCGGTGCCCTGATTTTTCGTCGTATCGGTCACCACGATGTCTGCATCGGCTCCCGCGATCGAAGGCGCCGTCATGGACGAAACGACCAAGTCCGGCGGAAGGTCATCACTGACGATCGTGACGGTGCCTGCGGTCGGCGAACCGAGGATGTAGGCGGTATCCGCGGTGAGTGAAAGGATCACTGACTCGTCGCTCTCGAATGCCCCGTCGTCGATCGGCGTCACACCGACGATCGCCGTGGAGGACCCCGCCTCGATGGTTACGGCACCAGGGAGGGCCACGTAGTCCGCCCCGGCAAGCGCGGTTCCAGCGACCGTGTACGGAACCGTCACTGGAGCGCTCGTATCGCCAGTACGACTGACGGCAAACCGGGCGTCGGTTAGGCCTGCCTCGTTTGCTTGAGCCGCCGACACCGTCACGGCGACCTGATTAGCGGGATTCACGGCGACGGTCACGCTGTCCGTTGCCCTGTCACCACCGTCATCGGTCACCTCGAGCGTCAAGGTGTGAGTACCAACGGACAGCCAAACGGCCGGCGTCGCACCCGTCGCAATGGGTGTGCTGCCTGCACGCCATTCATAGCTGACGATGCTGCCGTCGCGATCGGATGACGCGCTGCCATCCAGCGTCACCAGTTCCGTACCGTCTCGGTCGTTGTCCGGCACCGTCTGATCAGAACCCGCGTCGGCGAGGGGAGGCAGATTCGTCAGCCCATAACTGACGGCGTCGTGGAGGTTGAGGCCACCATGGATGGTCCACGAGTCGAGTCGCTCGGGAGCCACACCGTGGCCGTCTGCACTGTTCAGGAGGATGTCCACGACCTGGCTGTTACTGGTCACGTCGCTTCGTGACCACACGAGCGCCGCGGCACCCGAGACATGAGGCGTCGCCATGGATGTTCCGGTGTTCCACGTGTAGCAACCCGTGTCGCCGGGTGTCGTTGAACTGCCGCACGCGGCCACTGGATACGTGGACATGATGACGTTGCCGGGAGCCGAGATGTCCACCCAGCTTCCGTAATTGGAAAACGACGGACGCCGGTGGTCCTCGTCAAACGCGGCGACGGAGATCACGTTATCGAATGCGGCAGGATAGAAGGGAACCGTTGTGCCGTCGTTACCCGCGCCGGCGACGATGACCAGCCCGGCGTTCCAGGCAGCCTGCACGGCGTCATTCAGCGACTGCGAATATTCCGACTCGCCGAGGCTCATATTGATGATGTTGGCTCCGTCCGTGACGGCGCGTGCGATCGCTTGCTGGATGGCGAAATCGTCGCAGGTTCCGTCGGAACGACAGACCTTGTAAGCGAGAATGCGAGCGTTGGGTGCCACGCCCACGACGCCTTCCGCCGCTCCCGGCGTGCCGGTGGGGTTGTTCATCGAGGCGGCGATCGTTCCCGCGACATGGGTGCCGTGACCGTGATCGTCCATCGGGTCGCCGTCGCCAGAGACGAAGTCGTCGCCGCCGCCGTAATTCGCCGCCAGGTCCGGGTGGGTGTAGTCGACGCCGGTGTCGATTACGGCCACTGTGACGTCGCTGCTTCCCCTGGAGATCGCCCAAGCTTCAGGGGCGTCGATATCGGCGTCTGGGGTGCCGCTGTATAAGCACAGCTCGCCGGTAATCCAGGGTATGCAGTAGAACGCCTGGCCGGTGTTGTCAAGCGCCCACTGTTCGTCGAAGTGGTAGTCACCGGGTACTACTTCAGAGCCTGGAACATGGGCGCTGGGCGTGGGTATGCTTCGGATGAAGTTCGGTTCGGCGTAGAGGACGTTCGGGTTGCGCACGTATCGCGCGATGGCCGCTGATTCATCGCCTGCCGGTACGCGAACACGGTGGACGCCTGTACGCAGAATCTCGACGAGCGGAGTGGCGCCCACCACTCTGTGCGCGTCGGCCCTGGCATTCGCATTCACACCTGGTTTGAACTTGACAAGGACGTCGCCTGCCACGAACGGGACTGGAGGCACCGTCTGCGCGATGGAGAGAACGGTCAACGCGCCAACAACGAGACTGATGGCGACCAGAACTTTGCTGAAGCGCACGAGGCTTGCCCTCCTCCTGTTGCACCATTGCCTTTGCTTGGGGAGATACAGCTGAGTGCAATTGCGCGGCCAGCTCAGCAGGGTCGCCAAAACTACGGGCCCAAGGCGTTTTCGGCCGTGCTGCGACGAAAATCGTGGCCGTCGTAACGCTTATGCCAAGCCCTCGGCCCGCCGAACCAACATCTTTGTGCTGAACAACTTGTGCACGACCGACGTTAGAACCTCGATGGTTGCAGTCGCGCAGGAGAGACTCCTGGGCAAGCGCAGTGGCGTTCCATCGGAAGGATCACGGGTGGGAACACCACGATGTTCGTCACACGCCCTCCGCTTAACGTCTGCGCGACCAAAAGTCTTCCCGGCCGAATACTTTCTGCAACGGATCCGACCGGCACCGCAAGTTGACTCGAGTCGCGATTTTTGGAGGTTTCGCGACGTTCAGGGCGCTGACGTTCGATTCGTCGATAGGGCCGCGGCTCGCCGCCATCGATGTCCTGCACATATCCCCGTGGAATCTGGCCGTGCGGCTGACCGAACATCACCACGCGCCGGGAGTCGGGGAGCCACGCAGCCACTTCGATGCCGAGCTTCTACGGATTCGGCAGCACGCGTGTGTCTCCAGCGCCAGTCGGATGCAGCAGCACCGACGAGCCGTCCACGGGCAATGCGATCACCCAACGGCCATCGGGTGATACCCCGTACGCCTGTCCGTCGCCAAGCATCGCCGGGCCGAGAGCCTTCTGGAGGTACGACGAATACTTCGCCGTCGCTTGATCCGAGATCGTGAACATCGATCCGTCGGCTGAGATCCACTGGCTGGTCGAAGACGCGCGCAGCGACACATCGACCGGAGCCGTGGCCACTCGTACACCGCGCCCGGGACGACGCCGAAGAGGTTCTTCATCGCGCACGTCATGCCGGCCCAGTGATGGGTTTGAGCTTCGGCATGGACACGACCAGATCCGCTCTCAGCACGGACGCCGGCATCGCCATCCGGCCAATTCCGCTGAAGTTGCTCGCGAGCTCCCGCCACACAACGTCGTCGGTGTTGAGATCCACGAAGGCAATTCGATGCTTGCGGAGGTGATCGGATAAGCCGGTTGCCGTCAGCAGATACTCGATATCGCGCTGATCGCCCGGGCCCTCACCGACAATCACTTCGCCGGCGCCCGCTCTGCGCATCGCGATTGCCGCGCCGACAATCACCGACGGATGCGTGTTGATGGACGAGCCGGGCTCGTACTCCACATATTGGGCTTCAGGACCACGCGC
>JBKPAJ010000172.1:0-7653 GCA_046726375.1 Acidobacteriota bacterium
TATCGCCGTCGTAAAGGAACGGGAAGGTGAACTGCCGGTACTCGGCGCGCACCTTCATGTCCTCGAGCGAATCGCCGACGTCCGTGTACCCCATTTCGTCGAGCCTGAGCGCCTTCGCGCTGTTCGGCTGGATCACGACGAAGCCGACGCCCTTCGGCGTGTAATCAGCGATGAGCTTCTTGATCCGGCCCTCGTAGATCTCGGCGGTAGGGCAGTGCACCGCCGTGAAGATGACCACCAGTGCCTTGCGGTCCTTGAAGCTGTCGAGCGAGTACGTCTTGCCGTCGATGGCAGGGAGCGAGAAATCCGGCGCCGGCGATCCGATGGCCAACGGCTCGGGATGGTCGGCAGCGCCGATCGATGAATTGGCGCTCGCGAGCGCTCCGAGCGCCGCGGCGACGGCAATGAGGCGATACCTGGGCATCGGGCTGACCTCGGCCTTGGGCCTAGTGTAATCGCGCAGCAGGTAATCGCCAATCGAGGTAATCTTCGGCCTGCGGAGGCACTCATGTCAGAGCAACAGCCGTTGTGGAAGCGGGGCTTGAGCCCCGCCGGATCCGAGATAGATCGACGCGAATTTCTAGGCCAGGGCGCCAGGGTTGCAGCGGGAACGGCCATCGCGGCGACGGCGCTCTCCTACAGCCGGATTCTGGGCGCGAACGACCGCATTGCGCTGGGACACATCGGTGTCGGCAATCGCGGCCGCGGCCTCGATTCGATCGTGTCGCAGCTGAAGGATCGGCACAATGTCGAGATGACGGCCGTGTGCGATCTCTGGAGCGTCAATCGCGACAAGGCCGTCGCGGCGGCGCGGACCGCGTACGGGCGTGCCCCGCGCGGGTGCGCCAACGCTGAGGAGCTGCTGGCATTAAAGGACGTCGATGCAGTGCTCATCGCGACTCCCGAGCACTCGCATTCGCCGATCTTGAAGATGACGGCGGACGCCGGCAAGGACGCGTACTGCGAGAAACCCATGGGGAACGACCTCGCGGACCTCAAAGCCGCGCGAAACGCCGTGGTGGCGCAGAAGCGAGTGGTACAAGTCGGCACGCAGCATCGCAGCGAGCTGTACCCGAGGGCGGCGCACGATCTGGTACGCACGGGCGTGCTGGGTGAGGTCAGTAAGATCGAGATCGAATGGAACTTCCACGGACCGCGCTGGCGCGGCCGCCCGGAAGTGAAGGCTATTCGAGAGCAGGACACCGACTGGCGGCGATGGTTGATGAACCGGCCACCGCGCGCCTTTGATCCACAGCTGTATTTCGAGTATCGCCTCTACAAGGACTTCTCGAGCGGCATCGCGGATCAATGGATGAGCCATGGCATCGATCTCGTGCACTGGTTCATGGAAGACTCGTTTCCGATCTCGGTCGTGTCACACGGCGGCATCTTCGCGTGGCGCGACGGCCGTGAGAATCCGGACACGTTCCAGGCGCTTCTCGAATATCCCAAGGGATTCCTGGTCAGCTACTCGACCAGCTTTGGTAACGACGCGCCGAGCTTTTCGCGGTACATGGGCAAGCAGGCGACGCTGATGAACATCGGCGGCGAGGGCAGCCCGCGCTATCAGCTCGTCGAGGAGAAGGGCGTACACGAGAGCGACCCGACCGCTTACGAAAAGCGTGCGGTAACCGACGTACGCCTGCCCGGGGACACGGGCCTGCCGCCGACTGCGATTGACGACAACGACCTGCATCACATGCAGAACTGGTTCGAGTGCCTGCGCAGCCGCGAGCAGCCGCACGCGACGGTGCACGACGGGTTCGCGCACTCCGTCGCCTGCCTCATGGCGGCGCAATCGTACTGGACCGGGAGGAAAGTTTACTGGGACGCGAGGGCGGAGGAGATTCGCGACCGACCGCCTTCGTCTAGCACCTCAGCGCGCCGATAACGTCATCGTCGGGCCGTCTTTCGGCAGTTGGAGCTTTGGATCGATCTGCTCCTGGCTCGCCACCATCTCGTCCCACGTCACCTGGCGGCCGGCATAGGCAGCCATGCGGCCGAGAATTGCCGCCAGATTACTCTCGACGCTGGGCGTGAGCGTGTCGGCGAGCGTAGCGCCAGCGGTGACGGCCTGGTGGAAGTCCTGGATGTTGCCGATTGCGCCGCTCTGATACAGGCCCTTGGTATTTCCGCCGGCCCACGGCGTGTCGCCGGTGATTCGCACGTCGCCCTCATAGGCCGAGTCGACGGTTCCCGCGGCGCCGTAGACGCGAATCCGCAGGTCGTCGTATCCCTTCGTGAACTGCGCGGAACTGAAGTCCACGAGCACGTCGCTGGCGTAGGCGAACCGCACGACGAAGTGGTCCCAGCAGTCGCCGACATCCACCCGCGCCTTGCGCCCGCCGGCGCCGTCAGCGCTGAGCGGATGCCCCTTCAGATACCAGTTCGCGACGTCGATCACGTGGATGTTCTGCTCGACGATGATGTCGCCGGAGAGGGCCTTGTCGAAGACCCAGTTGCGCAGCCGCGCGGTCGGAGGGCCTTCCTTTGCGCCGGGCGTGAGCCGGCCGGCGTGATAGTAGACGTGACCGAGGACCGCCGGCCCGATGTCGCCGCGATGCACGCGGCTGGCTGCCTCGCGGAACAGGCTGTCGCGCCGTGTCTGAAAATCCACCAGGACCTTCTGGGTCGGTTTCGCCGCGCGCGCCGCCTGCTCGATGGCGCGGCAACCGGGCACGTCGACGGCGAGCGGCTTGGCGAGGTAGACGTGCTTGCCGGCCTGAAGCGCCGCCACCGCCTGTTCCGGATGGAAGTAGGGCGGGCTCTCGATGGCGACGGCATCCAGCGGCCGTTGGAGCAGGGCTTTGTAGCCGTCGAGCCCGGTGAAGCGCGCATCAGCGGCGACCGAGAGCTCATCGCCCAGCTTCGTGACACGGTCGAGGAAGTAATCGTGGAGCGCGACGACTTTCGTGTTCGAGTGCTGCTCGAACAGCCGGCCGATGAAGCGGCCTCGCCCGCCGCTGCCGATGATGCCGATCTCGAGGCGCGAGTTCGCCTGCGATCCTCTGACCGCTGAGGCAGGCACGATCGTCAAGCCTGCCGCCGCAGCGACCGCGGTTTTGAAGAACTCGCGGCGCGGCAACTGCCGTTCGTGCGCCGTCATGGTCGACCTCCTGTCGTGTCGCGACTAGCCGCGCATCTTCTTCCAGTTCGCGAAGCAGCGCTCGGCACGCTGCAGCTGCTGGTCGGATGGACCGGCCTCCTGCTCGATCAGGTAGTGTTCGATGCCACCGGTCATTTCTGCCGCCTCGAAGATCTTCTGCCACGGCGCGGCGCCCTCGCCGAAGACCACGGCATAGCCCGCGCTCGGCGACCAGTCCTTGCAATGCATGCTCCTGATCCGGCCGGGGTTCGCGTTGATCCACGCGACGGGATCGGCGCCGGCCTCGAGCGCGGTGCCCACGTCGAGCTGCAGCACGACGTCCTTCGTCGTCGAAGATGCGAGGACGTCCATCGGGCGTTTACCGTCGATCGGTTTCCACTCGGCGGCGTGGTTGTGAAATCCCGTTGTCATGGCGAGCGGCTTGAGCTTCTCTGCGGCCGCGTTCAGCCGATCGGCGACGGCCTTCCAGCCGTCGAGCGTGCCGACCTCGCCAGCGCTGGCCATCACGATCGACTTGCTGCCGATGATCTGATTGAGCTCGATCGCCTTCTGCAGACCGTCGGCGGCAAGCGCGCTGCTGCTGTTGTGGGTTGAAAGGCAGCGGATGCCGAGCTCGTCGAGGAGCCTGCGGACTTCGGAGGCCTTCGAGGGCGTCCAGTCGTAATACGGCGAATAAAACTCGACGACCTCGTATCCGATTTTGGCCACGGCGCGCACGGTGCCTGGCAGATCCTTTGCGAGCGAATCGCGCACGGAGTAGAGCTCGATGCCCACCGGCACCTTGCCCGCGGCGCGCGCGCGCATCGTCAGCGGCAGCGTTCCCGCGAGCGCAAGGAAGTGACGGCGAGAGATTGACATGGCGTCCATGCGCCAGACCGTATCACAGGCGGCAGGCAACGGTCACGGCGCCGGCTGAACGTGGGACAGGCCTCGGATCATGGATCGTCGAGGCCTGTCCCCTTACTACGCGAATGCGTCTGCCAAGTGAACTGCGACCGATCTTCCACACCGGGGTGTAAAGGGGACAAGCCTCGGGAACAGTTCGACGAGGCCTGTCCCCACATTCGATGGAGTTCTACGCCGCGAGCGCGCCGGCGAGTCGGTTTTTGAGGTTGGCGCGACGATACGCCGTGATCGACGCGATGACGTGGCAAACCCAGCCGAGCAGGCCGCCCGTACCTATCCAGAGGCCCGGCGTCACGATCAGCCAGAACAGACCGCGAAGGAAGTCGCCGTTGTAGAACTGGCCGACGCCCGGAATGATGAGGCTCAGGACCGCCGCGGTGCCCGCGTTTTTTGGCGCCATGACGATTCGCTCCATACGACTGCATACGCCGGGATCCGCCGGCGAGTTTCACGTCGGGGCCGCGGGCGTCGAGCTTGCTTGCGGTCGCGACCCGTCTGGAGCATGCTAGGGGTCCCCCGCACCGTCACGGCCTGGATCAAGAGGCCACCATGACGCGCGGGGTGCCTGGGCTCACACGTCCGGCACTGATCGTTCTGGTGTTGTTGCCTGGCCTGTCACCACTAGTTTCCGCGGCGACGGTGAGGATCGGTTTTGCCGAGACGCAGGTTGCGTCCGGGCTTCTGAGCCCAACCGCCATGGCGTTCGCGCCGGACGGCCGACTATTTGTCTGCCAGCAGGGCGGGCAGTTGCGTGTCATCAAGAACGGGGTACTTCTCGCGACGCCGTTCGTGTCGCTAACGGTGGACTCCTTGGGAGAACGGGGCCTGCTGGGAGTCGCATTCGATCCCGGCTTCGCCACCAATCACTTCGTTTACGTCTACTACACCGCGAAGACGCCAACAATACACAACCGCGTGAGCCGCTTCACCGCCAATGGCGACGTCGCCGTAGCTGGCAGCGAGGTGGTCATTTTCGATCTCAATCCGCTCAGTTCCGCCACTAACCACAACGGCGGCGCCATACACTTCGGTATCGACGGCAAGCTATATGTGGCGGTGGGTGACAACGCCAATGGCGCGAACTCGACGGTGCTGACCAATCTCCTGGGGAAGATGCTGCGGCTGAACGCGGATGGGACGATCCCGACGAACAACCCGTTTTTCAATCAGGCGACCGGGATCAACCGCGCGATCTGGGCGATCGGCCTGCGCAATCCGTTCACGTTCTCGATCCATAGCGCGTCGGGTCGGATGTTCATCAACGATGTCGGGCAGGCCACCAGAGAGGAGATCGACGAGGGCGGGGCGGGCGAGAACTACGGCTGGCCGAGCACCGAAGGGGCAACCAACGATCCAGCATTCAGGACCCCTGTGTACTCGTACGGCCATGGCACTGGCGATTTCCTGGGCTGCGCAATTACGGGCGGGGCCTTCTACACCGGGATTCCGCAGCAATTTCCGGCATCCTACACTGGCGACTATTTCTTTGCCGACTACTGTGGCGGATGGATCAATCAACTCGATGAGAGCGCGGGTCTGACAGTTACCAAGTTCGCGTCTGGAATCGTCCATCCGGTGGACCTGCAGGTGGGTCCGCAAGGCAATCTCTACTATCTGGCGCGCGGTTCGAGCAGCAATACGGGCGTGGTCTCTCGGATCTCGTACGCGCAGAACCAGGCACCCACGATCACGCAACAGCCGGCAAGCCGCACGGTGTCGATCGGGCAATCAGCGACGTTCACCGTCGCTGCGTCCGGCACGGCGCCGCTCTCGTACCGATGGCAGCGCAACGGCGTCGTCATCTCGGGCGCGACCGGAGCCAGTTACACCCTCGCCTCTGCGACCGCGGGTGACAACAACTCGCAGTTTCGTTGCGTCGTGTCGAATAGCGTGGGAACGGCCACGAGCAACGCGGCGGTGTTGACGGTCGTCACTAACCGGCTGCCGGTCCCGACGATCGTGACGCCTGGCGCGGGGACGCTCTATACCGCCGGCACGACGATCAGCTACTCGGGATCGGCGACCGATCCGGAGGACGGCAACCTCGCAGCATCACGGTTCACCTGGGAAGTCATCTTCCACCACGATACCCATACGCATCCGTTCCTGGCGCCAAGGTCTGGCGCCACCAGCGGTTCGTTCATTGTCCCGGCGACCGGTGAGACCTCGCCCAACGTCTGGTACCGAATCCGCCTGACGGTGACCGATTCCAAGGGCGCGTCCTCGACCACCTTCCGCGATGTCAAGCCACGAACCGTTCAGGTGACGCTCTCATCAACCCCGACGGCCGCCCGGCTGACGCTCGACGGTCAACCCGTCGTGGCGCCGTTTACGTTCACCGGTGTCGTCGGCATGCGGCGCGCGATCGGGACGACGTCGCCGCAGACCATCGGCGGCAAGAACTACGTGTTCAAGTGGTGGAGCGATCGCGGCAGCCTGACGCACACGATCACGACGCCGTCATCGAACACCACGTTCACCGCAGAATTCCGAAGGGGCAACAACTACTGACGCGTTTGGACACAGAAATGAAGGAACGTATCGGGGTCCTCGGTTCGGGTGACGTCGCCAAGGCCCTGGCGAAGGGTTTGAAGAAGCATGGGAAGGAGGTCCGGATCGGCAGCCGGTCTGCCGAAAAGCTGGCGCAATTCGCCGCCGACGCCGGCATTCCCACCGGCACCTTTGCCGACGTTGCGGCCGCCGCCGACATCGTCATCCTTGCCGTGAAGGGGACCGCCGCCGAAGAGGCGCTGCGCCTTGCCGGCACCGAACATCTCGACGGCAAGATCGTCATCGATACGACCAACCCGATTGCGGACGCGCCGCCGGTGGACGGTGTCCTGCAGTTTTTCACGGGTCCCGGCGACTCGCTGATGGAACGACTGCAGAAGCAGGTTCCCGGCGCCCGGTTCGTCAAGGCGTTCAACTCGGTGGGCAACGCCGTCATGATCGACCCGAAGTTCCCGGGCGGGCCGCCGACGATGTTCTTCTGCGGCAACGATGCGGACGCGAAGCGTGCGGTCGCCTCGCTGCTGAAGGAGATCGGCTGGGGTCCCGCGGACATGGGGAGCGCGGTCGCCGCAGGGTTGCAGGGTTGCAGGGTTGCAGGGTTCAAGAGAGCATCGATTGACGTAAGAGTCCTCATCTTTTAGGCTCGCCCCGTGGATTGCTTTGGTTCATGGCAACGGTCGATGTTGGTGGTGTCGATGGTGGCCATCGGCTCGCTCCAGTCCGCGGCGCAGTCGCCTCCGCCTGGGCAGGCGGCCCAGCTCCCGCCGCCTGCGGCGCGCACCATTGACTTCGTCCAGGACGTCAAGCCGATCCTCCAGGTGAGCTGCGTGCGCTGTCATGCGCGCGGGCGCGATCGCGGCGGGTTCAGCATCGAGACGCGCGAGCGCCTTGTCGCCGGCGGCGACTCGGGGGAGGCCGTGGTGCCGGGCGACAGCGCGCACAGCCGCCTGATCGCCCTGGTGGCCGGCCTCGAGCCAGACCTGGTGATGCCGCAGAAAGGATCGCGGCTGACGCGCGAGCAGATCGGCGTGCTGCGCGCCTGGATCGATCAGGGCGCGATCTGGGATCCGTCGGTGAACTTCGCAAAGGCGGCGCCGCGCAACCTGACACGGCACGAGCCCGCGCTTCCC
>JBKPAJ010000173.1:0-8873 GCA_046726375.1 Acidobacteriota bacterium
GTCAAGAGCATCCTTGCCGGCCAACGGGTGGTGCTCGTGGACGATTCGATCGTGCGCGGGACGACGAGCCGGAAGATTGTCAAGATGGTCCGTGCGTCGGGCGCGAAAGAGGTGCACCTGCGCATCAGCTGTCCGCCAACGGTCTCGCCATGTTTTTACGGCGTCGACACGCCGCGCCGCAGCGAGTTGATCGCCGCATCGCACTCGCTCGAAGAGATCCGGAAGTACGTTGGGGCCGACACGCTCGGCTACCTCAGCCTTGATGGGTTGCTGACCGCGGTCGGCTCACGTCGACAGCATTACTGCACCTCGTGCTATACAGGGCAATACCCCGTGGCTTTCCCACGGGACGAGAATGCATATCTGCAGCTCACCCTGAAGCTCGATGGCACACCGATCCCATTACCCGAAGAAGAACCTGAAAGCGTCGTGTAGCGCGCCTGCGGTGGGCGTTCTATTGTTTGCGCTCGCAGGCGCGGTCGCTGCGGGACAACAGGAGCGCGGCCCGACGGCGACATCAGCCGCAGATCTGCGCGCGGCGATCGACCACCTTTCCGACCTCGATTACCCCACGCGCGTCAAATCGGCGCGGCTGATTCGGCGCAGCGCGGCCGCCCAGGCGGTTCCCGCGCTGCTCCAGGCGATCAAAGAGCATAAAGACGGATTTGTGCGCTTTCGCAGTCTCGTCTTACTGACAGGGTTCAACGATCCCCGAGCGGTTGACGAGATGTTGGCAGCGCTTGCGTCGCCGAACGATCGGCTGCGCCAAGTCGCTTACGGTTATTTCGAGCTGCATCCAAGTCCGGCGTTGACGCCGAAGCTGCTCGCGGCACTGAACAAGGAACTCGGCGAGTTCGTGCGCCCGTCGCTCGTGCGTGCGCTGGCTGCGGCCGGTGACGATCCTCAGGTGAGAGATGCGCTGCTCGTGGATGTCACGCGCGGCGTCGACTTTTTTCGCAGCACGGTGATCGAAGCGCTCGGTGACTACAAACGCGCCTATGCGCTTCCGAAGCTGCTCGAGGTCGCAAAGCTCGATGGTCCTCTTCAGGATGATGCGGTGATGGCGCTTGGCAAGCTCGCAGACCGGCAGGCGGTACCTATTTTTGCCGAACTGCAGCGAAAAGGCGCGAAAGAGCTGCAACCAACGGTTGCCGCCGCGATCTGCCTCCTCGGGATCAACTGCAGCTCACATCTTGGATATCTCGACAAAGTCCTCGCGTTTGCCGAAGACAATCCAGGGTATCAGGAGCTGGTCCGCCCGGCAGCAGGAGGCCTGGCTGCCATTGCCATTAGAGGCAATGCCGAAGCGCTGAGGATTCTATTCGACAGGGGCATGCCTTCGATGGACCCGATGCGTGCGCCGATGGCGCTCGCCCTCGCGAAGGTCGCGCTGCGCAACACGCCGGTGATGCTCGCCGCGCTCGAGAAACGGACCGATCAGGCAGATGCGATCAGCCTTTTATCCGAAGGATTCGACATGCTCGAGGAAGATCTCGAGGAGGAACAGTTCTTCGTGACGGTGCGCAAAGGCTATTGGGGGGCGCCGGACAGTGCGGGCACTCGCAAGCTCGCCGAACAGCTCATCACGAAGCTGGACTTTTGATGGACTACAAAAGCGCGGGCGTGGACATCGACGCCGGCAACGAAACTGTCCGGCGCATCAAGTCGCTGGCGAAGTCGACCTTCACTCCCGGCGTGCTCTCCGAAATCGGGTCGTTCGGCGGGTTATTTCGACTCGATCCCGGCGCGTGGAAAGACGCCATTCTGGTGTCCAGTGCTGATGGGGTCGGCACAAAGCTCAAAGTCGCGTTTCTCGCCAACGAGCATCGCACGGTCGGCGTCGACCTGGTGAACCACTGCGTCAACGACATCCTCGTCCAGGGCGCGCGGCCGCTGTTCTTTCTCGACTATCTCGCCACTGGAAAGCTGCAGCCCGACGTCGCGGCACACATCGTCGACGGTCTGGCGCGCGCCTGCCGCGAAAACGGCTGCGCGCTCCTCGGCGGCGAAACCGCGGAGATGCCCGGCTTCTATGCGGACGGCGAATACGACCTTGCCGGCTTCATCGTCGGCGCTGTTGAACAGGAGACGTTGATCGACGGACGCAGCATCGCGATCGGCGATCTCGTCATCGGCGTTCCGTCGACGGGACTGCACACCAACGGCTATTCGCTCGCGCGCCAAATCGTCTTCGAGCACCTTGGGTTGAGCGTCGATACCCGCGTGGAGGAGTTTAGCGAAACGATCGGCGCGGCGCTCCTCCGTCCGCACCGCTCGTACTTGAACGCGCTCTATCCGCTGATCGCGCGTGGCGCCGTCAAAGGGATGGCGCACATCACAGGTGGCGGGATCACGGAGAACCTGCCACGTATTCTCCCGGAGGGAATGGCTGCGCGCGTGGATCGCGGCGCTTGGGAGGTTCCTCCCATCTTCCAGTGGTTGCAGCGCGCCGGCAACGTGCCCGACGACGACATGCGGCGCACGTTCAACATGGGCATCGGCATGGTGCTGGTGTGCACGCCGGCCCTCGCCGACACTATCCTCGACGACCTGCGCGCGCGGCGAGAAGAGCCGATCGTTATCGGCGAGATCGTTTCGGGCAGTCGCGACGTCGTGTATGCCTGACGAGACGCCGCCGAAGTTAGGCGTCCTCATTTCCGGCCGCGGATCGAATCTTCAATCGATCATCGATGCTATCCACGACGGGCGCTTGACCGCGTCGATCGCGATTGTGATTTCCAACAACGCGGGTGCTCAGGGGCTCGAGCGTGCGCGCGTGGCCGGTATCGCCACAACGGTACTTCCGCACGGCGACTTCGCGTCCCGCGACGCGTACGATCGCGCGCTGGTGGAGACCTTGAAAGCGCACGATGTCGCGCTGGTGTGCCTCGCGGGATTCATGCGTCTGCTGAGCTCTGCCTTCGTCGAGGCATTTCCAAACCGAATTTTGAATATCCACCCGTCGCTTCTTCCAGCGTTTCCGGGCATGGACGCACAGCGTCAGGCCCTCGAACACGGTGTCAAGATCAGCGGCGCAACCGTGCATCTCGTCACGGCCGCGCTTGATGCCGGGCCGATCATTGTGCAGGCCGCTGTCCCGGTGCTTCCGTCCGACACCGCGGAAACCCTTGCCACCCGAATTCTTCAGGAAGAGCATCGGCTTTATCCCGAAGCGATCCGCCTTGTGCTTGCCTCTGGATGGACGCTGGATGGGCGCCGCTTTCGTCCGCGCTGAACCGTCGACATCTCCTTACGAACCGTCCGACTTGGCGCGAACGAACAGGGTCCGACGCCGCCGATCGCCGCCGGTGACATGTATCTCAACAATCTCCGGCGAGGGTGATGACGGCAGCCGCGCGTCCGCCCGCTGTCCCGCGTTCGTAGAAAACTTGAATTGCCAGTCTCCGCGCGTCAGCGTCACGTCGACCGTGTCGGTTGCCTCGAATTCGAGCGTTGTTTGAGAGACAGCGCCATCAGCCGCGGCCAGCACGACTCGCGCGGTGCGTTCGCCCGTCAACCAAAATCCGCCGTCGTCAGCGATTACGGCTTGATCGAGCAGATACACGAAGGTGTCTCCCGAGCGCACGATCCGTTCAGCAGACGCGCCAACGGTCACGCTCGATTTGCTGACGTCCAGCACGCGCAGCCGTACGCGCGCGTCGCTCGGCCAATCTGGAGCATCGGCGCGCACATGAATGCTGTGCACCGGCATGACGATGGTGATAACGGGCCCTTCAGATAGGGAAGAAGGTGACCACTCCATAATCGCGAACTCCGTGCGTCCGACCGACAGCAGCAGGGTCGTGTCGGGCGGCACCAAGGCGCCGGCAGGATCGAGTTCGACTTGATAGCGTCCCGCCGGTGCAAACGGCACGTGGAGCAGAGTGCTGGCATCGCGCGCCGACGAAGCCGTGAACGAGAGCGATGCCACGACCTCGTCGGTTGATGCGGCAGGCTGCAGGTTACGCCAACCAGTCGTTAACCATGGCCTCGGAGCGGCCTGCAACAGCACAAGCTGTGACCGATCGCTCGTACCCGGCTTCACCTCGCTGAGCACCCATCCGGCAATGCATCCAATCGTTATCCACGCGACAACGGCTAATGCCGAGGCTGGGATGTGCAAGCGGATGCTCGTTTCGGCGGTCGGCAAGCGGCGAATGAGCCAGAGAATTGCCAATGCAGTTGCTGTCCATGTGAGAGCGATCGCAACCTGGCGGCGCATATCTGCGCCTTCGCGGAACAGCGAAGGCAACGCGTCCGATACCATGACCAGCCGGTTCAGCCACTCGAAGATGGTGAGTCGGCCATCAGGGTCAGTGACGACGTAAGTGCCGCCATCGGCGGCCGCGGCGGCGGCCGATAAAAAGCCGCTGAGTGCCAGAAGCATCAGACAGAGCGCTCGACTGTCAGGCTGCGCCTTTGTCCACCACGTCCCGATCCATATCGCGACCACGGGCAACACTGGAACGAGAAACCGCGCCGGCGATGTCGTGCCGCCCCACCATACAAAGGCGGCACTGATAACCAGCGTGCCTAGAAGCGCTGCACTACTGGCGAGCGCCGCAATTGGAGTAATCGCAACAAAGCGGCGCGCTCCTATGAGTGCAAAGACCGCCGCCGGGGCATAGGGTAGCAGTCCGTATTGAACATCCGCGAGCAGACCAAACGCGCCGCTGGGCACCGCCGCGAGCGATCCGGTGGTCTTCGTCCGAAACGGCGCGGTGGGATCGAGCGTCTCGAACATCACGTATGTGGACGCAAAGAAGAGTGCGGCACCGACGCAGGGCGCGGCGAATAGCGCAATGTACGATGCCGCAGTGTGCGAACGCTTGCGCATCGCGACGACGAGCGCCAGCGCGAAGACGATTGCGAGCCAGGTTAGGCGAATGTGTAACCAGGGAAGAACTGTCAAGGCCGCGCCGCACAGGTACAACCAGAGTGGTGCGACAGCGATACCCTTCTCGACGCGGCCAAGCGTGAGCAAGGCTGCACCCGCGATCGCCGCTGCAGGACCGTCGGGATAGATCGCCCCGCCTTGCGCAAGAAATGGAAGCGAACAGAGCAGGAATGCAACGGCGATCGTTCCGGCAGCGTCGTCGCCACTCGTCAAGTCGCGCGCGGCTTTCCAGATCGCGGCAACACCGAGCGCCGAATGATGACGAATACGACGCGCGCGCCGGCGACACCAGCGGCCACGAAGCCGGGAAATGCCAGCAGCGCGACGCCGACGCCGTGAAACGAATACTCGCGGCCCAATCCAGTCAGGATTGTGTGACGTGGAGTCAAGGGGCCAGGGTAGAAATCGTTGTGGCGTGATACGTCGTAGTCATTGGCAAGGTCGAAGTCGCCATCGCGTTCAAGGCTCCGCGCGATGAGCAAGTAGTGAGGTTCGTCGCCGGTGACGATGTTCCCTGCCGATAGGATCTCGAATAGGCCGAGCGTTGTTGCAGCGATAAGCAGCGCGGCGAGCGCGCGAGTGATCGTCCATCTGAATCGGATCGCACCGATTGCCACGAACGCCCAGAGGAGAAGGACGAGAGGTCCGCTCCAGATGAGGGCAGGCGCAATGCGTACACCTATCCACGGGAGAACGGTGAGTAACGGCAGGATAGCGAGAACAGGCGAGATGTGACGGAAGCGAAGCGTGACCGCTGCACCGACAATCGCAAGCACCATCCAGAGCCAGATCGGCGGCAGCAGACCGACAGCGCTGGCCGTCGCGTGCGGCGTGATGGCGAACACCCCCAGACTGAACCACGCGGCTGTGCCCATCGCGAGTCCGCTCGCCGCGCGAAGCCATGTGTGCGTCATCTCAGGAGGGAAGCAACTGGTTAGATGTCGGACCTGCGGCGCAGAGTGAGCACTGCAACTTCAGGAGGGCAGTTCATACGGACAGGAATGTAAACCGTCCCGACTCCTCTGCTCACATACAGGGCCGTGTTCTCCTGCGTGGCAGTGCCGGCCAGCACGGGAAACTTCTTACCGGCGACCGCGCCGATTCCGGGGAGCAGCACCTGGCCTCCGTGGGTATGGCCCGACAACACGAGTTGCACATCGAGCTTTGACGCCTCCACCAGCCGGCGTGGATCGTGCGCGAGGAGAATCGTCGTCGGTCCGGTTCCCTTGAGAACATACGCGACGTCAGACACGCGGCGGGTCCAGAAACGAATGCCGGCGAGGTCCACCGGTTCACCCTTGATGTGCAGCGTCGTACGTTGATCTTTCAGGACTGTGAAGCCGCGGCGTATGAGCGCATTTGCCATGTCCTTGTCGTCGTCGTGGTTACCGAGCACCGCGAACGAGCCCAGTGGCGCTGAGGAGAGAGGCGCCAGCAACTCGGCTACCGGTTCGACGAAGCCGCGGTTGCCAAAGGTGACGTAGTCGCCGCCGAGGACGATCAGTTCAGGGCTTGCGCTTGCGAGAAGACTGACGGCTCGGATGACGTCTTCGCTTGGAACCGATGCACTGTGGTGCACATCGGTGATGAGCCCGACACGAAGGCCATCCAAGACTGGCGGGAGGCCGGAAACGGCGAGATCCTGCTGCACGCGGATGATACGGTGCCGCTCATATGCGGACCCGTAGGCGAACGGCGCACTGACCACCCCGACGCCTGTGGCGACGAGCGCGCGCATCGCGTCGCGGCGCGTCATGCTTTGAGTATACGTAGTTCTCGATAATGATCAGCCGATGGGTCTCTTCCAGGAACTCCAGTGGCGCGGGATGCTGTATCACAGCACGGACGGTCTGGCCGAACTGCTCGATACCGAACGTGTCACTGCGTACATCGGCTTCGATCCGACGGCCGCAAGCCTTCACGTTGGCTCGCTGCTCACGGTCATGGGTCTGGCCCGCCTGCAACGGTTCGGGCACACGCCGATTGCCATCGTCGGTGGCGGCACGGGCATGATCGGCGACCCGAGCGGTAAGTCGCAGGAGCGCGCGCTGCTTTCGCGCGAGCAAGTCGAAACCAACGTTGCTGGCATTCGCGAGCAGCTCGCGCGTTTCCTTGATTTCGATGCCACGGCAAACCCCGCGCGCATCGTCAACAACGCTGACTGGCTCGGAGCGATTGACGTCTTGTCGTTTCTGCGCGACGTGGGAAAGCACTTCACCGTCAATTACATGCTCGAGAAGGAATCGGTGAACCGTCGATTGGGTAGCGACGAAGGGATCTCGTACACCGAGTTTTCGTACCTTGTGTTGCAGGCCTACGATTTCCTTCAGTTGTTCGATCGCTATCGCTGCGTTGTGCAGATGGGTGGCAGTGATCAGTGGGGCAATATCACGGCCGGTATCGAGTTGATTCGGAAACTCAGATCGAAGAAAGCGCACGGTCTCGTCTGGCCGCTGATGACCACGGGGACGGGCACAAAGTTCGGGAAGACGGAAGCTGGAACGGTGTGGCTCGATCCGAAGCTGACGTCGCCATTTCGTTTTTATCAATTCTGGTTGAACAGCGACGATCGCGACGTGATCAAATACCTGAAGGTTTTGACGTGGCTTGACGAGCCCACGATCGCGGGACTCGAACACACTGTACTGGAGGCCCCGGAGTCGCGTGAGGCGCAGCGCACGTTGGCGCGTGAGGTGACGCTAATGGTGCACGATAAGGATGGCCTCGAGCAGGCGGAGCGAGAAACGCGCGCGTTGTTCGGCGGCGGCGACGATCAGGCGGCCCCCGCAGTGACTATTCCAGCCGCGCTGCTTTCGTCCGGCATGGTCAATACCGAATTCATGGTGACGCTTGGGCTGGCTGGCTCAAAGGGTGAGGCGGCCCGGCTGATCCGGCAGGGCGGCTTCTATATCAATGACGAACGGGTTACGGATGAGCGCAGCCGCGTGACGCTCAAGGATGTGGTGGACGGACGGATAAAGGTTCGCAAGGGTCAGCGCGAGCGTCGGATTGTTCGGCTCGAGATCGAGCGGTCGAGCTAGAACTGCGGCTAGCGACCCTCGTCCAATCGATCAAGAGGATCGCCATACAAAGAACGCACGAGGTTGACACTGGAGATAGGGTTCCGTAACATCGTCAGACGCGCTTGACACGGTGCCTTCGGTCAAAGGCACTGGGCCAAAGACGGTCCCCAGCCCGACAGCAACGATAAAAAGATCGGTGTTTGACGGCAAAAGGGTTGACAGCACAGGTTCGGCGCGGTAAATTTGAAAGGTTCCCCTGACGGAGCCTGCCGAACAAAAAGCGAAGGTAGTCGGGAACGCCGCAGAAATCGCAGGGTTTCGCGGGTGCCTCGGTTCTTTGAAAACTAAATAGAGCGTGCACAGCTTTGCTTTTATCGCGGCTCCGCTGCGGTGGAGGCAAGGCAGACCAGCCCGTCGAGTATCAGCTCGCGGCACCTGGGGTCCGACAGGACTCTGGTGTTCGCGGATACAAGACAACTAACAAAAGAGCCACAAGCCTTTTGTTGAAGATGCCCGCGAAAGCGGACAACCTCTTTAACATGAGAGTTTGATCCTGGCTCAGAATCAACGCTGGCGGCGTGCCTAACACATGCAAGTCGAACGCGAAAGGGGCTTCGGCCCTGAGTAGAGTGGCGAACGGGTGAGTAACACGTGGGTGATCTACCTCTGAGTGGGGGATAACGTTCCGAAAGGAGCGCTAATACCGCATGACGTTCCGGGTTTGAAGACCTGGCAACCAAAGTCGGGGACCGCAAGGCCTGACGCTTGGAGAGGAGCCCGCGCCTGATTAGCTAGTTGGCGGGGTAACGGCCCACCAAGGCGACGATCAGTAGCCGGCCTGAGAGGGCGGACGGCCACACTGGGACTGAGACACGGCCCAGACTCCTACGGGAGGCAGCAGTGGGGAATTGTTCGCAATGGGCGCAAGCCTGACGACGCAACGCCGCGTGGAG
>JBKPAJ010000174.1:0-26223 GCA_046726375.1 Acidobacteriota bacterium
AGTTGGTGATCGTTGTCGTCGGCCCGGGCATGGCGCCGGTTCCGGTCAGGAAGATGTCCAACGCACCACCCGTCTCGGTGAAAGTTCCGATCGTGGGGTTGCTGTTCCGCGTGAAGCGGACCGTCACGCCCGAAATGCTCACGCTCAAGGTCGAGAACGTGCCGTCCTGGTTGATGCCGAAGATCTTGTCCCCCATGTTGCCAGTGAACGCCGCGTCGCTCGATCCCTGGATGATCGTGTTCGCGGCGCCGTTGCCCAGGATGGTGATGTCGGAGTTGATGTCCAGGTCGCCCTGGGCGGCGGTGTTGTCGTCTCCGACCTGCGTCAGTTGGATGGGGACCCCGTTGAGGGCGGGAGAAAACGTAATCAGGTCCGCGCCGTCATGAGCATTGGCCTCCTGAACCGCCGCGCGCAGAGAACAATTGCCTCCCGAGTCGGCGCAAGTACCGTTGCCGGCGGCCGCATCATCCGTGTCCGCCGCGGTGTTGACGGTAAAGGCGACGTGTGACTGGGGTTGGATCTGGACGACCGGTTCGGAATCACCCGGTCGCAACACGACCAGCCCGGGCACGGCGTGCACGCCCACACGCATCGGCAGAGCGGCAACCGCAGCGCCCGAGTCCAGAATCCGTAGGTCGTGGGATTGGCGGCCCGATCCGACCGTGCTCACCAGCAGGGGATGCGCTCCGTCCGCTCGTGGCGAGGACGCCGCGCCGATGGTTTCCGCCACCTGCCACGTCAGCGCCTGGTAGGGCCTCGGGGGTTCCAAGGCCCACGACGGCCTTTCGCCTCGTCTCACCGCCTCAACGAGCTGCCGCCGCGCCAGCACTTCCCCTGCGGTGAGCGGCCGCGTATCGAGCGGGCCGTGCGCGAGGATGCGAAGGGGCCCGTCGTCGCCAGCCACGGCGAGCTCCATCCGGGCATCGCGATCCCAGATGAAATCGCTCACCGCAACAGCGTTCACGCCAAACGGGAGCGCGATCGGCTCGAGGTATCCTCCGCCTTCGTATCCTCCTTCTTCGTCGTCGAGAATCACCTCGCCAATCGCTGCGTTGTCCGACCCGTGCAGGACAAAAAGTCGATCGCCCGCGACGATCGCCAGATCCGTCGAGCGATCCTCATCCAGCCGCCCCAGTGCCACTTCAGTGGCGGCGGCCGGTAGCGCATACGACGACGCGGCATCGGCGAGGACACCACGCCTCGTCTCGTACACGATCAGCGCAGGCCCGTCGTCACTCACGATCCCGACGACGACATCCGGCCAGGCATCCGTCTGCGTCTTCTGACCGGTCGTCATCGCGGTGAGGCGACCGGGTAGACGCACGGCCCTCGGCGTGTCGAATCCGTGATTGCCATTCCCGGCCAGCATGTAGAGCGCTTCACTGCGACGGGCCGCGGTGAGGATGTCGAGATGCCCGTCCCGGTCGAAATCGCCGGCAGCAAGAAATTCCGGCGCTTCAGGCGTTTCGAGGACAGTTGTTTCGCTTAGAAAAGGATCGGGGTACTGACCGTTGGCGATCGCCTGGATGGTCTGCTGTTTCGTCGGCGCAAACGCTTCTGGATTGCCAAGCTGCAGCGTGATGACGCCGTCCCCCGCACGCGCGTGTCCGCTAATCAGGTCCGGGAAGCCATCGAGATTGATGTCAGCCGAAGCCAGGGACAACGGCTGAGCCGGTCCCTGCCGGACGTATCGAACGACTCCGTGCAGGGCTGCGATGCACGCGAGGCATAGTCCGACCAGGGCGGCACCACGGACGGCAGCCCTTGCCCGCTTCTTAGGTGGTTCTGCCTGTCGGATTCTTTCTCGACGCGTAGCAGGCGTCTTATAAGGCACGAGCCGACGAATTGCCAGTTTATTAAGCGGAGCGCTCGTTCATTGGACAGCCCGGCGTGCTCGTCATGTCGGAGGAATCGCCTCTCGGCCGAGAAGCGATCGAACGGCGGACGCGGTGAATCAGATCCTCACACGTGGCGGTCCACACTCAGGCGTCGGCTAGCTCACGTCGATCTGGACGCCGCCGACGATCCGCGCGGTCATGTTGTAGAGCGCCGCCATCAGCAGCGTCATGACGAAGCCCAGACCGCCGTAGAGGATCGGCAGCACGATCACGGCGCCCGCGCCAAAGATCGCGCCCATGGCTGCGGCGCCCGGCTCGTCGGAGTTGCCGGCCATACCGCCGGAGAGCGCGATGAGCGAGACGATCGCGCCAAAGATCAAACCGAGGATCGCGTACAGCATGCCGGCAAGCTTCGCAACCGAGAGCGGATTCACGCGATTGATCACCATCTGCTGGACCTCCTGGTCAAGAGCGGCGGGAATCGTAGCACGCTCACCGTTGGCGGTCGCACTTGGATCGTTGGTTTCAAACCACGGTGGAGGAGCGCGCGATGCAGACCGAGGGAGAGCAGGCCCAGCAAATTGCAGGCGACACCGAAGTCGCTACTCGGTTCGAAGCGCGACCAGCGGATCCACCGTCGGCGTTCGCAAGCCGGCACGACACTGCAGCAAACGCGTCAGCCGCCGTTGAAAAGATCGACCTCTGCATCAAGCTGACTTGTACGCGTTTCCCGTCGATGGCTATTCCGGTTTGAGCGACGCACTTGTGGGTTGCCGATCGCGGATGGAATTTTCTGCGGGTCGTGGACACCAAGACCGACCAGATCGTGAACACGATTCCGCTCGAGGGTGAAATCTCCGACGACCCGACGAACGATCTGCTGGCGGTGTTACCGAACGGTAGTCATGTGTTCATGTCGCTGTGTGGACCGATTCCGCTCACCGCCGATCCCCATGTCAGCCGTAATCGCGCCTCGCGGCCCGGTTGCGATGCATCGTCGAACCTCTCGGCAAGCTGAACAACAACTGCACGATGCGTAACGTGCGACGCTTGAAACCGGCCGCGGCCGGTATCAGTATGCGCGGGCTGGCTCGCTTGACCGGCGTGAACAGGAGACGTCACATGAAAGGCTTGCCGACGGCTCGCGTGATCCTGTTGAGTGTGATGGCGGCGCTGTCGCAGGCCGGCAGCGTTTCGGCGCAGGAATTCCGCGCCACGGTCACCGGCCGCGTGACCGACGTGGACGGACTGCCGATCCCGGGCGTCGCCGTTTCGGCGACGAACGTGCGAACGAACGAAGTCGCGTCAGCCGTCACCACGACGGACGGCGTCTACAGCATTCCCTTTCTGCGCCCGGGCGACTACACGCTGGCCGCGGAGCTCCAGGGGTTCCGCAAACACACGCAGGACGTGCAGCTCGAGGTTGGTCAGACCATGGCGCTCAACGTGACGCTGCAGGTCGGCCAGATCTCGGAAGTCGTGACCGTGGCTGGCGAAAGCCCGTTGCTCGAAACGTCGAACGCCGATCGTGGCATGGTGATCGACAACCAGCGTGTCACGGAGCTACCGCTCAACGCGCGCAATCCCTTCATGCTGTCGTATCTCTCGCCCGGCATCACCTACAACGGCCCGGCGATTTACCAGCGGCCGTTCGACAACGGCGCGATTGCGGACTGGTCGATCAACGGCGGACAGAACCGGAACAACGAGTTCCTGCTCGACGGCGCGCCGAACAATTCCATCCAGGGCGGCAACAACATCGCCTACGTTCCGCCGGTTGACGCCGTGCAGGAATTCAAGATCGTCACCAACAGCTACGACGCGCAATACGGCCGCACCGCCGGAGGGGTGATCAACGTCTCGCTCAAGTCCGGCGGCAATGATTTCCACGGCACGGCGTACGAGTTCGCGCGGCGGAAGGCGTTCGACTCGAACGAGTATTTCTTCGAGGTCAACGACCGCGAGAAGCCAAACCACAAGCTGGATCAGTACGGCTTCCAGGTCGATGGGCCGGTTCGCGTCCCCGGCTACGACGGCCGCAATCGGACGTTCTTCATGTTCAACTACGAAGGCTACAAGGAGTTCACGCCGAACCCAGCCACGTACACCGTGCCCGACGAGGCGCAACTGCGCGGGGATTTCAGCAATCTGCGCGACGCCCAGGGCCGCCTCATCACCATCTACGACCCCAGGAGCGGAAGGCTCGAAAACGGCCAGTGGGTGCGCGATCCGTTCCTGAACAATCAGATTCCGGCGAACCGAATCGATCCCGTCGCCGCGCGTATGGTGCAGTACTTCCTGCCGCCCAATCAGGCCGCGCCGGCCGGCAGCGATCCGTGGCGCAACAACTTTCTCTTCGCGCCGAACCTCGCAGAAGACGCTTTCCACAACATCGCCACGAAGGTCGACCAGAACATCAGCAACAAGACGCGGATGTTCTTTCGCTACGCGTACAACAAGCGGACGGAAACGCGCTTTACCAACGGCATCACGAGCGGGCCGGCGCAGGACGGTCAGCTGCCGCTCTGGCGCATCAACCACTCGGGTGTGGCGGACTGGGTGCGTGTGATGAACCCGTCGCTGGTTCTCAACGTGCGCGTCGGCTTGAACCAGTACCTCGAGCTCGCACGCTCCGACCCGGGCCTCGGTTTCGACCCGACTGAGTTGGGGTTCTCACCGTCACTCGTGGGCCAGCTGCCGAACAAGGTGTTTCCACGGTTCAATTTCTTCACCACCGCGGCTGCGAACAACACGGGGACAACCGAATACCAGCAGCTCGGACGGAACACGCGGAATAAGGAGACGACAAACGGCTTCAGCCTCCAGCCGAATTTCACCTGGACGAAGGGCCGGCACAACTTCCGCGGCGGGCTCGACATGCGCATCACTTCGTATCTGCGCGAGGTCAATTCAAACCTGTTCGTCCTCAGCTTCGATCGCCGCTTTACTCAGCGGGTGTTCAATCAGGCCGAAGCGCTCAGCGGGAACCCGATTGCCTCGTTCCTGCTTGGCGCGCCGAGCGCGGGCGCGATCGACAACAACTTCTATCCGACGTTCCGATGGAATTATTACGCGCCGTGGTTCCAGGACGACTGGCAGCTCACGGATCGCCTGACGGTCAACCTGGGTTTGCGCTGGGACTTCAACACGCCCGTCTTCGAAGAGGACAACCAGCTGAATTACGGATTCGACAGCACATCGATCAATCCGGTGACGTCACGGATCAACCAGCAGCAGTTCCCGGGATATCAGGTGGTCGGCGGCCTCGGGTTCGTCGACGTGAACGGCAATCCGCAGTATCCGTACCAGTACGACAAGAACAACATCCAGCCGCGCGTCGGGTTTGCCTATCGGCTCAATGACACGACGAGCCTGCGCGGCGGCTACGGCGTGTACTACTTGAACGTCGTGGGTATCTCGGCGTCGAACGGCTTCGCCGTGCAGACGGTACCGGTGACGTCCCTCGACGACGACCGCACGCCGACCTACGCCCTGTCGAACCCCTTCCCGCAGGGGCTGCTGCAGCCTCCGGGATCGTCGCGTGGTCTCGAGACGTTCCTCGGGCGCAATATTGGATTCTCCCATCTCGACTTCGTGAATCCCTACGTCCACCAGTTCTCCCTCGGCATGCAGCGAGTCCTTCCATGGCGCACCACGGTGGAGCTGTCGTACGTCGGGAGCCGAACGAGGCAAGAACAGAACCGGTGGGGCGGCTTCAACGAGCCGCCGGTGTCGCTTCGCAATCAATGCGACCCTTCGCAGGGCGGGAATCCCGCGTTCTGCAACGCGCTGCTGCCGAACCCCTTCTATCAGGTGCCGGGCTTCGAGGGCACCACGCGCTTCACCAGCCCGACCCTCTCGCGCTACGAGTTGAGCCGTCCGTTCCCCCAGTTCGGTCAGATCACCATGTTCGACCGCAACGACGGCCACATCTGGTACAACTCGGCGCAGCTGTTCGTGAACAAGCGGATGAGCGGCGGCGTGTCGCTCGCGGGCACCTACACGTGGTCGAAGATGCTGGAAGAGAACGGTGGCGACAACCAGATCGGCGGCAACAACAACGTCAACCCGCTGATCATCGAAGCCGATCGCGTGGTGCAGCGCTCGCCGTTCGAGAGCGATCGACGCCATCGCGTCACGATTTCCGGCCTCGTCCAGTTGCCATTCGGCCGCGACCGCAAGTTCATGAGCAGCGCGAACCCGGTGCTCCAGGCCATCGCGGGCGGTTGGGACGTCGCGGGAATGTGGCTGTTCAACAGCGGCAGGCCATGGGGATTGCCGCAGAACGTCTATTACGTCAAGGACGCGAAAATCAATGACGTCGACTTCAGCGACCCGCGCTCGATTCGCGCTGTCCAGCCCTGCGTGGGGCAGATGGACAACACCGGCGCCGTGACAATGCTCGGCTACTCGCTGGCCGCGGGCTGCACGGAGCCGAACTTCATCATCCGGCCGAACACGACGTACACGGCCGCGGGCACGCAATTCCGCGACGATCGCATCCGCCGGCCTCCGTTCTACCAGTTCGACGTCAACTTTGCGAAGACGACGCACATCACCGACAGGGTGCGCCTGCAGGTCCGCTTCGAGGTGTACAACATCCTGAATCAGGCGATTTACGACGAGCGGCAGTACGAGAACAACCCGACGAACCCGCTCTTCGGCACCATCGACCGCTATGTCGTGCGGCAGTCGAACTTTCCGCGCTACGGCCAGCTGGGAATCAAACTGCTGTTCTGATTCCAAAGCTCGCTCGGACTCGGGATCGATGACGAAGCCGGCGCGTCGCCTCGGTGCCTCGGTGGCGTTGCTGTGCCTGACGGCGGCGCTGGCCGGTGCGTTTGGCGTCGAATCGGTCCGTTGGAGCGACCTCCCGTCGGTTATTCAGGCACGCCTGAGCGCCGTTGGCATCGAAGCCGGTGACTTCTCCTCCTTCATCGAAGCCCAGAACCAGCGAACGCGAGAGCGCGTGCGCGAGGGCGATCTCGACGCGCTCGTCTACTACGCGCTTCAATCAACGGCATTTACCGGCGAGGCGCCCATCGAGCCGGCGCTCAGCGCGAAAGCGTTCGTCGACCGCGGCGCGGTGCCGGCCGCCGTTCGCCGCAGGCTCCGTGCGTTGCGCTCGGCACTTGCCAGGAAACAAACGGACCGCCGCCTCGCGTATTTCGCCGACGTCATCCGCCTCAACAACGACCCGCAGACGAGCGTCGACACCTTCCTCGTGCAGCAGTACGAGAGAACGATGCACTTTCTCTTCGAGAAGGAGTTTGTGGCCGGCCGCAGTCCTGACAGCGCCGCCGCCATTGCGGCGTTATACCGTCAGCGCGGGTTGAGCACCGATACCGCAATCGAAGCCGGCTACCTCGTTCATCAGGCTCTGGCGACGCTTCGCGCCTCCGAGCCTGCCCGGCGCATCCAGCGCGTGCTCATTGTCGGTCCCGGGCTCGACCTCGCACCGCGAACGGGTCTCATCGAGGCGGGCCCGTACGAAAGCTATCAGCCCTACGCCGTGCTGGATTCGCTCGTCGCCCTCGGGCTCACGCGTCTCGACGGGGCAGCGGTTGTCGCCGCGGATGTCAATGCGCGCGTCGTCGGCCATCTTCGCGATGCTCGATCGCGCGAGGTTTCCTTGACGTTGTTCTCGGGACTCGGCGAGACCGAGAGCCTGACGCTCGATGACGAGTATCGGCGGTACTTCAACAACCTCTGCGCAGCGATCGGTGAATCGCTGCCGATGCCGCCACTTTCGGATCGCTACCGAGGCCATCTTCGCAAGTCGGTCCGGGTTCGACGCGACGCTGTTCGCGTGGTAGACGCACTGGCCCTCGACATCGCCACGCAGCAGCTTGACGACGCGGCGTTCGATCTTGTCGTCGCGACCAACGTCTTTCCCTATCTGGACGACACGCTTCTCACGCTTGCCCTCGCCAACATTGCCGCGATGCTCGCGCCGGGAGGCGTCCTGATTCACAACGAGCGTCGCTCGCTCATCCATACTGTCGGCGCGGAGCTGCAGCTTCCCGTCGTGCACACCCGCACTGCCGTGATCGCAGCCGTGCGAGGCAGCCCGCCTTTATACGACGGCGTATTCGTGCATGTGAAACGCGGGACAGTCCCTTGATTATGGGGATGAATCGCCCTCGCTCGGTGATGAATTGGCCTCTTGAAGGGTTTGCGTATGCGCGCGCGATGTGCGCGGATTCTCGAACGATGGTCTGGACTTCTGATCTCATTCAGGTATCCGGGCAAGTGGGGTCAAGCGGGCACGAAGCGGTCTACAGCAACAAGCAAATCGAGCAGCGGCTGTCTTCATTGTGGACCGCGCCGTGAACAACGGGGCACAGCCGTCGCGAGTCTGCATCTCCGCGGCGGGCGAGGCTCCGGCACACGGAGCGCTCGGCGGTTGTTTGTCAGCCGCATGGAGAGCGCACGCGATCATTTGAGGTTGCGGGCGCGTCTGGCCGGGCCGGTGATGGTACGTTACTGCGGCGTTGCCGCTCCGACCAACGTGTACGCGCGCCCGGTGCTCCACAAATCACGCACGTGGATCATCGCCAGTCGATCGCCAGCCGTCGGTACTGAATAGCGGATGTGCCAGCGGTCGTCCTTGAACTCGCCGATCAACGTTCCCTTCACGTCGTGCATAGCCGGATCGATGTAAACGAACGTGTCGATATCCGGTCCCGTGAAGCGCAGTTGATTTCCCGACGGCGCAATGTAGAAGTTCGCGGAGCCGTCACTGACTCGGTAGGTCCACTGAGGTTCGAGTGTTGGCGTGCTCGTGGGGACGCGCCGAATATGCGTTGCCTGTTCCCAGGAGTACGCAATCTGCAGCAGGTCTCCCTCGGTGAACTCGCGGCCGAGGAATTCCATGCCAACGGGGATGGGGTTGCTGTCGTTCGTCGCGGGTGTGAAGCCCACCGGCATCGAAATCGCGGGCAGCCCCGATTGTGCGCTGACGCGGCAGTTTGAGCCCGGCTGGCCGGTGCCCGGAACCAGGATGGGTTTCTGGCGAATGGTGGGATAGATCAGCGCGTCAAGTTGGTTTTCATCCAGCGCCGTCAGGAGAGCGTTCTTGAACGTTTCTCGCCCCGCGAGTCGATCGTGGTAGTCCGGTTCCTGTAGCGCGTTCGCGAGTGCGCCGCTCAGAACACCGTTCAAAGACGGATGCCATAGGAGTGGATGATTGTAGATGTCCTGCAGCGTCTTGAATGGCGCGGCGGGCGTGGCCGCGAGATACGCGTCGAGGTCCCGGGCAAACTCGTAAGTGATCACCGAGGTGTTGCTCACGGCGGCGTAATCCGGAATCGACACGTCGACGACCGTGGCGCCGAGCGCTTCCAGACCATCGCGCGCGCTCAAAATGACATTCGCCACCTCTTGATCCGCCGCCGTCGTCACGAGCGCATCGGTCAGCAGTCCAAAGCGCGCACCGCGCAGCCGGCCCTGCTTGAGGAAGTGCGTGTAGCTGCGTGGCGTATGAGCGACGCTGACCGCGGTCACCGGATCCGCGGGGTCGAACCCCGACGTCGCATCCATGACGATCGCGATGTCTTCGACGCTGCGAGCAAGTGGTCCACCGACATCCTGCGTGATCGACAACGGGATGATGCCGTCGCGACTGGTGAGCCCTTGCGTCACGCGCAGCCCGACGAGGCTGTTGTACGCCGACGGGATGCGAATCGACCCGCACGTATCGGATCCCATGCCGAACACAGCGTAGTTGGCGGCGACAGCTGCGCCGGTTCCTCCGCTGGATCCGCCCGGGTTGCGGCGCGTGTCGTACGGGTTCAAAGTCTGCCCGCCAAGCGAACTGATCGTCGTGATGCCGTACGCGAACTCGTGCATGTTCGTCTTGCCGAGGAACACGGCGCCGGCTTCGCGCAACCGCCGTACGAGATAGCCATCGTCGGGCGGAACGGACGTCGCGAGGGACAGCGACGAAGCTGATGTCGCCATGTCGAACGTATCGTAGTTGTCCTTCAGCACGACCGGTACGCCGTGGAGCGGGCCGCGCGTGTACCCCAGACGGCGCTCGGCATCGAGCGCGCGCGCGTCGGCGAGTGCGTTGGGATTCATGCGGATCATCGCGTTAATCGCAGGGCCCTGCTTGTCGAACGCCTCGATGCGCGCGAGATACATGTTGACGAGATCCTCGGACGTAACGGTGCCCGCTTCGAGTGCCGCCTGTGTCTCGCTGATGGTCGCTTCCATCAGACGAAACGGGACCTGCACTTTGGCGTGGGTGGGTTCGACGCTGCCCGGCCATACCAAGCATGCCGCGAACGCGAAGACCGTCAGCACGCTGGCAGTGAAATCGCGGGTGCGCGGCTGAACATGAAACCGATCGAATCGGGCGCGGGGCATCGAACACCTCCTGTGTGCGGCGATTCGCGTTGCGTGAACGTGAGAGGGGCGCGAGTTTACCCGGGAAGTAGGACGGGCATCAAGGCATCGATACGGGATAGTCCTGCGACTTAATCCGACTGTCGAGCTGAAGTGGGCAGATTGCTAGCTTGCTCGCGGCGGAACCTCTACTAGGCTCCGCACTGCCCTTGGTTCACCGGCCGCTGGCGCGCTGCCGCGTCCGACGTCTACTGCCGCGGTGCACGGTGGCCGCCGTTCGTCGGGCACCGGTAGAGCGATACGGATCTAGAAGGGTCGCCAAATCCCGCCGCACCCAGGCCTCCGCCGTGCCCTGACGGTAGACTGCCCACCCGATCAGCGAGCCTCCGGACATCGCGCCGACCGCACGCGCCAACCGTCGTGTGTCACACGGCCGTAGTTCGTCTTCAGCGACAGCGGCGTCGATCAGGGCGCGATATCCAGCCTCGATACGGCTGGAGTTGTCTCGCATCACTGCATAGAACTCGGGGTCGCTGAGATCAGTCTGCAAGAACGCGAGGTGGTTCGACATCTCCTCGGGTGAGGTGACGTACTTCGTCATCTCCGTCGCGGCAGCGACCAGCGCCTCGAGCGGTGAAGGATGGGCCGCACGCACGGCGGCGAAGCACGTATCGACAGAATCGCGCGCCGCCCTGGCAAGGGCGAGCATCAGACCACGCTTGGAGCCAAATCGCTGCACCAGAGTCGCGGCGGACAGTCCAGCCTCGCGTGCGACATCGGCGAGCGTGAACTTCGCTGGTCCAACCCTGGCGATGATCCGGCCGGCCGCCTCGAGGATGGCCGCGTCATCCTGCGTTCGCGGTCGAGGTGACATGCTTGACAAATAGTAAATGCACGTTTACTTTTCCGGATGTAAATGAACGGTCATTTACAAATGGGCTTTCCGCCGGCCATGGCGCGTGGGAGCTGTCCACGCGAACGACCGCGAGCGCTGCGTCGGTGGCCGGGGCCGCCCCTCAGCACTGGCCTGAGGTGGCACTGAACCGCGAGTTACAGCGCCTATGGCGAAGAAAAGCTCCTCTGCCGCGAAGCCACTCACAGGACGCCTTGCGCTCGTTGCCGGTGCCACCCGTGGCGCCGGACGAGGCATCGCACGTGCGCTCGGCGAAGCTGGTGCCACCGTTTACTGCACCGGTCGCAGCACTCGCGCAAAGCCGTCGCCGTACAAACGGCCCGAAACGATCGACGAGACCGCCGCGCTCATCAACGACGCCGGTGGCACGGCCGTCGCGCTTCGTGTCGACCACACGGTTGAATCCGACGTGAAAGCGCTGTTCCGCCGCATTATGCGCGCGCACCGCCGCATCGACGTGGTCGTCAATAGCATCGCCGGCGAAGACCCGCTGATGCGCCAGTATGGCTTTCTCTGGCAAGCCGACCTGAAGAGCGCGGACGCCGTCTTCAGGCAGGCGCTGACGTCGCACATCATCACCGCCAAACAGGCAGCGCTTGCGATGATGCCTCAGAAACGAGGAGTAATCGTCGAAGTCACCGAGAATGACGTGCTTGGTGGGGGCGGCAACCCGATGTCTCAGGTCGTCAAAAGTGCGCTCAAGTTGCTGCCCCTGTCCTGGGCAGCCGAACTCGAGCCGCATGGCGTCGCGGCCATCGCGGTCACGCCCGGGTTCCTGCGTTCTGAATCCATGCTGCAGCACAAGGGTGTGACCGAAGGCAACTGGCGCGACGCCGGCAGAAAGGATCCAAACTTCCTCGAGTCGGAGTCGCCTCTGTTCGTCGGGCGCGCCGTCGCGGCACTTGTCGCCGATCCGAACGTGATGAACCGTACGGGAATGCTGTTCAGCTCATGGGAGCTCGCCCGCGACTACAACTTCACCGACTACGATGGGCGGCGACCGGACTGGGGCCGGCACGCCGTCGATTTCTCGATGTTCCCTCCATCATTCGTCGATTACTTCCGTACGGGAGCCGATCTGCAGATCAAGTGGCTGACGACGCTGCTGACGCGCGCGACGCAGTTCCGCGCGAAGATCCCGCAGCAGGGTGCGAAACAGTAAACGGCACGCGAGGCGGTCGCCGCGTCGCTAAGTACTTCTGCCAGCGCGCTCTCTGACCGCAAACCCTCGCCATCTCCTCTTTCAAAAGCCGACGCCACGATCACAGCGCGTGACGCGCACGGGGCAGGCCTGAAGCGCGGCCACTATAGCAGCAGCGCGACGACGATTACGGCGCGACACACCATCAAAACAACACGAAACACCCGCCGACATTTTGAAAACATTGATAACACTTCAAAACGCCCGAGCATCGCTCGCCTCACGCATACTTCCCGCGCAGTTCAAATTCTAGCTGGCGAAGGATCATGCATCGCAAAGTGATTGTCGCGAGCCTGACGGTGGTGCTTCTCGCGCTTGCGATGCCCTTGGGAGGTGCGCAGGGCTGGCGACCCCCAACGGAGGCCGAGCGGTGCCCTTCCCAATGGGGCGCAGGCGACGAGCGCGGAGCAGCCAACCTCATGACGCCGGAACGCGTATTGCGCGCGGCGCGACTGATTAGGGCCGGGGAAGTGGTCGAGTTGGGCCACCCGCTTCACGCCGGCATGCCGTTTTACGGCGATCGCGTTTACAGCCAGCAGTTGAAGCGCACCAACTGGCCGAATGGATCGAACAAGCGCGGTTCGAATGAGGAGATCGTCACCACCGAGCTTGGGCAGGTGGGCACTCAGATCGACGGTTTCGCGCATCAGTCAATCGGAGACCGTCTCTATGACTGCGTCAGGATGGACGCGGTCGCGACACGAACCGGTTTTTCGAAACTCGGCATCGAGAACGCAGGCGCGCTGATCACGCGCGGCGTGCTGATTGACGTGGCGGCGCTGCGAGGCGTCGACATGCTGGACGATCGTTACGAGATTACCGCGCAGGATCTGCAGGATGCACTCAAGCGCCAGAAGCTAGCGCTCGAAAAGGGCGACGCCGTCATCATCCATACCGGATTCGGACGCCTCTGGGAGAAAGACAACGTGCGGTACTACCGAACGCAGCCCGGGTTGGGCGTCGGAGCTGCCGAATGGCTAGCCGGTCACAACCCGATGATCGTCGGATCGGACACATGCTGCGTTGAGGTGAATCCGAATCCCGATCCCAATTTGAGCTCGCCCGTCCATCAGATTCTGCTCGTTGCAAGAGGGATCTATCTGGTCGAGAGTCTCAAGCTCAATGAACTGGTGGGGAAAGGCATTCTTGAATTCGCGTTCGTTGTTCAACCACTAAAGCTCCGAGGTGCCACCGGCTCCTCGGTGGCACCCGTTGCCATGCGATGACCGCTGGAGCGGGCACTGATGATGAGCGGACAACATGGATGATGTAACCAAGCTGCTGCCGACCGGTGCACTCGGCCCGATCGATCGCCGCCAACTTCTTCAGACAGTCGGCCTCGGCGCGACATCTGCTGTGGGTTTGATCGCGCTCCCGCCGGCCGCGATGGCCTTCGCGACTGCCGCCGAACAGGCGGCGGCCAACAAGTCCTTCGCTGTAACAGCGGTCAATCACCTCTCATATCCCTCGACCGATTACACGAGGGTCCGCGACTTCTATGTCGATCTGCTCGGTATGCGAGCCGTCTGGGACGATGGAACGAAGTGCCAGCTTGACTGCGGTCCGCCGTCCGCACCGAACAGCCTTTACATCACGCAAGCGCAGCCAAACGTCAAGCCGACCATCGCGCATTTCGCGTTTGGTCTTCCGAATTTCTGGGAGCGATCGGCCGAACTGAAAGCTAAACGCGACACAATCCCTGTGCCCCGCCCAACCTCGCTGCGGAATCGCGCGTTCGTGGTCAAAGTGAATCGCCTTTTCCGCTTTTAGACCGTTATGCGGCCTCCGACGTGAACTTTGCACCCGTTGTGCACCCGCATAACGGTCTACGGGCGCGCCGAGCGCGCCAAGTCAACAACAAGAACGAGCCAAAGGCGGCGGAGTCAGTCGGGATATCAAGGGCAGCGCCCTTGGCTAGTTCTCGCTCGTGCGAAGCCGCCACCTTTGGAACCTTTGCGTTCGCCGCCCAATCATCACACCTTCCTTGACCATGTCGACGACGTCTTCCGCGTCATCGACTCGTCCTCCAAGCGCCACCGCTTTTTTCAAAACCTCTTGGTTCCGTGCTTCTGTGTCTCCGTGGCGCTTTTTTCCGTTGCTTCCGTGCTTCCGTGGCCTCTCTCAGCGCCCGCTCGTGGTCGTGCGGCCGCCTTCGAAGTGCTTGCGATACCAGGCGATGCTTCGCTCGATGCTGTCGACGACGTGCGCTGTTTCGCGCAGCCCGTGCCCCTCGCGCGGGTAACGGATCATGATGGTTTCCACACCGACATCCTTGAGCGCGATGTAGAACTGCTCGGCTTCCGCGATCGGCACGTCGTTGTCATTGTCGCCGTGGATGAACATTGTCGGTGTCTTGACTTTGTTGGCATATCGAATCGCCGAGCGCTCCCAGAGCCGATCGATGATGCCCTTCTCATGAGGAAACCCGCCAAATTCCACGGCGAGGTAGTCATGGTAGTACGAGAGATAGTTCTGCGTCACGAGGTTTGAGATGCTGGCGGCGGGCACCGCGGCCTTGAAGCGATCGGTCTGCGTAATGATCCAGTTCGTCAGCTGTCCGCCGTAGCTGCCGCCCTCGAGGCCGAGGCGCGCGGAATCGATCCACGGGTATTTGGCGAGCGCGGCATCCACACCTGCGAGGACGTCCTTCGCCTCGCCGCCGTTCTGATCGCCGAAAATTTTGTCAGCCAGCGCCTGTCCATATCCCGTCGAGCCGCGGTAGTTCACCATCAGCGTTGCCCAGCCTTGCGCTGCATAGATCTGCGCCTTGGAATTGAAAGCGGGGCCCTGCTGACCGTGTGGGCCGCCGTGCATCATCACGATCATCGGCGCCTTCGAGCCAGGCTGCGCGGTCGGCGGTTTCGTGACAAAGGCCTCGATTTCGCTGCCATCGAAGCTCTTGAATGAGAACGCTTCCACCTCGGCACGCGCACGCGTCTGCTGCAAGTCACGATTGAGCGACGTCAGTGCCGTTGGCTTGCCGGCAGCGGCCGGCCGCAGATAGAGATCAGCAGGGCCTTCCGCGCCCGCGAACGTGTATGCGACGGCATTGTCGTTGCCAGCGGAATACTCGCCGACGTTTCCCCGATCGCCCACGATCGTTTCGGGCGATCCTCCAGCCACCGGCAGGCGCATCAGATGCGTCGACCCGCGCGTCTGCACGGTGAAGTACACGTGCTGACCATCGCGCGACCATCCCGCCCGTCCCTGACGGTTGTCGATGCCGCCACCGATTTCGTGTGGATCGCTGCCATCCGCCTTCATCAGCCAGACGTGCGTGTCCTCCATCGTCGTTTCCGACGATGTGAGGGGACGCGTCGTGCCGAGGTACGCAATCGATCGGCCGTCAGGCGACCAGCGCGGCTGATACTCGGCGTTTTTCGTGTTCGTCAACCGTCTCTCTTTCCCGCTCGCGGCGTCGACGACGAAGAAGTCGTAGTTGAAAAAACGATCCGGATCCGGCTCGCGATTCGAGACGAACACGATCTCACCGCCGCGAGGCGACCAGTCGATTGAGTGCTCGTAGTAATTACCTTTGGTCAGTTGGCGAACCTGCTTGGTCGCAACATCCACAATGAAGATGTGCAGCCGCCGGTTGTCGTTGAAGCGTTGCCGTCCTTCGGATGCCGTTGGTTTATAGAGATACCTTGTGATGACCATGGGATCGCCGTTGGCGTCGACCTCCGGCCCGGGCGTCGACGACACGAACGCGATCTGACGCCCGTCAGGCGACCAGGCAAGTCGCTCGCCCGATGAGGGCAGCGGGTGGTTCGTACCCGTAATCGGCGCGAGCACCACTGGATTCCGTCCGTCGACATCTGCGACAACGAGCGACGAACCACCACTGGTTTCGTCCTCCCGTCCGAAATACGCGATGCGCCGCCCGTCAGGCGACCACCGTGGACTCGACGCGCCTTCACGATCAGTTCCAAGCCGTTTCGACTGGCGCGTCGCCAGGTCCATGATCCAGACCTGGGAGTACGGCCGGCCTGGGCGATCGCTGTTCTGCACGCTGTAGGCGAGGTGCGTTCCGTCGCCCGAGAGCTCGATGTCGCCAAGCGAGCGAAGCTTGTAGAGATCGGCGATTTCAAAACGTGCCGATTGCGTGGAAACGACGGCCGTCGTCAATATCACTGCGACCACTGCCGCAATGACTGAACGTCCCGAGCTCTCGTGACTCACCGCCCCGAACGCCCGTGCACGAACGCAGGTGGCGGAACGACCGTGAAGGAACCGCCGTGACAAAGGTTGCTGATCCATGAGTTGTCCCCTACCAGATGATCCTGATCGCGAGCTCGACCTGCCGCCCTGGCCGGGCTGTCTGTATTCGCCCGAAGCTGCTGGAAAGCGCGTTGCCGACGCGCCCGCCTCCATACTGCGACTGCAGGTTCGTCGTATTGAAGATGTTGAACGCCTGCCCCAGGAGATCGATTCGTGCATCCGGCGAAAAACGAATGGCTTTACTGACGCGCATATCGGCAATGTTGATGCGCGACGAATCGATCTGCGATTCGGAGATGGCTGCGCGGCCGTTTTGTGCGCGCCATCGATTGACAGCGTCGAGACTCAGCGTGCGGCCGCCCGCATTGCGCGTCGTCCCGGGTACGAGGTCGGTGTTGAAGGTGTCACCGTTCAAGTCGATTCCTGCCGTCGCCGACCAGGGCAGCTGCGATCGCAGCTGCCACACAGCACCGAGCGTGACATCCCATGGCAGCAACACCGAGCCGCTGGCCACGAACGCGTGGCGACGTTCGCCGTTCGATGGTCCCCAGTCGAGAGAGAGATCGAATGGGTCGAGATAGCGCGCGCCTGGGGCGTTGTCCTCGCTGTTCGTGTAGGTATACGAAACGAGATACTGCCAGCGATGGCTGAACCGTTTGTCAAGCTTCACGTAGATCGCTCGGTACTTCAATTCGGCTGTCGACTCGTTGCGATCCACTCGCGCGAACGTTGGATTCGGCCGCAGCCGGCTCATGGGGTCGCGCGGATTGATGTCGAGTGTTTTCCGGTCGTGATTGGTGCGTGT
This sequence comes from Acidobacteriota bacterium, assembly GCA_046726375.1. Taxonomy (GTDB): domain Bacteria; phylum Acidobacteriota; class Vicinamibacteria; order Vicinamibacterales; family UBA2999; genus DASPWV01. Next base: position 17,328 of record JBKPAJ010000174.1, read on the forward strand.
GTAGACGGCATCCACATGCACGGCGTAGTCCCCACCGAGATGGTGCGACACACCGGCATTGAACTGATTGGAATATGGCTGCACGTAATCGTTGGCGACCACGCTGATGTTTGCCGGGGCCGAGGTGACGAAGCTGAGGGGATCGCGCCCTTGGTACGGATCGGGATACGCAGGATTCGTGATGCTGATCGTATAGCGCTGGTAGTTGCGGAACTCATTGAGGTTCCCCAGGATACGCACATGTCCGTAATAGGTTCCCCAGCCGCCCCGCACGACCGTGTCGCCCGTGCCGGCGACGTCCCACGCAAAGCCGGCACGAGGACCCCAGTTGTTCTTGTCGCCGCGCACTGACACATCGATGTACGGAATCGGAATCGGAAAGATACTCGGATCGAGATCTTCATTGGCGGATCCATACAGGCGCTCGTAGCGCAGACCGAGATTCACCGTGAGGTTCGCGTGAACTCTCCAGTCGTCCTGCACGAAGCCCACGTAATACTTCGTCGGATGCTTCGTGTTGATTGGCGGGATGCTCGCTGTGAACGTCTGTGCGCCTGTCAGGTTTGCCAGCGACGTCGGATCGTCAGGGTTGAAGTACTGATCGTCGCTGAACGAGTACGACCCGAGAATATTTCCCGTATTCTCTTCCTGATACGGCATGTAGCTGTAGTCGATTCCGAACTTGACGTCGTGGCCCGATCGAGTCAGGGCATAGGTGTCCTTCACTTGCCAACGCGCCTCGGGGCCAAGCTCGTCGAAGCTGCTGCCCCATGTGACGCTTGGAAACGTGTAGCCGCGGCTCAAGCGGTTCATCCGCTCCGGGGGGAACTCGCCCGTTTGGGTGAAGATTTCCGTCGCGTGCGGGGCGATGTAATACGCGGCGTTCGCATATTGGAAGCGGAAGTCGTTGAGTTGGTGCGCGCCGCGGACCCACGTGTGTCCAACGACCAGCGCCCGCCGTGGCGTTTCCTGATCGAAGCCGGCCCGCGCTGCCGTGGTACCGCCGCAGCTGCTACAGATTGACGTCTCATCTTCACGCGCGAAGCGGCCGAAGACGTTCTGCGCGTTGCTGATCTGCACGTCGCCGCGCGCGAAATACAAATTTCGATCGAAAGGCTTCGGGAAAGTGCCCTCGATGGATGAATAAAACTGCGGCAGGCCGGTCCGCACAGTGAAGAATTCGTCGACGGAGGTCCGCTCGATCGATCCGAAGAAGTGCGCCCGGTTTTTGCGGATTGGCCCTCCAAGCGCACCGCCGTACTGATGCCGTCGAAACGCCGGCTTCTCGGCCTCGAAAGCATTGCGCGCGTTCAACGACTTGTCGCGAAAGTACTCGAACGCATCACCCCGGAATTGATTCGTGCCCGATTTCGTCACGACCTGGACGATGCCGCCGGTGGCGAGACCGAACTCGGCCTTGAACTGCATGTTGCTGACTTTGAATTCCTGGACCGAATCCTCGGGGAAATTCTGGCGCGGCTCGCCATCCTCGGCGAAGTTGTTGATCACGCCGTCGACCACGTTGCCTGTGCTGTTGAACGTCATCGACCCGCCCACGTTCACCGTCGGGAAAAACGAACGCGTGGCATCGAGGCTCGTACCAGGCATCAACAGCGCGAGCGAGAGATACTGGCGTGAGTTGATCGGCAGTGTCTCCATCTGCTGTTGGGTCACCACACCCGCGACTTCGGATTTCGTCGTGTCGACGACCGGCGTTGCGCCGGTGACCGTCACCGTTTCCGTCAGCGACTGCAGCTTGAGCGTCAGATCCTGAACGAGCTCGAGGCCGATGGTCATCTCGATGCCCGTGACCTGCTGCGTCGAAAGGCCCTGCAACTCGGCCTTCACCGTGTATCGGCCGGGGCCGAGGGCGGGAAATCGATACCGTCCCTCGCCATCGGTAATTGTCGTCCGCTGCACACCAGTGGCCTCGTTGAGGAGCGTCATCGTGACGCCAGGCAGGACGGCCCCCTGCTCGTCCTTGATCTGGCCGCCAATCAGTCCAGTGCCGCCCTGCGCTCGCACGATCGATGGCGTGACGGCGAGGGCGGTCAGGACGAACAGCGCACATCGGACTCTTCGCATGCGCATGCGGGACTCCTGTCTTAGTGGTTTCAGTGCAACGACCAGGAGAAATATACAGGTTGAGCGCACGAATGCGCGCCGCTTCGTCAGACATCTTCGCTGCCTTGATCTCCGTCGGTCCTTCGGCCTTCGATGACGAACGCGCCGAAGGAGTCGAAGGCACCCCAAGGTTTACGAGGAAATTGCCATGTCAGCACCCCACAGAATCATGAAGTCACTTGCTGTCACCCTGATCGTCATGATCTGTACCCTGCAGGGCCCGGCGCTGGGACAGAACACCGGCGTGATCGAGGCACCATTACGGACGAGCAGGGCGGCGCTGTATCGCTTCCCCGCATTGCGGGCGGTCGCAGCGAGCGTTCACCGTGGTGTTGCCGGGGGTTCGCATCCGAGCAGATTCGCGACATCGTGCTGACGATTGGGCTCAACGTCCGCTACGACATCGGATGAGGGTTCAGGCACTCGCCGAAACGGTGACCGTCACGGTTCATGCTCAGTAATTTATCTCGCGAATCTACTGTTCCAAGACACTTGCTGTCACTGACCTTTCGGCGCCGGAGTGAGCTTGGGATCGAGTTTGAGCTGAACCTGCTTCGCGATGATGCGACGCTTGGCCGTCTTCGCCGTATCCACTACGCGTTTGGTGAAGCGCTCCGCGAGGAGCAGATGTGTCGAGAGCTCGACTTACTGCTCTATGAGCACTGATCTTTGGTGCTGGTGCGGGCCTATCTTGTCGCTAACGAAATGGTCGACCCGGATAGCGGCGAGCGCAATGGAAAGGGGCTGGCTACGGCGATGGTTCTCGACACCTTCCAACTCGATGAGAATACAAGGACATCCAACACTCCCTGTGTGCTGCGAATCTTGGCAACCATGATGGTTTCGTGCCTCTTCCTCGCGTGCGGCGGAGATGGGCCGACGGCGCCCTCACCGGGCGCGTTGGTGACCTTCCGAGTTGCTGACGAAACATTCCGGGTTCACCTCCTTGATGAGAGGCAGATCGATGCCGCCCATCGAGCGGCAAACGGCGGGCGGGCGCGGATTCCCAACGGCCGTATTGTCGCCGGGTCCGGCGTCAATGTCGGATGGAGCTGGCATCTCGAGGACGTCGAGTTTGCGGAACTGACGCCCGAACTGTGTGACGGCCGTCCCTCGGACGTTGAACGCGAAGGCATGACATTCGGTGGAGGACGTTTCTGCCCGTGGACCGCCCGTGTGATTTCCATTCAGGAGGATTGACGATCGTCACCACGATCTGAAAGGAACAGTGGCACCGAACCCAAACGACGCAATGATGAAAGAGGAGAGTTATGGCTGACGCAAAGGCAGGCATCGTGATCGAACCGGCCCTCCGGCGTTTCCGAAGACGAGCACCTTCATCCCGGCCGGCGAAGCCGCATGTAGTTCATCCGCTGGAACATGATGCGTGGCCTTCTGTGCTGTTTATTCACCGAGGGTCAGGGATCGTCAGCTGCTCATCCGCCGCATCGACGATGACCACCGCGAGTAGCCGCGCCGGCTCGGTGTCACTGGCGTTCTCGCTCACCCGATGATGGGTGCCGGGGCTTTCGAACCACGTCTCACCGGGCCGCTAGACGCAGGCGGGCTCGTCATCGAGCTGGCTCCGGATCAGGCCCGAGAGGACGTAGGCGTAGATGAAAGCGGAGCGGGCGTGGCGGTGCGGGACCGAACCACCCCGTGGGGGATAGTCGATGACACGGCTGACCAGGCGCTTTCCCGGCAGGTTCGGGATCGGCACGTTCGCGGCGACGGTTACGGTTTCGCGGGGAGGTGCACCGAGCATCAGGGACGCGCGGAGCTTCACAAGTTCGCTGAGCGCCGGCTCTAACGCTGATGCGCGCAGATAGTGCTCAAGGGCTCTCACTGCCTTGACGCCTTCTGGCGCCACTTTGTAGTAATCGATTCTTGACATCTGCCGTCTCCTTCCGTCGCGAAATACGGTTTCTGCCTTTCGAACCGCGCGCGGAACGACGGTTCGTCTCATTACACCGGAAGCGTGGAGACGGATCTATTGGACGATGGTATGAGTTCCAACCGAATGCTCGCGCAGAGTTGACTGCGCGACGCCCAATACCATCGTGCAATGGTCCTCGGGTGGAACACATGCTCCAATCACATCTGCGCTGTTCGCAAACGTGATCAATCGCGCCGTCGAGAACCAGCGCAAGGAATCGCGATCAGACCGATTTGGCAGTGGCCGTCGCATGATTGCGCATACACCACCGGACGTGATCGGACTCGACTTCGCGCGCAAGCACTGTTTGGGCGCGGCGGTAGTCACGTGATCGAGCGGAGAGAAATGGAGACAGCAAAATGATCACACGCGGCTTTCAAGGCAGACGGTCCCAATCCGAGTCGAAACGGCTCCCGCCGGGACAGCACTTGACCAGGGACTTCCCGTGTTGTCGGCTGGGCCCACTCCGCACACCCCACTGGACGCTTGGACCTTCGCGCTCGAAGTGGAGGACGGTACGAAGATCGTGTCGTGGAGCTGGGAGGAGTTTCGTGCGCTTCGTCCGACGGAGGTCACCGTGGATATTCACTGCGTGACGCGCTGGTCGAAGTTCGACACTGACTGGCGCGGCATCTCTGTCGAACGCATCTTCGCCGCGGCCGGGCTCGAGGAGCCGCCTTCTCCTTTCGTGATGGCGTTCTGCGATGGCGGGTATACGACCAACCTGCCGGCGGAGGATCTGCTGGAAGGCAAGGCGCTGGTCGTCTGGGAGTACGACGGCGAGCCGCTCGCGCCCGAGCACGGGGGGCCGGCGCGCCTCCTGGTGCCGCACCTCTATTTCTGGAAGTCCGCCAACTGGGTACGGGGCCTGCGCTTCATGGAGGACAACGAGCCAGGGTTCTGGGAGGTCAACGGGTACCACAGCTATGGCGACCGGTGGCGGGAACAGCGGTACGACGGTGATTAAAGCTCCTAAACCGATTGCCTGGCAGCCCGCGACGGTCGTCTCCATCCGTAAAGAGACGCGGTCGGTGAAGACAATCCGGTTTGCGGTCGGCAACTGGCCCGGCCACCTGCCCGGTCAGCACGCCGACGTGCGCCTGACGGCCGAGGACGGCTACCGCGCAGAACGCAGTTACTCCATTGCCTCGCCGCCAGAAGCGTCGGCGCTGGAGCTCACCGTCGAGCGCCTGGATGATGGCGAGGTCTCTCCGTTTCTCACCGGCCAACTGCAACCCGACGACACGATTCAACTCCGCGGGCCGATCGGAGGGCATTTCGTTTGGTCCGCTTTGGAACGGCGGCATCCTCTTCTGCTGCTCGGCGGCGGGAGCGGGATTGTGCCGCTCATGTGCATGCTGCGGCACCGGCGATTGTCAGGCACCGCGGTGCCGGCCGCGCTCCTGTACTCGGCCCGCACACGCGAGGATGTGATCTACCGCGAGGAGCTCGCGGATTCCGCACGCAGCGATCCCCGGTTCACGCTTCGGATTACGCTGACGCGGGATTCTGCGCCGGGCTGGTCCGGCGGGGTCGGGCGTTGCGACCTGCCAGCCATCCAGGCGCTGCTGGAAGCCCTCGGCGGAGTGGCTGACAGCTTCGTCTGCGGTTCCGCCGGATTCGTAGAAGCGGCGTCTGCCCTGCTGTTAAAGGCTGGACTGCCGGCCAAGGCGATCCGCACCGAGCGGTTTGGGCCAACAGGAACGTAGTGCAGCAGCACGTCCAACGGGCGGCCGACCCCTCTCGAAACCGCATGGCTGCGACTCAGTCCGGCAATACAGCGGTGAAGCTGATCTCGATTAACTGCTGCGGAAACGCCAGTCGCCTCACTTCAGCTATCGTGCTGGCGCACCGAGGTGTATCGCTGCCGTATGCGGCCTTGCGAACGGCACCCGCCACTGCAAACGCCGCATCCATATCCGTGACGTACAGCACTTCTTCCACAACGTCCTGGAGTCCAGCGCCGAAACGGGCGAGAACTTGGGCGCCATTCGCGTAGGTAGTACGCATCTGAAGTTCCATGTTCGACGTGTCCGTCGCGACACCCGAGCTGTCGGAAGAAGCGGCACCAACAAACTTGCCGTCACCATCGTGGCTTAGCTGACCAGACACATAAATTGTGTTCTTTACTCGCACAGCCTGCGCGTACCCATACGTTTTCTCCCAGGGCATTCCGAGCTGCGCCACCTCTTTGCCGTTCTTATCCATCGCTGTTTCCATTTGAGACCTCCGCGACATTGCGCCTCTTTGGCGATGAGTGATTGTCAGCAGTTCCCCGCGACCAGGTTCGCGTCCGATGCAAGCACCGAAGTCATGACGCGTCCTTGTTTTAATTCCCGTTTACGCCGGAATCGATCGCAAAGCGGCCTATTCGACCACATGGGCAAGCAGCGTGTTCGTGAATGACGGCCGCTCCTTGTGTGGACCTCATCAAGACCCGTCTACACGAAGAACTATCTTTCCGCGCTTGTGCGGCTTGCCTGCGAGCATTTCGTGGGCGACTCGGGCCTCAGCAAGCGGCAGCACATCGCCTACGCGGGTGGTCAGCTCGCCAGCCTCGATGAGGGCCGCAATTTGTTCAAGGCGCCGGGATGAGACCTCGACGAGAAAGAACAGAGCCCGTATGCCGTGGCGAGCCGCTTTCTCCTGATTCGGCGCGGTTACAACCGAGACCAGAACGCCACCTGGCTTCAGGACGGCGAAGGATCGGTCCGGCGTGTCGCCACCGATTGTGTCGAGCACGACATCAACGTCGGTCAGCACCTCCTCGAACCGCGACGTCTGAACATCAATAACACGGTGCGCACCGAGTGTCTGGACGTACGCGACATCGTTTGAAAACGCGGTGGCGACCACTTCATGCGCAACCCGCCTGGCCAGCTGCAATGCGTAGGCGCCGACGTTCCCAGCTGCGCCATGGACGAGGACTCGCTTCGTCGCGTCTACCGCTCCGTACTCAAACACCATCTGCCAAGCCGCGCATGCGATGACTGGCACTGAAGCCGCTTCTATGAATCCCATTCGCTGCGGCATCTTCGCGAGCTTGGTCGCGGATGCGACGGCGTACTCCGCGTATCCCCCGGTGAACCGGGCGTTCGTTGCGCCGAACACCGCGTCGCCAGTCCTGAACTGCGAGACCCCGGCACCGACGTGATCGACAAGTCCGGACACGTCGGACCCGAGTGTTAACGGAAGGGGCTGAGGAAGGACGCTCCGCCCTGACCTGACCAACGCGTCCCACGGCCCGACGCCTGCTGCTTTCACGCGTAGCAACACCTCGCCTTCACCGGGAGCCGGCCGAGGCACGTCCTCCGCCACGAGAGAGTCGAGACCGCCGAAGTGGTGTACGCGGATCGCGTGCATGTTGCACCTCACTCTCAGGACGTGGTGTCGTTCTCGAATACTGTGACCGTGGAGCTATCGCGCGAAAACGATCATTGCGCTCACGAAGGTGACGCGCTGACTCAATCGTTCCGGTGAATGCACACTGTTGATGGAACCAAACGCGCGTGGTCGGATCTATCAGACGAAGGTATCGACCACACCTTCGTCCCGACGCGAAGCCGTGCTTACGTTGCACCGATACCAAGGTCCAATGGACTACTCGGACTGCGGCGGGCATCCTGTCGCATGCGGTCACGAGCCCAAGGGAGACTGAATCGTCTCTTGAGTTTGCAATCCGAGTCTGCGTATGTCCACGAGTGCTGATGGAATCTGGGCTGCCCTAGCGTTGGGCACGGTGCCCTCCGTCGGGCTGCTGGTCGGCGCGGTCGCCGGATTATTCTCCCGAATGCGGCACCAACGCGTCGCGATGGCCATGTCGGTAGGGGCGGGACTGCTGCTCGCCGGTGTGTCACTTAAAGTGGCCGCGGATGCGATCCGGATCGCCGGGCCAATGGCAGCGGCGCTGTCACTGCTGCTTGGGGCAGCCGTGTTCAGCGCGAGCAACGCGCTTCTCGCACGCTTCGGTGCCGCTCACCGCAAGCGATGCGGCGACTGTATTCGGCAGCCGGCCGAGTCGCAGCAGCCTGGCAGCGGAGTAGCCATCGCGCTCGGCAACGCGCTTGACGCGGCCCCCGAGGCGATGGTGTTGGGAATCGCGCTGCGGGATCCGGTCGTCCCCTTCGCGCTTGTGGTCGCGTTCTCAGTGGGCAACCTTCCGGTGGCTTTATCGAGCACAGCGGGGATGCGGGCTGCCGGCCGCCGTTACGCTTACATCTTGCTGCTCTGGAGTGCGATCGCCATCGGGGCAGCGGCAGCTATCGTGGCAGGGTATGTCGGGTTCGGTTCGCTCAATCAGGCGTGGCCTCCGCGGCTGCAGGCATTTGGAGCCGGAGCACTGCTCGCGATGGCCGCGGAAACGATGATTCCCGAGGCCTTTCACAACAGTCCGCGCTTCTCCGGCTTCCTCGCCGCCTTCGGTTTCGGACTCCTGCTGCTTGTAGACGCGACGACACGTTAGAGCTCTACTCTCCTGTTGGCCGAATCGATCAGTGCGGACCGCATGCGACGGTTGCCCGCCTGCACAAGTCACTCAGAGGCGTCTGTTGTCTTCACGCTGATCGCGCCGATCGCGTCCTTCAGCCTGGCGCGCGCGGTAGTCGTTGTGAAGAAATCGTTGATGTCGGGATACGGCAGCAGGCTCTCGAGGCCTGCGAAGGGCGGTGACCGCGGGCTAGCGCGGCGGCGTGTTCCGCGACAGCTTGGGAAGCATGTTTCCTCAATCTACCGCCGCTGGCTGCAGCGAAAGCTGCTGAAGAATCCGATTCTTGAAGTCGGCAGAGCAACAGTAAGAGCCACATCGGGTCGCTGAGTGCGACCTGATGTGACCCGCCA
>JBKPAJ010000175.1:0-8822 GCA_046726375.1 Acidobacteriota bacterium
GGCGGCAATCGAAAGGGAACAGACGGCAAAGGCACAAGCGTTGCGCCCGTACATCCCCACGAGAGCCGAGAAGATCTTTCAGCGGCTCGACTTGGTGATTCAGCGCGGCACGGCGCGATGGCACCCGTTTTTCGAGAGCGCCTATTCAGGCGGAGGCTTTACGCTCGGTCTCGGCCGCGCGAATTTCGTGAGTGCGTACAACTACATCGACGTGCGTGGCAGCTACTCGGTTGCAGGCTACAAGCGTGCTGAAGCCGAGTTCGTCGCACCGCGACTGTTCAACCGCCGAGCGAATCTGTCCGTGATTGGCGGCTGGCGCGAGGCGACCGACGTCGGCTACTACGGTCTCGGGACGAACACATCGGAGGATGATCGCACCAACTACCTATTTCAGCAGCCGTACGGTACGGCGCTGCTCACCGTATTCCCGACCCGCCGGGTTCTGATGATGCGTGGCGGCGCTGAGTTCACGCAGTGGTCGCAGAAGCCGGGGAAGGGCAGCTTCCCGTCGGTTGAAACCCGCTACACGCCCGCTGACCTTCCTGGCCTCGGTGCCGAAGTCACATATCTGCATACGCAGGGCACCGTCGGCTTCGACTGGCGCACGTCCCCTGGATACTCCCGGCGCGGCGGCTTCTATGGCGTGACTCTGCACGACTACAACGATCGAGATGAGGAGTTTGGTTTCCAGATGCTCGAGTACGAGGCCATCCAGCACGTTCCGATATTGCGCGACGCCTGGGTGCTCTCGTTCCGCGGGCGCGTTCAAACCGCAATGGAAAAGGACCACCAGCAGACGCCGTTCTTCATGCTGCCGTCGATTGGTGGCGGGCACCTGCTGCGCGGGTACAGCAGCTGGCGCTTCCGCGATCAGAACAGCCTGTTGCTGCAAGCGGAATGGCGCGTCGTGGTCAACCGCTATCTCGATCTGGCGTTTTTCTACGACACGGGAAAGGTGGCCGCGCGCCGCTCGGATCTCGATCTCGACGGGCTCAGGGACGACTTCGGTTTCGGCCTTCGTTTCCACGGCCCGTCCGGCACGCCGCTGCGGGTGGAGCTCGCGAAGAGCGAGGAAGGCTTTAAGTTCGTCTTCGCGTCGTCCGCCGTCTTCTAAGGTCGCGCGCCATGGTCACATCAACGCGTTCGTCCCGTGCTCGTCGCTTTGCAGTGCTGGTTCTTTCTGCCGCAATTGGGTTGTTAGCCACCCGCGTGTCGACGCAGACCGTGCGGTTCTATCCAGACGACCCGATCGCGCGCGAACCAGAATCGCAGGACGCCTCGAAAGCGGCGCCCTACGAGCAGTCGCAGATGTACGAGCTGATCTACAACCTTTTCGTCACATCCGGCTACAAGCCAAGCGGCCTGCGCGCGAAGAACATCAACACGATCGACGAGGTGCCCGACTCGAGCTGGTTCACCAATCGCATCGGCACCCGAGTGATCACGAACGAAGAGCTCATTCGCGGCGCCAATCTCGGCGCGCCGCCAGACCCGTCGAAATGGGTGCTGATCCGAGAAAAGTCCTCGGGTGCGCACCCGGGCTTCACCGCGATGGACGCCAAGGGCGAGACCTGGTTCCTCGAGTTCGATCCGCCGGAGTTTCCAGAAGGCGCCACGGCCGCCGTCGCGATCGCGACGAGGATTTTCTGGGCGCTCGGCTACAACCAGGTGGAATCGTTCCTGACGACCTTCGATGCGGCAAAGTCATCGATCGACACGAAAGCGACCATTCGCCGCCCCAACGGGAAAAGAACGCCGTTCGGTCAGGATGACGTCAATGCCATTCTCGAGGCCGTCGCGCGCAAGCAGGACGGTACGTATCGCGTGATAGCCGGCCGCTTGCTGCCAGGCAAGATTCTCGGTCCCTACCTGTACGCCGGCACACGCCCCGACGACCCCAACGATCTCGTCCCGCACGAGCACCGGCGCGAACTGCGAGCGCTGCGCGTCTTCGGCGCGTGGACGAACCTCACCGATCTCAAGGCCGCGAACTCGCTCGACACGCTGATCACGGAGAACGGCAAGGCGATCGTCAAGCATTATCTGCAGGACGTCGGCTCGACGTTTGGCATGTGCAACGACGTCCACGAGTGGGACCTGAGCTACGAATACTTCTATGAGGGTGGCCCGACTCGTAAACGCTTCTTCAGTCTCGGGTTCGCATTGAGCCCGTGGCAGACCGTCGACTATGTCGAGTACCCATCGGTTGGCAAGTTCGAAGGGAAGGAATTCGATCCACGCGAATGGCGGCCCCAGACCCCGACCACAGCCTACATGGAGCTACGCGACGATGACGCCTTCTGGGCGGCGCGGCGTGTGGCGGCATTCACCGACGAGATGATCAGGACCGTCGTGCACACGGGACAGTTCAGCGATCCGGCGGCCGAGAAACATCTTGCCGACGTGCTGATCGAGCGGCGTGACAAGATCACGAGCATCTACTTGACGCAGGTGAATCCGATCGTCAACCCGCGGCTCGATGCGGAGGGACTGAGGTTCGAGAACGCCGCAGTCGCGGCTGGCGTCGCGCGCGGTTCGGTGGCGTACCGCGCATCGTGGATGCTTTTCGACAACGCGACCGGCACCACAAAGCCGCTGTCGGAAACAACGAGCACCACGACGACGATCGCTGCGCCGAACGGGCTCGCGTCGAGCGGTTTTGTCGCCGTGGACATCGCTGCCGACAGCGATAGCTACCCGACGTGGAAACAGCCGGTGCGTGCCTACTTCCGTCAGGATGGCGGAAGCTGGAAGCTGGTGGGCTTCGAACGATTGCCAGAGAAGACGCTCACCGCGCGCGTCGTCGAAAAGCCGTCGCGCTAATCGCGGTTTCGATTCTCATGCACGTTCCCCCTTGACCGGAATGCGCCCGGGGCGTGGCGTCCCATGGGCGTACTGCTGAGGCAAGGCCCGACCACCCGCCGGATGTGCCCTGCCAACGTCGGCATCACCGACATCTTTCGCGTTTCGACCAAGTAAGCGCGCGAACGCACCGCACTTCACGTTGCGGCGACCTCCTGGGGCGCAGCGTGACGCTGGAGCGTCCACACAAGAAAAGAATTGAAAACAATAATCCGTTCACGACGGTGACGACGATGAGATCCGTCTCGGCAAGGCGTGCCTGACCTTTTGGATCGGCCCCCAGCTGGGAGTCACTGAGACGTGTCAACGGATCCCCGTAGCCAATCCCCGCACTGAGTCGGGGCAGCAGCACACACCGAACGGGTCCTGCGGCGGACTGCAACCCTTCGTCTCTCCCGGCCGTCTATGGGGGATGGACTGGGCCATGAACTCATTCCCATTGGTTCCTCGTTTGGTGTTGGCCGGAATGCTCGTACTAACCGCCGAGCTCGGCGCCCAGCCCACGTTGCCGCGCGACCGTGTGCCGCAGATTCCAGGATCCCTGCGGGGGTTCGTCGACCGCCTTTCCTCGGCCGATCCACGAGAACGGGCCGAGGCGGCGTGTCAAATCGGACGCCGCCACGCCGATGCTGCTGCCGCCATTCCGGTGCTCGTTGCGATCCTGGGCGACGATGTGACCGTGCCGGCGATTGAATGCGAAATGAGCCCGTGGCTGCGGCGCGCGCTTCCGCAAAGCCTCGAGGCACGAAAATGGATGGAGACATCGCCGGCCAAAGAAGCGGCAGAAGCGCTCGGCGACATTGGCAATGCGGCTGTGCCTGCTCTGCTGCAGGCGCTGGGGCACACCGACTGGAAGACGCGCAAGTTTGCCGCGATTGGGCTCGGAGAAGTCGATCACATCATCGAGCTTGCGAAAGTCATCGACGCGCTCGCCGCTCGGCTGACTGATGTCCATCCTGAAGTGCGCGATCGGAGCGCGTGGGCACTCGGCGAGATTGAAGACGCGACTGCAGTGAATCCGCTCCTGAACGCATTGAAAGACAGCGATTCACGCGTGCGCGCGCGAGCCGCGTGGGCGCTTGGAGAGATCGAGCATCCGTCCGCAGTGAACGGACTGCTGGCCGCGCTCACCGACAACGATACCGTCGTTCGCAAGCAGGCGGTCTGGGCATTGGGCGAGATCGAATCCGATCTGGCGGTTGATGATCTCCTTCCGTTATTGACCGATGCCGACGCGAAAATCCGTCTTCAAGCGGTGTGGGCGCTCGGTGAAATTGAAAGCGCGCGCGCCGTCCCGGATCTCACGCGCGCTTTCGGCGACAGCGATCTTGACGTGCGGCGTCGCGCCGCGTGGGCATTGGGAGAGATTGAGAGTCCCGCCGCGGTTCCCGCCCTGGTGCAAGCGCTGAGCGACAGCGACGCCGAATTGCGGCGCCAGTCGGCGTGGGCGCTCGGCGAGATCGAGGACGCCGGCGCCGTGAACGGCCTCGTGCGCGCATTGAAAGACGACGACTGGCGCGTCCGGAAGACCGCGGCCTGGGCGCTCGGGGAGATCGAAGATCCGAGCGCGATCGATGCCTTGCGGGCGACAGCCGCCGACGCCAACGGTGAAGTGCGGCGTGCCGTCGCGCAGGCGCTCCGCGAACTCCGCGGTCATCGCCGCGACAAGTAAGATGCGCGGCGAGCCTTCACGCCGCAGGGGGGCCGCCGTAGAATGCCATCACTGCAGGTCCCGACCCCACCATCACGAAGTGAGGTCGGGAGCACACGCGATGAGGAGAGCGCGAGATCAGCGCCGGCTCGCCCCACCGGCGCTAATGCGACTGGCGAAGGTATTGTCAGCTCCGGAGAAGATCGACAGACTGTGCCGCCGGTCCGTCCAGATCCCGAATAGGACGCTGTTGTTCACCGCAAGGTCGGTGTAATCGCCCGTGAAGATGAAATCCTGCAGCGACGGTGTGTCGTTCACGCGGAAGTTGTAGAACCAACCGGAGCCACCAGGTGTCTTCCGCGAATAGAAGATGTCGTAGAGCATGTTCGGAGATTCGCATACGCCCGGCGGCGTGAAGCACCCGATCGGATTCGAGAACGGCACATCCGGACCGCGCCGCGTGTCTTCCCAAATCACGTGCAGTTGACCGTTCGGTTCGACCGCCAGTGCTGCGTATCCCTGGGCACGTCCTGTCATGTCGTCGCTCACTGTCTCGGGCGGGGACCAGACGGTATAGGGCGGTCCGGCGCTGGTGGTGTAGCGAACATCGCCGTCCTCTGCGTCGAGCGAGCACTGTGACGGCGCGATTGGCAGACATGCGCCGTTGGGCGATGGATCGTGCGTGTAGACCAGGTGCGCTTCGCCGCGCGCGTCGATTTCGATATCGGGAAACATGCCGCCCCACCAGCGCTTGTAAAAGGTGTATGGACCAAGCCAATACGGGAGCTCACTAGTGTCCGAGGCTGCGACCACGCGCGAGTCCCAGCTCGTGCCGTGATCTCCCGATCGGCGAGTTCTGATCTGGAAGCTGCCATCGAGCCAGCCGTCAGTGCCTGAGTGATACCACGCAACAAGAAGCTCGCCGCCAGGGCCGCCCTTTGGCCGTGACCCTTGGACAACGGTGGTGGCACTGCCCGAGTCGTGAACCACGGCGGTCTCCCAGGTCAGTCCTTTGTCCGCCGATGCCGTCGAGACGATGTTGCTGAAACCGGGGGTGTCGAACCTTGTCGCCGAGACATACACCCACGTGCTGCCGGCCTCATCGACATGAGTGCCGACCCAGTTCTTGTCGTACGAGTAGCCAGGATCCGTAACCTGACCGCAGTAGCTACCCGGCGGGAATGGTGGAACAGGACAGGGCGTGTACGTCAGGACGTATGGGTCGGCATCGAGCGCAACGCGGGGCAGCGACCACGTCGACCCGTTATCGTCGGAGTAGCTCACGACGATGTCAAAATCAACAGTGACGGTAAAGAATCCCGGGAGATTTGTCGTGTCGATCATTGACTTGATGTCCATGTACGAGTAGTACGCGCGCGAGCCGTCAGGGGCATACGCGAGAACGGGATCGCTGCAATTGCTTGCGCTGGTCAGCTGCGCCATCACGATCGGAGCCGACCACGTGGCGCCGCGATCGTTGCTGGTGTATGCCACGCAGCGATTGACGTTGCCTTCCGGAAAGAAGTGGTTTCCCGCGATCAGGTATTTCTTGTCGACGGGATTTGCCGCCGCTGTCGGCTCGTTTTCGTCGCGATCTGCCCGTGCTCCTACCGGGACATCGGTGAGCTTCTTGGCATTCGCTGAACCGGGGCCGCCAGCACGGCCGCCGGCCGGCTTCCCAGCAATTTCGGTGACGCCGATCGCGCTCGCAAGCGCCTCTTGCGCGCCGCCGCTCATCTGCGCGAGTTGTTCCTTCAACTCTCGCGGCGGATAGACGACAAAGCCAGGCGGTTGCGCCGCACTGAGCTGCGGCGCGATCCACGCAAGAAACTGGAGCACAGTAACCACCAGCAAGGTTCGCAGCCATACGCTTTCGAGCCGGTTCATAGTCCCCTCCGTGCTCAATCGCTGAGCGTCGAATGTTGAACGTCTCGGTTGGCCACCCGCGGGAACCGCGGGGGGACGGAATGCTAGCAGCTCGCCGTTTCGTACGCACACGTCAACACGCACAAGCTGCTGATTGTGCGCAACGGCGACGGCGATTCCGCGCATGGGCTCAAACCGGCTCGAGACACAAAAGGGGCCTGTCCCCGGGGACAGGCCCCTTTGCAGTTTCTGCGACGTCTCACACGTGCGTACTTCGCGACCGCGAACAAGTCGAGCGTCGCGGAGCTACGCGAAGGTTGCGCCTCCTAGCGGTTGCCGCGGGAGGTGCCGCCATTGCTCACCGCGACCGGCCGGTCAACACAAGACCTGTCACGCACGGGCCGGCCGCCATCGCGAGGACGGCGAACGGAAACAGAGGGTTGTCTTGTGCCTTGATAGCTGTCATTCCAGCAGGGCCGCCGATGACCAGCAGTACTCCGCCCCACGAGACGGTGAACGTGAGCGCGAAGTAGGTCGCGACCGCGTGCCTGGTGACGAACGCCTTGATTTACGATCAGGGGAACCCTCACGAATTCTGGAGCGAGGCGTAGAGCGCGTCTCTCAGCGCCACATCCCGCGGATCTCCAGTCAGTGCCGTTCCCATCTGGCTCGTCACATACGCGTACCCGACGCCGACATCCGGATCGGCAAAGCCGAGAGAACCGCCGGATCCAGGCGCGCCGAACGAGCGCGCGCCGCCGAACCGCCACACGCCACCCGGCTTGAAGAAGCCGAGCGAGAACCGCACGTCGCCTCTAAAGAACTCGTCGTAGAAAACTCCCGAGGCCGGCGCGATCGCCGGCGCGGCCAACAGATCCAGCGTCGCCCGTCGGAGGTTCAATTCGTTTCCACCACTCGCAAAGACGCCGTAGGCGCGGGCGATGCCCCGCGCGGTGCCGACGACGCCCCCTGATGGCACTTCCAGATTCCTCACGTACACCCGCTCCTGCTCGCGAACGAACGCACACCCCGGGTTGCTCAGAAGCGCCCGGTAGACGATCGATCGCCGATTGATCGAGTCGAGGAGCAGGCGCGGCGGAAAGGCCACCAGCATCCCAAGGGGGCCGGGCGGCGTCAGTGATGCGAGACGGGAGTTCGGAATTTCTTCAGGCAGACGGATGTAGACGTCCAGCGTAAGGGGTGTCGCGATCTCGTCCTGGAAGAACTGACCAAGACTGCGATGGCGCGGGTCGATCCGGCGCATCAGCTCGCCTTCATAGAAGCCGAGAGTGAGAGCGTGGTACGCCTGGGGCGTCCCCGGCTCCCACGCCGGCCTCTGACGCGCGAGCACACCGGCAAGACGATCCAGATCCGCGATCACGCTCTGATCGACGGGTTCATCGAACGCGAACAGGCCCGCCTGGTGGGCGAGGAGCTGGCGCACGGTGATCGTGTCTTTGCCGTACTGCGCGAACTCGGGCCAGTAGTGGGCGACGCGCTCCTCGTAATCGAGCCAGCCGCGGGAGTGTGCAACGGCCAACGTCATGGCGGCCAGACCCTTGCTCGCCGGCCAGACGAGCACCATCGTGTGCTGGTCCCACGGCTCGCCCGTCTCCTTGTTGCGGACGCCGCCCCAGAGATCAACGACTTTCTCGCCGTATCGATACGCACAGCAGGCGCCGCCAACCTCTCCGCGTCGAGCGAAGTTGTCGGCAAAGGCCTCACGGACGGCCTCAAAGCCGCGGCTGACCTGCCCCTCGACGCGCACGCGGTCCAGCGTGGCTACGGACATAAAGGCCTCCTCTCACACCGGCGCGCACGCGCAGACGCGTTCGGCGACGACAGAATTCATGCGCAATCAGCGTGCCTTGGTCGGGGGTTCGTCGTCGCCGGCGACGAAGTCATCGCCCTACAGCAAATGCAACGTCCAGAAGAATTTGCGAGAGTCGTCCGCCGCAACGGCGAGTGCACGCACCCACGTTCGTATGACTGCGCCTGCGGAGAATCCGCAGGTGCTGACGGGATTTCGGCGCTCACGGGAGTCGGGTGCGCGATCACGTCGACGAGCGCGTTTGCTCAAACGCGGACAATCGAGAAGACTTCGCGCCGGACGGTATGATCAAGGGCTTGTAAAGGCAGTTGTCCTCGAATGGCGCCAATCATTCCCGACAAAAAGAAGATCCGGAGCTTCCGCACTGAGGCGGCATTCGAATGCTGGCTCGCGGAAAATCACGACTGCCAAACCGAAGTGTGGCTGCGGATCTTCAAGAAAGCCTCCGGTGTGGCGACCGTGACGCCGGGCCAGGCGCTCGATGTGGCGCTTTGTTGGGGATGGATCGACGGCATCCGCAAGGGCTTTGACGACAGCTCGTTTCTTCAGCGGTACACGCCTCGTGGCCCGAAGAGTGCCTGGAGCCAGATCAATCGTGACCATGTCGCACGG
>JBKPAJ010000176.1:0-13911 GCA_046726375.1 Acidobacteriota bacterium
GAGAGCGTGCGAAATGAGGCAAGTTTTGCAAGCGCCTTAGGGGATGTCTAGCCCCCGCGGAGCGGGGGCAAACCAACATATGGCAGTGAAGCGGAGACAACTTCGCAGTCCTTGGCGGTTTGAGGCGGAGCTTCACTGCCAAGCAGCGCCGGTTGCACGCCCACCCGCAACCAAAGATACTTGCAGCGAGCGGTGGTCGGAATCCGGAGACCTCTTCGTTTCTCCGGCCAGCGCCGGTATTCAGTCGTGCAAGACCACGCTCAGGAGGGCGGTTCGAATCACCAACTCGCCGTTGTAATCGATGAAGCCAAGCCGGCGGAACTTGTTCATGAAGAAATTGATGCGCGGCCTGGTCGTACCAACGATTTCCGCGAGCGTCTCCTGACGTAGGGCAGGAAGCAGCCAGGCACCGCCCTCACTGCGACCATATCGCGCCAACATCATCAACGCCCGCGCAAATCGCTTCTCGGCCGGATTGAAGAGCCGATCGACAAGGTCTTCCTCGATGCGGATACTGCGGCTCAGAATGTATTCGATGAAACGTTGCGACAGCGCGGGCTCACGCAGCAGCAGTTTCTTCATGCGTCTGCGATCGATCGCGAGAATCTGACTCGCGATCATCGCCGTCGCTGTGCTCATGCGGACGGTCTGGCCGGCGAGACACCCTTCGCCCAAGAAATCGCCGCGTGCCAGAACTCCCACGATGGCTTCTTTTCCCCGCGGAGACACAACGGAGAGCTTGACGCGTCCGGCTTGAATGTACAAGACCGAGGTCGCCGCGTCGTCCTGACGGTAGATCACGTCGCCCGTCCGATAGCCGATCACGCGCCTCGCAATGCGGGTGGAATTCAGGAACCGCTCAACGTCGAATCGCACCGCGCGGGTCCGCGGCCGGGGCGAGTGGGCTCGGCCCATCAGACGGCAATTTATCCGGAATCGACCGCGTGTTCAAAACAGAACAGCGGCGCCCGGCACCCGGCGGTTACTTTAACCGATCACGTGGTGAAAATTCGCATTGTGGGACATCCAGAACCGTGACCAGGAAGTTTCCGACGTCGTCGTGACGGCGCGACGTCTCGCTGCGATTTCCCCGACGATGAGGAAGTTCGACTGTTTTCTGCATAAACACGACACAAACTGAGTCGCGGTAATACCCGAGATCGGAAGGATTCACGCATGAACGAAAAACCCGTCCGCATTCGCAAGCATGCCATCCTGAAGCGCCATTACCGGCGCGCTGTCGCAGCGACGCCGCAATTTCATCAACTCGACACGACCAGACAATGGGCTGTCTTGCGCGAGCATGTTGACGCCGATCCGACGCCGCTCGGCACGACGCTCAAGATGATTATGGACAGTCGCGCAGCGCGGAGGGATGAAGTTCTCGCCGCGCTCGAACAGGCGCGGCGGAACCAGATTAGTTCGTAACCGGTGGACCGGCGGAGTGCAAAGGGGGCGCACTATCGGTCACTTGCACAGGTGCGTCAAGTAAAGTAGCAGCAGCTCATCTACCGCGCGCAATTGTGGCTCGCCCGCACAGCCCTCCTGAGTACGGATCGCTCCCTTCAGGACGTGGGCATTCTCCGCGGTGCGGCCGCCTCGGATCGCGTTTGATGCTTGAGACAGTATTGGGTCCAGGGAACCGCGTCGAGCCGTTTCGGCTCGATCGGACCTCCGTCGACGAGACATCTGCCGAAAGTGCCGTCGTCGATCCGTCTCAGCGCGTCTCGCACCTGCTGGAGCACGGTGGAATCCAGTTCCGCTTCGGCAAAGTCCTCGCTTGCGGCCTCGTCCGCGACACTAGCCTCACCAGCGTCGCGGCTCGAATCGGCGGTTTGGCTTCGGCCCATAGTCGCCTCCCGTTCGACGCGATCTGAAAGTTCCTTTTCAAGCGTGAGTAATCGTTCCTTGTACGGCTGAATGTTCACGAACGTTCTCCTTGATGAAGGTGCCCGGCTGGATTCGTTTTCGCTGCGCGCCGTCGGATGCCGAGCAAGAGCGGTGTCATCTAGCGGGTTGGGGTCGGTTGAGAGCGGGTCGCTGGCTGGAAAGGTTGCTTCCAGGGTCGCGTCAAGTGCCGCCTCTCGAATCAGTCGCTCTACGTCGGGAACGTGCTGATGCGAAGGAATGTTGGTCGGCTCGTTCATGGTTTAGCCCCGGCGAGCTGCTCGTTCCGACAACTCGTATTTTCCACGTCTGCGAGAACCTCCGCTTCCTGCCACACATCTTGCCCTTCTTTCACGAAGCGGACGAGGGTAAGCGTGAATTAGTGACTTCACCGGCGGGTCAGATCAGTCAGAACAGCCTCGTGATGACGTTCGCACAGAGCGAAGCTTCTCCGTATATGATCCCGATTGCAATAATTACGGCGGCTCCGAAGTAGTGCGTCCGCCGACTGATGCTGACGGTCCAAAACGCAGCAGCGTCACCGAGGCGTTGCGCGCGTAATGAGGATCGACAGACCACGAAAGAAGGTACCATCTCATGAGGCATTACCAAAAACCCGCTCGGCATCTGAGTGCTGCCGTCGGCGCTCTCGCGTTGTCCTTGAGCGTGAGTTCCGCGCCTGTTCTGGCGGATACGGCAGCTGAGCGACTGCGCGAGTCAGCCACCGTCCTCAAGGAGATCATGGATGCACCTGATCAGGGGATTCCCGAAGATCTCTTGAGCAAAGCGTATTGCGTGGTCGTCGTACCGGGAGTCAAGCAGGCCGGGTTTGTCGTGGGTGGAAAGTACGGACGAGGTTTCGCGATCTGCCGCAAGGACAACCACGAGGGCTGGGGCGCACCCGCAGCCGTGCGCATGGAGGGTGGCAGCGTCGGATTCCAAATCGGCGCATCTGCAACAGACATCATCATGTTGGTGATGGACGAGCGCAGTATGCAGGGAATTTTGTCCAGCAAATTTACGCTCGGCGGGGGAGCCGAGGTGGCGGCCGGTCCAGTCGGCCGCAGCAGCACGGCACAAACCGACGCCAGCATGAAGGCGAAGATCCTGTCCTATTCCCGTTCGCGTGGCATCTTCGCGGGTGTGGCGCTCACCGGCGCGACCCTGCGCCAGGATCTGGATGAAAACAAGGAAATGTACGGGCGCTCGATCTCCAACAAAGAGATCCTCGCCGGAGGTTTGACACCGCCAGCCGCGGCGGACGACTTGCTCGCACTGCTGAATAAGTATTCGCATCGCGAGGCGTAGCTGCCGCGACTCGCTCGCGGTGCGCGACTGCGTGAGCGAACGGAGGCAACCATGGCAAAACGGCCGCTGTTCCGGCTCGCAGAGGCGGTGCTGCTATTCCTCTTCCTGACGCTCCCGATGATGTTGTTGCTGGGCGCAGCAGAGGGAACCGCGCGCCGTCCCACGCTGCTCTTTTGGGTGTTCTGGCTTCTGCCGTTTCTGGTGTTGCCCTGGCTGTGGGGGCGCCGGCATCCCGAGGAGAGCGTCGAGCCGGAGGTTGCATCAGCGTACCCAGGAGTCGTCGCCGACACAGCGGCCGGCGAGTTGGGATTGGCGATAGCGCCGGTCGTGGATGTGCGGCGGTCTTACGTCCTTGGCGGCGTGCCGATCGCTGAAGGTCGGCTGAAGACGGTGCCCTCGGTTGCTTTCGATCAACTCGAGCACCTCCTGTCGCCACGGCAGCAGACGCCGCTGCTCGAGAGTGTGGGCGGGGATGCCGCGCGTGTTGTCGCGCTGCCGGCAACGGTGACAGACGCAATGCGTCGTCGCTCGCGGGTGTGGGTCAACGTCGTCTTGTTTCTGGCAACCATTGTGACGACGGTCTGGGCGGGTGCGCTCCATCAGGGAGTCAATCTGCTTTCAACCCCTGGGCAATTCACTGTCGGTGTGCCGTACGCGGCGGCGCTGCTGGCGATTCTCGGGGTTCACGAAATGGGGCACTTCATCGTCGCGCGATGGCACCGCGTGGACGTGACGTTGCCGTATTTCATCCCGGCGCCGATGGGGCTCGGCACGCTTGGCGCGTTCATTCAGATCAAGTCGCTTATCAAGAGCCGCACGGCGGTCTTCGATATCGGCATTGCCGGTCCACTTGCCGGTCTGTTTGTCGCGTTGCCTGCTCTCTTCATCGGCTTGGGTCAGGTGGCACCGCTCAGTGGCGAGGAGAGTCTGCACGGCACACGCGCCGGGTCGTCGATCCTCCTCGCGTTGATGTACCAGCTTGTACACGGAGGAGATCTGGCCATGGCGGCGTCTGCGACGATCCGCCTGACGCCGGTCGCCTACGCCGGCTGGATCGGGCTCGTTGTCACCGCTCTCAACCTGTTGCCGGTGGGGCAGCTCGACGGAGGTCACATCGCTTACGGTCTATTCGGCCGGCGGTACGCGCGAGCGATTAGCATCGGAACCTTTCTCGTGATGTTCGGCCTGGGTCTGACCGTGTGGCCTGGCCTGCTCACCTGGGCGGTCTTTATCGCATTGATCGCGGGCTTTTCTCACATGCCGGCACTCGACGACATCACGCCGCCCGACGGCAAGCGATTCGCGCTCGGCGCGTTGGCAATGGTGTTGCTCGTCGCGATCGTCCTTCCGCTACCCGAGGGCTTCATGGGAATGATGTTGGACTGTCCGTACCTGTGAGGCCAGTCTCGGACAGGAGTTACGCGGACATGATGACGTCCCGCCGTCGCAGCAGACCGAACACCCGACCGGTGCTCCATCCGCACTTCGAACGCGAGGGCACGTTTGTCGAGCGATGCCGGTCAGGTTCGATTCTGGCGATTCGTGGAGCGCGTGATCACTTTGTTGATCTCCCTGAGCCACAGCACGGAGCTCGCAGTGGCAGCACAGAACAACCAATCGCTCGATGTTAGCGGGACCGTGCCGAATGCGCGCTGCAGAAACGGCACGTACAGCACGAGCACCTGAAGTCCGAGTGAACCGCCAATGGCCGCCCATAGCCAGCCGTTCGTAAATAGATGCGCGAACGCGCTTCGCTCGTCTGACCGGGCGTTGACGACGTTGAAGATTTGAAACAGCATCAGCGTGGTGAACGCCATCGTTTGTGCATAGGCCAAGTTGCCCGTGCCCTCGACGAAGCCGCCAGGGAGTGAGGCGTCGAGCACCAACAAAGTACCGACCGCCATGATCACGCCGACGAACACGATCCCGCGCCACATGCGCGGCGTGAGCACGCCTTCATTTGCAGGCCGCGGCGATTGCTGCATCAGTCCGTCGTCCGCCGGATCGACACCTAACGCCAGCGCCGGCGGACCGTCGGTGACCAGGTTGATCCACAGAATTTGCGTCGCGAGCAGGGGCAAAACGACTGTACCGCTCTCGCCGCGCAGACCGATGCGCTCTGCCAGCAACACACCGAAGAACATCGTCATCACCTCACCGATGTTCGAAGACAACAGATAGCGCAGGAACTTGCGAATGTTGGCGAAGATGGCGCGGCCCTCTTCGACCGCCGCGACAATAGACGCGAAGTTGTCGTCCGCGAGCACCATATCGGCCGCTTCCTTTGACACGTCGGTGCCGGTAATGCCCATCGCAATGCCGATGTCAGCCTTCTTGAGCGCGGGAGCGTCGTTCACGCCGTCTCCGGTCATCGCCACGACCGCGCCGCGGCGCCGCAGCGCGTCAACGATGCGTAGTTTGTCCTCCGGGTTGACGCGCGCGTAGACCGAGACTTCGGCCGCGGTTCGCGTTCGTGCGTCGTCGGACAGCTTCTCGAGTTCTGCGCCGGTGACGGCGCGGCCGGCGTCTGTAATGCCGAGCTCCTGCGCGATGACCACGGCTGTGCGCGGGTGATCGCCGGTGATCATGAGTGGGCGAATGCCCGCCCCTTTGGCACGCGCTACCGCTTCCTTCGCTTCCGCCCGCGGGGGGTCGATCATGCCGACGAGCCCGGCGAACGCGAGATCGCGCTCGACATCCTCGAGGTTTCCGCTCTCGCTCGGTGTGAGCGGGTCAGCCGTGAGCCGGCGTCCGGCGACACCGAGGGTCCGTAGCGCGTCTCCCGCCAGGGCCTCGTTCGTGGCAAGGATCTCAGCGCGTCGCGCCGCGGTCAGCGGCTGGTGCGCGTCCCCGACCAATTCAAAGTTACATCGCGTCAGCAGCACGTCCGGTGCGCCCTTCGTGAACACGATGCCGCGATTCTCCTCCTGGGTCTGACGGTGGATGGTGCTCATCAGCTTGCGTTCGGAGGAGAAGGGCACTTCGCCAACGCGAGGCAGACGCTCGTCGAGACGATCGGATTGGAGGCCGCATTTTCGCGCCGCCACGAGCAGCGCGCCTTCCGTGGGATCGCCCTGCACGATCCAGCGGCCATCCTGTTCCTGCACTTTCGCATTGTTGGCGCGATCGGCTGCCGCCAGAGCACGTTCGAGTTCCAATTTCAGCGGACCCTCGATCGGTCCGCCGTCGTCGCGGCGCACTTCGCCGGTGGGCGAGTAGCCGGAGCCTCCGAACGTGACGCGTCCGCTCGCCGTGACGACGACGCGCACCGTCATCTCGTTCTTCGTCAGCGTCCCGGTCTTGTCAGACGCGATGACGCTCGCTGAGCCGAGCGTTTCAACGGCAGCCAGATGCCGCACGATCGCGTTTCGCCGTGCCATGCGCTGGACACCGATTGAGAGGACGGCCGTCACCACGGCGGGCAGCCCTTCTGGGACGGCTGCGACCGCTAGCGCGACTCCAAGAATCAACACCTCGAGAATCGCCGGGAGCCCACGCAGGTTTTCCACGAGGATAATCGTCGCGATCATCACGACTGCGATGACAACGACGACAACACCGAGCATCTTCCCGAGGCGGTCGAGTTCCCGCTGTAGTGGCGTGACTTCGCTTTCCGTCTCCTTCAGCAGGCCCGCGATTCGACCCATCTCGGTTCGCATGCCCGTGGCCGTCACAACTGCTGTTCCGTGCCCGTACGTGGCGGTGGTGCCGCTGAAGACCATGTTGTGTCGATCGCCCAGTGACGCATCCTGCGCGATCGCATCCGTGTCCTTGGTGACGGGCAGGCTTTCGCCGGTCAACGCGGCTTCGGCGGTTTGCAGCGCAGTCGATTCGACGATGCGAGCGTCGGCAGGAATCGTGTCACCCTCTTCGATGAGCACGATGTCGCCGGGGACGATATTCGCGGCCGGGATGTTGCGTCGCTCGCCATCACGAATGACCGCGGCTTCCGCGGCCGACATAGCGCGCAGGGCCGCGACCGCTGCCTCCGCTCGCGACTCCTGCACGTAGCCCATGGCCGCGTTGAGCAAGACGACGGCGAAGATGGCGATCGCTTCGTAAGGAAGCGGCGCATCGCGTTCGTACGCCCAGAGTGCCGCTGAGATCGCCGTCGCGACGAGCAGCAGAATGACGAGCACGTCCTGGAACTGCGCGAGAAAGCGGCGCCAGGCCGGTGTGGGTTTTTCGCCGGCGAGCTCATTCGGTCCAAAGCGCTCGAGTCGCGTTTGGGCTTCACTGACACTTAGGCCGCGGCGGCGATCGGTGCCGAGTGCCCGAATCACATCGTCGGTGGACTGACGATAGGCGTTTCCGGGATCCGGTTCGTTTGCGACGGTGGTCACGCGTCGTCACGTTACATCAATCGTGCTTCGC
This sequence comes from Acidobacteriota bacterium, assembly GCA_046726375.1. Classification (GTDB taxonomy): domain Bacteria; phylum Acidobacteriota; class Vicinamibacteria; order Vicinamibacterales; family UBA2999; genus DASPWV01. Next base: position 7,570 of record JBKPAJ010000176.1, read on the forward strand.
AGAGGAGCCCTTGTCACGACGGTGATGGTGGTATAGACGACACTGTTGCCTCCTCGCGCGATCGACTCGTTGCTTGTTGCAAGCGCTAACAGGGAAGAGAAAGACGCCATGTTGCGTGTGTTGTTGATTGGTCTGGCGCCCAGCGTTGCCGCGCCAGCCGCCGCACAGCTGCCACGCCCCTTCCCGAAGTAGCCGCTGAGGTTGCCCGCGTCGATCGTTACCCTGCTCAGGAGGTCACGTTTGCAGATGGAGTTCGCGGCATGCCTGGCGTCTTGTGCTGGTTGGAATCGGAGAGAGAAGCGCACCGATCCGCGCGCGAATTTGTGAACGCCTCGAATTCCTCGGCATCGAAGTGGCCCGCAGACGGAACGCCGCGATCGCAGATGTGATCTCAACCGATGACAGCCGAGCCACCGTGCGCGTCATACGGACGGCGAACAACTCATAATTGCACGATCCGTGCTCCGGGTTCTCAGCGAGGACGGGCAGACGACGAAAACGTGACCTATGACTGCACAACGACAGCCGCTCGTGACCGACGTAGTTCGCAGGATCGACGCGTATTGGCGTGCCGCCAACTATCTGTCCGTCGGACAGATCTATCTCTACGACAATCCGCTGCTCAGAACGCCGCTTGTGCGCGAGCACATCAAACCGCGCCTGCTCGGTCACTGGGGCACCACACCGGGATTGAACTTCATTTACGTGCACTTGAATCGCGCCATCAACGAGCACGACTTGAATGTGATCTACATCACCGGCCCCGGCCACGGCGGTCCCGGGCTGGTGGCAAATGCGTATCTCGAAGGAACGTACAGTGAGGTTTATCCTCACGTTTCACAGGATGAACCGGGACTGAAGCGGCTGTTCACGCAGTTCTCGTTTCCGGGCGGTATCCCCAGTCACGTCGCGGCGGAAACGCCAGGCTCGATTCACGAGGGTGGCGAATTGGGCTACTCGCTATCACATGCGTTCGGCGCGGCGTTCGACAATCGTGATCTGCTCGTGGCGTGTGTCGTCGGCGACGGTGAAGCCGAAACAGGCGCACTCGCGACGAGCTGGCACTCGAACAAGTTCCTCAACCCCGTTCACGACGGCGCCGTGCTGCCGATCCTTCACTTGAACGGATACAAGATCGCCGGTCCCAGCGTGCTTGCGCGCATCCCTCGCGATGAACTGGATGCGCTCTTCAGAGGCTACGGGTGGATACCGCACGTCGTCGAAGGTGACCAGGCGATGGACATGCACCAGCGCATGGCGGCGACGCTCGACGACGTCGTCGGCGAGATTCGCGCGATCCAGCACGGCGCGCGCGCCAACGGATTCACGCAACGACCACGCTGGCCGATGATCATTCTGCGATCACCGAAAGGGTGGACTGGTCCTAAGGAGGTCGACGGCAAGCAGACGGAAGGTACGTTCCGCGCGCATCAGGTCCCGATGGGCGATATGGATCGTCCGGAGCACGTGCAGGTGCTGGAGGACTGGCTCAAGAGCTACCAGCCCGAAGAGTTGTTCGACGAGCACGGCCGGCTCGTCGCGGAGCTTGCCGCGTTGGCGCCCACCGGGGAGCGCCGCATGAGCGCGAACCCTCACGCCAACGGAGGCCTGCTGCTCCGCGACCTGCGGCTGCCTGATTTTCGCGCCTACGCCGTGGCCGTGCCGCAGCCGGGCGCGGTGAATGCGGAAGCTACGCGGGTGCAAGGGTCGTTCATGCGCGACGTTATCAAAGCGAACCCAAACAACTTCCGCGTCTTCAGCCCCGACGAAACGAACTCGAATCGATGGAACGCCGTGTTCGACGTGACGAACCGATGTTCAACGGCGGAAATTCTCGCCAGCGACGACCACGTGGCGGCAGACGGCCGGGTCATGGAGATGCTCAGCGAGCACCAATGTGAAGGGTGGCTCGAAGGCTATGTGCTCACCGGACGCCACGGATTTTTTTCGTGCTACGAAGCGTTCATTCACATCGTCGATTCGATGTTCAACCAACATGCCAAGTGGTTGAAGGTTTCGAACGAAATCTCATGGCGACGGCCGGTAGCGTCACTCAACTATCTGCTGACGTCGCACGTGTGGCGGCAAGATCACAATGGCTTCAGCCATCAGGACCCGGGATTCATCGACCTGGTCGCCAACAAAAAGGCCGATATCATTCGCGTCTATCTGCCGCCGGATGCGAACACACTGTTATCCGTGACGGACCACTGCCTCCGCAGCCGCAACTACGTCAACGTCATCGTCGCCGGCAAGCAGCTGGCACCGCAATGGCTCGACATGGACACGGCGATCAAGCACTGCACCGCCGGGCTCGGCATCTGGGGCTGGGCCAGCAACGATCGCGGCGGTGAGCCCGACGTAGTGATGGCGTGTTGCGGCGATGTACCGACGCTCGAAACGCTCGCGGCCGTCGAACTGCTGCGGACGCACGTTCCAGAGCTCAAGGTCCGCGTCATCAACGTCGTCAATCTGATGAAGCTGCAGCCGCAAAGCGAGCACCCGCACGGCTTGAGCGACAAGGAATTTGATGTGCTCTTCACGACCAACAAGCCGATCATCTTCGCGTATCATGGCTATCCGCTGCTGATTCACCGCCTCACCTATCGCCGCACGAACCATCACAACCTGCACGTACGTGGCTACAAAGAGGAGGGAACCACGACCACGCCGTTCGACATGGTGGTCCTGAACGACCTCGATCGATTCCATCTCGTGTCTGATGTCATCGATCGCGTGCCCGGCCTGGCGTCGCGTGCAGCTTATGCGCAGCAGGCCATCCGCGAAAAACTGATCGAACACAAGCAGTACATCGCGCGTTACGGCGAGGACATGCCGGAAATACGCGGTTGGACGTGGTCCCTAGCATGAGGCCGGCAGCCGGCGAAGACACGCCGTACCTGCTCGGCGTGACTTGGGTATGAGCGCCAAAGGCCGTGTTGCAACGCTTTCACTGCGCGACTATGACGCCATGGCGTCGCCGGGGCAGTCGTCGGCGCATCATCGATGGCGGCCCGCGAGTACGTGTCCGTCAGGGTCCGCATTCGCCTCGGCCGACTTTCGCGGTGGGAGCGCTGTTGCCGATCGTCGCCGTGCTGTTCGCATCGTCGTCGCAGCTCGTCCCAGCGGTGTCCGCGGCCTCGCTCGTGTGCCTCGCGGCGCTTGGCGCGGTTGCGGCAGCGGCGGGGCGCAGCGCCGATCGGTGCGGGGCGAGTCGCATTCTGGGGCGCAGTGGCAATGGCGGTCACAGCAAGCGTCGGCGCGCGGTTTGGAACAACGGTGATGTGAGAGCCGGCCACATGGATATGCCGCAGATCGTCACGGGGCTGTCGTGGGGTGTCATGCTGACGATGCTGATTGGCGCATACGCGCTCAGCGTCGCCGTCTTTCTCGTCCTCGAGAACCGAAGCCCGCAGTCCACTTTCGCGTGGTTGTTTCTCTTATTGGCGTTCCCTCTCGGCGGACTGCTGATTTACGCGATGTTCGGCCGCCGCATGCATGTGTTCAGCCGCGAACGCAGTCTCACCAAGCTGTTCGAGGGAACGACCTTGGCCAGCCGCGCGGCTCGCGTGATTGGCGAACAACCGGAGAAGCTCGCGGCGGTCGCTGCTAGGCACCCCGAGTATGGACGTCTCGCCGCGATGCTGTGGGCGTCCGCCCAATCGCCCCTCACGCTCGCGAATCACCTGGAGATTCTCCAGAACGCGAGTGAGAAGTATCCGCGGCTGCTGTCGGACGTTGGCGACGCGTCGCACTCGATTCATCTGCTCTATTACGAGTGGGCGTCGGACACGTTCACCGAGCAGGTGGGTGAGCTGCTGGCGGAGAAGGTGAAGCAGCGGGTCGAAGTGCGCGTTCTCTACGACCCCGTCGGCAGCTTCACGATGCTGGATCGTCGATATGTGCGTGCGCTCCGCGATGATGGCATACGGATCTACCCCTTCGCGCCGCTCTATCACCTGCATACCCTGAGCTACCGCAATCACCGGAAAGTTGCGGTGCTCGACGGTAACGTCGGCTACTCGGGCGGGCTCAACATGACGGTAAAGCATCTGACTGGTCCGAAGGGGTTTACCGGTTGGCGAGATACCCACGCGCGCGTCACCGGTGAGGCGGTGCCGATTCTGCAGTCGGTATTCGCCACGATGTGGCGTAACACCACTGGCGAGAATCTCTTCACCGAATCGTTCTTTCCAAAGCGGTCGGACCGTACTGGCGGTGTGCCGATTCAGGTTGTCAGCGCAGGTCCCGACTCTCAGTGGGAAGCGATTCGACACTCATATCTCGCGATGATCGCGCTTGCCCGCCACCATATCTACCTGCAATCACCGTTTCTCATCCTCGACGCCAGCGTGGCGGAAGCCATGAAGACCGCCGCACTTGCAGGCCTCGATGTGCGCATGATGATCGCGCCGCGCGGCGCCGAGGGTTCGCTCGCGTACCGCGCTGGCATGACCTACGCGCTTGACATGGCGCACGCAGGCGTGCACGTCCTCCTCTATCAGGGCGCGTACTTTCACTCGAAAACGGTCTGTGTCGATTCGATTCTCTGCTCGATCGGATCGGCCAACATGGACATTCGCAGCTTTTCGATCAACTACGAAACCAATCTCGTGATCTACGACGAGACCATCACCCACGAGCTCGAAGCCGATTTCGAAACCGACCTGCAACAGTGCGTGGCGTTTTCCGAGGCGGAGTACTACGCACGGAAACGCAGCGCGCGATTCGTGGACTCGACCATGCGCCTGTGCTCACCCTTGCTATGAGCGCTTTACTTGCCCGCGACACGTACAACGAGAACCGAACAGGGCGCGCTATCGATGACGCCGCCCGCCGTGCTCCCTAACGTGATCCGAGCGAAGCCGCTCCGCCCATGCGTCCCGACCACGACGAGCTCGGCGCCAACTTGTTCGGCATACTCGACTATCGCCGTCGTCGCGCGGCCGTCGACGACGTGAGTCTCGCCGTCAACCCCTGCCTGCTGCAGCATGTCTTGCAATTTGCGACTGGCGACCGCGCGCAGCTCTTCGAGGCCGTCGAGCGCAATCGCCGACGCGCCCGTCAAATACGGCGCCGCGCCCACCGGCACCGTTCCGAGCGCGAAGGCGCCGAGGTCGAACGCATGAATCAAGTGCAGCGGTGCGCCGCGTCGTGTTGCTTCGTAGGCCGCAGCAGTGAGTCCGGGCAACGATGGAGCAGAAAAATCGGTCGCACCGACAACCACACCACGAGGCGATTGGCGGGCGACCAGTACCGGCACGGATGCATGACGAACGACCTGGTCTGCGACGTCGCCTGGACCAGTGACGATAATGCCGGCACCCGTTGCATCGGCCTGCGCGAGCAAGCCAACGTGCGCTGTCCCCGAGTCCACGACGACCTGAACACCTTCGCTCGCGGTGCCGAGCACCGCCCGCAGTTCGCGGCGCACGGCGTCGATCGCCTTGCTCTTCATGGATGGTTCAAGCGTCGGATCGACGCCGCGCCATTGCGGGAAGAGCATGCCCACGCGCAGCAGCTCCGGCAGGACATGGCAGGCGATGAGAGGTGTGCCGAGATCGCGCGCAAGTTGCGCGCCTTGCCGCAACGCCTCTTCAGCGCCAGCTGCTACATCAGTTCCCACCAACACAGGGCCGCGCAGCATTGTGTTCGGCATGATTGCGCCATTCTCGTTCGCTATCTTACGCCGTGGGCCCCGGCCGTGGCCGATCGCTGGGCAAGGCCAGAATCGATGCGGCAATGGCAAAGAGCACTGGCCTAAGACGATTCCGAGGACGCCGAACACTTGTAAGCCGCCGAGCAGCGCGAAGAACATGACGAGTTCGCTCAGACCCACGCGATTGCCGACGAGTTTGGGTCGGACGAAATTGTCCACACCGCTAATGACCAGAGTTCCCCACACGGCGAGCACGACGGCTGTGGTCCAGTGTCCGCTCAACAGCAAATACAACGTGCAAGGCACCCACACGGCGGTTGCACCAACCAGCGGCAGCACACTCGTGAACGCTGTCAGTGTCCCCCAGAGCGCGGCTGACGGAATCCCAAGCACCCAGAACATCACATCGCGCCGAGGAAAATCGTCCACTTGACCGCGCGTTCGGTTGTTTCCGATTGATCGTGTGGCAGAGGTGTCGCCAGCCTAGGGGACGCTCTGGATCCGGTCAAACCGGCAAACAGATTGTGTGTAGCCCGGCCGCTGTGCAGGGCTAGACATCTCCTAAGGCTGAGAGCGTGCGAAATGAGGCAAGTTTTGCAAGCGCCTTAGGGGATGTCTAGCCGCCGCGGAGCGGGGGCAAACCAACATATGGCAGTGAAGCGGAGACAACTTCGCAGTCCTTG
>JBKPAJ010000177.1:0-29837 GCA_046726375.1 Acidobacteriota bacterium
TGCGCTATGCGGCGCGCATGTTACGAAACCAACGCGGCTTCGCCGCTGCGGCGGTTGTGACGCTCGCGCTCGGCATCGGCGCCACCACGGCGATTTTCAGCGTCGTGAAAGGCGTGCTGATCAACCCGTTGCCCTATCCCAATCCCGACGCGCTTGTTCGGATCGTCCACTCGATCGGTGGCATCGATCAGCCTTACTTCAACGACGCGATTTACGCGACCTATGCAGACAACACGCAAACGCTTCAAGACGTCGGCGTCTGGAGCCCAGGAGAAACGGCGACCGTCACTGGCGAGGGCGATCCGGAGGAGGTGCGCACGTTGACGGCGAGCAAGGGAGTCCTGACGACCCTAGGCGTGCGGCCCGAGATCGGGCGATGGTTCTCGACAGCCGACGATACGCCCGGCGCGCTAAACATCGTGATGCTCAGCAACGCTTACTGGCAGCGGAAATTCGGCGGAGACCGCGGCGTTCTGGGGCGAGCGCTTACGATCAACGGCCGTCCTCACCAGATCATCGGCGTGATGCCAGCAGGGTTCCGTTTCGACGCCGAGTCCGACCTCATCCTACCGCTGCGAATCGACCGCGGACGGTTGATACCTGCCTTCCGGCTCCTGGGCGTCGCCAGGCTGAAGCCCGACGTCACCCTGGCGCAGGCCAACGCCGATGCCGGTCGCGTACTCCATGTCTGGTTTGAAAACTCTGGAGTGAAGCCAGCGGTGCGAACGCGCTGGGCGCCGTCCCTTCGACCTCTCAAACAGGATGTTGTCGGCAATGTCGGAAGGACGCTTTGGGTTCTGATGGGAACGATCGCCATCGTCCTGCTGATGGCATGCGCGAACGTCGCCAACTTGCTGCTGGTGCGCGCAGACACACGTCAGCGGGAGTTTGCAATTCGCGCGGCTCTGGGTGCGCCCTGGACGCGAGTGGCGCGCCAGATTCTGGTCGAGGGCCTGACGCTCGCTCTGGTGGGCGGCGCGTTGGGCGTGGGCCTTGCCTATGGCGGGCTGCGCGTGTTGTTGGCGATTGGGCCAGCAAACTTGCCCAGGTTGGCCGAAATCTCGGTCGATACTGTGGTCCTCGGTTTCGCGCTGGCGATTTCGCTGCTGTCAGCGCTCCTGTTCGCACTCTTGCCGATGCTCAAGTGCGCACGACCGCGGTTCGCGGACGCGATCGGCATCGGCGGTCGTGGCGCCAACCTGACGCGCGAACGCCAGCGATCGCAACAGACACTCGTGGCGGCGCAGGTGGCGATGGCGCTGATGCTGCTGGTGAGCGCGGGTCTGATGATCCGCAGTTTCCAGGCACTGCGTCAGGTCGACCCTGGCTTTAATCAGCCGCAGCTCGTGCAGACGTTCAGCATTTCGATTCCGGCGACCATGGTCGGCGAGCCGGAGCGCGTCACGCGCATGCAGCAGGAAGTTCTGGACAAGATCGGCGGCATTCCTGGGGTCGCATCGGTCGCGTTCACCACGCGGCTGCCGATGGGGATCGATCGAAGCAGCGCCGCGCTCGCCGTTGAGGGCAGAGCAGACGATGGCCGGACACCGGCCAACCGGCAGGTCAAGATCATCTCGCCAGGGATGTTTCACACGTTGGGAACGCCACTCGTGGCGGGACGTGACTTCACGTGGACCGATCTCTATGACCTGCGCGACGTCGCGATCGTTTCCGAGAATCTGGCGCGCGAGCTGTGGGGATCTCCGGAAGCCGCGCTGCGCAAGCGCGTTCGCGAATACTACGTCGCAGAGTCACCTTGGCGGGAGATTGTGGGCGTGGCAGGCGACGTGTATGACGACGGCGCCGATCAACGGCCGCCGGCGACGATCTATTGGCCGGCACAACCGCTCGAGCAGCTCTTGAGCATGTCCTCGGGATATCAGTCTCGCCGGGTGAGCGTCACCATCCGCAGCGAACGCGCCGGCACAGAGAGTCTGCTCAGTCAGGCGCGCGAAGCGGTGTGGTCGGTCCGCGCCGATCTGCCGCTGGCACAGGTGCGCACACTGGACGAGGTTTACGACCAGTCGATGGCTCGAACGTCCTTCACGTTGGTGATGCTCGCGATTGCGGCTGCGATGGCACTGCTGCTCGGAGTATCGGGACTTTACGGGGTCATCACGTACGCCGTGTCGCAGCGCCGGCGCGAGATCGGGATCCGGTTGGCGCTTGGCGCGCAGGCGCCCGAGATCAGAAGACTGTTCGTGCGTCGAGGCCTGATTCTTGGAGGCACCGGGTTGGCGATCGGTCTCGGCGGCGCACTGGGCCTGACGCGGCTGATGGAATCGCTGCTGTTCGGCATCAGTCCGCTCGATCCGGTCACGTTCACTGCGATGACCATCGTCCTCGCGGGGGCTGCGGGGCTGGCCAGCTACCTGCCGGCGCGCCGGGCGCTCGCGGTTGATCCCGTCGAAACGCTGCGGTCGGAATGAGCGATCACGGCGTTGCACAAACTTTCGTTGAGGCGTAACGTACCTTATAACGGCGCGCGATGTGACGGACCTATCCGGTGCTCAGCCGGCCTACCTTCGGCTAGGGTGTGAGGCGCTCGTCAGCCGAGCGCGTCGCGCTGTAGCGACACTCGCGGATTGTCGCGCCTGCCCGCGCGATTGCGGCGTGAACCGTCTCGAGGATCGCTGGGCGGCGTGCAAGACCGGCCGGTACGCGGTCGTTTCGAGCTTCTTCCCGCATTTTGGCGAAGAGGACTGCCTGAGAGGATGGAACGGGTCGGGCACGGTCTTCTTCGCGCATTGCAATCTGCGTTGTGTCTTCTGCCAGAACTTCGACATCAGTCAGGACATCAAGCCCGCACGCGAACGCGGCTCGACACCGCGCGAGATCGCCGCGATGATGCTTTGGCTTCAAGCCCAGGGGTGCCACAACATCAATTTCGTCACACCCGAACACGTGGCGCCGCAGGTCGTGGAAGCGGTCAGCGAAGCCGCAGCGCTCGGTCTGCATGTGCCAATCGTGTACAACACGAGTGCCTACGACGCGCTCGAGAGCATCGCGCTGCTCGAGGGCATCGTTGACATCTTCATGCCCGACTTCAAGTACTGGTCCGCCGAACGGAGCAAGACATACATGAAAGCGGCCGATTATCCAGACGCCGCTCGTGCCGCGATCCAGGCGATGCACGCGCAGGTCGGCCCTCTCGTTTTTGACGGCGACGGACTGGCGCGGCGAGGTCTGCTCATCCGGCATCTGGTGATGCCCGGCTGTCTGGACGAGACGAGGGCGATACTCGAATGGATTGCTGCGACGCTCGGCTCGGACACCTACGTCAACCTGATGGACCAGTACTTTCCCGCCGGCAACGTGCGCGATTCGGCCTATCCCGAAATCAACCGGAGGCTGACGTCTGCGGAATTTGGCGAGGCACAGCGGATCGCAGCCGATCTCGGGCTCCAGCGTCTGGACGTCCGACGTCCGCATCCGCGTCTGCGACGACGGATGATGCTCGTTGAGGGATGAGCGACGACTGGCGCGTTGCTCAGTGCCGGAGTGCGGACAGTGCTTCACCAAGCGCGGTGAGACGGTGATCGTTGACCGCCTCGACGGCCGAATACCACTTCTCATTCACGGTTTCCGGGCAGCGCGCTCCCAGGATCGCGAGCGGCACGATGGTCAGCGGCGCGTCGGGGAAGGACCTGGTTGCGACATCCGCGGCGTTGAGCTCTGGCCGTCGCTGCAGATCGCCGTGGATGGCGCGAATCGCCGCTGCGAAGACGGTGTTTCTCGATCCTGACCGCTCACATTCCGCTCGCGCGGCTGCCCGCTGCGCGAGTTCGATAATCTCGTGCGGCTGCGCGCCATCGATCGCTGCCGACATGGCGGCCGCCGTCGCAGCCGCGGCCGCAAGCGCCAGCGGACCTCCATGGGTCGGGATCGAGGCTTCTCGGGCGCCTGCGACGATCGCGTCGAGTCGTTGTGATCGATAGAGGATGCCTACGGGAGCGACGCGGATTGCGGCGCCGCATCCGTCGTGATCATGGGTCACGCGTGCCGCATCGCCGGCCTGATGGAACTCCCAAAGCGACTTCACGCCCGGATGCACGCTCTTCGTGCACGCGAGCAACTCCCGGCCGATGCTCGCATGCCGGACGTCGCCATCTTTGAGAATCGCGCGCGCGACGGCGATGGTTCGTTCCGTGTCGTCGGTGGTCTCGCCGATCAGCCATTGCCGTCGTCTGTTGCCGGCATATCGCGGAATGACTGTTCCTGGAGGTCCTTCGAATCCGCGGACCCCCGCCGGATACCAGCGGACGACGTCGTCGCGAGATAACGTCTCGGTCTGTTTGCCGATTGCGTCGCCGGTTGCGATCCCCTTGAGGCAGGAGAGAATGCGCTGCAGTCACATTTCGATTTGAAGCTCCGGGTCGTGAATCTCCCGCTCGCGCCCATCTGCGAGCACCTGCCACAAGCTGTATGTGTAGACAGCGCCCTGTTGCGCGGCCGAGCGATTGACCTGGGCATGGATTTCGTCAACGCCCGTAGGGATCGGCGGGTTCAGAAGACTGACCGCGGACAGTGGCTTCGGCCGGATTTCAAAACGCGAGCCCGCGGCAGGTGGAATGCCTGATCGCGTCCAGACGAATGAGTTGCCTTTCATTCGCTTCTGGATTTGGGCCGCGACAAACCCGTCGGCCCCTGGAGTAGTGACGAACCGCGTCGAATCGTTCATGGTTGTTCCTCCGTTTCTTGCAGCTGGACGGCGCGATCGGAGCACAGATTTCTGCTTTTTGCAACAACCCAAGGCGAGGAATACCCGTGAGGAACCCGCGTGATACTCGCGTGAGCAGCGAAGCCGATGATTACATTGACGCGGAAACCTTTGATGGTGAATGAGGATGTGTTGGCTGGCGAAGCGAGGAATCGACTGGTCGCGGACGCAGGAATTGTCGCCGGCTATCTTCCGGCGCGGCGCGCGCTGTTCGCTAGAAGCCATCTCACAAATAGCCAGCATCGGACTCAACACCCTCGGCGCCATTTGGATAGGTCAACACTGGGCGACTTGAGGAGTAATCGTGCGGCGGTTTCGTCGAGTGGGCCGCCCTCGACGGTGCCGCGAAGGAACGAGCGCTGCTCTCGGGCTCAACGAAGATGCCGGCGAGGTTACGTGGGCCGAGCACGCCCTCGAGATTACGGCGTGTGTAGAAGCGGGTCTCAGTCAGACGAAAAAACGCAACCGCTCAATGACGAAAGGTCCCTCAGACTGTGAGTGCGGCCCGCGCTCGACGTATCTCCACGGTAAATCGCTATCGTCGCTCACAGATCCCCGGACGGCCGAACTGTGGCGCGTACGGGTTGTCCCACGTCCAACAGCCCCATGGCCCGGTAGGGACCGTGTAATCTGTTGGCACCTCGAACAGGTCGGCCGGCGGTTCCGTCCGGCTGATCTTGCGCAACTGATAGTCGACGACACCAACGACCGAGTCTTCAAGGCGGCTGTACACCACCACTTTCAGCTCCGGTGATACCCAGCGCTCCCCGGGGAGCATCATGCCATTGAAGGTCAGTGGGGGTCTTGTGTTGAAGCGCGTACCCAACACCTGGACACCCTCGACTGATCGTGTGCCTAGAGACTCCTCGTGGAGCGGCATTCCCCGGAAACTAACGAAACGGTTCATCGAAACCGGCACCTGGAACCAATCACCGCAGCCTCCGGCCACCAAGTGGGCGACATGTCCGCGCACCGTTTTGAATGCCGTTCGGTTGGCCGTGTCGAGCTCATATGCCTCACGACTCTCGGCGCCGCGTGTGATGATGACTCTTTCCTGGCTCATCCCCTCGACGAAATCCACGCGCACGCGCCCGGCACGGTCGCGGTAATACCGTGCGGTGACACGCAGCTCAGGTCTGCCGCTGGTTGCCGGGGGATGCCACGCCGTCACGGCCTCGGCTGAAAAAGGAGCATCGAATACTGGCGTGGCGATGCAGTCGGGTCTCTGGGTCGGCGGTACTGCCGAGTCGGGGCTGCCGGCTTGGGCGAGGGCGCCAGGCGAGCCCACTATCAGCGTAGTGAGAGCGATCATTGCAGTCATCACGCATCGCATTGTTGTCACGGACGACTCCTGATCGAACCGACCGTCTTGTTTCACGAAGTGGCTGCTGGCTACGCATGATCAAGTTAGTTGATCGACGTCATAATTGCACCTAGCTATGGATCTTCGAGCGCGGAAGTACAATCAGGCCGCCATCGGCTATCTCGTCTACGGCGTTATCTATCTCGCCGGCGCCATTTATCTCGCGCGTATTGGGAAAGGCCCGGATGGAACGGCATGGTGGTACGTCCTCGGTGCGGCGATGGCGTTCGGATTTCCCTACCTGATCTGGAAGGGCTTCAAGTGGGTGACGCGCATCCTAGCCGTTCTGCTACTCGTTCGCGTCATCGGGCTCGTTCGCATCGCCTTGCGAGCCGGCACGGAGCAGGTACCGCTACCCTGGGGAGGCGAGGTCACCACTGCGCAGGGCGCCATCCTCTTCATGCTCATCGCAGCCACGACCTGTATTCTGCTCGCGCGGGCGGGATGGCAGCGCAGCCCAACCCTCGCGTGAGGGCAATCGAAAGCCCGCATTCGAGCACTGTCGCCTGGTCTCAATGGCCGCGCCTCCAATCCGTGGCAAATTGCGACAGGCGGGCCGGAACAGGCTGGAGGTGTCGTTCGCACGCTCAAATACGCGGGCTTGGACTTCGTGAAGGTCCATCGCCGCGTGCCGCGAGACGATTACTTCGCGGTTGCACAGGAAGCGAAAGCACAGGGCCTCACACTTGTCGGTCACATTCCGCTGACTGTGTCGCCGGAAGAAGCCTCCGATGCGGGGCAGTTAATCGAGCACACGGAAACGATGTTCGAGGGGACATTCGCGACGGCGCTGGGCGGAGGCGGCGACGACGAGCCGATGCTCTCGCCGAAACTGCCGGAGGCGATGCGGCAGTTTCGCGAGCGTGGGGCCGACGCGCTATTCGCGCGGTTTGCTCGCAACCACACGTCGGTGACGCCGACGCTGCGGATCATGCAAGCGCTGATCGATCCGACCCGCGGTTTGACTGACGCTCGACTGCGCTACGTGCCGCGATCGCTTCGCGACGCCGCGAGCAAGTCAACGCCCTTGACGGCCGAGCAGCGGGAAGTGTGCTACGAGCAGGTCGAAGCTCTTCGGAGTGAGTGCGACAGCGCGGCCCTCGCGTAACAAGACAAGGTCAGCCGGGTTGAGCAGAAAGCGATCGAACTCGTATACGCGGCCGCAGTGTCGTCGCTCATAGTGACTCTCCGCGTTTCGAATCGATTTCTAACCGAAATCTGACGATGGAAAGGCCATACCCAATCTTCCTCCGCCATTAAGTTGATTGTCGGCTGAACGCCTCGGACGGCCCAGTGTGTGCGCGCCTGGCGTTGTGGATGTTGTCTTGAGAAGATCACGGAACCGCGAGCCACATGCTGGTGTTCCTCCTTGTCGTGCTCGGAGCGTGTGCCTTCGGCTTGGCCGCTTCAATTCTGCTCATTTGGGCCAGCGGCAGGCCCCGCTTTGGAATATCGGCTTCGCGGCATTGATCGTGTGGCTCGCTGCATTGGTCTTGTTGCTGGCCGTTGTGCTCACGATGCGCCGATATTCGAGTTGACTGCGTCCACACGCCCCGAGCTGTAGCGTGCGTATTCTGTTCGCGCTCCGCAATGGGATTCCTTGGCAGATGCTGCCATTCGAACTGGGCTGCGGATCTGGCATGACGTGCTGGCGGCAGGGTTCCGCGATGTTGCCGGAGGCCCCTTCCTAGCAGCGCATGATCAGCTGGAGCAGGTTCTCCGCGAGCAGACCGTGCGCCTCGCGATAGATGACGCGGTAGCCCGGTATTTCAATTTTTCCTGAATTGACTTTCTTTGACACGCACGATTAGTATCCGCGCACAAACAATTCCGAACATCTAGAGAGCGAGGAGAGCATGCGGAAGCACCGCTTGGTTGCCGTTGCAAACGGTGTCCTGGCACGAGCGGGGGTCGGCTTCGTCGCCGCCCTGTTCTTGTTCGTGGTGTCGGGCGTGGCTGCGGTAAAGGCCGACCAACCGCCGCAGTTCTTTGTCGATAAAACAAAATTGCCATTCGACGCCCTCGCCGGCACTACGACGAACCGCCTTTGGGGAGTGCACGGCGGGGCGGGCTACAGAATCGAAGTGCCCGAGAACTGGAACGGTGAGCTCGTTCTATACGCGCACGGCTTTCGCGGCTCCGGCCTCGAGCTCACAGTCAGTGACCCACCGATCCGTCGATATCTCATCGAGAACGGTTTTGCGTGGGCCGCTTCGAGCTACGCAACCAACGGCTACGACGTCACCCAGGGAGTCAAGGACACGCATGACCTGGGCACACGGTTCAATGGTCTCGTGGGCAAGCCCAGCCGCGTATACTTCACCGGCACTTCGATGGGTGGCCATATTACCGGCGTTGCCATCGAGCAGTATCCCAACGCCTACGACGGCGCGATGCCAATGTGCGGAGTAATGGGCGATAACAAGCTCTTCGACTATTTCGTCGAGAACCATCTTGTCGCCCATGAGCTCGCCGGCTTCGACGTGCCGTTCCCCTTCCCGGCGGACTACACGACCACCATCGTTCCTCAGCTGAGGGCGCTGTTCGGAACGCCCTTCCCCTCGACATTGACGCCCCTCGGCCAGACGTTTGCCAGCGTCGTCGAGAACCTGAGCGGCGGTGACCGTCCGATGTTCGAGCAGGCGTTCCAGTTCTCGGCCACAGGAGGCAACTTCCTCCTTGGCCAGGGTGTTGGTTCTGCCGCAGGGACTCGGACCAATGTCGATACGGTCTACCAAATCGACTCTGACCCGGCGCTTTCCGCCGCGGAGCTTGCGCTGAACGCCGGCATCCTCCGCATTGACCTGGACCCGCAGGCCAGGCATGAGAAGGGCCTCGCCGGGGTCCCGGCGATCGAAGGAAACCTCTCGATACCGGTGCTATCCATGCACACGCTGGGCGACCTCTTCGTGCCGTTTTCGATGGAGCAGATCTACGCTCGTCGCGCAGCCGCGAACGGCGACGGCGACCAGCTCGTTACGCGCGCCATCCGCGACGTCAACCACTGCGGCTTTGCCACGACGGAAATGGAGCGGGGGTTCGCCGACCTTGTGAACTGGGTCGGCAACGGCGTGAAGCCGGCCGGCGACGATATTCTGACGCCTGCGGTCGTGGCAGACCCGAACTTTGGCTGCACCTTCACCGTGGGGACGCACGCACTGGCGCCGCCCTGTCCGTGAGCTGGGGACTCTGGAATCTGAGCATGTTCGCCGGGCTCACTGTGCTAGGGAGCGAGCTCCGCGATGCGATTGCCCCTGAAATCAGCGCCGAGTACGACGAGTGCATTTGCGTTGTTCAGCAGGCGGCGGTTGTATCCCCTTTGATGAGTCTCACGCCGCCCCGCTTCACAACTGCAAGTAGCGCCGGTTGCGCGCCCCCGCAACCAACACCTTCCGTCGCGATTAATGCCGGACTGACTGACCGACTGCTCGTCACGAGATCGCTCGCCACTTGGCGACTGCACGGGAGTAACCTTAGAGCAAGAACTTCAGGCGAAGAATGCCCCGGGCCGGAGCCACTCCTTCGAGACGTGTCATGCTGATTAGACTGACAGATCCACCGCAGCATCCCTTTCCCCAGCGACCACAGCCGGAAAATCCTCAACTCTCCCCGGTCCAGCCGCAGATGGTCTACGTGTACGAGAAGCAGCGTTGGCAATACAAGGTCATCGTCCAAAGTGCGGTCTCGGAGAAGGAACTGAACGCGCTGGGAGCGGAAGGGTGGGAGTTGGTTGGTGTCGTCGCGCTGCCGGAGACAAGGCAGTTCTACTTCAAGCGGGCTCGGACGTAGGGCGCCGTGGCGATGAAACTCATTTGGCTGCTCGTCAGCGCGGTGCTCGTATTCGATACGCATGGCACCGCGGCGCCCGGACGCGCACCTGCACTTCTTTCTCTTCAAGCGGCGACGCCCGCTGCGACCCAGGTCACATCCCGCATAACTGTGACCGTTCCGCACGACGAAACTGAGCTCTCCGTCCAGGGCGAGGTGATCGCGGGCACTGGCACTTCCCGCACGTTCGAGACTTCGCCACTCCAGACCGGGGTTACGTACCGCTATACGTTTACCGCAACATGGCGGCCGAATACCTACACACAGATGACGCGCAGCAAGACCGTGTCATTCCGCGCCGGCGAGCGAGTCGCCGTTGATCTCACGGCGGACGATCCGAACGATCGTGTGCAAGTCCAGTACGTCCCTACGCCGGAGCATGTCGTCGACGCGATGATCAAATTAGCCGGCGTGACCGCGGCAGATGTCGTGTACGAACCAGGCTGTGGTGACGCGCGCATCACGATCGCCGCGGTCAAGAGCGGCGCCAGAAAAGGCGTTGGTATCGATATCGACGCGGAGCGGGTTGCCGAGTCCCGCGCCAGAGTCAAGGAGGCAGGTCTCGAAGGCAAGATCGAAATCCGGCAGGGCGACGCACTGGACATTCAGGATTTGTCAGAGGCGACAGTGGTCTTTCTCTATATGGGCGATCACTTCAACATGCTTATCCGGCCGATTCTGTGGAAGGACCTCGAGGTGGGCACGCGCGTGGTGTCACACCGCTTCACAATGGGTGACTGGAAGCCCGACAAGACAGTGTCGGTGACCAACCTCGAAGGCGAGCAGTACGAGCTTCACCTTTGGATCGTAACGGAGGAAGTCAAACGAAGACGTGGCCTCATGTGAGGCAGGTGTACGTCTCTCGTTAGTCTTCGTTGGTCTAACCGCCGCCAAGGCTCGAGATAATCGTTCATCGCATTTGCCGTCTCGAACGTCAGCGGTTTTACGCTAACCGGAATCCACCCTTCGCACGTCGTAACGTCAGCCGTCAACCTCTACGAGTTGATTTCCTAGCAGTCGTTGATGCTTACCGCGCGCGGTTTGGTACCTGTCTTGCCGCCGTGACGCGAACCACCGTGCCTCGCGCGCCAGGACACCCGCACAAAAAGAAAGGGAGACGTGGTCCCGAGCGTCGGCAGGCAGGTCCGCATCAAGCCGGACGACAGCGGACCGACGACACCCTTCCGCTAGTCGAGTCTCGGAGGACGCGCCGCCAACAAGCGTGAGCACGGCGCGTCCGATTATTCCGCTGGACCTGGTCCCCGGAGCCCGGTTGTGCGCCACTCGCGCTACTGGACACGATCGCAAGCTGGCCGTAAACACGTCGGTGTGGTTTCCCTTACGCGCGGCGCGACGTGCTCGCGAAATTATGCAACGCGACACCACGGCGCCGTGTACGCCATGTTAGGCTGCGCGCTCGCGGCTCCATCGCGAATGTCAGGGGGAACACATGATCAAACTGTCGGGAATTCGACGTCCGATGGCCGTTGCCATCTTCAGCGTCGTGGCAAGCGGTTCGATGTTCGCCAACCACTCGTGGGGCGGATATCACTGGGCGCGCACGAGCAATCCGGTCGCGCTCGAGATCGGCGACAACGTGGATGCAAACTGGGACTCTTACCTTTCAACCGCGGTGTCTGACTGGAACCAGTCCACAGTGCTCGCCCTCGACGAGGTCAACGGCGGCGCGAGCAACCCAAAAACGTGTAAACCGACGGCCGGACGCATCGAGGTGTGCAACGCCGCCTACGGATTCAACCAGTGGCTCGGCATCGCACGCATCTGGGTGAGCGGCGGACACATTTATCAGGCGATCACGAAGGTCAACGACAGCTACTTCAACACCGCCAACTACAACACGCCGGCTTGGCGCCAGATGGTGATCTGCCAGGAAGTCGGGCACGATTTCGGTCTCGATCACCAGGACGAAACCAACAACAACGCCAACCTCGGGTCGTGCATGGATTACACGAATGATCCTGATGGCGGCGCTGGCGGCGTGAGCAACAACGATCCGTCGAACGAGCACCCCAATCAGCACGACTACGCGCAGCTCGAAACCATTTACCGTCACCTCGACGGCAGCAACACGGCCGCGGTGCAGCTGCCGAAAAGCGCTCGGGCGGCGCAGGTGGCGCGCGAGCAGTTCGGGCTGCTGATCCGCAGCACCAACGGCGGCCGGACGGAGCTGTATGAGCTCGATCTCGGCAATGGACACCGGATCTTCACGCACGTAATCTGGGCCGAATAAATGTGGCCGAATAAGGCTCCAAGTTCAGCATTTCAGAAGGAGGGGGTTCAAGGGTTCGGCCTTGCGCCCCCACCTTGGACGTTGGTCTTCGCGCGTTGACACGTCGCGCGTGTCTGTCAGGTAAGCGGAATCGAGTTCCTGCTAACCCGCGACGTCACAGGAATTAGCCCTTCCGGCTTCGGCGACGCATCCGTTGCCGTGTCGAGCCTGCGCGCGTAGGTGCGAAGATCCGCCGACGACACAACATTCTCGCGCTCGAAGACCGCCCGCGTTCGATGTCCGGCTGGATCGATCGCCGCGCGCCTCACCGAGTC
This sequence comes from Acidobacteriota bacterium, assembly GCA_046726375.1. GTDB lineage: Bacteria > Acidobacteriota > Vicinamibacteria > Vicinamibacterales > UBA2999 > DASPWV01. The sequence continues at coordinate 12,477 of JBKPAJ010000177.1, forward strand.
ACGCGCGCGATCAGCGCGTCGCGCTCCTGACAGGTTGCTTCGACTTCATGTCCCTTGGTAAAAAGCCTTCGTGACCGACAAATCCGACCCTCGGTTTGAAGCCTTCGCCGCACGAGAGCCGTACTTCGCTGTACTGACGTCGCCAAAATTCCTTCGCGCAAACTTGACCCACGAGCATGAAGTCGAGTTCTTTGACAGCGGCCAGGAAATCGTCGATTGGATATTTGATGTCATTGAGCAGCGAGTCGCGCCACACTTTTCACCGATGTCGATACTCGAGTACGGGTCCGGCATCGGCCGGCTCGCGATTCCGTTGGCGAAACGGCCGGGAGCCGTTACGGCAGTTGATCGATCTCCCACGATGCTGGAACTCGGTCGGCGTGAAGCGGAGAGGCACGGCGTAGCGCATATCGAGTTCCTCACGCCCTCGCAACTCTTCTCATCCACCAGAACATTCGACCTCATCATTTGCTTTTGCGTCTTCCAACTGCTTCCGCGTGACGATGGGATTGCGTTGCTCAATGCGCTTCTGGCACGAATCGCCTCAGGAGGTATCGGCGTCTTTCATCTGCCGTTTTCCACGACGGCGAGTGGTCCTTTGCGATTCACTCGCTGGGCCCGCCGATGTGTACCGTTCGTGAATGAAGTTGCGAATATCGCTCGCGGTAAGCCGTTCGATGAACCATTCATTCCAAGTCACACCTATGACCTGGACACCGTACTGCGTGCCTGCGAGACGATGTCCATTCCGGCCACGCACATCGTGTTTGAGCACGAGCGGGAACTGACCAGCGCCGTCATTTTCGCCGAAGTGCCATTGCCGTCCGTTACAGGTAGAGACGAACGGGGCCGTTCTTTACCAGGCACGACGTTACGCGTGGTGCAAGGCAACCAGAATCATTCGATTGACGTAAAGAGACTGATCGCGAACTCGTCGGTCAACGAGCTTAATAGCGCAGCCGAACAATACTTTGCGTCCTTGTCGGATTGGGAGGAACATCTCGCCAAGCCCTTTAGTCGGCCGGCCGAAATGCCGTCATTGCTTGCCAATGTCGCGACACTTCTCCATGGGTTGCAGCTGACACCCGGAATGACTGTCGTGGAGTTTGGCGCCGGCACCGGCTGGCTCTCGCGGTGGCTCACGCAGCTTGGCTGCCGAGTCATCCTGCTGGACGTGTCATTCACGGCACTTCGGATTGCGCGTGAACTGTATGAGCGCGTGCCAGTTATCGGTAACCGTCCGGTGCCTGAGTTTCTTGAGTTTGATGGCCGCCACATCGAGCTGCCGGACGCCAGTGTTGATCGAATTTTGAGTTTCGACGCCTTTCATCACGTTCCGAATCCGGACACAGTTCTAGGAGAACTGGGCCGCGTCTTAAAGCCCGGAGGCATTGCAGCCTTCACTGAGCCAGGAGCGCTCCATTCGCGCGCACCAATGTCGCAATTCGAGATGCGAACCTACGGCGTGGTCGAGAACGATATTGATGTGCATTCCATCTGGCGAATGGCGCAGCAATACGGATTCAAAGAGCTAAGGATGGCGCTGTTCCAGGGCCCGCCCTTTTATGTGTCGCTTGCGGAATATGCGGACTTTCTCGCCGGCGGACAGACGACTGAGCGTTGGCTTACATCGACTCGAATTTTCCTCCGCCACGTGCGGAGCTTCTTGCTACTGAAAGAAGGAATCGCGCAGATTGATAGTCGAGGAGTCGATGGACTGGCCTGCGAGGTTCAGGCGACGCTTGCCACGGATCGAACGATTGAGCACGTTCCGCTCGTTGTTGACGTAGTCGTGACGAATGCCGGGCGAGCTCGGTGGCTCTCGTCCGACGCCGAGTACGGTGGTGTTAACCTGGGCGCACATCTCTATGACGGTACAGGCCGCATGCTCGATTTTGATTTCGCTCTCGAGCCGCTCAGCGATGTGCCATGCGATTTCGAGCCCGGAGAGACAAGGCGGCGACGCCTGACGCTCCCGCCTCTGCCAGCAGGGCATTATGAGATCGAATTTGATTGCGTGGCATCACGCGTGACCTGGTTCGCTCAAGTCGGCTCGAGGCCGGCGATGATCGCGATCGTGGTATCTAAGACCTAGGCATTCGTGTGAACGTGTGTTCGCGCAGACACCGTTCCACGCTTCGAGATGGACACCCTTGTCGGTGCCCGGTGCCCACACTGAAACAGAAAAAACGCAAAAAATTTGCGAAAAAATTTGGCCGCTCTGTGAGTCGCGCGATGCTGCGCTAAAAGCGACCCGGCGAAACTGATTCAGCACAGTAAACGCCCGCTCGACGACCCACCGCCATCGGCCCAAGCTACTCCCATGCGCGGCGGTGCGCATGGCCAGCCACTTCACGATATGCCGCGCCCGCAGTCCGCGTCGAATCGCCGCCGCGTCGCAGCCGTGATCCCCCCGAGCACGAAGTCCGGGCTCACCGATACGCGCCGCGTATTCTCGTCCTCCCCTGAACCCCGCGTGCCGTTGGCGGTGTACCCCAAGCAAAGGTCGTTCGCCTCGGGGAAATTCCAGAAGGTGCAGAGCATCCGATAGGCAACGCTCTCCGGCTTCATGTTGCCTTCTGCGATTAGGCGGAATGCGATGTCAGCGTGCTCGAGCCATCGGCCGTCCGCGCAGTTTATACGCGGTGTACGTGCCTCGCGCGCGCTCGCTCTGCTGCACGCCTGCGCGATCTACGCTGGACGGCGGAGATCAAAACTCCACGCGCGACCCGGCCCGTTTCCTGACGTGGAAGGCGCCGTCAGACCGACGCCCACCACGGTCTTGATGCCCAGGAAGTTCAGCTCGAGCGACTCAGTCGGTTGCGGCTTGGCTGACACCTGCAAGCCGCTAATCACGACGTCCGATAACTCGGCGCGCCAAATCGTGCTGCCGCTGCGCACCGCATCAATCGTCATGCGCTGAATTTGGGTGCTGTTCGAGTACATGCGGAACAGCGCCTGAGACGCCGCATCCTGGAGTCTCATCAACTGTCCATTGCGCGACTGCGTCGCGGCAAAGCTCTCCGCCTTCAACCAGCCTTGGTGAGCGCCTGTTCCCGTACCTCTGATGCCGTCGATCTTGACAAAAATGCTAACCATGTTCGTTCCTCCGCGAAAGACGCGAGTAGAGTGCTTATTAGTGAGATCGCAAGAGAGGAGCGAAAGACGACATGCCACCGAAACTCGGAACCATCGTGGGCAGCGATGGCGTCGCCGGGCTCGATTACGGCCGACATCGATGTCGTCGGGCCACGCTACTTGGCCATGCTCGACGTCCCAGTGCTGCAGGGACGCGAATTCACGACCAGCAATCGCAACGGAGTGCCTGTCGCGCTCGTCAACCAACGAATTCTGGACTTGCTGTTCGATCGGGCCGCGCCCTACTTTTGGCGTTCGACGTCTTGACCTGCAACGGCGAGAACCTGATGAACGAGCCGCTACTGCGTCGCAAGCGTCGCCTCCGTCACCTCATTCCATCGGGTTGCGGCGAGCCGGATGGCGGAGAGGGCGGAATTCGTCCCCGTGGCCCTCTCCCCCATGACCTCAGCCGCCAACTGAAGCCCCAAGGCCTTGCTGGCAGAACGCGAGCAAGTCGCGGTTGACGAGATCGGCATGCGTGGCGGTGAGGCCGTGCGGCAGGCCCGGATAGTAGATTTCCACAGCCCCCTTGATCAGCTTTGCTGACTTCTTCGCCGAATCCTTGACGGGCACGATCTGATCGTCCTCACCGTGCATGACCAAGGTCGGGATATCGAACTTCTTGAGGTCTTCAGTGAAGTCGGTTTCAGAAAAGGCCTTGATGCTGTCGTACGAGTTCTTGAGGCCGGCTTGCATGCTCCAGAGCCAGAACTGATCCAGCGTGCCTTGCGACACCTGCGCACCAGGTCTATTGGCGCCATAGAACATGAGAGCGAAATCTTTGTAGGCCTGCGAGCGGTCCTTGGCCAAGGCGCCTCGCAGGCTGTCGAAGACTTCGATCGGGAGTCCTTCCGGATTGGCTGCAGTCTTCACCATGAGCGGCGGCACGGCGGCGATGAGGACCGCCTTTACCACACGCTTCGTGCCATGCCGTCCGATGTAGCGCGCGACTTCTCCGCCGCCAGTCGAGTGGCCCACCATCGTGATGTCCTTGAGATCCAAGGCCTCGACCACCGCTGCGAGATCGTCGGCATACCCGTCCATGTCGTTTCCAGACCAAGCCTGGCTGGATCGGCCATGGCCACGACGATCGTGTGCCACGATTCGGAAGCCGTGCTGTGCGAGGAACATCATCTGGCCGTCCCACATATCGGAGTTCAGGGGCCATCCGTGCGAGAGGGTTACGACTGGACCCTTGCCCCAGTCTTTGTAGTAGATCTTCGTGCCATCCTTTACCGTGATCGTGCTCATGTGCGTGTCTCCTGATTGATCGGCCTGCGAAGCGCGATTGCTTGCAGCCAGCGCGGTCGCCGAGAGTCTTGTCGAAGGGATGCCAATGGACGCCGCGAAAAGCGAGGCCCTCCTCGCAAAATGTCGCGGCGGGTCAGTCCAGAACTTCCAGTTGCGCGGCCCTTCGAACCACCTCGTGGCCTTCGGCACTGAGCTTCGTGACGAGCTTTGACCCAACGAACGCAGTGCCGCCGATGACGACGATTCTCATACTGTCCCTTTCACCGAGCAAGCTCGCCGCGGTGTCCGCGGCATGTAATGATCACAGTCGAGTTCCCGCCAGGAGGAACGGACCCGGTGCATACGCATCATGCGCCGGCGCTGGTCTACGTACTGGAAGGGTCAATCCTCATGCAGGTCAGGATCGGATCGTGGTTCCACCCGGTGACGGTCTGCTGCAAGTAGTCGGAAATCTCGGCGAGATGCTAAAGACAGCCGCTGGTCGGTTGGGATTAACGGCTGTGGCAATGTTGGTTGCGGAGCTCGGTGAGGCGACATCACTCGGGCCAACGAACAGCGCCGTTCATGTGATGTTCTGGTTGACCCGGAACACGTTGGCGGGGTCGTACTTTCGTTTGACGCGGAGGAGCCGCTCGTACTGCTCCGCGAATGCCGCATTCACGAACGCCTTCATGTCGTCATCGACACCTGGGAAATTGAAGTTGGGCTTGCCGCGTGAGCACCGGTGCATGTCTTCGAACACGGCGCGCGCCCACGCGATATTCGCGTCGGTGCGCTCCGGCTCCTGCCAGTTTGCCAGGATCTCCAGGAGAAACGGGCTGTTGCGGGCCCCAACGGCTGTATCGCCAGGCCTGACGCGAGTGAGCGCGCCGCCCTGCGCCCAGATGACGAGCATCGAGAGCGGCGACGGTTTACGCGCGAACGCAGTGGCGAGGCCCGAAATCACCGCCTCGCGCAGGCCGTCGAGATAGAGTCCCTTCCAGTAATAGCGGAGCTCACAGGGCGGGAAGAAGACATCGACCATTCGCTGAACTGACGTGTACGGAAGCGGTTCCAACACATCGAAAATTGGATCGCCGAATGCCCGGATGGCAGCGAGGATCTGCTCGCCGCGTCGGCCGTCGCCGGCGTATACGCCGTTGACGGCGAGCACGCTGCGCCCGTGGAGCCGTTCGGGGAATACTGGCGTGCTCGGAACGGTCCAGAGTGTCACGGACGCGTTTACGGCATCAGGAGCAGTGTCCACGTAATCGCGGAGGCGGGTTGGAGCATTCAGGTTTCGGCGCGGACGCACTCCGCCCAAGAGGCAGCAAAAGCGCGCACCCATCTTACGTCGTTCTCGGCGCACGGTCGCCTGCAATGGCCACGCTGCGACGATCCGCGACATCAAACAGATTGACTACCCCCCCGCGGACATCAGTCAGTGCACAGGACGCAGGTAGAGGTTGGCGGCGCGCCGGCCGATTTTTCGACCGTATTCGGTCCCTTCTTCGATCGATTTGCGGAAGTGATACCCGATGAGAATGCGCGAATACGCGTTCTCAGCCGCCGCCTGGGAGAAGCTGGTATACATGCGGAATATCGCCGTCGCATCGCTGCAGGTGCTACCAGCAGGAAGCGTCATGCTGCAGTCCTGGAAACTGATCTGGTCGGTGCCGAAGAACTGTTTCAACACTTCAGCACCCGCGCCCCCCTCAATCGAGTGACCCGAGACGTAGTCCTGGTCCGGAGGAGTCGGGCGCAATGGTGTCCACGTCGGGTCACCAAGCGTGTCTGGATTGCCGTCAGTGTCTCCTGTCTGAATAGCGGTGATCGGTCGCCAGTAGTTGTAATGGTTCTTGGAATCGACCATGGCGATGTAGCCGTCCGCAAGAGCCATGTTGAGCAGCCCGAACAGCCGGGCGTTCTCCCACAGAGTGAGTCCCTGGTCGGCGGAAACGGTTCTCGCAATCCGGTTCCACTTCAGCGGGGAGCTTTCCCACCAGTAGAGGGCGATCTCGGTTTGGTCGGCAGTGCGTGCGCTGGGCGTGGCGACATCATCACCGCCGAGAGATTTCACTTCGTTGAAGTCCGCCGTGTACTTCTGCCTGTCCACGGCGTAAGGCGGCCCCGGGCGAAACTGTGAGCTATCCTGCAGGACGAAGGGCATGACGTTTTCCCACACCTCAAAGACGATGAACGGCGTACCCGGTGTGCACTGATACTCGCCAGGATCGGTATCCTGCGGGCACGCGAGGTTCAGAAACGGCCCAACCGCGCCGTCGTCGGCTCTCAGGTGGAGGATCGCGGCAGCAGCGGCCTGTCCCACCGCAATACCCTGCGCCTTGGCCTGACTATCGGGGATCGCGGCGAGCGCCGCTGCATAGGCGGCTTCGGCGCTGGCTACGCCTGCATCGATGCAAGCCTGCGTGTGGAGCTCGAGAGGCAGTTGAGCAAAGAGGGCGACCAGCACATCTCGTGCCGCCGCAGCAACGGCGGCATCAGGAGAAGCGCCCGCTTCCGCCTGCACATCGAGGGCGTAAGGACGAGAGCGACGGTCGATGGCATTGACGGCATCGTGGATGGCCACGTGCATCATGGCGTAGATGCGCGATTCGTGGAGTGGGTTGTCGAGGGGAGCGAGGCAGGCCGCGGTCGCAGCCACACCAGCGTTTGCATTCCAGACGGTGACGGCATCGCCGCCCGCTGGGGCAGCGAGGGAGGCCGGCTCACCTTCCGCAGCGGCGTACCGCGCCAATGCGACAGCGATGAATGACATCAACAGCCCGAGGAAGGTCACAACGCTGATCGACCGTTTGGTTGTTTGGGTCTTCATGGTTCAGTCCTCCACTTTTCCTGTCAAATTCGTCAGCGGCCCACGTGTCGTGGGCAGGAATGGTAGGAAGTCGAACGGACGCCGGCCATCAGCAGAATTGAGTATTTTTTAGCGACCACTGTCACGTGTCCCTCGAACGTCACGGTGGGCGTGAGCTCTGGGTCCATCGGAAAGGCGCGATGCCGGCGGGACTCGGGCAAGCTGGAGTCAACGAAGATCGATCGGCGGCGGATGTGGCCATACTCGTCACGAACATCTCGGTCAGCTGATTGCTTACGCCCGCATGCACCGCATCGTGCCACCGTAAGTAAGTAGGTCGCGGGCGATCCGCTTGACGTTCTCGAGGCAGGTGTTCGCTCGACGTCGTTCCTCAGATGATGGTCATAGGGTCGTGCGTGGGCGGATCGTCGTTGCCGGGCACGCCGATCCGCGGCCGGGACTCTTACTGCTTGACGACGACTACTGTCAGCAGTCCGGCAGAGGTCTGTCCGAACACCCCGGGCGTCGCGCCGGCATAGGTCTGCCCTCGAAGCGAGAAATTGTGAAAACCAGGCGCAAGTACGGTAGCAAAACTGATGGCATAGGGCGTAACGCCGTTGGCCGGGGCCGCCGTACACGGTTTCGACGTGCAGTTCTTCGACCGTCCCGGCGCATTGATGAGCGGCCGCACGCCGATTGATCGATAGACGTCCGTAGCGGCACGCGATCCGTCGCCTACCGGCACGCTGGTCAACGAATGGATCGCAAGACTCAGGTCCCGCACGCAGCAGTGCTGACAAGCCAACAAGGCCGCCGAGATCTCGTCCCCCGCGTAACAATGCACGCCGATTCAGCTTTGCGCTGGCCATCGCGATCCTCCAGTTGGCCGGTTCAGGACGTCGCAACCGGGAGCTTCGCGCCGCCTCTGCGTCCAGGAAACGCCTTGATGATTTGCGCCAGGAGGTCCCACTGCGACAGGCCGCGGCCGCCGGTGCGGAAATCGAGGCCTCGTCGCACCACGACCAGGTCGTAGGAGGGTACGACGATGGTGTATTGGCCGCGTGCACCGTTGGTGGAGTAGGCGTCTTGCGGGAGATCAGTTCGGCTGTCAGGCACCAGCCAGAAGTGACCACCGTATTCGCGGCTGCGGTCACGAGTGGCAGGCGCCGGCGTTCGGACGAAGTCGACCCACGACTCCGACAGGATCTGTTCGCCCTTCCACTTGCCGCGATCGAGGTAGAGCAGGCCCAGACGACCGAGATCGCGCGCGTTCGTGTAAACCTGGCTGCTCAGCACGTAGTGGCCGAAGCGATCCATTCCCGCAATCGTGTTTCGCATCCCGATGCGATCGACGAGCGCGCGGCGCGGAAACTCCTTGTACGTCTTCTCGTCGCCGAGCGCTGTACGCAAAGCAAGCACCGCGAGCAGCGTGTCGTAGTTCTCGTAATCCCAGCTCGTGCCTGGTTCACGAATGAGGCCGCGGTCGCGTGCGCCATCGGCGGAGTTCGCACCGCCCCAGTAGGACAGCGGTGACCCGATCACATGGCCAAGGTCGTTATCCACCGGGTAGAGGCCGCTCGACATGTGAAGCACGTGACGAAGTGTAATCTTCCGGCGCGGATCGGGTGCGGTATCCGTGCCGGCAGGGTGCCATTTCAACGGCAATGGCTCATCGAGCTTCAGCAGTCCCTTGTCCACTGCCATGCCTACCAACGTCGACGTGATGCTCTTTGCCGTCGACCACGTGCGCGTCCGTGTGTGCATGTTCACGCCCGGCGCGTACCGTTCGTAAACGATGTCGCCGCCGTGAATCACGAGCAGACTCAGCGTGACCTGTCCCTGGTGACCTCCGTGCGTCACACGATCGAATGCCCAGTCGCCAGCGCGCTTCAACGCGGAATCGTCAACGCCTGCCGCAATCCGCTTGTTATCAATCCGATCGCCTTCGGGCCAGGGGAGCGTGGCGGGATCGCCGGCGAGCGGGGGCATGTCGAGGAACGGAAGCTTGTCGACATCCGCGAACGTCTGATCGGGTGCCATCACGACGCAGCCGATTCCCTGCCGAAACGCCGCCCGCATGACGGGCATTGAATCGCCCGCGCCGACGCCAATGGCGACGGTCTTGCGCTGCGCGTCGATGTCCGTGTGCGCCCGCGACGCCGGCGTTCCCAGGCCCGCGAGCTCCTGTGCGTAAATCTGATCGACCGTTCGGTTGGAAACAAACAGGCCGTTGCACAGTTTGAGGGCCTGCGTGCCGCGCCAGACGATTTCCGCGGCCGTCCGGTGGTAGTCATACTGCGCCGTGAGGGCAGCCACAGATCCAGTCGCCAGACACACGGTTACGGCGGCGCCAAGAAGCAGCACCTTCGACATGGGACCTCCGAAAAAACCGACATTCGGCCGGCTCGCTGTCGCCGGTTTGTGCCGCGAATTATCCGCCAAGTGGCAGGGTTACGCCATGTCAGACGCTGTCACTGTCTCGCGCCGGGACTTTCTCATGAGCGCGACGATGTTTGCTGGTGTGGTGCCGACCTGCCGGACCACTCCCGCGGTCATCGGCGCAATTGTCTGCATTGGGAGTATCGTTCAGTCGCCGCTGTTTGGTGTCACGCCGTTCGGCCCCGTGTCTCCCGGCACCGTGATCGGAATCGTTACGCTCGTGGCGGTTGCTGCGACGCAGTTGCCCGGAGTTCAGGCGCTCCGCCGTATGCCCGTCTCAATTTTGCGGAAAGACTGAGCAAACCATCACTCATAGCGCAGCGCGTCCACCGGATTGACCCGTGACGCGCGGCGTGCTGGCACGTACGTCGCCAGCACTGTCACCGCAAGCACGACGGGCGCGACGAACACAAGCGACATCAAATCGCTCTGATCGTCGCCGGTTGGAAACGCCGCGGCCAGCAGCTGGCCGGCACCAATGCTGCCGGCAAGTCCAAGGACCAGACCGATGACGGCGAGCACAACGCCCTGCCGCAGCACCATGCGCAGCACCGACGGCGCCGTGGCGCCAATCGCCATGCGAATGCCGATCTCGCGCGTCCGGCGCGTCGCGGCATACGCAACGAGACCGTACAGTCCGACGATCGCCAGCCCGAGCCCCATCAGCCCCATCGCGGCGACGGTTGAGACGAGGACATTGAAGACGCTCGACGCGCGCATCCGATAGAGCGCTTCCATCGTGCGCACGTGGAAGATCGGCATGTTGACGTCGAGAGTTCGGGCCACATCGCGCAGCGGCGCCGCGAGCATCGCCGGATCGCCCACCGACCGCGCCACCAGGAACATAGATGGCGATTTGTTCTGACGGTACGGAAGATAAATGAAATCACTCGGCGGTTCGGCGATGAAGATGTACTTGCTCGTCTTCGCAACACCGACGATCTCGACCCATTCGTTGTTCGCCGCCTTTAAACGAAAGCGCTTGCCGATCGGGTTTTGATTCGTCCAGTAATGCTCGGCGAGGTGCTGGTTGACAATCGCGACACGGGGCGCCTTCTCGTCGTCATGACGCGTGAAGTTGCGTCCGCTGAGGAGCGCGATGCCCATGACGTCGAAATAGGACTCGTCCACTCTCGACGCCAGCGTGTTCACGTCATCCTTGCCAGCCGGGAGCTGAAATCCCTCCGGCACGATCGCCACGCCACGAATCGAGTCATTCAACATCGGAACCGAGGTCGTCATGGTTACGGCCGTGACGCCGGAGACGGCGCGCGCCCGTTCGGCGACCTGCTCGAAGAACGCTTGCGTCTGGCCATCGCTGTAGCGAATCAGACTCGTGTCGAACCCCATGATCATGAGGTGATCGGTCCGATACCCCGGACCGCCCGTCAACTGCTCGCGAAACCCACGATACATGAACATGGCGACGACAAGTAGCACGACCGAGACCGCGACTTGGGCGGTGGCGAGCACGGCTCTTCCCCATCGTCGTCGACGTGCAGGCGCTGTCGCGTCGCCCGACTTCATCACTGAGGTGAGATCGGTGCGCGACGCTTGCAGCGCCGGGACGAGACCGAAAATCACGGCGCTCGCAACCGCGACCGCGAGGCTGAAGAGGAGCGCACGGCGATCCATTTCAAAGCCGAACATGATCGGCAGCTCTGTAGGAATTTCGATCTGCCGGAACAGAAGCATTCCGGCGTATCCGACGACGAGGCCCAGTGCTCCGCCGGCGATCGACAGGAGCAGGCCTTCGGTAATCAGCTGGCGAACGATCCGTCCGCGACCAGCGCCAATCGCCAGACGCAGTGCCATCTCGCGCGCGCGAACGGGCGCGCGGCTCGTCAACAGTCCGGCGACGTTGCCGCACGCGACAAGCAGCACTCCGACCGCGAGGGTTGAGAGCATCAGCACGAGCATCGCGTCTGGCGGATCTTCTGCGACACGCGATTGCAGCTCTGTTTGAACAAAGAATCGGCGATTCTTGTTCGTGTCGGGATACGCACGCTCGAGATCCGTTCCGATCGCCGTCAGTTCGCTCTGCGCCTCCGCCTGCGTCGTGCCCGCTTTCAAGCGTCCTTTTAGCCTGAGATTTCTGTTGTCGCGCACCTCGAGCGAACCCGCTTTCGGATCGGTGACGAGGCGCGGCGACATCATGAGCGGCACGAAGAAATCGGAGCGCACAACCTGATTCATGCCCGTGAACGATCCAGGCGTGACGCCGATCACCGTGAACGGGACACCGTTGATGCGCACGCTGCGGCCGAGGACGCCGGAATCCGATCCGAATTCCTGCTCCCACATCGTGCGGCCGAGCACGACGACGGCATCGCGACCTGGAACCTGATCTTCCTCGGGGCGGAAGGTGCGCCCGATCATCGGTTCAACGCCCATCAGCGGAAGAAGATTGCTGCTGATCATCAACCCGCTTTTCAACTTGGGCGTTGCCGTGGGACTGCTGGCAAAGCCGGCGGTGACATACGAGAACGCGGCGAGGCCGGCGAAACTCTTGCTGCGATCGCGAATGTCAACGTAGTCGCGGTAGGAGGACACCAGCGAGCTGGCGTTGAACGCCTCGAACGTCGACCGCGAACCAACCGTGAGCACTTCGTCAGGACGTGCGACCGGAAGCGGCCGGAGGAGGAGTGCGTCGGCAAAGCTGAAGATCGCGCAATTGGCACCGATGCCGATCGCCAGCGACAGGACCGCGACGATCGTGAAGGCTGGGCTTGCGGCGAGCACGCGCAAGCCGTAACGGACGTCCTGCCACCAAGTCATCTGCGCTCCTCCGGTGAATCAACCGCGAGATAGAGCGAAAGCGTAGCAGAACTTTCTGTGACTTCTCTCGTCTATGCAGGCGACGTTCCTGTCAGTAACTGACTGGAGCCTTTGATCAGCGAGCCGAATGATCTCGTACAGGGCACGCTCGACATGTTGATTCTTCGCGTCCTCGCGCTCGAAGCGATGCATGGCTGGGTACTTGCGGCAAGTCCAGCGGGGAGGAATTGGTGAGACGATTTTATGTTGGCTCGGTCTTCGGGCGGACGTGTCGTTTCGACCAGTTCTCGACTGTCAGCCCCTTGAAGCCGGCGAAGTCCTTGGAAGTCGCGAGTATCGGCTTGACCCGGTCGCGGCGTGATTTCTTGCGGTGCACGGGCAGGTCACCCACGCGTTTGGTCGTAAGATCGTTGCGTGTCTCATCTTCTCGTTGTCGCGCTGTTTCCGACTACATCCGCGGCCGCCGACGCGGCGCAGGCGCTTCATGCCCTCGGTATCAGCAGCGACCACATCTCCGTCGTGGCACACGATCATGCGGATGCCCGTGCTCTGGCTGATCAGATGGACGCGACGCCCGGAGTCGAGCTCGAGCATTCTCCCCAGGCGGCACGATTAGGAGAATTGGCTGGCCGAGTCTTGGCGGCGGTCGCCCTCGTGATGCCAGGCATCGGACCCATCGTGGCGGCGGGTCCGCTGGCGGCGGAGTTCGGCGAAGCCGCGGGACACGCGGCCGGCAGCCTCGCGTCAGTCCTCACCGCCGCCGGCGTGCCACCCGGGCGTGCCGAAGTCCTGCAGCGTGCGATCTCGCAGGGATCCGTGCTGTTGGGGGTGTACGTCGCGCCGCCAGACGTCGATCGAGTGCGCGAAAGGCTGGCCGCCAGCGGGGCGACGCAGCTTGAGACCGCGAACTTACCGTGATCAAAGCCGCGCCTTTCGGACGCCGAACATCGTGGACGACTTCAAGCGCGAGTGCTCGCCCTCGAAGTGGATCGATCCCTGCCGGGCGCACGCGTCGTCCGCGTGCTCGAGCACTTGCGAGTGACGATCGGCCTGCCGCGCGCGATCGTCCTTGACAACGGGCCGGAGTTTGCCGGCCGTGCGCTCGAGGCCTGGACGTACGCGCACGGCGTGAACATTGTTCATTCGGCCGGGCAAGCCGATCGAGAACGCGTACGCAGCGAGCTTCAACGGGAAGTTTCGCGACGAGTGCTTGAACAAGCACTGGTTTGTTAGCCTGGCGGACGCCAAGGCCATCATAAAGACATGTGAGGACGACGACTCGAAGATGAGGTGAGGCGCTCGCCGTGCCGCTGAGGAGCGGTGCTTACCACTGCAGTGAGTGGGTGGCGCCGGTTACGCGGCGCGGCGTTGGTAGCGGTGGTGCAGGCCACCAACCTGCGGAATCGCCACGATGTCGCCCTCGATCGGCGGCGCGGCCGGTCGCGAGACCGGCGCATCTTTGTGGAGCGACAGGTGAGTCCGCGATGTCAGGTAATACTCGACGTAGGCGTGTAGGCGGGATCAGCACCGACATCAAGGCGACGAGAGCCTGTCGCTTCGCTGGCCGTAACTTCAACGGCGCCAGCACGTACGCAGTTTTTAGCAGGCACGCGAACTCGTCGAGGCGGAGCCCGACCTTTAGGCGCTGTCAGCCAAGCGCCCGTTGCAGCTCGCTGGCATGAGCAGGGCAGAAGCGCGTCCCCTTGCGGTCGCTCTCCTCGAGGGTGTTCGAGAACCACATGACGCACCGAGGATCACGGCAGTGGTGCAAACGATAGGTGTGACCCAGTTCGTGGATCGCCTCTGTTGCTGCGCGATGCACAAAGCGGTTGCGATCCGGCGTGTGGAGCCGAGCCGTCGAGAACACCGCCACGCCACGATGAGCATCGGCTTGACCGAACACGAAGTTCAGATCTGGCGTGTAGAGGTCGGCATCGGCAATGCCGAGCAGCCGTGACCATTCCGGTCGTTTGTGCATGGCCAACGTGTCGAGCAGCATCGTTGAGTGAAACTGCCTTCTGGGCGCGCTGTACGCATCTTCAGGCAGTGAGATTGCGCCAGCTGTGATCACCGTCGCTGCGAACACGTCGCTAATGATCGGGTTGAGTGCCGCCAGCAGCAGCTCGTCCGGCTGCCGACGAATTCCCACTGGCATCAGGACAAGGCGTCGATCCGTTGTCGAATGCCGCTGCCGTCGCTCGCCGCCTGTTCCCATTGTCAGCTGACGCCGCGATTACGTCGCCACACGCCGCACCCAGCCGTGAATGGTGTGCAGCATCTCGCTGGTCAGCGCTCTTTGGCCCTCGCGTACGGCGCTCGCCAGTGTCGATGCAGGCGCCCACAGTGTTCCTGTCGAAGGAAGTCGCGGCCTGACGTACACGACACGTTCTTCACTCGGAGGTCTCCGGCCAGCGCACCATCGACAATCCGATACGATCAGGTGTGTCGCACCGAGGGGCGGCCGCTGTGCAAAGGCAACCGGCAGACAATCGCTCACGCCGCCGTCGGTTAGCTGTAAAGTTGTCTCGTCGCTCGGACACTCCACACAGATCGGCGGAAGCAGAAATGGGATGGACGCGCTCGCACGAACCACGTCGCTCAAGCGAACACCGCGGTTGGCACCGGACGCGAAATAACACGGGCGACCGCTGGCAACATCGTGACACGCCACGCCGATCCCGCGCACGTTGTGATAAAGCCGGTCGAACGTTGCGCTTTCCAGCTGCGTCAAACGTTCCGGAATGAGGCCGCTCAGCTTCGTGAGCACTCCAGCCATTCGCCCACGCAACCGTACGTTCAGGCTATGAACGAGGAGGTGCCGTCCTCGGAAGCTCTCTGCATCTTTGATGAGATCGTCGAGTGTCAGGCCGACGGCCGCGTAGTATGCCGCGACGACAGCGCCGGCGCTCGATCCGACGATGACGTCGATTGGGATGTCGTGCGCGATGAGCTGCTGCAAGACGCCGACGTGGCTTGCGCCGCGCAAGCCCCCGCCGCTCAACACCAGACCGATACGAACTGGCGCTCGTTCGGCGAACCATTCGCGAGCGGATCCAGCAGGATCACTTTGAACCTTCGCGTTCGTCTGCACCTCGAATGTGCCTGCAGCGCAGCTTCTCCCGCGTTGGTTGATCTTCGGCCTCCTGACTCATTCTCCGCCCCACTTGTCGCGTCGCCAATCTGAGCCGTGCCGCTAGTCCCCTGGAAACGAGATGCATCGCATAATTCCCGGGCGGGGCATCCCGGCTCGCAGCGTTGCTTGTCCCTTGCATATGCCCAATATGCGCGGTCGGCGCGCCTTGCGATCCGGGCGCCGCGCTCCGGGACTTATGCAACGCCTCTCGCTTCCAGGGGACTAGTTCGCGCCACGGTTCGGAACGCTCCCGCGGATCTCCGCGGCGGAACGATACGTGAATAATCCGTTCTCCATGACCGTGCCCAACCCGCCGGAAAACCTCCAGATCAGCGGCGCCGGCCCGAACGTGACCGGAAGTCTGATGAAGACGACACACCGGAAACGCCGACAAGCGCACCCGAGCAACCTCCCGTTGAGGAACCATCAAACGAGCCAGGGAAGCACGGACCTTATGTGGTGAAGCAAAGAACGCCGCCCGGTGCCCGCATGTAGACGAGAATCTACGGCGGAACTGCGGCTGGATCATACCTGCATGAGATCTTCGCGGCGCGTGCGTCGAGGCGCCGCTCGAACCTGCTATTCTCGGGCCCGTGTGGAAGGAGCATGTCATGACATTACGCACAACGACTCGTCGATTCGTCTTGATGCTCTCCGTCGTCTCGTTCGCAGTGCTCACAGGCGGGCTCGGGACGACGAACGTGAGTTCCCGCAGCGTGCGGAGCGCCACGATCCATTACGACTGGTTCCTTCCCTCGCGACCGGAGACGGTCACCTGGGGCTGGATCCTCGTCGATAAGCCCCCTGCACTCCAGATCAAATCTGGCGATACCGTGCGCATCGACACGCTGTCGCACCACGGGGCCACGCAGGCCGATCATCCGGTGACGTTCCTCGGTCAGTTGGGCGTGGCAGCCGATGAGGTGCTGCCGGACGTGATCGACTTCTGGTCCACGAGGGAAAGTCAGCCCACCGGTGCCGGCCGCGGTCCGCACATCGTTACGGGCCCCATCTACATCGACGGCGCTGAGCCCGGGGACATGCTCGAAATCCAGATTCTGGACGTGGAGCTGCGCGTGCCGTACGGCATCAACAATACGGGACCCACCAGCGGTGTGCTGGCGCCAAGCTATCCGGGCACCGCACCCGGTGACCCGGTCGCGAGCGGCGAGCGCAAGCTCATTCGAACGGCGAAGGTGAAGGGGCGAGACGTCGCCCTGTTTGCCGACAACATCCTGGTGGAGGTGGCGCCATTCATGGGCACGATGGGCGTGGCGCCGCCGGTGCCGGTGCCAGGGCCGCCGATTGGCGCGCCGCCACACGGGATGCAAAGCTCTCGTCCGCCCGGACCCTTCGGCGGCAACCTCGATCTCAAGGACCTCACCGCCGGCAGCACGCTCTACTTACCCATTTTTCACTCGGGGGCTCGCTTCTATACTGGCGACGGTCATTCGCTTCAAGGCGACGGCGAGGTTGACGGCACCGCGATCGAACACTCGCTGACGCCGACGTTGCGGTTTGTCCTGCACAAGGGCAAGACGATCACCGCGCCTCGGGCCGAAACGGCGACGCATTACATCGTGATGGGCATCGACGTCGATCTGGATCGCGCGCTGCGCATTGCCGTGCAGGAAGCCGTGAACTTCATGGTGGAGGAGAAGGGGATGACGCCAGGGGATGCGTACGCGCTGGCCAGCCTGGCTGTCGACTACCGCGTTGCCGAGGCGGTGAACCTCACACAGGTGATCTCAGGTAAGATCCCGAAGCGGATCTTTGATTCGAAGCACTTCTTCAAGACGACGGGCAAGTAGGAGTGGAATGTCGAACC
>JBKPAJ010000178.1:0-42773 GCA_046726375.1 Acidobacteriota bacterium
TTGGCACCTCGATGTCGGCTCATCGCATCCTGGAGCTGTAGCAGGTTCCAAGGGTCCGGCTGTTCGCCGGTTAAAGCGGTACGTGAGCTGGGTTTAGAACGTCGCGAGACAGTTCGGTCTCTATCTACGGTGGGCGCAGGAGATTTGAGAGGGTCTGACCTTAGTACGAGAGGACCGGGTTGGACGGACCGCTAGTGTACCAGTTGTCACGCCAGTGGCAGCGCTGGGTAGCTAAGTCCGGACGGGAGAAACGCTGAAGGCATCTAAGCGTGAAACCCTCCTCAAGATGAGATCTCCCTGGACGCAAGTCCCTAAAGGCTCGTGGTAGACGACCACGTATATAGGATGGGAGTGTAAGCGTAGCAATACGTTCAGCTGACCATTACTAATCAGCCGTGAGGCTTGACCAATTTCACTTGCATTCTGCGGGTGTGTGGTCAAATAACTATCGCAACATATTGCGGGGTATCAGTTCTCCGAATTTGGAGATCTCGAGATGTCGAGATTCGAGAAAATCTGGAAATCTCCAAGTCTTCTCCAAATCTCCACATCTCGAGATCTCCAGATTCGGATGCTCTTTACAACAAGATGCTCTGGGACGACCGTCTTGGCGCGTGCCGCGGCTCGCATTGCCGGGTCCCGCCAAGCGGATCCCAGACACCAAGATCTCCGAATTTGGAGATTTGGAGATCTGGAGATTTGGAGAAAATTTGGTGATCTCCAAATCCTCTCCAGATCTCCAAATCTCGAAATCTCCAAATTCGGGAATCAGTTTCCCGGTGGTCATAGGAGCAGGGTCACACCCGTTCCCATTCCGAACACGGAAGTTAAGCCTGCTACCGCCGATGGTACTGCGCGCGTAGGTGCGTGGGAGAGTAGGTCGCTGCCGGGGATTTTTCGCAAACAGCCCGTGAGCTCTCGAGTTCACGGGCTGTTTCTTTGTACGCCGCGCACGCGCCCATCGCTCCAGGACACTGGGCGCCTCCGCGAGCCTGGCGGTATCATGGCACGCTGCGCGGCCGGGGAACGACTCGACACGACGATCGCGACCCGGTTTGCCTCCAACGTGCGCTAACGTTAGGGGCATGCCTTCGATCGCGGCACTCCATCCGCAAATCGTCCACTTCGTCGTGGCGCTGCTCGGTGCGGGGGTGGTATTACGGCTGATTTCGCTCACCGGCCGATTGCGGTGGACGAGCGCCGCGGCGACCACGCTCATCGCCTTCGGGACGGCGGCGAGCATCGTGGCGGTCATCTCCGGCACGCAAGCTCACGGTCCCGTGGAGCGGGTGCCGGGCGCGCGCTCCGCCGTGGTCGAGCACGAGGCATGGGGGGTGCGGACCAGGAATGTCTTTCTCGGCGTGACGGTCATCGAGCTGATCGCGTTGGGGCTCGTTGCCGCGAACAGTCGATACGCACGGCACATGACCATCGCGGCAGCGCTTGCCGGCACGGCGGGCCTTATCGTGTTGTACGAAGCTGCGGAGCACGGCGGCGAGCTGGTGTACTCCTACGCCGGCGGCGTCGGCATCCGCTCCGGTGACCCCGCGGACCTGAACCGGCTCGTGATCGCCGGCGTCTATCACCAAGCCAATCAAGATCGGCAAGCCGGCTCCGGTGACGCATCGACCCCGCTGGTCGAAGCGACTGCACGGCGCTTTCCGGATCACCTCGAACTGCAGCTCTTTGCCGCTGAATGGCACACGGACGTGCGCAAGGATCCGGCCACCGCTCTCCAGCGCCTCGATGCGCTTCCCGTCGCACAAGCGGAACCGCGGCTTCGCCTGCGGGCGGGGATGCTGCGTGCGAACGCGCTCGCCGCTCAGGGCAACATCGAGGGCGCGAAGGCGGTGCTGCAGACGCTCAAAACAGAGAATCCAACGAACCAGCAGATTCAGCGCAGACTCGAGGAATTGAGCCGATAGCACTATCGGTGCCCAAGGTGCCCCACCTGCCTTAAAGTGCCTAAAGTGCTTAAGGTGCCGGGCAGTCCAGGCCGATGCGAACGACGCTTCTGGCTTCTGGAAAACGGCCGTCGACGTCGCGCCTGAGACGACGGAGTTGCGCTTGCAGCAACTCCAGGCGCGGATCGTCGTCCTCTGTCATCAGCGCTGTTAACGCATCCAGGGACCGATCGATGCCAATGAGCGCCACCTTCGCATTTCGGATCGCGTCGTCTTTTCGATCCGCCACTCCTCGAGCCGCTTGCCGCGCGCTGATTAAAGCGCGGTAGATTTTTGCCGGCACAAGCCCATGAAACCAGGCAAATACTTCAAAGGGCGTCGGTCCTGACGGCCGGCGCTTCATCTCAAACGGATAGTCTTCGCGCGAAATCAGGTACGCCTGCGCAAGTTTTAGGTAGCGGCGACCCATGCGCTCAATTGGATCGTCGATGTCGAACACATGCTGTTGTTTGGCAGGGTCGTTCGACAGAATCGCGTCGATTTCCGGCGTCGGACGCCCTTCTGCATCCGCCAACCGCTTCAGGAACACCAGTCCGGCGGTCATGCGATCTGAAAGGCTGCGGTATACGTTGGGCTTACCGCTTTCCAATTCCGGGCTGCAGCGGTACGCGAGACAACGCGTCTTCTGCTCGCAGTACATGCACCATTGATCGCACGAGTCGTAGATGCCTTTGATGAGCGTTGGGTCGAGGACAACCTCGACAAAGATTGGCTTCGTCAGGGTCTCGTCCGTCACTGCAGCCTCGCGACTTCTTCGGGTTCGTCAAATCCCGGGCGTACAAACGATCTCGCCTTGGGAAAGACGCGCTCGAGCTGTTCCCCAAGCCAGACGAGTTCGGCGATGGGGGCTTCGGCGGCGGACGCCGGAACCCGGCCGTCCGATACCAGCTGCAGCCATGCGGCATGCGACCGCTCGATCCCGAGCATCGCAACTTTTGCCGACCCTTCGTGATCCGGCGGGTAGTCACGGGCGCCGTCGTCTTGGGCGAGTCCCGTTAGCGCGCGGAAGATCTTTGATGAATTGAGCGAAGCAAACCAGGCGATCACAGCAATCGGATCCTTCGGATCGTCCCGCGTCTGCGAGTCGCGATCCTCGAGCCACTGGTGCACGTACAAGCAGTAGGCGAACGCGCGTGCGTGGATCGATTGGTGTTCCGGCAACACCTTCGGTGCATATTTCGCGAGCTCTTCGTCGGTGAGCGGCTCCTCGCCTGCTTTGTTTGCCTCCTCGATCAATGCCTCCAGCCACTGCGGTGGAGGCGGCGGAATGTCGCGCGGCAGGGGCGGCGCTGCGATGATGTCCTGAAACATCGGATCGAGTGCCGCGTCGACCCGCGCCATATCAGCAAACAGGCGGCAGCGCGATGTGAACGCACACGTCTCGCACCAGCGATCGCAGTAGTTGAAGATACTCTCAATGAACCCGTCTCGAATCTCCATGGGCGCTCCTCAGCGTCCGAGGACAGGAGCAACAATCGTTCCCCCGATCACGAAACGACTCGAACCGACGTGTGTGATCACGTGATCGAACTTTCTGCGTACAGACGCCTTTCGCGCGTAGGCGAAAAACGCAAAGTTAACAATAAAAAGGGGACAGGCCCCGGCGCGGTATCATGCCCCGCGTCGAAGCGAGCGTCGACCATGACAAGACGTCGCGAGACCATTCAGGAGGCCACCATGTCACGTCGCCGCGCCGTGCTCGCGCTGCTGTTGTTCGCATGTGCCGCCGCGCCCACCGCACAGCCTCGAATTACCACCCCGAAAGAGGAATTCGGCTTCAACTTCGGCGACGACTACCAGCTCGCCACCTACTCGCAGCTCGCAGCCTACTGGGAGAAACTCGATCGCGAGTCGGATCGCATGATCGTGCAGGAGATCGGCAAGACCTCTCAGGGCCGGCCGCACTTGATGGCGATTGTGACCTCGCCCGCGAATCACCGCCGGCTGGCACGACTGAAGGAAATTTCACGACGTCTCGCGCTGGCCGAGGGGCTCAGCGACGAACAAGCGCGTGCGCTCGCGGAAGAAGGAAAGGCCGTGGTGTGGATCGACGGCGGCCTGCACGCGAGCGAAGTACTCGGTGCGCAGCAGCTTGGCCAGATGGTCTACGAGATGGTGAGCCGGAGCGACGAAGAGACGACGAGGTTTCTCGACGACACCGTCATCCTGTTCGTGCACGCCAACCCCGATGGGCATGAGCTCGTGGCCAATTGGTACATGCGCAACCCGGTGCCGGAAAAGCGAACCGGCGCCGGCTTGCCGCTGCTCTATCACCACTACATTGGCCACGACAACAACCGCGACTTCTTTGCCTCGACGCAAAAGGAGACCGAGAACATCAATCGTGTGCTCTATCACGAATGGTCGCCGCAGATTCTCTATAACCATCATCAAAGCGGCCCACCTGGGACCGTCTTCTGGTCGCCGCCCTTCCGGGATCCTTTCAATTACAACCAGGATCCGCTGCTCGTCCTCGGTCTGCAGCAACTGGGATTGTCGATTCACGCGCGCATGGCTGCCGAAGGCAAGCCTGGCGCGGCGGCGCGGGCGGCCGGCGCCTACGACGGGTGGTGGAACGGCGGTATTCGCAACACGGCCGCGTTTCACAACATCCTCGCGATCCTTACAGAGATGATCGGCAACCCGACGCCGATGCGCGTTCCGCTGATCCTGCAGCGTCAGCTGCCGACGAGCGATCTCACGTTTCCTGTGCCGCCGCAGACGTGGCACTTCAAGCAATCCATCGAGTACTCGATGACCGCGAATCGCGCGGTGCTCGACTTCGCGTCGCGCTACCGCGAAACGGTCCTGTTCAACGTGTATCAGATGGGCCGCAATGCCATTGCCCGCGGCAGCGCGGACTACTGGACGCCGGCGCCACATCGCTTTGCGACTATCGCAGCAAAGATGGGCGTCCCGATGAGCGGTGGCCGCGGCGGTACGGCGGCGCCCGAACGCGAGGCGGCGGTGCTGGCGGAACTGCGCAAGGCTGAATTCCGCGACCCGCGCGGCTTCATCATTCCGGAAAATCAGCCGGACTTCCCGACAGCCGTGAAGTTCATCAACGCGCTGCGCGAGGTCGGCATCGAGGTGCAGCGGGCAACACGCGACTTTGAGGTGCAAGCAAAAAAATACCCGGCCGGTTCGTTCATCGTGATGGCGGCGCAAGCCTTCCGGCCGCACGTCATCGACATGTTCGAGCCGCAAGATCATCCAGATAACATCCCTTATCCCGGCGCCGCGCCGACGCCGCCGTACGATCATGCGGGATGGACGCTCGCGTTCCAGATGGGCGTGGAATTCGATCGCATCCTGGACGGGTTCACCGGACCGTTCGAAAAAGTCACTGATTGGAACGTGAAGCCGAAGGCCGGGACGATCACCGGCGTGCGCTCGCCGGCCGGCTATCTGATCGGCCATCAATTGGTGGATTCGTTTGTTGCACTCAATCGTCTGCTTGCCGCACAGGAAGAGGTGTTCTGGTTGCCCAGCGGAGCGTGGTACGTCACAGCGAAATCCTCGACCCGTGCCGCGCTCGAGAAAATCGCCAACGAGCTTGGCGTGAGCGCGCAGGGAACGGCGGACAAACCGGCTCCTGATGCACGGCGGCTTCGTCGGCCGCGTGTTGGACTCTGGGATCAGTACGGCGGATCGATGGACGCCGGCTGGGCGCGATGGATACTCGAGCAGTACGAATTCCCGTTCGACAAGGTGTTCGCGCCGACGCTCGATGCAGGAAACCTGAACGCGAAGTACGACATCCTGGTGTTTGTTGAAGGCGGGATTCCCGCTCCCGGTGCCGTCGCGGGCGCCGCGCAGCCCGCGCCAGCGGACATTCCGGCGGAGTTCAGGTCGATGCTCGGTCGGGTGACGGGCGAACGCACGATCCCTGAGATCCGCCGCTTTATCGAGAATGGCGGGACGGTGATCACGATCGGCGCATCATCGGCACACCTCGCGCAACACTTGAAGCTCGCCGTGGACGACCACCTCGTCGAGAACGGCAAGCCGCTTCCCGAATCGAAGTTCTACACACCCGGGTCCGTGTTGACAGCCAGAGTCGATATCGCACACCCGATTGCGCACGGGATGAAGGAGCGGACCGACATATTCTTCGACAACAGCCCGGTCTTTCGCATCGGCGCGGACGGCGCAGCCCACGGGCTGAAACCGATCGCCTGGTTCGACTCGGCCACGCCATTGAAGAGCGGCTGGTCGTGGGGCCAGCATTATCTTCAGAATGGCATCGCTGCGATTGACGCTCCGCTCGGCAAGGGTCATGCGCTGCTGTTCGGTCCGGAAATCATCAAGCGCGCGCAGCCGCACGGTACGTTCAAGTTCCTGTTCAACGGTATCTACGATTCGGCCGCTGGTGACCGTAAATAGAACGCCGGCGTCCGGCCAGAGGCTGACACCGGACGCCCCGGTTTGCAGAAGCGGGCGTGCTGCGTTAGCATCTCCGGCTCGCAAACGATTCAGCCAGGGGGGCACATGCCGCACACCTATGAAGAGCTGAAGAAGAAAACCATCGCCGAGCTACGGGAACTCGCAAAGGAGACTCACCACGACGCGGTGCAGGGCTACACGCAGATGAACAAGGAACATCTGTTGCCTGCGCTCTGCAAGGCGCTCGGGATCGACGCGCACGAGCATCATGCCGCCATTGCCGCGGAGAAGGGCGCCATCAAAGCGAAGATGCGTGAGCTGAAGTCGGCCTGTGAGAAAGCGAAAGCCGAGGGCGACCACGAGCAGCTTTCCCGTCTGCGCCGGCACTATCACCATCTGAATCACACGCTTCGATCGTCGGCGAAACGAGCGGCGCTGCACTAGATCAGTTCGGTCAGTCGTACCGCGTTCTCAAAGGCCGCACCGGAGCCGGTGTTGTCGAAAATACACCACGCGGGTGCGTCGAATTCTTTCATCCGCGCGGCAATCGCGGTGAGAAACGACTGGTCGTACGGCGAGAAATAGCAGCGGGGTGACCCGTGAAGACGGTAGTACACGAGTCCGCGCCAGGCGCCGGGATCGCACGCCCTGGTGCCTCGCGGCGGATCCGCAGCAACGCGCGCGATTTGATAATTCGCGAGCAGCGCTTCCGCCTCCCTGCCGTACCACGTTTCATGTCGTGGCTCACAGACCACAATCCCATCGTGCCGTCTCCGCAACATTGCGAGAAAGCGGCCGACGACGCCGGCCGTGAACTCAAAGCTGCCGGGCAGTTGTAAGAGCAGCACGCCGAGTTTGTCGCCGAGTCCCGACACTTCGTCGAGAAAACGATCGAGCGGCTGACGAACGCCGGCCAGTCTCTGTTCGTGTGAAATCAGTTTAGGAATTTTGACCGAAAACCTAAACGCGTCGGGAACGCGCGAAGCCCAACGCTCGTACGTTTCTGCTGCGTGCGGCCGGTAAAACGAGGAATTGATCTCGACGGCGTTCAGCACGCGGGCGTAGCGCTCGAGCCCTTTCGCATCGGACGGCGCGAGCGCCGCCCACCGCCGGGGAATGGCCCATCCGGCCGTGCCCACGAATCGATCTCTGGTCAAGTTAATGCGTCAGGCGATACAGGAGAACCGCTGCGCGCTTGATCTGCGCCGGTAGGAGACGCACGTCCGCCGTTTCGTCGGTCGTATGTTCCGCCTTACCTTTGAGGCCCAGCGCGTCGATCGCCATGTCAACATCGTTGGCCACAAACGAAATGTCCGCTGCCCCCGCGGCGCGGGGAGCCACTGGCGTGATTGGCCCGAATCCCAGCGCGCGGCTGACTTCGTCGAGACGCACGAGCAGCTTGCGGTTGCCGTCCGTCGGCGCCATCGGCGGATAACTGTCGTCGAACGTATCGAGATGACCAATCAAAAGACGCGCGCTCCCTTGCCTTCGCGCTCGGCGACAAGATGACCGGCGCGGTTGAAAGATCTCGCCAACATGCTTCACGCCCGCGAAGTTCATCGTGCCGCTGTTGATGTTGACGACGCGCTCGAGCAGCGCCTCTGCGTCTCGAGTCGATCCGTCCACTGCCCCGGCGATGCATTGCTCGGCGGGCGCGAGCTGCTCCTGTGCCACCGCCGGCGAAAACAGAATCAGAGCAGCGGCGATCGCCGCCGCGGCACGCCGCATCAATGACTCCGTGGCGTCATGAGCGACTTCACATGCCGCGCAATGTCTTCGTGCGTCGCGAACCACACGCCCGGTTTCGACTTCATGTGCTGGATCAGGCGTTCGAGCAAAGCCACACGAGAGCGATGACCGGTGATGTGCGGATGCATCGTCAGAAGAAAGAGTCCGCGCTCTTCGTAGGCGACGTCGAATTCATCTTTGAAGATGTCGAGCACGTCCTGCTGCGACGGATTCGAACCGTTGGCGCCTCCGCCGAAATAGGGAAAGTCGTCGAGGATTCGCTCGATCGGCAGTTCCACAACGGCGGTGGGCTGTCCGTCCAGCAGCAACTCATAGGCATCGTCACTCGCCATCAGGCTGCTGTCGTAGAGAAAGCCGGCCTCCTTCACCTGTTTCATCGTCCAGAAACTGAATTGCCACGACGGCGCGCGATACCCGACCGGACGCTTGCCCATGGCTTTCGTCAACAGATCGAGCGATTGATTCAGCAGGCGCTGCTCTTCGCGTTCGTCGTTGAGCGTGGGCAGCCGTTCATGGATCCAGCCGTGGATGCCGATCTCGTGACGTCCTTTCGCCAGGATGTCCTTGACCATCTGGGGATGGAACGCGGCGCTCACTGCCGGAATGAAAAACGATGCGGGCAGTTGATGTTTGTCGAGCAGCCTCAATATTCGCGGTAAGCCGTCGACGGCGCCGTACTCTCCGCGAGAGATCACTTCGTAGTCGAGCACTCCTTGCGACAGCGTGGCGGTGGCATTGTCCACGTCAAACGACAGGGAAACCGCAACGCGCGCCCCACCGGGCCAGGATGCCGGCTTGAGCCGCCGGCCGGCGCTGACGTGAAACATCTGCTTCTGCAGCTCCTCGAGACTGAGCTTTGTCCCCGGCAATGGATTGGGTTGTGACGTTTGCGCCGTCGGCTGGAGCGCGAACGCCAAGAGCAGCAGCATCACGGCCGTGAAGGAGCAGACTATGGTCTTCATGATTTCGCCACCTGTTCTGCGGAGCGAAGCGTCAGCGCCGCAAACGTCAACGTTCCGTTCGTGCATCCGGCTGTAGGCAATGTCGGCGCACCGACGACGAACAAGTTGTCGTGATCGTGTGTGCGACCGAAGCTGTCGCACACGCTATCGTCTGGCCGCGTCCCCATCCGGCAGCCTCCCGCGGGATGATCGAGGTAAGTGCTCTCGTTCGTGGACAGGATTTTGCCGTTATTCGCTCGCGCGAGGCGGCTGAAGATCTCGCGGATGTGCTGTTTGTTTTGCGGCAGCCTCGCCTCGGTTGCGGTATCGAGTTTGTGCACGATCTTCGGCAGCGGGTCGCCGAACTTGTTCTTTGCCGATGGGTCGAGCGTAAGCGTGCTGTCGAACGACGGATGGACGTCGTAATACGCCCGAACGCGCGCGGTGCCGCGCTTGATGCGCTCGCGCCAGTCGGCGAGCAACGCGTCGCCGAGAAGGATCCGGCCCCCGGCTGTCTTAAGGCGCGGTTCACGTCCGGCGCCGCTCTCCCAGACGCGAAGATCGTGACGCACGAAGGGTTTGTCCGTCGCGCACCGGAAGAACTCGCGCGCGATCAGGCTGTGCTGTTCGTTCATGCCGGGGTAGATCTCCGCTTCGAGCTCGATTTGCGACGAAAGAAACGCGTGGCCGTTCATATAGCGGCCGACGAGACCGGAACTGTTGGCCAGGCCGTTTGGAAATCGCGACGACGCGGAGGCCAGCAGCAGGTGCGAGCTCCAACAATATCCCGCAGCGATGACGAAAACCCTCGCCCGGTACTCCACCGGCTCGTCTGGCCTGTCGCGATGCACCGCCTGCGCGGCAGCAATACGCGGTATCTCGCCACCCTCTTCCGCCGCGATCAGGCGTCGCACGAGCGTGCGATCGTGAAGCAGAATCGCCTTTGCGTCGAGCAGCCGCTTGAACGTGAAATCGGGTGAGTAGCGTGCGCCCGTGGGGCAGATCTCGCACGTGTTGCAGCGTTTGCAATCACTCCGGCTGTCGTACGGAATGGTGTTTTTGGCCTGAGGCGTCGACCAGAACCGGATGCCGCTTTGTTCCGCCCACGCTCTGAGCTGCCGCAGATTCCACGAAAGCGGCATCGGCGGCATCGGATACGGCTCGGACCGGCGATCCTCAGCGAGCGGGCTCGGTTCGCCCGAAACGCCGATGCGCCGTTCAGCCTCGCAATAGTAGCGTTCGAGCTCGTTCCATTCGATCGGCCAGTCGGCAGCAAGCCCGTATTTGGACTTGAGCCGCAGGTCCTCCTCTGAGAAACGATTGCACACGCCGCCCCAGTGCAGCGCCGAGCCACCCACTGCCATCGTGCGTGAAATGATCCCGGCCGCGGCTTGATCTTCAATCACGTCTCCGGGCCAGGCGTTTTCGCCGTAATCGAGCCATCGCTGTCGATCGCGGACCCGCTTTTCTCGATCGAATATCCGGTTGCCCGCTTCGACGACGATGATCGATGCGCCAGGCCGCAGCTCGGAGACCTTCTGCGCGAGTAACGCTGCGGAGATGCCGCCACCGATGATGCAAACGTCGCATGCATATGACGGCATCATCGGACTCCTGTTTGAATCGGCGCCGGACGGTTCTCGGACCCCGCGAGTTCCCGGCACGCATCGCGCCGGATTGCGGCCCCGTACGCGCGATCGGTCGCCTCGGCGCTGTTGAAATAGAACGACATCAGGTCGGTTGCCACATGGCCGCCGTCCGGCCGCGGCGGAAGCCGCTCGATCTTCGCTGCTGCGATTGCCTCTTCAACCGCGACCCGGCGGTCGCCGCTACGCGCAGCGAGCGCGTCGAGTTGGGCCGCATAGTTGCGCGCGGGAGATGCCGTCGTGCGCCGCAGCCGCGTGAACCCGTAGCCGTGATCGGTATCGACGCCTTCACGATGCTCACGGAGCCACCGCAGAAATCCAGCCACGACGTTGGCCTTGCCTTCGGCGCCCAGCTCGCCTGGCAACACAATGTCAGCTAACGCACGAAGTCGGGCCTCGTCGGCAGGCATGACGACCGGCGATTGGGCAAAAAGCCGGATGCGCGCGGGCAATGCCGCGACGACGGATAAGAGCAGTTGCAGAAGCGTTCGTCGTTTCATGTTGACCCTCGCGCGCTTACAGTCCTGCGAAGAGGATTAGGTCGGCACCGGGCGGCTGCCTTTCGGAAGCCAGAAAGATTGCAGCCAGGACGGCATTCAGGCGCAGCAGCATACGTTGGGCAAGCATAAAATATCGAGGTATGCGTCGAGTGGCCGTTTTGTGGATTTTGCTGGCACTAGTAGCGGCGCCCAGCGCTGCAAACGCGCAGTCTGGCCCGTCCAGCTGCACGACCGCTGGGAAGAACCTCTATGTCCGCGAGGTGATGACCGACCTCTACTACTGGTACCAGTTCATTCCACCGGTGAGCCCACTCCGCTATTCGTCGCCGGAAGCGTATCTCGAGGCCATTCGCTACAAGCCGCTCGATTCGAGTTTCAGCTACATCACGTCACGCGCCGCCAACGAAGCACTCTTTTCCGAAAGCCAATACATCGGGTTCGGCATGTCCACGTCGGTCTCCGATAGTGAAATGCGCGTGCTGCAGGTGTTTCCTGATAGTCCGGCCTCCGAGGTTGGGCTCGTTCGCGGCGCTCGCATTGTGGAAATCAATGGACGTTCGGTCGCCAGCCTGATCAGCTCAGGACAGATTGGCAATGCGTTTGGGGCAAGCGAGGTCGGGGTCGAATCACGCATTGTGTTCACGACACGTGACGGCGAGGAGCACCGCGCGACCATGACCAAACGGTTTGTCACGATTCCGACCGTGTCTCTGACGCGTGTTTTCAAGGTCGATGGACGAACAGTGGGCTACATCCTTTTCCGCAATTTCGTTCGCCCCTCAACCGACGCCCTCAATGAAGCGTTTTCTGCGCTGAAGGAAGCTGGCGCGAAGGAGCTCGTGCTCGACGTGCGCTACAACGGCGGCGGGCTCGTGGACGTGGCCGTCCATCTCGGCAGCCTGATTGGCGGCTCCTTGACCAATGGCCAGATCTTCGCGGAGTTCCGCCATAACGACCGCAACTCGAGTTACGACGAAACATTGCGCTTCACAGAAGCAGAGCAGACGTTGTCGCTCAATCGGCTGGTCGTCATCGCGACGCGCTCGTCGGCATCAGCCAGCGAGCTCATCATCAACAGCTTGCGGCCCTTTATTCCCGTCACCGTGATCGGCGACCGCACATACGGCAAGCCCGTGGGGCAGTACGGGATCGACTTCTGCGACAAGACGCTCGCCCCCGTCGCGTTCAAGCTCGTGAACGCGGACGGGCAAGGCGACTACTTCGACGGGATCGCCGCGGACTGTTTGGCGGCCGACGACGTCGAGCACGAGCTCGGCTCGCCAGAAGAAGGCTCATTGGCGGAGGCGCTGCACTACATTGGCACCGGAGCGTGCACGGCTTCGCAAACGGAAAGCGCGCGGACGCTGCGCGCGCGCGGCAACATCCGCCGCGAAGTCGGCTGGCAGTCTGTGATCAACGCCTATTGAGAACAGTCGTCGACGGTCAACGGTGAAGGGTCGCCAGGGTCAACAGTCAAAGGTCGACAGGTATCGACCATTACGGGTCGACGGTCTGAGCGGCCACGAGTCGTCGACTTCCACACGTGCCGGAATTTCCTGACATCGAACTTTACCTGCACGCACTTCGCCCGCGTATCGTCGGTGAACGGCTCGAAGCCGTGCGCCTAGCTAGCCCGTTTATCCTGCGTTCCATCGATCCGCCCATCGACGCGGTGGTTGGCACGACCGTCAACGGCCTCCGGCGACTCGGTAAACGGATCGTTTGGGAGATGCAAGACGAATTGTTTCTCGTTTTCCACTTGATGATCGCCGGTCGCTTTCAGTGGAAAGATCGCGGAACGAAAATCACCGCGAAAATCGGTCTCGCGGCATTTGATTTTCCCAAGGGCACGCTGCTGCTCACCGAGGCGGGTTCGACACGGCAGGCCTCGTTGCACGTCGTGCGCGGCGAGCATGCGCTCGAGGCGCACGATCCCGGCGGCCTCGAAGTCGTCGATTCGAAACTCGACGACTTCCGCGCGGCGCTGACGCGGGAGAACCATACTCTCAAACGAGCGCTGACGGATCCACGCCTCCTGAGCGGAATCGGCAACGCGTACTCGGACGAGATCCTTCATGCAGCGAAGCTCTCGCCGATGAAGCTCACCTCGCAGCTGACTGCAGAAGAGATCGAGCGCCTGCACGCAACGGCTACGGAGATCCTTCGCCGCTGGCGCGAGTCGCTGATCGCGGCAACCGGCGACGAGTTTCCCACCAAAGTCACGGCATTTCGGCAGGCGATGGCGGTTCACGGCCGTTACGGCAAGCCATGTCCAGTGTGCGGCACGCCCGTTCAGCGAATTCGCTATGCGAATAACGAAGCGAATTATTGCCCTCAGTGCCAAACCGGTGGTCGTTTGCTGGCGGATCGATCGCTCTCGCGCTTACTGAAAGGCGACTGGCCGAGGACGCTCGAAGAATTGGAGCGAAGAAAGCGGCAACCGTGAAAAGCCATCGTCAGTCATCAATGCTACGCTGACCGCATGCGACGTTTTGTATTCGGCGTGTTCCTGACCGCGCTGGTTGCGGTTCCTTCAGCGCAAACAACTTCGAAGCGTTTCATGTGGGCGGTCACCCAGTCCGGCGGTCCGCCCACATACCTCGTTGGATCGCTGCACGTGCTGACGCCCGAGTATTACCCCCTGGATCCCGCAATCGAGAAAGCGTTCAGTGCGTCGAAGGTGCTGATTGAGGAAGTCGATCTCGACGAGCTCACCAACCCGGTGAGCGCGATGGCAATGATTGGCAGGGCGATGCTGACGGACGGCCGGACACTCGATCAACTCATTTCGAAGGAGCTGTACAAGCAGGTTGCCGCCCGCGCCGAAAAGGCGGGCATTCCGGAAGTTGCGATCCAACGAATGAAACCGTGGATGGCCGCCGTGTCGCTCACGGCGCCCGCGTTGAAGCAAGCAGGCTTCAATACCGAGCTCGGCGTCGACCAGCACTTTTTCGGCAAGGCCAAAGCGGCGGGGATCGAGCGGCGCGCGCTCGAAACTGTTGCCTATCAGTTCGATCGGCTCGATCAGATGTCATCCGCTCTGCAGGAGGCCATGCTCAAGTCCGTGATCGCCGATCTGGACACCGAAATCGCCAACGTCAGGACGATCGCGCAGGCCTGGGCGCGAGGTGAGACAGCCACGCTCGAACGCCTGCTGCTTGGCGCGCTCCTTGAATCGCCCGAGCTCTACGAACGGCTTCTCGTCGAGCGAAACAAGAACTGGGTGGCGCCGGTGGAGAAATGCGTGCAGGAGAAAACGGCCTGTTTCGTCGTGATCGGCGCGGCGCATCTCGTTGGCCCGCACAGTCTCGTCGCGATGTTGAAGCAAAAGGGGTACTCGGTAGAGCAACACTAGGTGTTCGCAACCGAACACCGGAGCGTCGCTAATGCCATCCATCCTTCAGGGCCTTTCGCAGGCTTTTCGCGCGCTTCGTAAGCGCCCCGGCTTCGCGCTCGCAGCGCTCGTCACGCTCGCCCTCGGCATCGGCGCAAACGTGACCGTCTTCAGCCTCGTCAACGCGCTGCTCCTGCGGCCGCTGCCATTTGGCGAACGCACCGATCGCGTCGTGACGCTTCACTCCACGCAGCCGCAGCAACCCGAGGATTGGGAAGACGCAGGCTTGTCCTACCCGGACCTGGTGGACGTGCAGCGCGAAGCGATTGCATTCGACGGGATCGCGGGCTTCCTCTTTCGCAACTTCACCGTAACGACCGACACCGATGCCGAGCGGCTACAGGGTCAGTCGGTCACGCCCAACCTGTTTCCGCTGCTCGGCATCGAACCGATTCTCGGACGCAATTTTCTCCCGGAAGAAGCCGCTGCACCGGGACTCGAAACAGTTGTGATTCTCACGCACGGTCTATGGCAGCGCCGCTTCGGCGGCGATCCATCCATCATCGGCCGCGGCGTCATCATCAACGACCGCGCGCGGACCGTGGTCGGCGTGATGCCCGCGGGGTTCAAATTCCCTCACCGCTCCGAACTTTACATGCCGCTTCGATGGGACGACCAATTGCGTTCGAGCCGCAGCATTGCGGCGATTGGCGTTTTGAAGAAGGGCGTATCGATGGAACAGGCGCAGAGCGATATCGCGGCCATCGCGGCTCGCCTCGAAGCGCGGTATCCGGACTCGAACCGCGGTTACGGCTTGCGTGCGCTTCGGTTTCGCGAGGCGTACCTGGGCAGCGGCGCTCGCGCGGTCAGCATCACGCTGATGGCGGCGGTGGCATTCGTGCTGCTGATTGTGTGCGCCAATCTCACCAATCTCCTGCTCGTGCGAGGCGCGTCACGCCAACGCGAGATCGCTGTACGGGCGGCGATCGGTGCGAATCGCTGGCGCCTCGCCTGGGCCGTCCTCAGCGAGAGCGCCGTCCTAACGCTGCTGGGGTGTGTTGCCGGTGGCTTTGCTGCCGCGTGGACGCTCGACTATCTGGGTAGTGTGGCGCCCGAAGAGCTTCCATATTGGTTTCGCGCTGATGTTGACACGCGCATCGTGACATTCACGATTGTGTTGACGGTGCTCACGACACTCGCCATTGGAATTCTGCCGGCGCTTCGCGCGACGCGCCCTGATGTGGTCAGCGAATTGAAAGAAGGCGCGCGCGGCATCTCGCTCGGACGTTCGGCACAACGACTCCAGGCCGTACTCGCTGCATCGCAGGTCGCGCTTTGTCTCGCTCTCCTCATCGGCGCCAATTTGATGATTCGAAGCTTTTTGACGTTGCAGCGCGTCGATCTCGGCTTCGACGATTCGCCCATGCTGACCCTGCGCGCGTATCTCGCCGGAGATCGGTTTGACGAACCGCGCGCACGCGCCGTGTTCTTCAATCAGGCTGTCGATGCCGTAGAAGGGGTTCCAGGCGTCAAGGCCGCGGTTGCGACCTCCAGTATCCCCGGTGATGACGGCGGCAGTCCCGCCAACCTTGTGGTCGATGGACGTACCGACGTGCGCGACCAGCTGCGGGTTCAACTGGTCACGTCAACCGCGGATCTGTTCGAGACGCTTGGCCTGCGTCTTGTCGACGGCCGAAGCTTTACGTCGGCTGAATCGGCCGATCCCGAGTCGCGTGTGGTCGTTCTGAACGAGCGACTTGCGTTGCGGCTGTGGCCGAACAGGTCCGCCGTGGGACGACGGATTGGCATCGCCGGCCGCGAGGACATCGATTGGTTCCGGGTGATCGGCATCGCTCCAAACGTGCACTACGAGGAAGCCGGCGAGGAGACCGAGCAATCGCAACTGAATGTGTATCTACCGTTTGCGTTTACCTCACCGCGCACGACGGCGATTCTGGTGCGGGTCGAGGGAGATCCACAGGCGCTGGCGACGCCCGTGCGAGTCGCGTTGCGGCAGCTTCACAGCGGTCTTCCTCTGTTCGATGTTCGAACGATGCGTGAGGTCCGGCGATTTACGACGTGGGAACAGCGATTCTTTGGCCTGATGATGGGTAGCTTTGCGGCGAGTGCGTTGCTCCTGGCGTGCCTTGGCGTCTATGCACTGCTGGCCTACGCTGCGCGGCGGCGAACGCATGAGATTGGCGTGCGGCTCGCGCTCGGCGCGGACAGGAACGCCGTCGTTTCGCTATTCGCCTGGCAAGCCAGCCGCATCGGTTTCGTTGGATTAGGTGTTGGCCTCCTGCTGTCGGTTCTACTTGCGAAAGCCCTGCGCGGGATCGTGACCACAGTCGACGTGTTCGATCCGTGGTTGTTCGCGCAGATGGCGGGCGCCTTGCTGCTCGTCGTTGCTGCGGCCAGTTACGTGCCGGCGCGGCGCGCCGCACGCACCGATCCAATGGTGGCGTTGCGAGCCGAGTGAAGCGCGCGGCGTTCCCGTTCGCACGCGCGCCGTGCCGGACAGTCGTGGAGGTGATCGTTTACCAATCCCATCGCCTGCATGAACGCGTATACGGTCGTGGGTCCGACGAACGTCCAACCCCGCTTTCTCAGATCCTTCGACAGCGCGATTGACGCCGGCGCCGTGGCCATCGCGATCAACGCATCGCGCGTGAGTTTCCGCGGCCGCTCGGCGCAGGGCGGCTCGAAGCTCCAGACATAGGTGGAGATCGCGCCGAATTCATCCTGCAGTTCGAGCGCGCGGCGGGCGTTTTGAATCGCCGATTCGATCTTACCGCGATGGCGAATGATGCCGTCGTTGCGGAGGAGTCGCGCGACGTCCCGTTGCGTGAACTTTGCGACGGCGGATGGATCGAATCCGGCAAAAGCCTCGCGAAAATTCTCGCGCTTGCGAAGGATCGTGATCCAGCTCAGTCCCGCTTGAAAGCCTTCGAGGCAGATCTTCTCGAAGAGACGCGTGTCGTCCACGATGGGCCGGCCCCACTCGTTGTCGTGATACGCGACGTACAGCGGTTCCGATCCCGCCCACCAGCACCGCGGCATAGCGATATTCTATTTGCCCCGCTTGCGTCCTTCCGATTCGAGAGCCGCGCGAACGTCGCGCAGCTCCCGCTTCTTCTGGCTATCGAGCGTCGGGAACGCGGGGCGAAGCGATTCCAGAGTTTCCACAACGGCGGAAGCGACGACCAGCCGCGTGAACCACTTATGGTCCGCCGGCACGACATACCAGGGCGCCCACGGCGTCGCCGTTGCCTGGATCGCTTCCTCGTACGCTTCCATATAGTCGTCGAAATGCTCGCGCTCGTGGACGTCGGCAACGGAGAACTTCCAGTTTTTCTCGGGCTCGTCGAGGCGTTTGAGAAAGCGCCTTTTCTGTTCGTCACGCGAAACGTGGAGGAAGAACTTGCGAATCACCACACCTTGACGTGACAAGTATCGCTCGAAGTCATTGATATCCTCGAAGCGCTCCTCCCAGATGGCCTTGGATACGAGCTCGCGCGGGAGCTGCTCTTTGGCGAGCAGTTCGGGGTGCACGCGAACCACGAGCACTTCTTCGTAGTACGAACGATTGAAAATGCCGATGTGGCCGCGGCGTGGCAGGAGCCTGCTCGAACGCCAGAGAAAGTCGTGATCGAGATCCTCGCTCGAGGGTTGTTTGAAAGGGTGCACTTCGCACCCCTGCGGATTCAGGCCCGACATCACGTGTTTGATGACGCTGTCCTTGCCCGCCGCGTCGAGCGCCTGAAACATCAGCAGGACGGCCCAGCGATCCTGTGCGTAGAGCCGCTCCTGCAGCTCCGCCATTCGCGCGATCGAATTGGCAATCAATTCATCCGCATCGTCTTTGAGCTGGAGCCCGCGCGTGTCGTCCGGGTCGAAGTCTTTCAACTGAAATTTCTTTCCCTGCTCCACGCGAAAATGTCGCGCTAACGCCTTCAACGACTCTGAAGCCATGCCGGTTACCTTAGCTCATCGGTGGAATCTTTGCCCTGCTTCGTGGAACACCAGATTCGGCAGATGCAGGAACGAATCCAGTCCGCTGCCGTCGAGCGGCGCTCGCGCGAAGCGCCAGGTCAACGCCGCCAGGACAACGACCGCAAGCCACCGCGCGTATCGGGCGATCACGTGCGGGTTCTTGTCTTTTGAATGTCGAACTTTTCATCTTGCATCTAGGCTGCGGTTGTCCGGCAGCGTGCTAGGGCCGGCGGCCCTGAAGATTGAGACGCCAATAATCGAGCGTGAACGGCGGATCCTCGCGTGCCGACAGCATCGTGATCTCGTCGATGAAGCGGGAGCGAAGGGCTGGATCCGGAATGCGCTCGAGGTGTGGATTGTAGATGACGGTTGTGACGAATTCGCGGTACGAGGCTTCGTCAGCAAGGCGTGTCGGCGCGTCTTCGAGGCTGCTCACGACGTCGACGAATCCGGCGGCGCGAAGACGCGACGTGGTGATGTCCGGCGTCGCGAATTCCCATAGCGGTGGCCAATCGGCGAAGTACGGCGCGAACGGCGCTCGACGCATCACCTGTTCGGCTAGCGCATGCGCGCGCGCCAGGTTGGGGCCGCCGCCGCACTGGGCGAAGAGCCGTCCTCCGGCGCGGAGCGCCTGAAAGAGGTTCCTGAAAAGGGCCGCGTGGTCGCGGACCCAGTGAAACGTTGCCGTGCTGAAGACAAGATCCGCCCATCTGTCGAACGGCATTGCAGGCAGCTCGACGCGCACGAACGACACACGGCCACCAAAATCAGGCCGTAGGTTTGCGCGTGCTGTCGCCAACATGTTCCACGATCGATCGATCGCAACCATGCGTCCGTCCGGAACTCGGCGCATGAGTTCCGCCGTCAAGCGCCCAGTACCGCAACCGGCATCGATGACGCGTTCGTCGCCGCGGACCGTGAGGCGCGACAGCACGCGGCGTCCCCATTCGGTTTGCGGACCCGACACCTTGTGATACGAACTGGCGTTCCACTCGTTGGTCATGAAATCCGCGCAATCCCAGCTGCGAGCGTGCGCACGTGCATCGTGCGTTAGTCTACCTGCATGAGCTTTCCGGCCACGCGGCTGTCCGTCGTCGCCCGCACACGCAGCGAGGATGTTGAGACGCGCCGATTGGCATTTGCGACGCTCATCGAGGCGTACTGGAAGCCGGTCTACAAATACCTGCGTCTCAAATGGCGCCTTGATCCGAGCGAGGCGGCGGATCTCACCCAGGACTTCTTCACGACGACGCTCGAGAAGGACGTGATCGAGCGCTACGATCCGGCCCGCGCGCGATTCCGGACCTATTTGCGTTTGTGCCTCGACGGCTTTGCCGGCAACGTCAAAAAAGCGGAGAGCCGCTTGAAACGCGGCGGCGGCGTGACCACCGTGCCGCTTGATT
The DNA here is from genome assembly GCA_046726375.1 of Acidobacteriota bacterium. Lineage (GTDB taxonomy): Bacteria > Acidobacteriota > Vicinamibacteria > Vicinamibacterales > UBA2999 > DASPWV01. Next base: position 19,917 of record JBKPAJ010000178.1, read on the forward strand.
TCGAATCGGCGGAAGGTGAGTTGCGCGCCCACGAACCGTCAGTCCCGGCCGACGTCGACCAGTTGTTTTACCAGGAGTGGGTACGAGCGCTTTTCCAACGATCCGTCGAGGACCTTCGTGCCGCGTGCGTCGCGTCCAACCGGCAAACGATGTTCGAAGTGTTTATGCGCTACGATCTTGCGGACGAACCGCGCCCCACCTATGCCGCGATCGCTTCAGAACTTGGGATCCCGACGTCGAGCGTCACCAATCATCTGGCAGCCATGCGACGGCAGTTCCGCGGCTACGTTCTCAATCGGCTGCGTGAGCTCACAGCCAGCGACGAGGAATTCGAAACCGAGGCGCAGCGCCTCCTGGGTTCGTTGCGATGACCCACTGGATTGGCGACGCCACGCTCGCGCACTTGCGCGACGTGGCCGACTGGCCCGATCTCGGCGATCGCTACGAAATCAAGGGGCGAGCGGGGCGCGGAGGGATGGGAGCGGTCTACACCGCGATCGATCGGATGCTCGATCGTGAAGTCGCCGTGAAGGTGCTCGACGGCGTCCGCGGTGATCCAGAGTCTGCGTCGCGCTTACTGAGCGAAGCCAGAATCCTCGCTCGGCTCGAACATCCGGGCATCGTGCCCGTTCACGATGCTGGCGTCCTCGCCGACGGGCGCGTGTTTTACGTGATGAAACTGGTGCGCGGTCATCGCCTGAGCGACGCGATTCCGCCAGACGCATCCGTCTCGCACCGCCTGGAGCTCTTTCTCCGGATCTGCGACGCCGTGTCCTTCGCCCACGCGCGCGGCATCGTCCACGGGGATCTGAAGCCCGAAAACATCATGCTGGGGCCGTTCGGCGACGTACTGGTGCTCGATTGGGGCGTGGCGGCGGTGCTGAGCCGTTCCATAGACGACCCGGTCATTGCGGGGACGCCAGGATTCATGCCGCCAGAACAGGCTGCGGGAGAGCGGACCGTCGACGCCCGCGCGGATGTCTACGCCCTGGGCGCGGTGCTCGAAGCAATGCTTCCGGCGCCGCTTGCGCGGCCGCTCGCCGCCATCGCGCGCCGGGCACGAGCGGTTCGGCCGGATGAACGCTATGCGAACGTCGCGGCGCTCGCCGATGACATCGGACGATTTCGTGACGGCGAAAGTGTGGCCGCCTATCGCGAGAACCTGTTCGAACGGAGCGGCCGGTTCTATCAGCGTTATCGCGTGCCGATTCTGCTCGTGATCGCATACATGATCATGCGCCTCGTATTGTTGTTATGGATACGGGTATGACGAACGCTGAATTGCAGGCACGTATCGATGCCGTCCAGTGGTATCACGAGTACGACTTCGGCAACGGGCTGCGCGCGACCTCGTGCATCGAGAACGTCGACGGCGTTCGCAATATCTGGCGCTTTATCGAGGGCCACCTCGATCGCATCGACTTTCGCGGCAAGTCGGTGCTCGACATCGGCACCTGGGATGGCTACTGGAGCTTTTACGCGGAGCGCCGCGGAGCCGCGTCGGTCGTCGCGACAGACGATGCCACCCAGAACTGGGCAGGCGCGGGGGGACTTCGGCTCGCGCATGAGCTCTTCAAATCGCGCGTCGAGGTCCGCGAAGACGTCCCGATTTACGAACTGACGAAGCTCAATCGAACGTTCGACATCATTCTGTGTCTGGGGGTCTTCTATCACCTGCGCGACCCGTTGTATGGATTCGCGCAAATGCGGCATTGCTGCCATCGTGACACGATCGTGATTGTCGAGGGCGAACTCGGATGGAACGGCATGTACCCCAACGAAGCGCGGTATTTCTACAATGCGTGGCTCGAGTTCCTTCCGACCCAAACGGTCCTCGAAGGACTGCTGAACCTTGCGTATTTCCGAGTCGATTCAGTGGAGTGGATGCACCCTTTTCCCACGGTGCCGTCGCCGCGTGCAGATGTCCAATCGGATCGCGCGTTGTTCGCGTGCCGGCCGTTCGAGGGTAGCAACGAGATGTACGTCTATCGCCCGCATTTTGGGTTGCATGTTTTTGATGAGCGGTTTCGGCCTGATGACGCCGTGGAAGCGCGCCCGTCGTACAGAGTGGCCAACGAACCGTTGAACAAGACTGCGGAGGGTCAGATGAACAAACCGGTCTTTGCGATGCTGCTTGGCGGCTTCCTCGGTGTCTTTGACGGGCTCACCGCGCTCATCTCGGCGCCGCAAGAGGCACCCCACATCGCTGGCATCGTGTTCTGGTCCACGATCAAAGGCGTGATTGCCGGTTTGATCATCGGCGTTGTTGCGCAGCACACGCAGTCACTGGTCATTGGCATTGTGGTTGGACTGGCGGTTGGTGCGGGGCTTGCCGCGCTCGTCACCATCGCTAGTCCGTATTTCTGGGAAATCGTCCTTCCTGGCAGCCTCGTCGGTTTGATCGTAGGGTTCGCCACGTTCAAATACGCGGGCGTCAATAAGTCCAGAGCCGCAACCCGATGAGACCGTTGGCGGCGAGATACGCCGCCAAGGTCGTTGCCGCCAGCGCGACAATCCAGGCATAGGTCACGAGCAGAGAGCTGGCATGTCGCCGTCGCGCGGCGCGCGCGAGGACCGCAATCACAAACGGCAGCGCGGGCCAGGCAAGCGTGGCCACGAACAAGAGGCCGGTTGCGGCGTTCGCAAGACCTCTCTCGCGCAGCGGCGTGCGCATCAGCAGCCACAGCGGGACGATCAGGAACACGGGACAGAGCATCAACGCGATCTTCAAATCCCAGAATCCCCGCGGCCGCGCGCGGCGCACACGAACGAGCCATGCGATCCCAACGAATGCGGGCGAGAGCAGAATTGCTACGGCAGCAAGCACCGGAAGACGCACACGTTCCACACGCCACCGCGGCGTGCGCTCGGCGTAGAGCTGACCGCCGGACAACACCATCGTCCCGTTCGCATCGCGAGTGAACACGATCGTGGCATCCAGGTCGTCTTCGCGCCGGAAAAGGGTGTCGGACACCGCAATGAGCCGCTGGCGGGGACCGATTACAGGACGAATTACCAAATGTTCGCCGTCAGACGCGACGGTCCGGCCTGAGAGGAGCCGTTGGGCGGGCCAGAACAGTTGATGGCGTGCGCCGGCATCGTGGTAGTAGCCCTCGTACTCGCGCGTGACAGCAGGCGCCACGCGCGTCTCGGGTTTCGCTGGTGCGTCGACGTCCCGTTTGAGATAGCGAATGGCGAGCGATGACAGCCGATCGAGCGCCCGATTTGCCGACTGTGCGCTTGTGTTCAGCAGAATCGCATAGCCGACATCGCGCGACGGCGAATAACCGTAGACGCAGGTAAAGCCCTCGATACCGCCTCCATGTCCGAGCACGGGATACGGCAGCCTGAAATTCCAGGCGATGCCGCTGCCGTACGCATTGCGCAGGCCGGCCGAGGCCGCAAGCGTCGTCGTCGCTCGTTCCATGTTGCTGAGGTACTCCGGATCGACCACGAGTTCCTCGTCCATCTCACCCCACTGCAACAGCATGCGAACGAAGCGCGCGAGCTCGTGCGCCGAGCTATGCAGGTTCCCCGCCGGCCGCAGATAAATTGGCGGGAACCCCGTTGCTGGTCCTGTCGCGTCCGCGTACCCTTGCGCGAGCAGCTTTTCGTCGTCAGCAGTGAGACGGAAACTGCTCGTCTTCATCCCGATCGGCTTGAAAATCTCGCTCGCGATGTAATCCTCGTATGGCTGGCCGCTCACCTTCTCGATGATGTATCCGGCTACCGCGTACCCTGGATTCGAGTATGACATGCGCGTGCCAGGCCGCCAGCGCACACGCCGCGAGTTTGGATTCAACTTCAGGACCTGCAGCAGCGCGATGTCCGGCGCATCGGCGACGTTGTACATCTCGTTCATGTGCATGTCGTCGAAACCGGCGGTGTGTTCCAGTAGATGAATGATGCGCACCGGATCGGTCTCGCGCCAGGGATTCTCGATCGCAACATCGGGCGCGATGGTGTCAACCACCGCGTTGAGATCGAGCGCGCCCTTGTAATAAAGCTGCACGAGTGCGATGGCGATGAAGGTCTTGCTGATCGAGCCTACGCGGAAGTGTGTGTCGGCGGTGACGGGTGTGCGGCGATCGCGATCGGCGAAGCCGATGCCGCCTTCCCATTCCACGCCGTCGGCACGGACGAGTGCGATGCCGGCGCCGGAGACGCCGTTTTCCGCCAGTACTCGTGCCGCCGCGGCACGAAACTCGTCGAGCGTCTGCGGCGTCGCCTCGTCGGGCACAGGCGATTGCGCCACCACCGCAAGCCCGCAGGCCAGTGCGATCGCCAGGGGTCGCATTGCGAAAAGTGTATTCTGGTTGGCCGTGGCAGGACGGATCTCTTCCAACGAGCTTCGCGGCGCGCATTTCGGATCGGGAGCACTCAAAGTCGAACTCGATAGTCAGCGGCCTCTTCGCAGGCATAACAAGCTGTATTACCGGTTCAACCACTGGCCAATTTGGATCTTCGTCTTCTTCATCGCCCCCGGCCCGCTGACGTTCGAATTGTTCGAGCGCGGGTTCGACGGTCGCATGGGCGGGTGGCTCGCCGTTGTGCTCGCGGGCACGGCCATTGCAGGGTTGGCCGGGAAGTTGCCAGGATGCGAGCCGGCGCCTTATATCATTCGCTTCACCGAGGATCGTCCCAACCCCTGGTATCGCCGCATCTGCTACACGACAGCCTGGGGCGAAATCGTCGCGTTTGCGGTGCTCAATATCGCGGGACTCGCCTACGCGGTCGCGACTGGCGAATGGCGGCTGCAGCAGTTGTATCAATACGGCTACTTTCCCATTGCCGGCACGCTCTGGTTGCTCGGCGCATTGGGACAACTGCCGCGGGTCAAGCCATCGACCGCCGGAGAAGGACACGAACGGCGATACTTCTACGGCTCGGTGTGGGCCGTGGCAACAGCGCAACCGATTTTGTTCTACATGTGGAAACTGCTGCCGCGGGGACCGGTGTCCGACCTGATCAAGCTCGTCGTGTTTGTGAGCATTCTGCTCGTCGTCGCGTGGATGGCGCGATTGGGATTGTTGCCCCGGACGAAACCGATTGTGCCAGGCGAATGGGCGATCTCTGATTAGTTACAAGTTCAAGGTTCAAAGTTCAAAGTGAGTGGAAAAGTGGGAAAGTTGAAAGTTACCGCCGCAATCGCAACTTCAAAACCTACTCAACTTTTAAACTAACTTTGAACTTTGAACTTTGAACTTGTAACTTTCCCCTACGTCCACGGGATTTCGACGGCACCTTTCGCCTGTCGATCCGCAAACGCCGGCATCTGTTCAAACAGCGCGATCACTTCCGACGGCAGATCTCGCGGCTGAAAGGTTGCCGAATCAACGCAAGCCACACGAACAAATCCGTTGGCGAGCAAGCGATTGGATTCATCTTGCCGGATCTCGAACTGATGTCGGATGCGGCGCGCATGTTCCACGCGGCTGTCGAGACCCACGCGTACCACCTGGCCCGCACGCGCGGGCGAGTGAAACTTCGTGTGAATTTCGATGCGCGGCATGCCGAATTTCAATTCGTCCAGTAACGTTTGCCGCGGACGGCCAAGCGATGCGTACAGCTCCTCTTCGGCGTCTTCAAACCACCCGAGAAAGCGGGGAAACCAGACCACTCCCGCTGCGTCGGTATCCGACCAATGGACTTTTTTGCGGATCCAAAAGAACATCAGCGAAGTATATGGAAGGCTGGCGGGGCTGGGACGAGTATGCGCCGTTCTACGACTGGGAGAATGCACAAACGCTCGGCCGTCGAGACGTGCCGTTCTGGAAGCGGCTCGGGGCAACGTCTGCCGGGCCTGTTCTGGAACTCGGTTGCGGAACCGGGCGCGTGACGTTTCCGTTGGCGCATGACGGTACGCGCATGATCGGCATCGATCGCTCGGCCGAGATGCTGGCGCGGGCGGCAACGCGAAAACGACGGGCGCGCCGCAAGATCGATATTCAGCTCGTACGCGGTGATATCCGTCACCTGCCCTTTCCGGATCGATCCTTTTCGCTCGTCATCGCGCCATACGGCATTCTTCAATCGCTTCTTCACGAACGTGATCTCAAGGCGACGCTGGCCGCTGTCGCGCGCGTGCTCGAGCGCGATGGCACCTTTGGGCTCGAACTGGTTGCGGACCTGCCGTCCTGGTCGGAATACAACAACAAGGTCAGCTTGCGCGGAACACGCGCCGGCGGTGCGCAGGTGACGCTGATTGAATCGGTGCGCCAGGACCGTGCGAAACGCTTGACGTTGTTCGATCAGCAGTTTGTGGAGCGGCGCAGCGGCAACACGCGGCGACGGACCTTTACGCTCGCGTTCCGGACTTTGTCTGTGCCGCAAATGGTCCGGCGGCTCGAAAAGTCCGGATTTGCTGTATCGGCGCTGCTTGGCGACTATGGTGGCGGCCCGTGGGACGCTCGCGCCGACGTATGGATCATCCTTGCCCGGAAGGCTAGACTATAGAATCTTTTGCATTTCGCGGACCTGAAGGTCGCCGCGTGGGTCGTACGTAGCGCGGCCTTGAGGCCCGCGAATCTGGAGCTGTCCCATGTCTGGCCATTCAAAGTGGCACACGATTAAACACAAGAAGGGCGCGGCCGACGCGAAGCGCGGTAAAGTGTTCACGCGCATTATCAAGGAACTCACCGTCGCCGCTCGTAATGGCGGCAGCGATCCCGGCAGCAACCCTCGGCTCCGCACGATCATCGCTGACGCCAAAGCGGTCAACATGCCCGCGGACAACATCAAGAAGGCGATTCAGCGCGGTACCGGCGAGCTGCCTGGCGTGACCTACGAGGAAATCACCTACGAGGGCTACGGTCCCGGCGGCGCCGCGCTCATCATCGAAACGATGACGGATAACAAGAACCGCACCGTCGGCGAGATCCGTCACTTGCTCGAAAGGTACAACGGCAATCTCGCATCCGCAAACGCCGTTGTTTGGATGTTTTCGAAGAAGGGCTACGTCGTCGTCGACAAGAAGGGCGCCGACGAGGAGAAGCTCCTCTCCGTCGCGCTCGATGCCGGCGCCGATGACCTGGCTGACGACGGTGACACGTGGGAGATTACGAGCGACCCGAGCGCATTCGAAGCGGTGCGTGATGCAGTGAAAGGTCTCGGTGTCGAGCCTGCGACGGCGCAGGTTGCGATGATTCCGCAGAACTATGTGAAGCTCGAAGGCAAAGAAGCCTCGCAAATGATCAAGCTGATGGAAGTGCTCGAGGAGCACGACGACGTGCAGCACGTCTGGTCGAATTTCGATATCTCGGAAAAGGAGATCGAGGCCTCGCTCGCGTGAGGGTCCTCGGTATCGACCCCGGCTCCGACCGTACGGGCTACGGCTGCGTCGACAGCGACGGCCATCGCCATCGTCTTGTGCTCTGCGGCGCGATCAAGGCCGGCATCAAAGACGCGTTCCCAGACAAGCTTGCGGCAATTCACCGCGCGCTCACCGACATCCTTGCGCAGTGCCGGCCGGAGTGCGTCGCGATTGAAAACCTCTTTTACGCGGCGAATGTTCGGAGCGCGCTCAAGCTTGGTCATGCACGCGGGGTTGCCATGCTCGCTGCGGTCGAAGCCGGACTGCCTGTGATCGAATACACACCTGCAGAAATCAAGCGCGCGATCGTCGGCTATGGCCGAGCGGAAAAGCCGCAGGTTGGTCACATGGTCAAGCTGCTCCTGGGCCTCAACAGCGTGCCCAGGCCGCACGACGCGAGCGACGCGTTGGCCGTGGCAATTTGTCACTTGCATGCTGGGTCGGCGAAGAGTCGCCTCACGGGCGGTTCGGCGTCCCCCTTCGGTAAGGCTTCGGCGGAGAAGAAGGCGGAGGTCCGGTATCGCCCGGGTCCGAAGAACTGGCGCAGCTATCGCCCGAACGCGCCGCGCGCATGATTGCGTTTCTTCGAGGCCGCGTGCTCGAAAAGCATCCCAATAGAGTGATCGTCGACGTCGGTGGCGTCGGGTACGACGTCAACGTCCCGTTGTCGACGTTCTACCACGCGGCGGAACCTGGCGCCGAGATCACGCTGCGCGTCCACACCCACGTCCGTGAGGACCAGCTGGCGTTGTTCGGCTTCGCGACAGCGTTAGAGCTCGCCGTGTTCGAGCGATTGATTGCCATCAGCGGCATCGGGCCCAAGCTCGCGCTCGCCGTGCTGTCGGGCATCGAGCCGGGAGATCTCGTCACCGCGGTGCAGCGCGGCGACGTCGCGCGCATGACGAAAATCCCGGGTGTCGGGAAGAAGACGTCGGAGCGCATCATTCTGGAACTGCGCGACAAGCTGCCGAAAGCCATGGAAGCCATCGCCACGGGCGCGCCGGAGCCCTCGCCCGACGCGACGCTGCGCGATGACCTTGGGTCGGCGCTGACGAATCTTGGCTACCAGCGCGCGGCGATCGATAAGGCGCTCGACAAAGTGTTGCGGACGGTTGCAGCCGCGTCTGACATCCGATTCGAGGACATGCTGCGCGCGGCATTGAAGGAATTGTCACGAGCGTGACCGACGAACGTCTTGTCACCCCCTCGCGCGTCGATGACGATACGCAGTACGAAGCCGGGCTGCGGCCGAAGCGGCTGGCCGACTACATCGGCCAGGACCGTGTCCGCGAAAACCTGCAAGTGTCGATTGCGGCGGCCAAACAGCGGGGTGAGGCGCTCGATCACGTGCTGGTGTACGGCCCGCCCGGACTCGGAAAAACGACGCTCGCCACGGTCATCGCCAACGAATTGGGCGTGGCGATCCGTACCACGGCGGGACCGGTCATTGAAAAACCCGGCGATCTCGCCGGGATACTGTCGAATCTGCAAGCGCGCGAAGTGCTGTTCATTGACGAAATTCATCGCATGGCGCCCGCGATCGAGGAGATTCTCTATCCCGCGATGGAGGATTTCGAGCTCGACATCGTCATTGGGCAGGGTCCAGGCGCGCGCTCGGTGAAAGTGCCCATTGAGCGATTTACGCTCGTCGGCGCGACGACACGCACGGGACTGCTGACCTCACCATTGCGCTCGCGGTTCGGGATCGTGCACCGGCTCGACTTCTACACGCCCGCCGATGTCGAGCACATCGTGAAGCGTTCAGCACGCATCCTCGGCGTTGCGATCACAGACGATGCCGCATCCGAGCTCGGCCGTCGATCACGCGGGACGCCGCGCATTGCGAACCGGCTGCTGCGCAGGGTTCGCGATTACGCGCAGGTCAAAGCCGATGGCCGTGTCACTCGCGAGGTGGCGCGCAAGGCCATGGATCTGCTCGAAGTCGACGAGCACGGATTCGACGAAATCGATCGCCGCCTGTTGACCACCATCATCGAAAAATTCGGCGGCGGCCCTGTGGGGCTCAAGAGCCTTGCCGCGGCGCTGGCCGAAGAACCGGACGCGCTCGAAGACATTCACGAGCCGTTTCTGATCCAACTGGGATTTCTGGAGCGCACCAAGAATGGCCGCGTGGCGACGGCGCGCGCCTATGAATTTTTCAATCGTCCGATGCCTGGAAGGGGACTGTTTTGAGAGCCGAAATCAAAAGCCTGGCCACCTACGTACCGCCGCGGCTGCTCACCAACGCCGATCTCGAGAAGATGGTCGAGACGTCCAACGAATGGATCATGCAGCGCACCGGCATACGGGAGAGGCATGTCGTCGACCCCGGTGTGGCGACGTCGGATCTCGCGAAGGAGGCGGCGATCGCCGCCGTCGCCAAGGCCGGCCTCACACCCGACGACATCGACTTGATCGTCGTGGGCACGGTGACCCCCGACATGCTGTTTCCGAGCACGGCGTGTCTCGTGCAGGACAAGATCAGGGCGCGCCGCGCGTGGGGCTTCGATCTCTCGGCAGCGTGTTCCGCCTTCACCTATTCTCTGACCGTCGGCAGTCAGATGATCACGGCGGGCGCGGCCAAGCATGTCCTCGTGATCGGTGCGGACGTGATGTCGAGCATCATCGATTACACCGATCGGGCCACCTGTGTGCTGTTTGGCGATGGCGCGGGCGCAGTCGTGTTAGGCGCGGCGCGCGACGGGTACGGCATTCTCGACTTCGAGAACTATGTCGATGGCAGCGGCGGGGCTGCGCTGTGTATGCCGGCGGGCGGAAGCCTGCGGCCGGCCTCGCACGAGACCGTCGATCAGCATCTCCATTTCGTCAAACAGGAAGGGCAAACCGTCTTCAAGTTTGCTGTCCGCAACACCGGCGACGTGTGCGAACGCCTTCTGCACCGCAACAATCTCACCGCCGCCGACGTCGACTTGTTCATCTCGCATCAGGCAAACAAGCGGATCATCATGTCGGCCGCTGAACGACTGGGCCTGCCGGAAGAAAAAGTGATCATCAACATCGAGCGGTTCGGCAACACGACCGCGGCCACCATTCCGCTGGCTCTCAACGATGCGATGAGCAGCGGTAAGTTGAAGAAAGGGCAGACGCTTCTTCTCGCGTCGGTCGGCGCCGGCTTTACGGTTGGCGCGGTGCTGGTGCGCTGGGGTCTTTAACCGTAACCTTCAGGATTCTGGGGCACCGGCGTGTTTGTTGATGGAGGCGTGCTCGTGGTCGATTTCGCGATTGCGACGCTGGGCACGCGCCGGCTCGAAGCACGCGCGGCGGCTCTCAACGGCCGCGGAAACGGCGCGTTGCGCAAGATTGGCGCCATCCAGGAAGGCGTGTTGCGCCGCTCGTTTCGGCGCAATGACAGCCATCTCGATCAAGTCCTCTGGTCGATACTCGACAGCGAGTGGTTGCGCGCGAGAGCCCCGCGCGTGCGCGTGCATTAACGACTTGGCGCCGCCCGACGCCATCGGTCGAACGTCGCCCTGGCCTCGTCAATTCAGCAGGTCTCGAATGCGGACGCGATGACCCGTGAAAAGGCGCTCCGCTGATCGTGCGATAGTGCACTGATTGAACGTTTCCGACTTCGATTTCCACCTCCCGCCAGAACTGGTTGCACAGGAGCCGCCGTCGACCCGCGGCGACTCGCGCCTGCTGGTGCTCGATCGCGAAACCGGCCGCATCTCCGATCATCACTTCCGCGATCTGCCTGGACTGCTTTCGAGCGGCGATCTGCTCGTGCTCAACGACACCAAAGTCTTCCCCGCGCGACTTCTCGGCCGGCGTCTGCCCGGCGGAGGCGCGGTTGAGTGTTTGCTCGTTCGCCGGCGCTCAGTTGAGCGCGACGCAGAAACTTGGGAGGCGCTCGTCCATCCCGGTCAGCGATTGCGAGCTGGATCGCGCATGGAGTTTGCCGGCGCTGGTGTGGTGATTCGTGGCGAAGTCCTCGACCGGCATTTTCATGGCCGCCGGACGGTCAGGTTATGGTGCGACGACGCGCCGCTGCAGCAAGCCGTGGACGCGATTGGGCATGTTCCGTTGCCGCCGTATATCAAGCGTCCGGACGCGTCGGCCGATCGTGACCGCTATCAGACGGTGTATGCGCAGCGCCGCGGCGCCATTGCGGCGCCTACCGCGGGGTTGCATGTCACATCGGCATTGCTCGAGGCGCTGGACGCGCGAGGCGTCAGGCGAGCGACCGTGACGCTGCACGTTGGCTATGGCACGTTCCAGCCGATACGCGTGGACAATGTGGAAGAGCATCGAATGGAAGCCGAGGAATACGAAGTCTCGGAAGAGACCGCCAGCTCGCTAGCACAGGCGCTTCGAGAGCACCGCCGCATCATCGCGGTCGGCACCACCACGACCCGCACGCTGGAATCGCTCGAAGTAAGCGCCAACGGCGATGTCAAACCGGCACGCGGTGCGACCGACCTGTTCATCTATCCCGGGCATCGCTTCCGCGTCGTCTCTGCGCTGGTCACGAACTTTCATCTTCCCAAGTCGTCGCTGTTGATGCTCGTCTCGGCGTTTGCCGGGCGCGAAAAAGTGCTCGCCGCCTATCGGCACGCGGTCGCGGGTGCCTACCGGTTCTATAGTTATGGCGACGCAATGGTCATTCTTTGAGCCGGCCGGACACTTCGGTGGGTGCCCGGTGCTCTCGGCGTTCAGCGATCGGCTATCTGCATTCCGGCTGAACGCCAGTGGCTGAGAGCCGAAAGCCGAAGGCAATCCCCGCCAATTCGAGTGGCTTGCGGGATTAGAGGAGCGGATGAAGATTCCGTACGAAGAGTTTGATTTGAGCGGCGTGAAAACGTATCCGCTCGAGTCGCGCACGAGCAAAGCGCACGTGCGTGACTTTGCGCGTGCCTATGCGCCCGGCTCCGGACTTTCGGGGTTGCTGAGTTCGTTACCGACGGTTCTAGCCGCTTCCGACTTCAAGGCGATCGTCAAAGCGATTGCGGACGCCAGGCGCGGCGAGCGCGCCGTTATTTGGGGACTCGGCGCACATGTGCTCAAGACGGGGTTGGCGCCGGTGATCATCGATCTGATGGAGCGTGGCTACGTTTCAGCTGTGGCGACAAACGGCGCGGGCATCATCCACGACTTCGAGATCGCGCTTGCAGGCGCGACATCCGAAGACGTCGAGCAGGCGCTGGGGCCTGGTCAGTTTGGCATGGCGGAGGAAACCGCGACCCTGCTGAATACGGCGATCAACGATGGCGCGCGCGCAGGGCTGGGGCTCGGGCAAGCAGTCGGCCGGTTTTTGTGCGAGCGGCACCCGCAACATGAGCGATACAGCGTCGCGGCCGCGGCGTGCCGGCTCGGGATCCCGCTTACCGTGCACGTCGCGATCGGCACGGACATCGTTCACATGCACCCGCTCGCGTCAGGTGCGGCCCTGGGTGAAACGAGCTTGCGCGATTTCCGGTATTTCACGTCTGCTGTGGCTCGCTTGGAGCGTGGCGTGTATCTCAATTGCGGATCGGCAGTGGTCCTTCCCGAGGTCTTTCTCAAAGCGGTGGCGCTGGCCAGAAATCAGGGACGGTCGCTCGACGGTCTGACGACCGTCAATCTGGATTTTCTCCGCCACTATCGGCCACTGACCAACGTGGTTTCGCGTCCAACCGCGGGAATCGGGCGCGGGTACTCGTTGACGGGCCACCACGAACTGCTCATCCCGCTTCTCGCCGCGGCCCTCGTCGAAGGTGCCACGGGGTGAGCGTCGGCGCATGGCGCCGCGCCGCCGCACCGATTGCCGGCGGTTGTTTTGGCGCGCTGTTCTTCGTCTGGATCAGCGGCACGCGTGTGGTGAATCCCACCGAGTTCAGCTGGCTCATGAAGATGGACTGGCGGACTCACTTCCTCGGGTGGCATTTCTATCGCAGTGAACCGTGGCACTGGCCACCTGGGCGGCTCGAGAGCTTCTTCGCACCAGTCGGCACCGCAATCGGCTTCACGGATTCAATCCCGCTGATGGCGTTTGCGCTCAAACCGTTCTCCGCGATGCTGCCGATGCCGTTTCAGTACATCGGAGTCTGGTTGTTGATCTGCTTCGCGCTGCAGGGCGTCCTTGGCGTGCTGCTCACACGCGTGTGGACAAACCGCATCGCACTGCAGCTTCTTGGTGGCGCGCTGTTCGTGTTGATGCCACCTCTTCTCAACCGGCTAATCCATCCGGCTTTGTGCTCGCACTTCCTGATTCTGTGTGGGTTGTGGTTGTATTTCCGTAACGAGCGCGCGCGCATATCGCAGCAGGCCATGCTGGGTCTCGTCGCGAGTTTGATACATCCCTATCTGGCCGTGATGACGTTCGGCATACTGACCGCGGCGGCGGTACGCGATCGAACGAGATCGTCGCTCATCGGGGCTGCTGCGGCAGCGCTGGCGGTCGTCAGTGGATGGTGGGCTTCGGGATTGTTCACAGTACGTGGGGCGGAGAACCTCGCCGCGGACGGGCTTGGTTACTACTCGGTGAACCTGCTCGGCGTGGTGACGCCCACGGGCTGGTCCGTGCTCTTGCCGGACGTGCCGGTGGCAACCGACGGCCAACTGTTTGAAGGGTTCGCGTACCTTGGCGCCGGAATTCTCGCGCTCACTGTGTGTGCGCTCACGTTTGCGGACGGGATCCGGCGCTCGTCCTGGCGACTGATCGTACCCGTCACGGTCGTCTGTCTGCTGTTTGCGACCTACGCGCTGAGCCCGCGTGTCACGTTCGGCGGCGCGGTGGTCGTCGATTGGTCGACCGACTGGCTCGACCGCTGGTCGTTCTTCCGAGCGACGGCGCGATTCTTCTGGCCCATGGCGTATTTAATTGTCACGTTCGCCATCGCGACGATTGTATCGAGGACGACCACGGCGACCGCCATCACGCTTCTCAGCGGGGCGATTGCGCTTCAAATAGTCGACCTGCACGGTGCCTATCGGCAACAACACGCGATCCATCGCAGCTCGGAATTTCACGCGTGGGCGAACCCGCTGTCCTCTCCCGCGTGGCATCAGGTGCTGCCGCACTACGACCACGTCGTGCTCGTTCCTTCACGCCAATGCGGCAGTGCGCCGATCGGATTTGAGTCGCCGGCTTTTCTCGCAGGCCTCCATGGCCTGACCATCAATTCCGTTGAAGTCGCTCGCCTGGATCAGGCCGAACGTGACCGCTACTGCGAGCGTCTGGAGACGGAGATCGCAACCGGCGTTCTCGACGATCGCTCGTTGTACATTCTGGACGCGGAACATGAAGCCGTGCTGTCGGAGGTCGCGGGTGCACGTGTGGTGTGCGCACCACTCGACGCGGTTCGACTCTGTGTGACGGCCACGTCTTACGAGAAGTGGCGATCGTTGGTGAGGCTGAATTGAGCGCGCCCTCCCGACGCGTCTCGCTGGTCGTGCCCGCGTTTGATGAGGCCCGCATCATCGAAGGCAGTCTCCGTGAAATCCGTGCACAGGCCGGAGCGACTGGACTGCCGTTCGAGCTCATTGTCGTAGACGATGGGTCGAGCGACGGGACGTGGGCGGCGTTGCAGCGTGCGCGTCGCGAGATTCCGGAACTCACTGCGCTTCGGCTCTCTCGCAACTTCGGCAAGGAAGGCGCCATTGCCGCGGGACTCGATCACGCATCCGGCGATGCCTGCATCATCCTCGATGCCGATCTGCAGCATCCGCCGGCACTGATTCCGGAAATGGTTCGCCTCTGGCAATCAGGAGAGTGGGAGGTCGTGGAAGCGGTCAAAAGCAGTCGCGGCAGCGAATCGCTGATGCATCGCTGGACGACGCGCGCGTTTTACCGCGTGGCCGCAACGCTCACCGGTCAGGACCTGCAGGACGCTTCTGACTTCAAGCTGATCGATCGCCGCGTTCTGGAGGAATGGCGGCGGCTCGGCGAACGCGCGACCTTCTTTCGCGGTCTTGTCTCCTGGCTCGGATTCCGCCGGACGCGAGTGTTGTTCGACGTGCCGCCGCGGCAAGGCGGGCGGTCGCGCTGGTCGCTGGGCGGCCTTGCTCGTCTGGCCGTCCACGCCATGGCCTCGTTTTCGGCGCTGCCGCTGCAGATCGTGACGATTCTTGGCTTCGTTACGCTCCTCGTTGCCGCAGCCGTTGGCGTGCAGGCACTGCGTCTTTGGTATACCGGCGCGGCAATGCCCGGTTTTACGACGGTGATTCTTCTGCAGCTCATGATCGGCGGCTTTCTGATGGTGAGCCTTGGCATCATCGGCACTTACATCGCCCGCATTTACGACGAGGTGAAGGGACGACCGCGGTACGTTGTCGGTGAGACGCTCGGAAAGGAACCGCTGCGGTGAAGCGGCGCGAAGCAGATGCGATCGCCATTCCTGGCGACTACCAGGCGCGAGCGCTCGAGTCGCCACGGGCGGCGCAGCGCTTTTGGCACGCCGCGAGGATCCGCCTCGTCGATCGGATCGCGCCGCCCAAGCGCGGCGCGCTCGTGGCGGACGTCGGGTGCGGCTCGGGCGTTATCGCGTCCCATCTCGCGCACGCCGGCGCGCGAGTGGTGGGCTTTGATTCCAATCCGGCGGCGATTGCGTTTGCGTCGCAGGCATACGCCTCGACAGACGTCCGCTTCGTTCTCGGGCCTTTCGAACACATGGCCGCTGAAGGACCGTTCGATCAGATCTACTGCCTCGAAGTGCTCGAGCACCTGTACGAGGAGCAGGCGATAGAAACGCTGCGCCTGTTTGCGCGTGCGTCGACACCGGCCGCCCAGCTGTTCGTGACCACGCCGAACGCGAGGAGCGCCTGGCCAGCCATCGAATGGACCCTCGATCGCCTCAAGCTCGTGCCGATACTCGACGAAGCCCAGCATCTCACGCTATTCACCCGTGCGCGACTGTCGCGCGCGATGCAGTCGGCGGGATGGACGGTTGACGAACTCGGCACGTTCAACGGGCTCGCGCCCTTTCTCGCGCCTCTTTCCGAGCGCGTCGCACGTGGCGTCGAGCAATTCGAATTTCGAACGCGTCGGCTGCTGCCCTACAACCTGCTTTATTGCTGCGCCCACCGGAACGAGTCGCGCCGATGACACATCGCGTGGCTGCCGCACTCGCCGGCACTGCGGGCGGTGGACTGCTGTTGTGGATCGCGAGCCTTCGCGTCATCGACCCGACGGACGCCCGGTGGATGATGCAGGGCGGCGACTGGCAAATTCATTTTCTCGGCTGGCACCTGTTCAGAAACGAAGCGTGGCATTGGCCGCCTGGCCTGATCGCTGGTTATCTCGAGCCGCTCGGTTCGGCGATCGGCTTCACCGATTCGCTCCCGCTTCTCGCCTTTGGCTTCAAGCCGTTCGCGTCGGCTCTGTCGCGGCCGTTTCAGTACTTCGGCCTGTGGTTTCTCGCCTGTTACGTGCTTCAGGGCATCTTTGGTGCGCTTGTCGTGTCCACGTGGACCAAGCGGACCGTCGCGCAAGTGCTGGGCGGGTTCGCGTTCGCGTTGATGCCGACGTTGCTGGCCAGAATCGCGCACCCGGCGCTCTGTGGACATTGGTTGTTGCTCTGGGCGCTGTGGCTCAATTGGAGAGCGACGCCACCCGGTTTCTCCGACGTCCGCCATCACGCAGCGCTTGGGATCATCAGCGGCCTCGTTCATCCCTATCTGGCGGTCATGGTGCTGGCGCTCCTCGCCGCCCTCGCCGCCAAGCGTTTGATTGAGAAATCGAACCGCTGGCGCGAGCCAATCGCGACCCTCGCGATGGCAGTGGTTGCTGTCGTGAGCGGGTGGTTTGCAGCCGGCATGTTCTCCGTGGCGTCGCCAACCGAGCTTGGCGCGATGGGCACGGGTGACTTTTCAATGAACCTGCTCAGCCCGATCAACCCTGCGCAATATGGGTCGCTTTTTCCGGCGATGCGGGCGCTGTCATTCATGCAGTTGAATGAAGGCTTCCAGTATTTCGGCGCCGGCTTTCTCCTGCTCTGCGCAGTGGGCCTGCTGGTGAGCATCGCGCGGCCGGTCGCGTTCGATGCCGCATCGCTCCCACTGGTTGTGGTGTTGATCGCGTGCGCGTTGTTCTCGGTCACACCAAAGGTCTCGGTCGGTATGCGCGTGCTGGCGGACTTCTCGGAACCGATGGCACCGATTGCGTCCACCTTTCGCGTCACCGGACGCTTCTTCTGGCCGGTGGCGTACGCACTCGTCGCCGCCGCGCTCGGCGTTGTTACGTCGCGGCTCGGGCCCCGCGCCGCGGTGGCAATACTGTCGGCATCGCTGGTTCTACAGATTGTGGATCTCCACGGCTGGCTGTTGCGGTTACACCAGGGAAGCCACGGAGACGCGTTCTACGAGTGGAGATCTCCGCTCACGTCGCGCGAATGGGGGGACCTGCTGCCGCATTACAAGCATCTGCATTTGTTGCCGCCTCAGATCTGCGGTGGCCAGCCGCCGGTCTCGCCTGTTGCCGTCGGCTACCTGGCTGGCCTGTACGGCCTCGGCATCAATGACGCCGTCACGGCGCGCTTCGACATCTCCGATCAGGTCAAGGTGTGTGAGCGCCTGCGCGACGACTTTTCTCGCGGTGCGCTCGCCGACGACACCGTTTACCTGCTCGCTCCACTCGCGGCATCCGAACTGCGGGAGCGCGCTGGACTCGCGGTGGAATGCCGTGAGATCGATCGGGTCACCGTATGTGTGACGGCGCGATCGATTGCGTTGCGTAGAAGGTCACAGGAGTGAGACGTTTCATCGGGCTGCTCGTCGGCGCTCTTGTCGGTGTGGCCGCGTTCGAACTCGGCTACGGGCTGCGGCTTGCCGATCCCGAAGACATCGGCTGGTTGATGCGTGCGAGCGATGCCAGCATTCACTTCCTCGGCTGGCATCTATTTCGTCACGCGCCGTGGAGCGTACCACTCGGTGCGACACCGGCGTTGCAATATCCCGTGGGAACGTCTGTCGCCCTGACCGACTCGATTCCCATGATGGCGATGCTGTTCAGGGTGGTCGACCAGGCGTTGCCGCGGGACTTTCAGTACATCGGCCTTTGGATACTGTGCTGCTTTGTACTCCAGGGTGTGTTTGGCGCCGCGCTTGCCGGCACTGTCACAGCGAGTCCCTTGCCGCAAGCTCTCACTGCAATGCTGTTCATCCTGGCGCCGGCGATGCTTCACCGCTTCACACTCGGCCATAACGCGCTTGGCGCGCACTGGTTGGTGCTCGCGATGCTGTGGGTGTGTTTCAGCGATCGTGCCGACCAATTGCCGCGCCGGCGTTTCACCAAAGCAGTTGTGATTACCGCGATGGCCGCGTCCATTCACGCGTATTTGGCGTTCACGGTCTTCGTCATTCTGGTTGCCATCTACGGTCGTGTCGCACTCGCGTCGCCCTCAAATGCGGTCAACTCGGCGGTGGCGCCGTTTCTCCTGATCGCGGTCGTGGGCGCGATCGTGTTCTGGCAAAGCGGTTATTTGCTGCTCACGGGCGACGAAGATCTCCAAGGTGGCGGCTTCGGCTGGCACTCCATGAATCTGCTCGCGTCGCTCATGCCGATGGGCACGTCGACGCTCGTTCGCTCCGAGCCATTCATCGTGGCGACCAATGGGCAGTATGAGGGGTCTGCGTACCTTGGCGCGGGAGTCATTTTTCTCGCCGTCGTCTGCGCCGGCACGTTCTTCTGTCGCGATCGCCTCGCACCGCGCAAGGATACAGGTCTGGTGTATTGGCCGTTGGTGACCGCGTGCGTCGTGCTGACGATCTTTGCTGCGAGCCCGCGCGTAACTGCAGCGTCGAAAACGCTCTTGCAGTACCCAGACAGTCTTTGGGGGCCTTTTACCGTGTTCCGAGCCAGCGGCCGGATGATTTGGCCCGTTTACTACGCGCTGATTTTTGCTCTCATCGCGAGCGCGATTCGACGATTCCCGAGGCGCCGCGCCGCGCTTCTGTTGTCTGCGTGCGTCGTAGTGCAGCACATCGTCACTCTGACGCACGTAGTACAATGATGAGTTGCATTGCCTAAGCCGGAGTAGCTCAGCTGGTCAGAGCGGGCGTCTCATAAGCGCCAGGTCCGCGGTTCGAGTCCGCGCTCCGGCATTTCGCTCCGAACTGGAACTTACAACGAAGAATTAGCCTCTCAATTCTCTCGAGTTGAAATCGCGGCGTTGGGGCAATCCAACTATTTGGGCCGAAACTGGCACTGTTTGGGCGTTCCCCGCCCCAGTGCCGCCATGAACTCGAGTGAGCGCTGGGGGACAAGACCACGGAACTCGGGCTCGCTTGCGCCGCTTCTTCGTTCTTGGTTCTTAGTTCTTAGTTCGGCATGATTCACGACCGCCTTCGGAAGTTCGCAGAGCGGCACAACCTGTGGAGACGCGGTACGCGCGTGGTCGCGGCGCTCTCGGGTGGCGCTGACTCCGTCGCATTGCTCCTTCTCCTGCGTGACCTCCATGTCGGCGGCGAGCTCGTGCTCGACTGCGCCGCGCACCTGAATCACGCGATTCGTGGAGCGGAGTCTGACGGCGACGAAGAGTTTTGCCGCTCGCTGTGCGACCGGCTCGGCGTTCCCTTGGTGACAAGGAGGGTCGACGTTCCTGTGTCCGCCCGGCATGACAGGGTGTCGATCGAAGTGGCGGCGCGTCGAGCTCGTCATGCGTTTCTGAGCCAGGTGCGAGAATCCCGCGGCGCCGATGTCGTTGCTACTGCGCATACGGAGGACGATCAGGCTGAAACGGTGCTGTTGCGGATCGTCCGCGGCGCCGGCGGACGAGGTCTCGCAGCCATTCGACCGCAGCGCGGACACCTGATTCGGCCGCTGTTGTCGATCACGCGCGACGACTTGCGCCGCGAGCTGGCGGCGCGGGGACAGGATTGGCGGGAGGATGTGACCAACGCCGACCTTGCAAATCCGCGCAACCGCGTGCGGCACGAGTTGTTGCCGTATTTGCAAAGGTACTTCAACCGATCCATCACGCAGTCGCTCGCACGCCTCGCGGATATGGCCGGCGCCGATGAATCCTGGATTGAGGCGCTTGTTGACGACCAAAGCGGGAAAGTGGTTCGCGTCGAGGGTGGGCTGGTGTCTCTGAATGTCTCCGGCCTGCGCGCGCTGCCCGAAGGGCTGGCGCGCCGCGTCGTGCGGCGGGCGCTCGAATTGGCACATCCCGACAGTGCATGCGATCTCAAGGATGCGGATTCCGTAATCGCCGTCGCCGCAGGGAGAGCGGCCGCGGCCGAGTTTTCGGGCCTGCGCGTGGAACGTTTTCGCGATTCTGCAGTCTTAATAAAGAAGGCGGGCGAGAGCCGCCCGAGGCATCGCGGTAGCAAGGCACGGGTTTGAAGCCCGGACGGGGCCAATGGCATGGTAGTCTTGAAGTTACAGTAATTTAGGGTCTGGAGGCAGAGTTGAATTCGACGCTGAAGAGCCTCGCGTTCTGGATGGTGCTCATCGCGGTGGCTATCGCCGTCTGGAATTTCTCGTCGAAGTTCCAGCGCAACGAGACTGCCACGAGCTTCAGCGAGTTCATCTCGATGGTGGACTCCGGCCAAGTCGTTCGCGTCACGATCACCGGCAACGAGATTTCTGGTGTCAGCAAGTCGAACGAAAAGTTCAAGACCTACGCCCCGCCGCAGTATGACGGTCTTGCCAACCGCCTGATCGATCGCAACGTCATCGTCGAAGCGAAAGAGCCTGCCGCCTCGCCGTGGGTCACGATTCTCTATTCCTGGGCACCGATTCTGCTCATGATCGGTTTCTGGATCTTCTTCATGCGACAGGTCCAGAGCGGCGGCAACAAGGCGCTGTCATTCGGCAAGAGCAAAGCAAAGCTGTCTTCGTCGGCCCAGAAAAAGGTCACTTTCCGTGACGTCGCCGGCGTCGACGAAGCCAAAGAAGAGCTCCAGGAAATCATCGACTTCCTCAAGGAGCCTCAGAAGTTTCAGAAGCTTGGCGGGCGCATTCCGAAAGGCGTGCTCCTGATGGGGCCTCCGGGAACTGGTAAGACGCTGCTCGCGCGCGCCGTTGCCGGAGAAGCGAACGTGCCCTTCTTTTCGATCAGCGGTTCCGACTTCGTCGAGATGTTCGTCGGCGTCGGTGCGTCGCGCGTTCGCGATCTGTTCGAGCAGGGGAAAAAGAACGCGCCGTGCATCATCTTCATCGACGAAATCGACGCGGTTGGACGTCATCGTGGCGCTGGGTTGGGCGGCGGGCATGACGAGCGGGAGCAGACGCTCAACCAGCTGCTGGTGGAAATGGACGGCTTCGAATCGAACGAGGGCGTCATCCTCATGGCCGCCACCAACCGGCCGGACGTGCTCGATCCCGCGCTTCTGCGGCCGGGTCGTTTCGATCGCCGCGTCATCGTCAATCGTCCTGACGTGAAGGGCCGCGAGGGCATTCTCGCGGTTCACACGCGCAAGATTCCGCTCTCAGACGACGTTGATATTCGCGTGCTCGCGCGCGGCACGGCCGGCTTCTCGGGCGCCGACCTGGCCAACCTGGTGAACGAGGCGGCGCTCAACGCCGCGCGTTTCAATCAGAAAGTCGTGCGCATGTCGGACTTCGAGTACGCCAAGGACAAAGTCCTGATGGGCGTCGAGCGGAAGTCCATGATCGTCACTGAAGAAGAGAAGAAGGTCACGGCGATCCACGAGGCCGGCCACGCGCTGCTCGCGGTACTGTTGCCGCACGCCGATCCGATTCACAAGGTAACGATTATTCCGCGCGGCATGGCGCTCGGTCTTACGCAGCAGCTCCCGGTCGACGAAAAGCACAACTACTCGCGGTTGTACCTCAACGACACGATCGCAATTCTCCTGGGCGGCCGAATCGCGGAGGAGTTGACGACTGGCAACATCACGACCGGCGCCGGCAACGATCTGGAGCGTGCGACCGAGCTTGCCCGCCGTATGGTATGCGAATGGGGCATGAGCGACGCGATGGGCCCGCTCACGTTCGGCAAGAAGGAAGAGCAGATCTTCCTCGGCCGCGAAATCGCGCAGCATCAGGACTACAGCGAGGACACGGCCCTGAAGATCGATGCGGAAGTGAAGCGCATCGTGATGGACTCGTACAGCCGCGCGACGCAGCTTCTCGCCGATCACAAGAAGGCGCTCCTCAATATTTCGGATGCGCTGCTGGCGCGCGAAGTTCTCGACGCCGAGCAGGTGCGGAAGCTCGCAAACGGCGAAGCGTTGGACGACATTCCGTCGGTCGCGAGCGCGCCGCCGAGCGGCGACACGCCGCGCGATCGCGCGCGTGAGAAAGAGCGTCCGGCGATCGTGCCGCAGTTGCAGAAGCCTCTGACGCAGGAATAATGAGGCTGTCGGCTTACGGCTCTCGGCTCTCAGCAAATCCTGTTCTTGCTGATCGCCGAAAGCTGTAAGCCGGGAGCTATGCCGGTCTCGCCTCGTCGCGCTTTTACCGTTCCCCTTCCCGACCGCCCACCGCTTTCACTCGGCGCGCGCACGCTGGTGATGGGCGTCCTCAACGTCACACCCGATTCCTTTTCCGACGGCGGTGTTGCCTTCGATCCTGCCCGTGCCGTCGACCTCGCGCTGGCGATGGAAGCCGACGGCGCCGACATCATCGACATTGGCGCCGA
>JBKPAJ010000179.1:0-43313 GCA_046726375.1 Acidobacteriota bacterium
GTCCTCGGTTGGCCATCCATATCCAAGATGACGGCCGGGTAGTTGCCGACTGCGCTGTCGATAGCAGGACTGCCAGCTTGCGGGCGAAACACACCGTTTGCTTTTGCTTCAAGCAGAGGATCGACGACGTCGTAGGTGCCCTCGGGCATCGACCCGGGCCCTGCGGTGTTCCAGATGATGTTGCCATTCCATTCGCCGCCGGTATACGGACCACTCAGGCTCGCCGCAGCGCCTCCACCCTGGACGATGTTATTGGCAAACACCGTGTTTGTCGCGCCCAGGCCATTCGTGCGGCCGGTCTGAAAATAATTTCGTGTGTTGTCGACGAGGGTATTGAACGTAATCACACAGCCGTCGGGCCGGTCGTGCGATGTCAGCGGCGCTCCATCGGCGACCTCGCCGTCGCCGTTGCCGATATTGATGCCGGTTGTGGCCTCGAAGTAATTGCTGAAGATCTGATGACGATCGCCAAAGATGCGCATGCCGCCCGAGTTGCGCAAATAGTTGCCATACACCACGCAGTCGTTGCCATGACGCAGCGTCAGCTCGCCGTCGGGTGAATCGACGATCGTGTTGTAGCGGTAGATATTGGAGCTCGACTTGTTGGAGATCAACTCGTTCTCGCCCGTGCAGCGGACAAAGAGATTGTGTTCAATCAGGCCGAAGCCGTTCGACAGACTCAGACCGCTCAAGCCAAAGCGGATGGTTTCCGCGCCGTTGCCTCCAGGGCTGGTGAAGTCGTGAAAGTAGTTGTGATGAATCCAGACATACTGCGCGATCTGACTGCCCGATCCACGCACGTCGATCATGTTGCCGAGCGTACTCTTGTTGCGGAATTCGTTCAGATCGATTTCCGCGAAGTGTCCCGCAACCGTCAGATACGCACCCTCGCCGGTGCACTCAAAGAAGTTCCGAGTCAGACGAATGTGGGTCGCACCTGACCGGATCTGGTTGCGGCCGGATTGGTGTGTGAAGAGAAATCCGCTGATCTCGACGTAGGTGGCGGGGCTTGTCACGTTGAAGCCATGCGTCCCGGTGATCTCAACACCGCCAACACTCTGCGCCACAATCCTGATGGGATCCGTGACCGTCCCCTGTCGGGCAACGGTGATGTAGCCGCTGGTGGTGTAGACGCCGTCGTGGACGATGATAGTGTCACCTGGTAACGCGCCGTTAATTTGCGTCTGCAGCTCCGGGATTGAGCGAACCTCATAGACTGCGGCGGAAGCGGTCGCGGCAGACAGCAACGCGGCGAGCGCGAATAGCAAGCAGAGGAGAGAATTGTTCTTCATGCGTCGATGCTACCGCTCGCGACGCATGTGGGTTGTACGGCGACCGTTACTCATTCGCAGAGCCCGACAATGAGGCTTCGAACTGCAATCGCGGTACTCGATCGCGCTTCAACGCAAGGTAAGTCATCACCCCCCCCTCGAGACTGTCCTAGCATGAATACTCGTTCGGGATCGGCATAGGGCAGGCTCGCACTGCGACCCGCGAGCTGGTGATTAGCCCTGAGGCGGGAATCAATGCCAGGGCGTTGGAGGCGCTGCGCGCCGAGCTCGAATCGATGCGACGGCGGCTGAGGGATCTCGAGTCGAAGAAGCGGTAGCAACAAAGGGAATCGCAGCCTCGGGGTCGTCGAGTGCTCACTCGATGCCCACGGACCATCCGTTGCTGTCGTCGCCCTTGACAGCTCTGAGCAGTGCCCAGAAGATACGTGCCTGCCGGCCAGGCATCCCGCTCCCACGTTCCCTCTCGCGCCCGGCCGGGCGTAGAACGGGGCGGCCTCGTATTCCGCACGCCCGCGGAGGTTGCGTATGACCATTCGAACTGCAGCTCTCAGCGTAGCGGCTGTTGGCTTGTCCATCTGGCTGATTCCATCTGCCGTCATAGCGCAAACCAGCTTTGCGGCACTCGGAGGGAGGGTGACGGACGAACAGGGCGGCTTTCTGCCCGGCGCGACGATCGTCGTGCGCCAACTCGACACCAACACCACGCGATCAGGTGTCACAGAAAGCCGCGGTCAATACTACCTGCCGAATCTGCCAGCGGGCCAATACGAGCTCACAGTCGAGCTGCAGGGCTTTACCACGGCGAAGCGTGAGGTCTTACTTCGCGTCGGTCAGGACGCCACGCTCGACATCAGTCTCAAGGTCGCCGGCGTGGAGGAAAGCATTCTCGTGAGCGGCACGAGCGCATTGGTCGAAACGCGCGCGACCGTCGGCAGCCTGATCGACCGACAGGCAATCGACAACCTTCCCACCCTCACCCGCGATTTCGCCGAGCTCGCGAAGCTGGCGCCGGGCGTCACGTCGACCGGACAAAGCTCGATGGGTTTTTCGGCATCGGGCCAGCGCCAATTCCAGAACAACGTGTTCGTGGATGGCGCCACCAACGCGATGCAGTTCTACGGCACGCAAGCCGAATCGTATCCACAGGACTGGATCCAGGAATTCCAGGTGATGACCAATGGCTTCTCCGCGGAGTTCGGACAAGCCTCCGGCGCGGTGCTCAACGTCATCACCAAAAGCGGCAGCAACTCGCTGCAGGGCCGAGCCTACGGGTTCGTGCGCGACGACAACTTCGATACCGCGCCGTATGCCGGTCGTTTCGTCGACGGCGTCCCGCAGTTCTTGAGCGAGCCGCCGCAGTTCAACCAGCAACGATTTGGCGGCTATCTCGGCGGCCCGATCGTCAAGGACTCGCTGTTTTTCTTTGGCGCCTACGAGAATTTCGAGAACGACGCCACCACCGTCCTCGCCATCTCCGATTACTGGCGCAATCGCGGCATCGCGTCAGTCATTCCATCCAAGAACACCACACGCGTGCTCATGCTGAAGGGTGACTGGAACGCGAACGATCGCAATCGCCTGTCGCTGCGGCATAGCCGGACGATGAAGGAGGATCTCAATTGCAGCGGCCAGGGAGGCGATGGCTGCAACAGCAGTCCACTGTGGACCGAAGAGAAGCGTGCCACGTTCAACGGGCCGATCTGGAGCATGCTGGGCACTTGGACGACCACGCTGAACAGCAAAGCCTTCAATGAAGCGCGCGCGTATTACGGCGTCAACAAGATTCGTATCACATCGAACCTGGCCGGCACATCCGGCCTCGACCTGCTGCAGCAGAATGCGTTGACTGGGGAATTTACCGAACGCACATATCCTGGCGCCTCGTTCGGCGCGTCCACCACCGGAGGCCTTGAAGGAGAAACCAACTTTTACCTGAACGACTCGCTCACCCAAGTCATCGGCAAACATCAGCTCAAAGTTGGCGGGCAGCTCGCGCGGGTGAAGTTTCTGATGGACATCGACGCGTCGCAAAAGGGTCGATGGGGATTCCCGATCGACGTCGTATACAACCCGGCCGATCCGAACAGTCACCCGGACACATTCAATGCAGCGATTGGAACGGCGACGCACGAAGAGGCGAAATGGAATTATTCGCTTTACGTGCAGGACACCTGGCAGCTCCGTGACAGTTTCACGCTCAATCTCGGATTGCGATACGACGTGGACAACACCATCACCGTCGGCAACGATCTCGTCGACGCGCGCAATGCGCGCTACCTGGCCAATCTGGGCGTCGCGCCTCTCGGGAAGGTGAACAAGGATCTCAACAACGTGGCTCCGCGGCTGGGCTTTGTCTGGGTGCCCACAGATAGCCGCAGGTTCGTTGTCCGTGGCAGTGCCGGCTTGTTCTTCGATCAGAATCACTTCAACTACAACGACGTTTACGTCAATCAAACGCTGCTGGCGGATCGTCGCGTCAACTTCAATTGCAACAGCACGACAGACAATCCGCTCTACAACGCCGCAGACGGGTTGGCCGCTTCGCGCGTGCGCTGTCGTGCATTTCTGGCGGAGCGCTTCCCACTCTTTCCGGATGTCGCGAGACTCGGCCTCATTCCCGAGCTCGCGGTCACGCTCGCACCAGATTTCCGGGTTCCGTTTACGAGACAGGCCGCCGTTGGCTTCTCGAGCCAACTTCGCGGGGGCTTCTCGACCCAGGCCGACTACATTTATTCGTACGGCGACGACGTGCTCTTGCAGCGCAACATCAATCTCGACTACGTCAATGGCCAGTGGATCAACAAGGATCCTCGGTTCACCGGAATCAACGTCGCCGAAAATCTGGGCTACATCAGATACCACGCCCTGCAAACGCGCACTGAATACCGAAGCACCAGGCTGCGCACTGGCCTCTCATACACGCTCTCCAAAGCGACATCCAACAGCAGCGCCAGCGGGGTCGGGGGCGGTGCGGCGACCAATCCTCTGGACCTGTCGGTCGATGACGGACCGACGAACGAGGATCGCCGTCACAACCTGGTGTGGGACACTTCCTATCAATTCCCGCTCGACTTCCAAGTCGCCGGGATTTATCGCTATGCCAGCCCGCTCCCCTATAGCGTCAGCAGCCGCTTCGTGATCAATGCGCGTCCCGAGCCGCGCAACTCGCGCCGCGGCGATGACGAGAAGAACTTCGACCTGCGCGTGGGCAAAGAGTTCAAGTTCCCGCGCAACGTCTCCGCCATTGTCTTCTGGGAGATGTTCAACGTGTTCAATACCGATAACTTCCAGGCCTACCAAGGCTCGTTGGAGTCTTCGACGTTTGGCCAGCCCGCGCGTGCGCTGCCAAAGCGCCGCCAGCAGTTCGGGTTCAGGCTCGATTTCTGAGGCGAGTGTGCGACTCACAAAGGCTTGGAGGGAAGAATGGCATGCAGGGCTCGTCTGAACGGATGTCTGATCGCGGTTCTCGCTTCCGTTTGGGTTGAAGCCACCGACCGAACTCAGGGAGCTCAAATCCCGCGCTTCGAGCTTGTCCAACCCGATCTCTTCTCGGCCGCCGGCGGCCAGCCGAATTGCTGGGCCGACTTCGACGGCGACGGCGACCTCGACCTGTTCGTCGGCTTCAAGTTGGGAGAAGCAAACCGGTTGTACCGCAACGACAACGGCATGTTCACGAACGTCGCCGCGGAACTTGGCGTGGCCGATCTGACCGATACCCGCGCCGCGTCGTGGGGTGATCTCGACGGCGACGGCGATATCGATCTCTTCGTGGGATTCACGCGCAAGAGCGAGGCCGCGAGCAAGCTCTATCGAAACGAGGGTGCCGGCAAGCCGTTCGTCGACGTCGCGAAAGCCATGGGCATCGAGGCCCCAGGAGAAACCCGCCAGTCATCGTTCATCGACTACGACAACGACGGCGACCTCGATTTCTTCGTGGGACTCCGCGATGCGCCAAACCTGCTCTTCCGCAACGACGGAAAAAACTTCGTGAGTGTCGGCAAGGAGATCGGTATTGACGATCCACGCCGGACCGTCGGCGCTGTCTGGTTCGACATGGACCAAGACGGCGATCTCGACGTGTTCGTCGCCAACCAGAACGGTGATCTGAACGGCTTCTTCCGCAACGACGGCGCACGGTTCGTGGACGTGGCAAAGGAGCTCGGAATGGATGCTGCGGGCCGGCCGCAAACTTCCGGCAGCAACGGTCCTAGCGTGGCCGATTACGACAACGACGGCGACTTCGATCTGTTCGTCGCCGGCTACGGCGGTAACTTTCTCTATCGCAACGACGGCCCTGGCAAGTTCACCGAAGTTGCCGCGCAGATGAATATTGCCGGCGGCGCACTGGCGACGCCCTCGCGCTGGGGCGACTTCGACAACGACGGACGCATCGATCTCTACGTGTCGTCCTACATCGACAAGCCGATCAACGAGCGGGATTTTCTATTTCACAACGAGGGCGGTCGCTTTGCCGACGTGATACCCGAAAACATCGCCAAGCGCGGCGCCACACACGGCATCCAATGGATTGATTTCGACAACGACGGCGATCTCGACTTCTCCGTCGCCAACAACAACCCGAACGGCACGCACTCGCTCTATCGCAATCTGCTTGCGCCAGAGCAAGCACGCCGATCGATTGAAGTCCTCGTGCAGGACGCGCGCGGACGATCGACGAAGGCCGGCGCCGAAGTCCGCGTCTACGCCACCGGTACACGCACGCTGATCGGTTCCGGAATCGTTGACACGGGAAGTGGATACGCCTCGCAGAACGTGATTCCGGTCCATATCGGGCTCGGCACTGACGCGCCGGTGGACGTTGAGGTGACTACTCTCAGTAAGAGTGGACGGAAGGTGACGAAAGTTTCGAAAGTCGGTTCCGACAAGAGGGCCGGCCGCGTTGTGGTCGTGAAAGCGGGCTGACGCGCAGATCAGCTCTCAACCTCGGGAAAGCGGTAGAGAAGACCCGGCGCGTTGTTACCACGCTGTTCGTCGGAATTACGTTCGTGCCGGGTGAGGCCAGAGGCGGAAGCGCCGGTCTGCCGGTGCGTGACGTGTACTACTGCAAGTTCACAGCGCTCGGTGGCACCCGATGGGATATCCGTGGTGCAGCAGCGTCCCAGCGTTGGGAATAATCCAATACCTCGTCGGCTCACAATCGCGACAACGCACTGTGAATCCAGGCGACGATTCGATCGGGCAGCGTGTCACGCGTCGCGCGCGTCACGGGCCACACCTCGACATCGCGCCGCCGCTTCACATCCTCGATAAACCCGCCACCGCGCTGAGCGACGGTCGCCACGAGCGGCCGTCCGCTGTCGATGAGACGCCTGGTCGCGTCGACGAATGCTGCAGAGAGGCATTCCATCTTGCCAATCTCGTCGATCAGGTAGACGGCAGAGGGGTCGGAGGTCTCGCTCAGCGTGAACACGAATCGATCGATCGCGGCCACATCGACGCCGTATTTGCTGACGCGCGGTGGCGGCAGGTCGACGTGGGCGATGATCGCCTCTGCGCCGTCAAACGTCACCAAACGGAATCCACGCCGCTCGCGACCCGCACGGATCTCCTCGGTATAGAAGCCGACTAGAGTGAAGTTTGGCAACTTTCGCGCGGTCGCGCGCAGGACTGTTGTCTTGCCAATGCCCGGCTGTCCCGTTAACAGCAATGCCACGGCTCAACATACCTCGCGCGTGGGAAGTGTGGACGGCGGATTGATCCAGTTGACAGGGACAGGCGGCCTCGTCCTGCGAACGGCGTAGAATGCACTGCTTCCAGTTGCGAAGTGGCGCGTAAAACACGGCTACCACTGGTCCATATGTCAACCCCCAAGCATTCGGGGGGCTGACCCTGCATCCGATCGATCTCGCGCAGAAGGCGCCGCGATCGCAGCGCGGCACCCCTTCGGCTCGCCGAGGCCGCCACGGGCAAGAGGATCATCGACCGCATCGCGCAGCAGTCAGCGGTCTTCGGGACCACCATCGTGTGCGAGAACGGGGTGGCCTGTGGAGGCCGGTCCCGCGAAGACCTCGAGCACGCCGGAGCCTCATCATCGATCGATTCCGCGCAGCCTGAGCAACGTGGGGCCGTCTTCCGCTTGTCTTCGCGACGAGCTGCGCGAGCGCACGCAGAACCAAGCGCAACGGCAACAGCACTGCCGTACGGGGCGTGAGTCTTGGCACCTCGTTCGCATCGCAATTCTCTCTCGTGCCCAACGAGGAGCGAAAACATGGCAAGCAACACTCAGCCTGACAAGACGAAACAGGCGTCGCAACGCTCCGACAGCGGTGCCGATCGAGCGAAGAGAACGCTCGGCCAACCAGAATCACAGCACAGGTCTCCCACCGGCCGCGATGAGAAGCTGATCGGAGCCAAGCGGCTTCCTCGCAAAGGTGACGACGAAGAGTCGGCGTAGTGCCGGCTCAGGAGGTGGCGCCATCACTAAGCAATTGACGGACAAACGGGTGGCCGCTTTGGTCACGAAAGGCTTCGAGCAAGTCGAGCTGTTTGAGCCTCGCAAGGCGCTCGAGGCTGCCGGCGCGACCGTGGAGGTCGTCGCTCCCGACGCTGACACCGTCCGCGGATGGAATCACACCGAATGGGGCGGCGAGGTTGTGGTCGACAAACGGCTGGACGAGGCGCGCCCGGCTGATTACGACGCCTTGCTGCTGCCCGGCGGCGTGATGAACCCTGATCGGCTGCGCACCAACCCGACAGCGGTGCAGTTCGTAAAGCAGTTCTTCGACGATGGCAAGCCGATCGCGGTGATCTGCCACGGGCCGTGGACGCTCGTCGAAGCCGACGTCGTGCGGGGTATCAAGATGACGTCGTATGCCTCCGTAAAGACCGATCTTCGCAACGCCGGCGCGGAATGGGTCGATCAAGAGGTGGTCGTTGATCGCGGCATCGTCTCGTCACGCAAGCCGGATGATCTGCCCGCGTTCAACCGCAAGATGATCGAGGAGTTCGCGGAGGGCCAGCACGGCGGCGCCGGGACCCGACAACGCGCACGCGCGCACGTGTGACGGAGCTATCAGAGCCGTCGCGATGCTTGCGAATCGCATGTAGCGCGGACCTTCAGGTCCGCGCTACGGTTTTGGCGCGTCAATCCCGGAGCACCTCTCGCAGGGCACGGTGGGCGGCGAAGTACCCACACATCCCGTGCACGCCGACGCCGGGAGGCGTCGAGGCTGAGCAGATATACAAGCCGCGCACCGGGGTTGAATAGGCACGCCAAGTTGGACGCGCGAAGAATTGCCGCAGGTCAGTCACGCCGGCGGCGATATCACCGCCGACGAGATTTTCATTGTGCCGTTCGACATCGGCCGGTCGCATCACTGCGCGGGCTAATACCCGATCGCGAAAGCCCGGGGCGAAGCGCTCGATTTGCTGCTCGATGCGGGCCGTCATATCCACGTTGGAGCCGTGCGGGACGTGACAGTAGGTCCAAGCGATGTGACGTCCTTGCGGTGCGCGTGAGGGATCGAACAGCGTCGGTTGCGCCAGAAGAATAAATGGTCGTTCTGCATGGCGGCCGCTCCACGCGTCCCGCTCGGATAACGCGATTTCATCGAGCGTACCGCCGAGATGCACGGTGCCGGCGCGCGCACAATCGGGATTGCGCCAGGGGATCGGGCCGTCGAGCGCCCAGTCCACTTTGAACACACCCATCCCGTAGCGATAGCGTTGCAAGGCGCGGTAGTAGCGAGGGGGGAACCGGTGTCCCGCAATGCGCAGCAACGGTCTCGGCGAGAGATCACAGAGCACCACACGCGCAGCCGGCAGTTCGTCCACCGAGTTGACGGTCATGCCCGTCACGATTTCTCCACCGACCGATCGCAGGTGCGCGGCGAGCGCGGCGGACAAGCGTTGCGCTCCCCCTCGCGGCATGAGCCAGCCGGCGACGTGCGCCATCAGATTCAGCACAAGCCCCACACCGGCGGTAGGACGCCTGTCGAGCGGCAGCATGCTGTGTGCCGCGATGCCCGCGAACAAGGCGCGCGCCGCATCGCCGTCAAACATGCGGCGCGCCAGTGCCTGAGCGGACTGCAGCGCCCGGAGGCCGAACGATGCGAGCGCGAGGGGATGCCGCGGCCAACGAAGCGGTCCGAGCACGGCGTCCTCAATCTTTGGCCAGGCATCGACGAGCGGACTGAAAAGTTCGCAGTATGCCCCTTTATCCCGGCCCAATCGTTCGGCAGTGCGCTCGACTGATCGGCACGCCACTGCTGCGCTGCCATCCTCAAACGGGTGCGCAACCATTGCCGGCGGCTCGATCCACTCCAGTCCACAGGTCGCGAGCGGCAGCGACCGGAAGAACGGGGACACGACCGCAAAGGGATGCACAGCAGAGCAGACATCATGAACGAAGCCCGGCAGCGTCAGTGCCGCCGATCGACAACCTCCGCCGATGGTGTCCGCGGCTTCGAAGACGATGACCTTGCGGCCAGTCTGTGCGATGACAATCGCTGCAGCGAGGCCGTTGGGACCTGAGCCCACGACAACTGCATCGGGGCGGCTCATGCCGCGAGCATAGATGTTGCTTCTTACGCTCGCAAACCCAAGCGACGGCATGACTGACGCGCTTCCCGGCTACTGGTATTCGCGGTTCGTCTTCGAGCGCGCTCTTGCGCTTCTCTATCTGATCGCCTTCCTGTGCGCGGCCAATCAGTTCGTCCCGCTTCTTGGAGAGCGCGGGCTGCTGCCGATCTCGAGTTTCGTTCGTGTGGTTCCGTTCCGCGCCTCGCCGAGTCTCTTCTTTTACGCGTCAAGCGACGGGGTCATTCGCGTGGCAGCCTGGCTCGGCGCGGCCCTCTCCGGCCTCGTGCTGATCGGTTATCCCCAACAATGGGGTACGGCGTTCTCCGCGATGGCGTGGGGGGCACTGTGGGTTCTCTATTTGTCGTTCGTCAACGTCGGGCAGACGTTCTACGCCTTTGGGTGGGAATCCCTGCTGCTCGAGACGGGATTCTTCGCGATCTTTGCCGGCGGTAGCGCGACCACGCCCAGCAGCGTGCTGATGTGGATCTGGCGATGGGTGTTGTTTCGCGTGATGTTCGGTGCAGGCCTGATCAAGCTGCGCGGCGATCCCTGTTGGCGCGACCTGACGTGCCTGAACTACTACTTCGAGACGCAGCCCATTCCGAATCCACTGAGCTGGTACCTCCACTGGCTGCCCCAGGTCATTCATCGTGCCGGCGTCGTGTTCAACCATATCGCGGAGCTCGGTGTGCCGTTCCTCTATTTCGCCCCGCAGCCATTCGCGGCGATCGGCGGGCTGCTCACGATTGCGTTTCAGTTGACCCTCATCGTCAGCGGCAACCTGTCGTGGCTCAATTGGATTACCGTCGTCTTGTGCATTCCGACCCTCGATGACCGCTGGTGGGCCGCGCTGCCAGTTACACCACCAGTGCTTGAAGCTCCGGCAGCCGGGCATCGGATCGCCGTCGCCGGCGTCGCTGTGATCGTCGCGGTCCTCAGCATCAAGCCCGTCCTCAACATGCTGTCGGCAGGACAGTTGATGAACTACTCATACAACCCGCTACACCTCGTGAACACCTACGGCGCATTCGGGAGTATCACGCGAACACGTCACGAGATCGTGATCGAGGGCACGAGCGATCCCCTCATCAGCGACAAAACCGAATGGCGTGCATACGAATTCAAAGGCAAACCAGGAGACGTCTCGAGACTGCCCCCTCAGATTGCGCCTTACCATCTGCGGCTGGACTGGCTCATGTGGTTCGCCGCGATGTCGGAGCCATCAGAACATCCGTGGTTCATGGCTTTGCTCGGGAAGCTCCTGGAAGGTGACCGCGAGACCCTTGCGCTGTTGCGAACAAACCCGTTTCCGGACCACCCGCCGCGGTGGGTTCGAGCGGTGTTCTACGAGTATCACTTCACGAGCGCCGACGAGCGTCGCACGACGGGTCACTGGTGGACTCGCCGCGAGATTGGTTTGTACATGCCACCAGTTGCGCTTCGCGAGAGGTCACCATCATGAAGTTCAGTTCGCAGCGCCAACGGCGTTGAACGTTCGAACAATGCCAGGAACGTCACGATCAAATACCTGACCATCCAGAATTTCGGAACAGGGACGAGCAACAACAACGAAGGCGTCGTCAACCTCGCTGGCGCTCGAACAATCCCCGCCCCAACTGTCCAGGTGATGGCCGCTCGCGGGTGTGACGTCCGCGCACGCACCGCTCAACGTAACATCGTCCGGAGCGGTTGAGCTCTCGCAGTAGCTTGACCGATACAATCAACGGCAGTCGTGCTGTATTTTGCGGCGTTCGCCGCGGCTCTTCTCGTCGACACAATTCCGGTGTTCGCGCCGCCCGCGTGGACCATCCTCGCGTTCATCATCGTCAAGTGGAAACCGAATCCGTGGGGCATCATCGCCGCAGGCGCAATCGGGTCGGTAATCGGCCGTTACATCCTCACGCTCTACATGCCGCGCGTCTCGGCCAGAATCTTCCGCCGCTGGGAGAACGACAACCTCTCCTTCCTGGGAAAAAAACTCGGCGGGCGATTCTGGCACGCGAACACGTTCGTTATGCTGTATGCGATTTCACCACTCTCGACGACGGCCCTTTTCACCGCGGCCGGCATGGCGAAAGTGAACCCGTGGAATATTCTGCCCGGGTTCGCCATCGGCAAATTCCTCGGCGATGCCTGGGTTCTCTTCACCGCCAAAGTGACCGCAGAACAAGCAACGGATCTGCTGCACGGCAAGGTGTCTTGGCAAACGGGCCTGACGGCGGCCGCCGGTCTGCTGCTGATTTCCGGCGTGCTGTTCATCGACTGGCGGGAATTGCTCGGGCGCAAAAAGCTGCGCCTGAACTTTGCCGTCTGGAAACAATGACCAAGGCTGGGCGCGACAGTCACTACGGCTTATCGCGACTAACGAGATACGCTTCAGCCGCAGCGCATCCGCGATGCCAACGCGCGCCGTCCGCTGATTGTTAGGCGGAGGATCCGACGGTCTTCTTATACCGCCGACCAGTGAAGGCGTAGCGCTCAGGACTCGACCCACTCGCTCAGAATCAGCAGTTGTCGCGATTCCTACTGCGATAGGCACAAGGTCGACTATTTCTTGGTAGTGCGCGAGCGTCCTGAGATGGTTCCGCCTGCTGCTCGGCCTCAGCGGCGGCGCCTCAAGATTGCGTTTGGCGCGGCCGGCTGCCTTTTGTCCGTTGTTTCAGTTAACGAATTGGACGGTCTTCATGTTCCGTCGTGTGCGACTCGGAGCGGCTCGTTTCCTCTGGAGCTCTCGATGAAACCATCGCCTTCACTTCTTCCGCACTTGGCGGCTTTTCGCCATGCGCGCGACGCAGCCCGATCCAACGTCGCATCGCCTGCAGCGAGATTCGTCGCTTCTGCCCAGCGACTTTCTCGCCAGGGTCTTTGCCGTGAGGCGATGCATGCTCGATTTCTGCGTTCATCTCCGCGCCGACGAGGATCACCAACCCTGAAATGTAGAACCACAACAGGAGAATCATGACCGCGCCGATGAGACCGTACGATTCGGTGTAGTTCCCCCAGTTGGCCACGTAGTACTTGAAGCCGAGCGACGCGGCCAGCCAGAGCGTGGTCGCGAAGATCGATCCCGGGGTCAGCCACACCCATTCCTGCTCGACGTCCGGGGCGAAGTAGTAAATCAAGGCGATCCCCAAGCTCGCGAGAGCGAACAGTACCGGCCATTGCAGGATCTTCCACGTCCACTCGAAGACTGGACCAAGGTTCATCGACTCAGCGAGGCGGGTCGCCATCGTCGGACCGATAAGGACGAGCGTGAAGGACACCAGGATAAAAATCGCTACGCCAACGGTGAGGAGGATCGCCGTCAGGCGCACCTTCCACCAGGGCCGTCCTTCCTGAACGTCATAAGCGTTGTTCAGGGTGTCGATGATCGCCACCATTGCGGCCGATGAGCTCGACACCGCGAGCAGCATGCCCAGTGTCATCAATCCGGTGTGTTCGCCGCCCGAAATCTTGATCATTTGATCCGTGATGAGCTGCAAGGCCTCTGGAGGCATGAAGCCGCCCATGGTGCGAAAAAGGTCGTCTATCAGGCTGGTGAGCGGGAAGTAACTGGCTAGAGCCAAAATGAAAAGCAGCGCCGGAAACAGCGCAAAGAAAAAGTAGTACGCCAGCTGCGCCGCCATGGCGAGGCAGTTGTCCTTCCAGAACGCCTCGTAAAACGTCCGCCGGAAGATCTCACGCCAGGTGAGAGGTACCCCCAGCGAATTCAGCAGAAACGGCATCGAACGTTGAGTTTCGTGCAACCTCCAAACACTGGCTGCAAACAGCATAATTTGTGCCGAATGCCTTCCAGACCAGCTCCGACCCGAGCGTGAGACCCTTGCTGATTCGTTCGCCGCACGATGGGTTGCCGGGCTCGGCTCAACCAGGCACGTGACGCGCGCCGCGAGCTAGAG
Source organism: Acidobacteriota bacterium (assembly GCA_046726375.1). Classification (GTDB taxonomy): domain Bacteria; phylum Acidobacteriota; class Vicinamibacteria; order Vicinamibacterales; family UBA2999; genus DASPWV01. The sequence goes on from JBKPAJ010000179.1 coordinate 13,733, forward strand.
ACCACGCGCGACCGCATCAACAGATGGACGCGATGCTGACGCTGCGGCGGCAGCGACTGCGGCCAATGTAGGCCGCATACAGGTTTCAATTCAGTCGTTTGAAAGCTCCACTAACGATCGCGTCGTCAGGTCTTGATGTAGGTGAGGTCGAAGTCGTGCTCCCAGGTCTGGCCGTCGTGGCAGATCTCCCAGGCGCCGAAACGTATCGAGCTGAACGCGAAGAGCAAAAGCGTATCGAGGCTGAAGAGCGAGACCGACAAGAGGCAAAGGCGCGGTCAAAACCTTGAACGACGCACGCTTACCGACGAATGCGCATCATCTGGTTGCCGCCTCGTTGGAACTCGTACGGCACATTCTCGATGGCGACTTCAAGCCCTGCCGTGCGAAGCTCCGCAACGCTGCGATCGATGTACGGTGAGCGCTGGCCGCCCAACGCGAGCAACGGAAAGATCCGCACCTCGTGCGCAATCCGGCAGAGCTCCTGAATCGACTCCTGGTGAAACCCTTCGCCCAACTGAAGGCTATAGAGGAACAACAGGTGCGAGCACAAAGCCAGATCGAATGAGCAATCGGTGAACGGAAGCGTCGGGAGTTGCGCCTCGACGTATCGACCCTCGGCCTTGCCGCGACTGTAGTCGTCGAGGAACTCTTCCATCGCCGCCATTCGCACTCGGCCCAACTCGTCGACACACCGAATCGCGTCCCACACAAATTCGTCGACGCTGCGTCGAGTCTGATCGATTATCTGGTCGTACGTGGCTGCGATCCGTTCCCGAATCTGAACCGCTTCCCACTGATAAATCGGATCGCAGGAGATCACGGCGGCGCCACGACGCGTGGCCTCGGCATTGAAGCTGGCGGGGCCGTCACCGCAGCCAAGAATTCTCAGACTGAAGTCGTCGCCGCTCAACGCGAACATGCGGCAGTACTCGTCGAACGATCGACCCCAGGGAACCACCTGTTCCAGCGTGAACATCTTGCCGTGGTTCAGTATGGTAAGGCCCGGGACTGAGCCGCGTCGGAACCTAGTTCGATTCGACGATCGCGTAAGTCGAAGCTCTCCTGCATGACCGGTTGCTCGAGTACGGGCCGCCATCGAAAAAAGTTGGCCCAGGGCTGACAATGAACTCCCCCCGATCAGGCTGGTGGGATCTGCACGACTGACTCCGCCGCACGCGCCGCACTTGCCGCCTCCTCGCTGAGACGCGCGATTTCCTCCACAATCGCCTTTGTAAAGAGCACGTCCGTCAGGCTGCCGAGTCGCATTTCCAGATTCGATCGCGCACCGTTGAGACCGACGCGAAGGAGGGCAACTCCGAGTTCCACCTCCGCTGCAGCTGCGCGAGAGCTGCGTTCCGCTACGGTCCGCGCATGTTGCAAGCCGAGTGCACAGAGCCGCATGACCTCGAGCGGAACATCCGCTGCGGCACGCAGTGCCAGTTGTATTGCCGCCTCCCGTTCCGTCCGCTGTGGCACGCTCGCGTGCGGCATGTTGCGCGCGGCGTAGATTTTCACAACGGTTTCGGTCTCGATCGTTTCAAGCAGCTGCTCTTGCACGCCGCTGAGGGCCGTGCTGGCCTCCATGAGCGTTGTACGATCCGTGGCGGCATCTGATCGGGTTTTCGGAAGCGCCGCGACCATCAGCAAGAGCGATGTGCCCAGCCCGCCCGCGACCGCCGCTGCCGATACGGCGCCGTGCGCCGCTTCCGCGGACGAGAGGGCGGTCAGAAACTCGCGAATTGAGGCGTCACTCGACTTCCGCGGATCCGCCATCGTTGATGCCCTTGACAGCCAGGTGTTGCACTCGCGCTACCAGCGGGCACAACCGATGAAATGATGACAAAGGGTTCTGGCAATATCAAACCGTGTTCTCGAACAGACAGACCCCAGACCATGGAATCTCGCCCTTCGGCCCTTCCGGCTCGGGCATCGACGCGTACTCCATCATCTCAGGGGAGAGTCTGTTGAGGACCGCGGCGGTCTTCAGGACTGACCGTGACCCGATGGGCCGCCAGCCGTAGCGCCGGAAGAATTCTTCTCCTTGTTCCGGACCGAACTTCAACGGGGTTCTCGCGGCATCCAGGACCGACCCCATCTGAGCGTGCGCGAGCGCCAGCAGTCCAGGCGACGCCATGTCGAGCGCCCAGCGCCTGAATGAGGGCTGCCGCGACAAATCGATGGCGAGCGAGCCTACCTCCTCCTCCGTTAGATACGCGATCAATCCCTCCGTGATGACCAGCACGTTCCTGGCGCTGACGCTAACCCGTTCGAACAGCGCAATGCGGGTCTCGCGATCCGCCAGATCGAGAGAAATCCTGTCCAGACGACACGCGGGGCGCTCACCGGCGAGCCTCGCCTCCTTGTAAGCGATCATCGCCGGCAGATCGGCTTCGATCCAGTTCAGTGACGAGGGCAGCCCCATGCGGTAGGGCCGGGTATCGAGACCGGCACCGAGGTTTAGGACCGTTTCGAATCCTTCCGCGACGTGTCGTTCGATCGCCGCATCGAAGAGGTGAGTGCGCGCGACGAACGACCAGCTGTTCGCACGACTGAACTCGATCGCCGACGCGATTTGCTGCCCACGCTCACCGGCGAGGCGGCGCGCATAGGGATCACGGAAGACGGCATCCGATCTTTCACTCTCCTCGGCGCGGAACACCGCCACCCAACGAGCGGTGTCGGCAATGTCGCGGATGATAGGTTCCATGAGTCTCCTCCGGTCAAGCGCGCGGCCGCGCGGTGTTGCTTCTTCGTTATCTGCCGCAGTTCTGCTCCCCGTCTCCGGGCGCGGCGGCTTTCGGTTCTCGGCTTTCGTCTTTGGGGCCGACTTGAACGTATTGCATGCGAGGGAACAGACGTCGCCCGTGACGACTTCATAGCAACGACGGGATGGCCCAGGCGACCGCCGGTCATCATGAACGCACCCTGCGAGGCCGTGACGGGCGCGAGCGCGTTGAGCCGGCCGACGGCGCCAGTCCCCGAAACGTCTGTTCGAGCGCCTTGTCGGCGAAGCGCCTATCGAGAGGCGCATGGCCGAGGAGCAGCCGGAAGAACATCGCGCCGTAGAGCAGATCGAGCGCGACGTCGACGTCGACGTCGTGCCGCAGCTCGCCGGCGGCGATGGCCTCATGTAGCAGCTCTCGCCCCTCGGCGCGGCGGGCAAGCACGAAATGGTTACGGAACGCCTTCGCGAGCTCCGACTCCGGATCTGATGCCGCGAGCATCGCGGTCACGTGGCGACCGACCGGCGTCGAGAAGCGCTCCACGACCGCCCGCAGCTGTCGGCGGAGTGCTTCCTTGGGCGAGCGCGAGCGGCGATTCGGCTCGTCCTCGTCGCCGTGCTCCATCAGCGCCGCCATCGTCACAGCATGCCGATCCGGCCACCATCGGTAGACCGTCGGTTTTCCGACGCCGGCTCTCGCCGCCACACCCTCCATCGTCACGGCGCCCGGCCCGCCCTCCGAGAGCAGCTGCCGCGCCGCGTCGAGAATGGCGGTCCTGGCCCGATCGCTCGGCGGCCGACCTCGTGGCTTGGGAGCGGAGCCGGAAATGTTGACCGCGCCTGACATATTCTTTACTATACGTAACGTAAATATCGCGAGTCAAGCACGAGGAGACGCAATGAGCAAGGAGCAGAAATTCCGGCAGCGGCAGGCCCTGACGCCGTATCTGATCGTCAAGGAGGCTTCGCGCGCCATCGAGTTCTACACACGGGCGTTCGGGGCCGAGGAGGTCTTCCGGCTCGACGGCCCAGACGGTCGGGTGGGGGCACGCCGAGATCCGCATTCGCGATTCGCTCCTCATGCTCGCCGACGAGCATCCGGACTTCGGCGCGCTGAGCCCGGTCTCGGTGGGTGGCTCGCCGGTAAACCTCCACCTCTAATGTGGACGACGTGGATCGGGTCGTCGAGCGGGCGGCCTCGGCGGGAGCAGTGATTCTCAGGCCGGTCAAGAACGAGTTCTACGGCGATCGCACCGGGATGATCGTGGACCCGTTCGGGCACCGCTGGCATCTGGCCACGGCGGTCGAGGAGGTCTCGGCGGAGGAGATGAAGGCCCGCTACGAGGCGGTCCGGGCTCAGTAGTGCGGCAGTAGTTACGGCTGCGAACACGTTTGCAGCGATGCAGTGCCGGGAGACGCGTGCCGAAGCCATCCAGCGTGTTGATGACATTCAGGTCGTGGCAGTGAGAGACGTACACATACATCCCGAACGCCACCATCGCCGATGCGACTGCACGCCTCGTGCATTGCGAGATCACGGACATTGACGCGGCGCTCGAGGCTATCGCGCGCTTATCGTCGGACGAGATCACCTCACTGGGCTCCGAGTGGCAATGCGTGAGGTTCGAAGTCTGCGCCGCCAAGGCCTATTTCCCCGCCTTCAACCAGCGCACCAGGACGTCATCGAACAGGCTCTGTTCCTCGATCATCACAAAGTGCCCGCTTCGTTCGAAGAGATGGTGCGTCAGGTGCGGCATCCTTTCTTTGGTGGCGTTCCACATCTCATACGGCACCGCATAGTCGTAACGGCCAAGCGCCAAGAATGTTGGGACCGTGTTATGCGCCAGTTTTGGCCGCAGATCGTAGTCCACGGCGATCAGGCTGAAGAAGCGATTCAGCAGTTCCGCTGAAAAATTTCGCCCGAGCCACGCCCATGACAGGTCGTACGACGCATCGTAGAAATAATGGGGACCATTGCGAACATAGCGCATGGCGAACGCGTCCCGCGGTGAGAGCGACAGCAACATGTCGTTTGGCAGACGCTCTACCAGACGTTGGTTGACGGCCTTGCGATCGGCTGACGCGTCTGACTCCCAAAACGCCGCGCGCATCTTTGCACTGTCGCGATTGTTGAAGGGCGGGACACCAATCAGTATGACGTGCGATGCCCGATCTGCATGTCGCATCGCATATTCGAGCGCCAGCATTCCCGGTGTTGAGTGACCGACGACGCAGACCTTGTCCAACTGCAAAGCTCGTCGCGCCTCGTCAATTTCTTCGACGAGCGTGTTGAGGTCGATCTTGCCCACATTTCGCGGCGTTTCCGCGCCCCATGTGTTTTTGAAGTCGATGGCAATGAAGCGGACGTGTTGCTTCGTGCGCTCCGAGAACATTGGCGGATATGCCGGGGCGAGGCCGATGACGATGCAAGGAACCCCGCTTCCCTCGGCGAGATACGGGTGAGGCGTTCCGCCGATCGTGATCACACCTGAAGTGCGTGCGACCGACTGTCGCGCTTGAACCTGGGCTTCGACTGCGAAAACCAGCGTGAGGCAAATGGCGCCGGCCATGATGCGTCTGAGCACGTGCAGCCTCCTGTTACACGCAGCATAGGTGCCGGCCTGTGTGGCGTGAAGGACAATGATCTTGCGTTTTAGGCCATCCTGGTCGACGATGCCCAAATGCGACGTCCGCCGCGTATGCGACGAGTCTGGTTCGTCGTATTCCCTGGGTCCGAGCTGCTCGATCTCGCCGGTCCCTGGTCGGTTCTCGGGTACGCCAACGAGGTCGTGGGGCACCAGGTCTACGCCGTGGAGTTGATCGCGGCAGCTAGCGGAGAGGTTCGAACCCGGCACGGACTGGCCTTGACCGGTGCGCGATCGTTCGAGCTCGCCGCCGAGCGCGGCGTCGAACTACCCGATACGCTGGTCGTGGCCGGGGGCGCCGCCACGACGCTGCCGACGGCCGAGGCCAGTGTCGTCCGCTGGCTGCGCCGTCACCATAAAGGCATTGCGAGAGTGGTTTCGATCTGTACTGGTGCGTTCGTCCTTGGCGAGGCCGGACTGCTGAATGGACGCCGAGCGACGACCCACTGGCAGTACCTGGATGAGTTCAGACAGCGATTCCCGAAGGTGCACGGTGCGGACGACGAAATCTTCCTGCGCGACGGCCGGCTCTGGACTTCGGCCGGCATCACCGCCGGCATCGATCTGATGTTGGCGCTCGTCGAGGACGACCATGGCCACGCGGTGGCGATGGCGGTTGCGAAGAACCTCGTGTTGTTTCTGCGACGCTCGGGAGGTCAAGCGCAGTTCAGTCACATGCTGCAGCGGCAGGAACGAGAACCGGCGCGACTGCGCAACCTCGTGGCGTTCGTTCTCGAGCATCTCGACGAGCCTCTTTCAGTTGAACGGCTCGGCCGGGAAGTCGGCATGAGTGTGAGGACGCTCACCCGGTGGTGCGAACGGGAGTTCGGCGAGGCGCCGGCGGCGCTGGTCCGCCGGGCGCGGCTCGAAGAGGCGCAGCGCCTTCTTGAGCAGACCGTACTGCCCATGAAAGAGATCGCCTCGCGCACGGGCATCGGCGACGCGAGTACGCTGTGGCGAGTCTTCATGCGCCATCTGCGCGTAACGCCAGCCGAGTATCGTGCTCGCTTCACCAGCACACTGCGCGCGCGGGCATCGGTGAGCGCACAGATCCGCTGTGGGGCCGGCTCCGCAAGCAGTCGCTCGACTCGAAGGTCTGATTAGTCTACCTGCGCGGCCGTAGACCACACCCGGTACGAGAAACGCCAATCCTCTCTATCCGCGACGCATCACTTGTCGCTGGCTATTTCGATTACTGCACAGCGAATGAGTGATGCTCGTGCGCAATGGCCCACCGGCCATCCACCTTGCGCAGACCGATGGTGAGACGGAGGCGGTTGTTGGGATCTCTCTTGAACTCTTCGGCGGTGCCGCAACGAAGCAGCGCATGCGCGAAGGCGACATCATGCCCGGCGGTGACGTCGAGAGAGACGATCTCGAACGTTGCGCCCTGCTTCTGCCACTCGAAGAACGGCGGCCAGGTGTCGCGATAGGCCGCGATGCCTCGCACTTCGTTCGGTGGTGGTACGTCGAACATGACGATGTCGTCGGTATGATCGGCGAGCACTCCGTCCATGTCGCACGCGTGAACCGCCCTCGCCCAGCGCTCGATCAGCGCGCGGATCTCAGGTTCCCCGTTGCTCATTGTCGCCTCCTTTACCCCAAAAGCTCACTTGAATTCGGAGCGCCAACGGCGCGAAACGCTCGAACAATGCCGGTTTCGTCCCGAGCGTTGGAATCGGCTCGATGCCAGGACTGCGAACACAAGTGAATTGAGGGCTAGTTTTCCGCCATGTCGCCTTAATGTTGGATGTACGTCAGTGACACAGCGCCTTCGGCTTGAACCTGCTGATTATCATCGTTCACCCGACTCTACCCGACTCCCATCGATGCCGCCTCCAGGCTTCTCGCCGAGACCTTTGAAGAACGTGTAGCCGAAGACACCGTCGGCCCGCGCTGTGCGGTAGAGCGCTCGAATGCCCGCATCGAATCGGTCAGGTGTTGTCAGTCCAGCGGCGATGGCGCGTGCTCGTACGCCCTCGATCATCGCCGTGAAGGTCTTTTTGGTGAAACCCTCGACTAGGTCAGGCCGGCTGGCGTCGACGTACACCATCCTCGGCCGGACTCGAACATTCGCGAGACCCGCACCAACCATCAGCGGGTAGAGTTGCCGGCCGATCAGCGCATTCCCGCCCGCCTGTGCTTGTAAGGTGATCTGACACTGGATGACGGCGCGTGCCGCGGCGCTCTCGGGATGGAAGTACGTCGGGCCATGGTCGCCTTCGATGATCGTGACCGTACCTCCGGGCTTCAGCAACTGCAGGAGCACGGTGAGCGCACGAGCCGGGTCGGGGAGATGCTCGAGCACGAAACACACGAAGAGGTGATCGAAGGACTCCTCGGCGAACGGCAAGGCGAAGATGTTTGCTTGCCGGAACTCCACATTCGTCACGCAAGCTGCCTTCGCCGCCCGTCGAGCGAGCGTGAGCGAGGCTTCCGAATGGTCGATCGCGACGAACGTCGCGCCGGGACTCCGTTGCGCGAGCACCACCGTCTGCACGCCGACGCCGCATCCGACTTCGAGCACGAGAGTGTCATGGGGGTACGCGATATCACCATGAATGAGCTCGACCAGCGTATGACCTTGATCTCGGAGCCGTTCGTGTTCGTGCGAACTATATCCGTGGACGTAGCCCTGCTTCATGGACGTATCTCCAGCGTGGCCCGGCGCGACGACCCGCGGCCGCCGCCGATCGCGCGCATAAGCAGAACGCAGCCAATTTTGATGGTGCAGCGGCCGGGTGTCTTGAACGAGGTTGCAGCTGATTCAGGCTACGGGACGAGCGAGGCTGTGCGCGACTGCGTGCCCCCACGCACCGGGAGTGAATCCGAAATGAGCAACAAACGCGCGAGTCATGTGACTCTGGTCAGCGAACCCACAGTCGGCAGCGACTTGTGCCAGGCTGGTACCGCCTCGGATCGACGTGCGAGCATGTTCGACCCGGATCTGTCGCAGCCATTCGTGTGGCGTCATTCCGTACGCGCGCTCGAAGCGGCGCAACAGTTGGTACTTGCTCAACCCGACGAGGGTCGCGAGCTCCGAGAGCGAGGGTGCGTTACGCGGGTCATCGGCGAGGCGCTCGCGCGCGCGCCGGACGTCGGCTCGCGTTTCTCGGCCGGGACTCACGGTCGAATGGTCGCGCAGCACGAGTCCGCATGCCAGCACCAGTGATTCCTCGCAGGCCAATGTGCCATCCGACGGGCGCGAGGCGGCGCTCCAACGTTCGAGCTGCTGCAGTAAACGTCGAAGCGTCCAAGCCAACGTGCCGTCTCGAATGACGGGTCGCGTCAGCTGCACGTCGACGGCGGTCATCGACATGGATGCCATCACCGCCGGCTCGACGTAGACCATGCGCCAGCGACGTGACGGCGCGCCGAGCGGTCGCCCGTCGTGGACTTCGCCGGGATTGCTGGTAATCACTTCTCCCGCATGCGCGTCGACGGTCCCGCGGCCGCTGATCGAGCGATGGGCGCCACGCTCGATGAAGCCCATGCCGAACGTCGAGTGCCAGTGCCTGTCGTACTGGCGGGCGCTGTCGACGTCCGTACCAAAGACACCAGGCCACGGTGACGCTATTACTCGGCAGGAATGGTGCATCGGCATCTCAGTTCAGCGACGCGGCCGTCTTCCAGACGATTCTAATCACGACACAATGCCGGCAGCCGCCATTTCGCCATATCCGCAAGAGCGATCCGTTCCGCTCGCGCGCTACGCTTCAGAGCCAGTGACTATTTGCAGCGGCTCTCGTCTCCGGGCAGGTTTTCCGAATCGGTCAAGTCGAGTGGCAGCGGCGTGATCGAGACCATCCCCCTGCTCAACAGCCCAGCGATCGGTGCCCTCTTCGGCGTCCTGAATGGGTTTGACGGTGTTCTGACGGATTGCCGCGTCCAGCAGGCCCTGCGGTTGAGGTGGGAAATTGATGTTCACGAGACACAGAGACGTGCACGGAAGAACTTGCTCGAGCGCCCGGCGCACCCATGGTTTCAACCCGTCGAACACCGGTCCGTCGTCAGTTACGGCGGTGCCACGTCGTTCGCGATCAGAAAACGCATTTCGGGTACCTCAAGTCGTATGGCGATGGGTTACGGCAGCGGCATTGCACCGGCTCAGGCCAATGCAAGTGACGCTCGTTCACAACCCCTCTGCCGGTTCGTCGCAATACGGACGTGACGAACTGCGCAATCGGCTGCAACGCGCAGGCCACAGCGTGAAGGTTATCGACCTGCAAACCCCGGGCGAGGCTTCCATCGGTGAGGTCGGCGATGTGGTGATGGTCGCAGGCGGCGACGGCACGGTCCGCGCGGTGGCGGCCCGCTTGCGTGGATCCGGCGTACCGATCGCTATTCTGCCCCTCGGAACCGCCAACAACATCGCCAACAGTTTGGGTCTGACCGCCAATCCGAACGAGCTGATTGATCAGCTGGAAACGATGCCTCGACGGGTTTTCGATGTCGGCTGCGTGAGCGGGGTGTGGGGCGACGACATCTTTCTCGAGGGGCTCGGGTTCAGCCCATTTGTACGATCTGCTCGCCTGTTGTCGGACCCAAGCCGGACAGAGGAATTCCCCCGACCGGAAGACGAGCTCATGCGGGACCGGACCGTCATCGAGCAGATGGTGTGGAACTACGCGGCCCAGACGTGTTCGCTTACATTGGACGAGGAGACATTGAGCGGGACGTTCGTGGCTGTGCACGTCCTGAACCTGCCGCAAATCGGCCCAAATCTCATCCTTTCGCCTGGGGGCGATCCTCGAGACGGCTATCTCGACGTCGTCGCAGTCTCAGAAGTACAGCGCGCCGATTTCGCCGCCTTCGTCGCCCATCGCCGCGACTCACGATTCTTCAACATCATCCGAACTCGCCATGTCCACATGCGGTGGGAAGGCGCTGAGATTCACGTCGACGACCAAATCCGCGAGACCGGGGTGCCTACCGAACTTCGCGCTTCTGTGGCTCAGGGCCAACTCACCTTCCTGTCGCCCTAGTCTGTGCGGACGCCGAAGCAGACATTCAACTTGCGCATCCTGTCAGTCATGATGTTTGGCGTCGAACCTGGCGATGACTGCGGTGATGTTGTCGCGGCCGCCTGCTTCGTTCGCCTGCATCACGAGGATTGTGCAGGCTGCTTCTGGATCCGGCTGGGCGAGAAGCGTTGCCTCAATTGCGTCGTGGGTAAGCATCTCTGTCAATCCGTCGGAACAGAGCAACAGCCGATCGCCAGGCTCGATGTCGAGGGCGTGGGCCTCCACGTCAATGCCGGCGCCGGGACCACCCACGACATTGGTGATGACATGGCGAAGACGGTGTTCCGCGGCCTGTTCGGGGCGGAGTTCTCCCCGACGGACCAACTCCGCGGTGACTGTGTGATCCCGCGTGATTTGCTGCAACATCCCGCGCCGGTATACGTACGCGCGGCTGTCACCCACATGGACGATACAGAGTTCGGCACCAAGCTGATATGCCATCGTCACTGTCGTACCCATCCCAGTCAGCTCGGGATGCTCGGCCGCTTTCTCCACGATCCGTGCATCCGCTTGACGTAAGGCGCTCTGAAACTCCGCGAGCACCCGCTGCGCGTCCGGCCCCTTGGCGTCGAAAAACCACTTCAACCTGTTGAGCGTGAACTGTTCCACGGCGACAACCGCAAGGGCGCTTGCCGTCTCTCCTGCTTGATGCCCTCCCATGCCATCAGCCACCAGGAACAGGTGTCCGCGTTCTTCGCCAAAGCGCGCGGCCGGTTCCGGCAGACTCGTGTGCCAGATTCGCATCGCTTTGGTGAGCTCGGCGATCAGAAATTGATCCTCATTGCTCGAGCGGACGCGTCCCGGGTCGGTCTTTCCGAACGCGGTGACCGCCAGCGCGACTGATTGCTGTGGGCTACCTACTTTGTCTGTCATCGGTTGCCTGGTTTCATAAGAGTAGAGATGTATACAAGTACATCTCGACATGTCGAGCAAGTCGCGAGGAAGTATCTATGCTCGCGACCCTCCTGAGCAACAGCCGGTTTTGTATGAGCGCGGCCGGATTCAATTTCCAAGCGTGCTGTTTCACGTCGGCGGTTGACCGGTCCCTCACGCGTCCCTGTCAAACGGGGCAATCAGGGATCCTCTATTGCAACGCTCCGGATCGCTTCGGCCACGAACTGCGTGGGCGGCGGGCTGAAGCCACAGAAATCGGCGCAACCAGCCCCACCGGGCGTGACCGACGCCACGGACCGGTGCCCGCTTTCTCGGAGGAACTCCGACGGGCCGGAGCCTCCTCCGGGCATCTCGGGCCGGTGGGCCACTGGGGCCAGCCGTTGATGGGAGACTCAATGAAAGGCGGACTCGATCGCCGTCGGGCCAAACCGAGCGGCCAGCGTGACGGGACCAGCGTTCGGACGGACGCTGGGCCTGGGGCGATTGCCGAGGCCCTGCTTGACAACCTGCGCTACATCCAGGCCAAGCTGCCGGAGCATGCGACTCGCAACGACTGGTACATGGCGCTTGCCTACGCCGTGCGTGACCGCATGCTCGATCACTACATCACGACCGTCGACTCGATCACGGGGCCCGGCCCCGCGAAGGTCGTCGCGTACCTCTCGGCCGAGTTCCTGATGGGGCCCCATCTGGGCAACAGCCTCGTCAACCTCGGGCTCTGGGACGCGGCCCGGGAGGCGGTGTCCAGCGTCGGCCAGGATCTCGCGACGCTGCTGGAGCACGAGGAAGAACCCGGACTCGGGAACGGCGGACTCGGACGCCTGGCGGCCTGCTACATGGACTCCCTGGCGACGCTCAACGTTCCGGCGATCGGCTACGGCATCCGCTACGAGTTCGGCATCTTCGATCAGGCGATCCGCGACGGGTGGCAGGTCGAACTGACGGACAAGTGGCTTCGCTTCGGCAACCCGTGGGAAATCGTCCGTTCGGAGACCACGTACAACGTGCAGTTCGGCGGCCGCACCGTCTGGGACCGCGACGAACGCGGCCATCACCGGGTGCGCTGGGTGCCCGACAGGGTCGTAAAGGGCATCGCTTACGACACGCCCGTGCCGGGGTACCGGGTCGCGACCACCAACCTGCTGCGGTTGTGGAAGGCGGAAGCCGCCGAGTCGTTTGACTTCGAAGCGTTCAACGTCGGCGACTACTACGGCGCGGTGGACGAGAAGATCGCGTCAGAAACGATCTCCAAGGTCCTGTATCCAAACGACGAGCCCGAGATCGGCAAACGGCTGAGGCTGGCGCAGCAGTACTTCTTCGTCTCCTGCTCGCTGCAGGACATGATTCGTCTGCATCTGATCCGCGGCAAACGGCTCGACGAGTTCGATTCGTGTTGGGCCGCTCAGCTCAACGACACGCACCCCTCCATCGCCGTCGCCGAGTTGATGCGGCTGCTCGTGGACGATCACCTCATGGACTGGGACCAAGCCTGGCAGATCACCCAGCGGACGTGCGCCTACACGAACCACACGCTCCTGTCGGAAGCGCTGGAGAAATGGCCGCTGGCCGTCTTCGGCGCGCTCCTGCCGCGCCACCTCGAGATCATCTTCGAGATCAACCGGCGGTTTCTCGAAGACGTGCGGCAGCGGCATTCCGCGGACGATCAGCTGGTCCGGCGCCTCTCGCTCATCGACGAGACAGGCGAGCGACACGTGCGGATGGCGCACCTCGCCTCGGCCGGCAGTCACGCCATCAACGGCGTGGCCGCCCTCCACACGAAGCTGCTCAAGCAGACAGTGCTGAGCGACTTTCACACCGTGGCGCCAGAGAAGTTCTTCAATGTGACCAATGGCGTCACCCCGCGGCGCTGGGTGGCGCTGAGCAACCCCGGGTTGAGCGCCCTCATCACCAGTCACATCGGCGACCGGTGGATCGCCGACCTGGAGGACGAGCTCGCGCGCATCGAGCCCTTGGCCATGGACAGCGGGTTCCAGCGCGAGTGGCAGGACGTCAAAGCCGGGAACAAACGGATCCTCGCCGCGCTAATCAAGGACCGGACCGGCACGGCGGTGGATCCGGAGTCGCTGTTCGACATCCAGGTGAAGCGGCTGCATGAATACAAGCGGCAGCACTTGAACGTGTTGTATCTCGTGACCCTTTACAATCGCCTGAAACGCGACGCCGCAACACCGACGGCGCCGCGCACCGTGATCTTCGGCGGCAAAGCCGCGCCCGGCTATCGCATGGCCAAGCTGATCATCAGGTTGATCAACGGGGTCGCCGACGTCATCAATCACGATCCGACGGCGTCGACACGTCTCAAGGTTGTGTTCCTGCCGGATTTCAACGTCAAGACCAGTCAGCATGTTTACCCGGCCGCCGACCTGTCCGAACAAATCTCCACGGCCGGCAAAGAGGCCTCAGGCACCGGCAACATGAAGTTCGCGATGAATGGGGCGCTGACCATCGGCACGCTCGACGGCGCCAACGTCGAGATTCGCGACGCCGTCGGGCACGAGAACTTCTTCCTGTTCGGTCTGACGGCTGAGGAAGTCGTGCAGCGGAAGGCGCAGGGGTACCGGCCGCGCGACGTCTACGAGTCGAATCCGGAGCTGCACGAGTCGCTCGATCTGATTGGCAGCGGGCTCTTCTCCAACGGCGACCGCTATCTGTTCCAGCCGCTTGTCCAATCGTTACTCAATCGCGACGACTACATGCTGCTGGCCGACTATCAGTCCTACGTCGACGCGCAGCAGCAGGTGAGCGAGGCCTGGGACGATCGACGCGGGTGGACCCGCATGTCCATCCTGAACGCCGCGAGAGTGGGCCGCTTTTCCTCCGATCGGTCGATCCGGGAATACTGCCGCCACATCTGGAACATCCGTCCGACGGAGCCGGAAGGAAGCGGTGGCCAGCAGTCCTGATCGCGCCACGGCGCCGATCGCCACCCCGGAAGACCCGGCCGAGCGACGGGGAGCGAGGGCCCCGCACGAGGTCACGGCGGGACGAAGCGCTCCGCTCGGCGCCACGGTGGGTGGCGGAGGCGTCAATTTCAGCGTGTTCGCCAGGTCTGCCGAGCTGATCGAGCTGCTGCTCTTCGATGACGTCGATGCGACGAAACCCGAGCGCGTGATCCCGCTCGACCCGGCGCGACATCGCACCTATCACTACTGGCATGCGTTCGTACCGGAGCTCATGCCGGGACAGCTCTATGGGTTTCGCGCGCATGGACCGTTCGCGCCCGGTGAGGGACTCCGGTTCGATCACGGGAAGGTGCTCCTCGACCCCTATGGACTCGCCGTCGCCGTGCCCGACGCCTTCACGCGTGCCGCGGCGAGCCGGCCCGGCGACAACGACGCGTGGGCGATGAAGAGCGTCGTGGCGGACCCCGGAAGGTACGACTGGGAAGGAGACGCGGTCATTCGACGGCCCTTCGCCGAGACTATCATCTACGAACTTCACGTCGCCGGCTTCACCCGGCACCCCAGTTCCGGGGTCGCGCCGGAGAAGCGCGGGACCTATGCCGGCCTGATTGAGAAGATCCCGTACCTCGAGGAGCTCGGCGTGACCGCGGTCGAGCTGCTGCCGGTGTTTCAGTTCGACCCTTACTACGCGCCGAACGGCGTGAACTACTGGGGGTACCAGCCGATCTCGTTCTTTGCGCCGCATCACGCGTACAGCTCGCGGAGAGACCCGCTTGCAGTCCTCGACGAGTTCCGCGACATGGTCAAGGCGTTCCACCGCGCCCGGATCGAGGTCATCCTCGACGTGGTCTTCAATCACACCGCCGAAGGCGGTCAGGACGGCTCGACGCTCTGCTACCGGGGCCTGGCCAACGACGTCTACTACATCCTCGAGAAGGACCGCTCACGGTATGCCGACTACACCGGCTGCGGCAACACGCTGAACGCGAACCAGTCGATCGTGCGGCGGCTGATCCTCGAGAGCCTGCGGTACTGGGTGACTGAGATGCACGTCGACGGCTTCCGCTTCGACCTGGCGTCCATTCTGTCGCGCGACGAGACTGGCCATCCGATACCGCGGCCGCCCATCCTCTGGGACATCGAGTCGGATCCGCTGCTGTCGGGAACGAAGCTGATCGCCGAGGCATGGGATGCCGCCGGCCTCTACCAGGTCGGCAGCTTCGTCGGCGATGCATGGCAAGAGTGGAACGGCCGGTTCCGCGACGACGTCCGGAGCTTCCTGAAGGGCGATGCCGGGACCGTCCCGCGCCTTGCGGGCAGGCTCGTCGGCAGTCCGGACATCTACGGCCACAAGGAACGCGAAGCCGAGCACAGCATCAATTTCGTCACGTGCCACGACGGCTTCACCCTGAACGATCTCGTCTCGTACAACCACAAACACAACGAGGCCAACGGCGAGAACAACCGTGACGGCGCCGACGACAACCGGAGCTGGAACTGTGGCGTTGAGGGGGCGACCGACAACGAGGAGGTCGAGGCGCTGCGCA
The DNA here is from genome assembly GCA_046726375.1 of Acidobacteriota bacterium. Lineage (GTDB taxonomy): Bacteria > Acidobacteriota > Vicinamibacteria > Vicinamibacterales > UBA2999 > DASPWV01. The sequence goes on from JBKPAJ010000179.1 coordinate 29,489, forward strand.
ACCGTCAGGTCAAGAACTTCTTCGCGCTCGAGCTCCTGGCCGCCGGCACGCCGATGCTCCTGATGGGCGATGAAGTGCGCCGAACGCAGCGGGGAAACAACAACGCGTATTGCCACGACAACGAGATCAGCTGGTTCGACTGGCGGCTCGTCGAGCGTCACGCGGACATCCTGCGGTTCGTCAAGCTCCTCAACTCGTTCCGCCAGCGCCGCGACCTGACAACCGTAAGCTCGAGGTCGAGCCTCAATCAACTGCTGGAAAAGGCCAGGATTCAGTGGAGCGGCGTCGATCTCAACTGCCCCGACTGGAGCGACGACTCGCACTCCCTGGCGATCACGCTGGAGAGCCTGCGCGGCCCCGTCCTGCTGCACGGCATCTTCAACGCCTACTGGGAAGCGCTCGCCTTCGCGGTGCCGCCGCCCCCGACGAGCCATCAATGCTGGCGGCGCTGCATCGACACGGCGCTCACGTCGCCCCACGACATCTCGCCCATCGAGGAGGCGGCCGTGTTCACCGGCACCCGCTACGTGGCGCAGCCGCGATCGGTCGTCCTGCTTGCGCTCGGACTCCAGACGGCAGGTCAGCGAGATCGCGGGGGACACATGACGAAGCAGGACGACGTCGGTTCACGCGGGGCGGATTGGAGACAGTGATGCCGGTAGCGGACTATTCGACTTACTGCAAGATGCTCGAACGCGCGCGGGCGGAAAAGTTCGCGTACCCCGCCGTCAACGTCACGTCACTCACCGCCGCTAACGCGGTGCTCAAGGGTCTGGCCGAGAGCCAGAGCGACGGCATCATCCAGGTCTCGACCGGCGGCGGCGCCTTTGCGTCGGGTGCTGCCGTGAAGGACATGGCGCTCGGCGCGATCTCGATCGCGGAGCACGTCCACCGCGTCGCCGACCGCTATCCCATTCATGTCGCACTGCACACCGACCATTGCCAGGCTGACAGGCTGGACGAGTTCGTGATGCCGCTGGTCGAGGAAACGGAGCGGCGGCGTGCGGCCGGCAGACCCAATCTGTTCTCGGGTCACATGTTCGACGGCAGCGCGCTGCCGTTGAACGACAACCTCGACATCGCGGTCAAGCTTCGCGAGCGCTTTAGCCACAGCGATCTCATCCTCGAAATCGAAGCCGGCGTGGTCGGCGGGGAAGAGGACGGCGTCCGCGCGAGCGCCGCGGCAAAGCTGTACACCACGCCTGAAGACACCCTGGAGGTGGCGCGGCGGCTGAATGCGAACGCCGGCCCGCCCTACCTCCTGGCCGCGACGTTCGGCAACGTGCACGGCGTGTACAAGCCGGGACACGTGAAGCTCAAACCGTCCATCCTGAAAGACTGCCAGGATGCGGTCGTCCAGGCGTTCGGCAGCGCCTCGCGCTTCTACTTCGTGTTCCACGGCGGGTCTGGTTCCGAGCTGCGGGACATCCACGAAGCGCTCGACCACGGCGTGGTGAAGATGAACGTGGACACCGACATGCAGTACGCGTTCACCCGCGCCATCGCCGATCACTGTCTCAAGCACTACGACGGTGTGCTCAGGGTGGACGGAGAGGTCGGCAACAAGAAGTTCTACGACCCGCGCTCGTATCTGGCGCTGGCCGAGCAGGCCATGGCCGATCGGGTCAAACGCGCGGCGACCGAGCTCCGGTCCGCGGGGATGGCGCTGGTGAACGCGTGAGCGGAACAGAACTCGGAGGCAGCAGCCTCGACTTCACGATCGCGCGGCTCGGCGACTGCCGCATCCCGTCGCCGATGTCGGGCATTCGATTCGTGACGGACGAGGAACGCGTCTTGTATCCGTCCAACTTGAAAGATCTGAAACGTTTCCAGGAGCCCGGCGGCGAGTGCCCGGCGATGGAGTGCGGCGGTCCCCGCGAGCGCCTCTTCTTCGACCCCTCGTCGCTGGCCTGCGGCATCGTCACGTGCGGCGGGCTCTGCCCGGGATTGAACGACGTGATCCGGGCGATCGTGCTGAGCCTGCACCATCACTACGGTGTGGCGAAGATCTACGGGTTCCGCTTCGGTTTCGAAGGTCTGGTGGAGCGGTGCGGACACGAGCCGCTGCCGCTCACACCCGACCTGGTCAATCGGATCAACGACACGGGCGGCTCGATCCTCGGATCGTCGCGCGGTCCGCAAGATCCGGCGGCGATGGTGGCCGGTCTGCGACGCCTCGGCGTGAGCGTGTTGTTCGCGATTGGCGGCGACGGCACGCTGCGCGGTGCGCACGCGATCAGCGAGGAATCGGCGAGACGAGGGGAGAAGATCAGCGTCATCGGCGTGCCCAAGACGATCGACAACGACGTGTCGTTCGTGCAGAAGACCTTCGGGTTCGAGACTGCGGTCACCGAAGCGCGGCGGGCAACCTACGCCGCCAATAGCGAGGCCGAGGGCGCGTACAACGGCATCGGGCTGGTGAAGCTGATGGGACGCGACTCGGGATTCATTGCCGCCTACTCGGTGCTCGTCGACGGGCAGGTGAACTTCTGCCTGATCCCAGAGGTCCCGTTCACCCTCGACGGATTTCTGCCCGCATTGCGTCAGCGCCTCGAGCGCCGCGGCCACGCGGTCATCGTCGTGGCGGAAGGCGCGGGCCAGGACCTCATGGCCCGGCGGGAGGACCGCGACGCTTCGGGGAACATCAAACATGGCGACATCGGGGTGTTCCTGCGGGATGCCATCACTCGCTACTTCAAAGAGTCGGGGACGCCGATCAGTCTCAAGTACATCGATCCGAGCTACGTGATCAGGAGTGCGCCGTCCACCGCGCATGACTCGGCGTTCTGCCTGCTGCTCGGACACAATGCGGTCCACGCCGGGATGAGCGGGCGGACCGACATGGTCGTGGGCTTCTGGAATCATCAGTTCACCCACGTGCCGATCGCTCTCGCTGTCTCGGCGCGCAAACGCATCGACCCCGAGGGAACGCTATGGAGCAGCGTGCTCGCCTCCACCGGTCAGCCCCGGAACCTGTGTTGATCGGTCGCGGGGCCGCCTCGCGAGCTGCGGGAAGGGGGACCGCGGATCCAGCCGGCGTCAACGGCGCTCTCCGCGACCGGCCATGACGAACCGTACGAAGATCGTCGCCACGATCGGCCCGGCGTCGCGGACGCCGCAGGTGTTGGGTCAGCTCATCGAGGCGGGCGTCAACGTGTTCCGTCTCAACTTCTCGCACGGCACGCACGAGGAACACAGCGCCGTCCTCGCGCACATCCGTCGGCTCAGCCGCGAGATGGATCGCCACGTCGCGGTGCTGCAGGACCTGTGCGGTCCGAAGATGCGGCTGGAACCGGTCCCCGACGATCTCCTGGAGTGCAATCTGAATGACGAGTTCACGATCGTCACCGCGTCTCCTGCCAACGGGCGCGAACTGGCCTGCTCCTATCGGGAGCTGCCGAACGACCTCTCGGCCGGAGAGACCGTGCTTTTCGCGGACGGGACCGTCGCGATGACGGTGGTCGAGACCGCGCCCGGCCGCGCGCGCCTGCGCGTGACGTTGCCCGGGCGCGTGCGCTCGCGGCAGGGACTGAACCTGCCCGGAACCGACCTCGCCGTCAGCGCGCTGACGGACAAGGATCTGCACGATCTCGACTGGACCGCGCAGCACGCCGGCGATGTCGACTTCGTGGCGCTGTCGTTCGTACGAAGTCCGGAGGATGTCGCGCGACTGCGGCGCGAGCTCCAGTCGAGGAGTTGCGCGGCGGACATCGTGGTCAAGATCGAGAAGCCGCAGGCCGTGCAAGATCTCGAGGCGATCGTCGCCGCCACCGACGCCGTGATGGTGGCGCGCGGAGACCTGGGCGTGGAGATGGACGTTCAACGGGTGCCGGCGATCCAGAAGCGAATCATCGCGGCGTGCAACCAGGCGCACCGGCCGGTGATCACCGCCACGCAAATGCTCAACAGCATGGAGCATTCGAGCCGGCCGACGAGGGCCGAGGCGAGCGACGTGTTCAACGCCGTTCTGGACGGCACCGACGCCGTCATGCTCTCAGGTGAAAGCGCCATCGGTCAGTATCCCGTTGAAGCGGTGACGACCATGCGGCAGATCTGCACGCAGGCCGAAGCCTACCTGAAATCGGAAGGCCGCCATTCGCGCGGCGCCCCAGCGCCGTTGTCGGGACTCATCGACTCGATGACGGAAGCGTCCGTCGACGCCGCGTGTCTGATGACTCGCCAGCTCGATGCCACCTTGATCGTCGTCGCCGCTGCCTCTGGCCGTCCGGCACGCGCGCTCGCCAACCGCAGACCCGCCGCCTCGATCCTGGCGCTGCCGCCGACCGAGCAGATTGCGCGGCGACTCAGCCTCTGCTGGGGCGTCATCCCGGTGGTGCTCTCCGAGCGATCTGCGGCGGAGCGCGCACTGATCTTCGGCATCGAGTCGGCCAAATCGCGCGGCCTCGTCGGATCCGGCCAGCACGCGGTGTTGCTCGCCGACCAGATGGGTGACAGGCCCAACATCCGCGCGGTCCTGGCGGGAGCAGTCAGTTAAGTCCGATAGCGGTATCTCGATGACAATCGCTCCCACGCAGCGTCCTTAATCAAAGGTCGAGGTGCTGCTTTGCGAATGGATGACGCATCGTCACGCGCCATAGGCGCGTTCGCGCGACGTGCGTCGTGTGGAAAAGGCGTGAAGCCCCGAAGAAATGCCTGAGCTGATTCGCCGAAGATGCGCGCGCTGTGGATCTGAAGGTCCTGAAAGCGCAACCCTCCAACGCAACCCACAAACATCGCGCGCCTGTTTCACTCCGTCACAGCACAGAAACAATTGAGAAACGTTTCGCTCCCACACTCGGGGTAGGAGCGGAAGTGAGAAAGACAACGTTTGCGGTCGTCGGACTGGCGGCGATCGGCGTGGCCGCGTTCCTTTGGGGCCGCACCGTGTGGACCGAGTCAGACGATGGCGTGGGCGGCGCGCAGGTTGTCCGTGTGGTCCGGCGGGATGTCGGCGAGGTCGTGAAGGCGACCGGGATCATCAAGCCGCGCGTGGGCGCGGAAGTTCGTGTGGGGTCACGGATTTCCGGCGTCGTCAAACGTCTCTACGTACGGATCGGAGACCGCGTCACCAGGGGCCAACTGCTCGCCGAGCTCGACGATCGCGATCTGATCGCTCGCTGCAATGAGGCGGAGGCCGCGCTGCGACAGGCGGAGGCCAATCGGAGCTACGCCAGGACCGACCTCGAGCGCAAGGGCAGGCTCAGCGCAGAGGGCGTGCTCTCGCGGAGCGACTTGGACCTCGCATATCGCGCCGCCGCCGTGGCCGAACAGCAGGTCACGGCCGCAAGCGCCAGCCTCGAGTACGCGACGACGCAACTCGCGTACGCACGGATCGTCGCGCCGATCGCCGGGGTGGTCGCGTCAGTGTCGACCCAGGAGGGTGAAACGGTCGCGGCAAGCTTTGCCGCGCCCACGTTCGTGACGCTGATTGACCTGTCACGCCTCGAAGTGTGGGCCTACGTGGACGAAACGGACATCGGACGAATCCGCGTCGGCCAGAAGGCGCGATTCACTGTCGACACGTATGGTGACCACGAATTCGAGGGCGGCGTCACCGCCGTGTACCCGAAAGCCGAGATTCGGGACAACGTCGTCAACTACGTGACCGTGGTCAGATTCGAGCCGCCGAGCGATCGCACGCTGCGCCCGGAGATGACGACCACCGTGTTGGTCACGATTGATGCTCGCGAGAACGTGCTTGTCCTGCCGATTGGTGCAGTGCGTCGCGACGGCAACGGTACTTACATCCTGTCTCGACGTGGCGACGCGATCGCGCGGCAGCCGGTGACCACGGGCAGCCGGGACGAAAGTTATTGGGAAATCGTCGACGGTCTCCGTGAAGGCGACGAGGTACTGACAGGGGACGTGAAGAACGAGGATGTCATCAATGATCGAGCTGCAGGCAATCAGTAAAACCTATGTGCGGCCGACCGGCGAAACCGTCCATGCGTTGTGCAATCTGTCGCTCCGGATCGAACGCGGCGAATTCGTGGCTATCGTCGGCGCCTCCGGATCCGGCAAGTCGACGCTCATGAACATCGTCGGTCTCCTCGACACGCCGACTGCTGGCGGCTACCTGTTCGACGGGCGCGATGTCTCGGGTCTCAGCGTGGCCGAGCAGGCGCGCTTCCGGAACAAGAACGTGGGCTTCGTGTTCCAGGCGTTTCATCTGCTCCCGAGGACGAGTGCGCTCGACAACGTCGAGCTGCCGCTGTTGTACTCCGATCACACGTCGACGAAGAATCTTGGACAGAAGGCGCTCGAAACGGTTGGCCTCGCCGACCGGATCCGCCACACGCCTTCGGAACTGTCAGGTGGCGAGCAGCAGCGCGTCGCCATCGCGCGGGCCCTTGTCAACGACCCGGATCTCGTGCTCGCAGACGAACCGACGGGCAACCTGGACCCTGATTCGGCAACCGGGATCGTGGGGATCCTTCAAACGTTGAGCGAATCCGGACGAACGATTGTGCTGGTCACACACGATCCCACGATTGCCGCGCACGCAAGGCGTGTCGTTCGACTAGAGCACGGCCGTGTGGTCGCAGACAATGACCGAGCGCCGCTTGAAAAGGTGCGGGAGGAGGTCCGATGAGAACGACTCGTCTCGCTTTCGATAGCATGCGTTTCATGGCGCGGCACCCGCTACGGAGCGCTTTCGTGATGCTCGGGAGTCTCGTGGGTGTGGCGGCACTTACTCTCGTTGTGTCGCTCGGACAGGCCGTGCAGGTCAAGGTTTTCAACACACTCCGGCAGATGTTGGGTGATCCATCGATTCTTCTCATCTCAGGGGGGAGTCGCATCATGGGGAGCCCGCGGGCCGGCGCATCGCGGCTGACGATCGACGACCTGACCGCGATGGCAGACGAGCTCGATGACATTGCGGCTTGGGATCCCCAGCAGGACCTCTCGAGTATCGTGCGGTATCGCGACACCACCGCCACCGTACGCGTCCTGGGCCAATCCGAGCGAGGCGAACGGGTGTGGGCACGTGCGGTGAACCGCGGGCAGTACTTCGACGATGCAGCCGTACGCACTGCAGCCCGTGTGGCTGTTATCGGCGACACCGTAGCTCGCAGGCTCTTCGTACACGAGGATCCACTGGATGCCGAGATCCGGATTGGAGCCGTCCCGTTTCGCGTGATTGGTGTGCTCGAGCCATTCGGGACAGACATGCATGGGATGGATCGCGACAACGAAATCATTGTCCCGATTTCGACCCTGATGCGTCGGCTCACGAACGTCGACACGATCGCGGCCGCCAAGCTGCTGGTGAAGGATCCGAATCGGGAGGAGATCGTCGCACGCGACATCGGGCGCATCCTGCGCGCCCGTCACGCGCTCGTATCGAACGAACCGGATGACTTTCGAGTCGTGACCACCGTCGAGATTCAAAAGAATGTTATGTGGATTCGGCGCGTGCTGTTCCTGTTTGTACCGCTGGTGGCAGCCGTCGTTCTGCTGGTGGCCGGCATCGTGGCGGCCACACTGATGCTCTCGTCCGTCAACGAGCGGACCGCCGAGATCGGCTTGCGGCGCGCCATTGGCGCCCGGCCTGAAGATATCTGGCTGCAGTTTGCGACCGAGACCGCCGTCACGATTCTCAGCGGAGGCTTCGGTGGGCTGGTGCTCGGATACGGCGGCGCGCAGTTTATAGCGACAAGGATGCAGCTCGCCGGGACGTTCTCGTGGGAGGCCGTGCTCGTTGGCACCATCGCCGCGGCGATCACTGGGCTGCTGGCTGGCGTCCTTCCAGCACGCCGCGCGGCGCAGTTACATCCCGCCGACGCGCTGCGATGAGGATCCGCCGCAGTATCGGCCCATCGGTCAAGGCCCTCTCCGCGCATCGCGTGCGCGCCGCCCTTGCTGTCTCGAGCGTGGCGGCTGGTGTCGCCGCCGTCGTGCTCACGAGCGCGATCGGCGCAGGCGCGGTGGCGGATATCCGCCGACAGATTGAGAGCATCGGCGCGAATCTATTGGTCGTGAGGCCCGCGCCGGTCAAACGGCTTGTGGCTCGGAAGGACGTGACGGGGACCGTCACCACGCTGCGATTGGCAGACCTTGACGCGATCGCGGCGCTGGCGCTCGTCACCGAGGCCGTTCCAGGTATTGAAGCGCCGGTCAAGGTGAAAGTCGTGGTATCGGCGATGACAACGAAGGTGCTCGGGACGGCACCCGAATTTCCAGACGTGCGACGGTTCCGAGTTGCGCGCGGTCGATTTTTCGACGCCGACGATGATCGCCTGGCGCGTCGCATCGCGGTTCTTGGCGCGAGGGTCGCCGATGCCCTCTTCGACGAGAATCCGGTTGGCCAGCCGATTCGCATCCGCGGGATTCCGTTCGAGGTCATCGGGGTGCTGGCGCCGAAAGGTGTCGTGGCCGGCGGCGACGAGGATAATCAGGTCGTGGTGCCCATTCGCACGGCTCTTCGCCGTCTGTTCAATGTGACGTGGTTGAACACCATCTTCGTGAGTGTCAACGACTCGCGCGGGATGGCGCCGGCCGAACGGGCGATCAGCGCCGTGCTCCGGGAACGCCATCGAATCGGGCCGGATGAACAACCCGACTTCGAAGTCCAGAACGCGACCACGTTTCTGTTGCTCCAACAACAGACCGCTGAGACGCTACGCGGACTGACCACTGGCGTGGCTGCGATCGCACTCGCCGTCGGCGGGACGGGCATCCTGGCGCTCATGCTGCTGTCGGTCAAAGAACGCACGGGCGAGATTGGTCTGCGTATGGCCGTCGGCGCCCAGCCGCGGGACATCCTGATCCAGTTCCTCTTCGAGGCGACGCTGTTGGCAATGAGTGGTTGGACGGGGGGACTCGTGTTTGGCGTAGCCGGAGCCACGGTCGTGTCATTGAGCACGACCTGGAAGTTTGGCGTACCGTGGGCAGCCCTCCTCGTCTCACTGGGAATGGCAATGACGATCGGCCTTGGGTTCGGGGCGATTCCGGCACGAAGGGCTTCGCTGATTCCTCCGATTCAGGCGTTGCGGACCGAATGACAGACATCGGAGAAACGCCGGTGACGACTAGCCCGTCGATGAGCACGCGCGTGCTCATCATCGACGACGACGAACGGCTGAATACCCTCCTCACCGAGTACTTGACCCGGTTCGGGTTCTCGGTCCGTGCGGTCACCCATCCCGACGCAGGACTCCGCACCCTCAAAGCGGACCCGCCTGATCTCGTCGTGCTTGACATCATGCTCCCGGACACGGACGGTCTCACCGTGTGCCGCAAAGTGCGTGAAAGCACTCGCATCCCGATCATCATGCTGACAGCTCGTGGCGACGTCGCCGATCGCATCGTCGGACTCGAGCTGGGCGCGGACGACTACCTCCCGAAGCCGTTTGAGCCGCGTGAGCTCGTCGCGCGGATGCAGGCCGTCCTGCGCAGGGGGGTCTCACAGGACGAGGAAATCGTGCGCGTGGGCCCGTTGGAGGTGAACTGGACCTCGCAATCGGCCTCTCTGAAGGGGCGACCACTCCCGTTGACCACCGCCGAGTTCGAACTTCTCGGCCTGCTCGTGCGAAACCGCGGGCGCGTCCTGAGCCGTGACCGCATCATGGAAGGCCTGCGCGGCATGGATGCGGACGCGTACGACCGCTCCATTGACGTACTCGTCAGCCGTGTGCGCCAGAAGCTCGGAGATGATCCGAAGCGTGCGACGTTCATTCGCACGGTGCGCGGGATTGGCTACAGCTTCACGAGAGGCGATCGTGATTGACCGGCCGTCGTCGGTATTCGCCAAACTCGTGGCCGTTATGGTGGCGATGGCCGCGAGCCTCCTGCTCCTCGTGGGCGCGTTCTTCTGGTTCATCGTGAGCCCCGCCGTCGCGACGTCGATCGATCGCGTGCTCGAGGAGCACGCCCGCACGATCGCGGCCACGTCGCCTGACATCGAGACGGCGAGGCGTCTTGGGGCTCGCCTCGATTTCCACGTGCGATACGAAGGGCCGGCCGGCAGTTGGTCGACGAGCCCCGATCTGCCAGCGATCGACGACGTTCAGGGTCTCGGAGTGCGAGGATGGGCCCCCCTTCTTCGCGGACAGCACTATTACCTGGTGCAGGAAGGACCAGACGGTGGATCGTACCTGTTCGCCTGGGACGTCCCGCGCGGAATGCAGGGAGCGCACGCCGCCCTGCTGATCCTCCTCTTGCTGGTAATGACCGCCGTCGTGGCCACGGCTCACACAGTGCTCAAGCGCCTGCTTCGGCCGCTGCGTGAACTGAGCGAAGGCGTCGCCCGGCTCGGCGCCGGCGAACTCGACGTCGTGCTGCCCAATCAGACCCACGACGAATTCGGCAACCTGACGGAGGCATTCAATCAGATGGTGGGTCGGGTCCGCGAGATGTTCGCCGCGCGGGATCAACTACTGCTTGATGTCAGTCACGAGCTGCGGTCACCGCTGACGCGCATGAAGGTCGCGCTCGAACTGCTTCCGCAGAGCGAGCAACGGGCGGGAATGGTAGCGGATGTCGCGGAAATGGAGCGGATGGTTGCCGAGTTGCTGGAATTGGAACGGCTTCGCGGTGGCCGCGGCGTCACTCTCGTGCGTCAGGATCTCATGCCGATTTTGCGGGAAGTCGCGAAAGGCTTTCAGGACAGACCGCCCGGCGTCCGTGTTGACTCGAGGTCACGAGAGATCCCGGTTGATATTGATGCAGAGAAAGTTCGCACGGTCCTACGGAATCTGCTCGAGAATGCCATCAAGTACTCGCTGCCGGACAGCCGTGCCGTCGAAGTTTCCGCTGCACAGAATGGCGAACGCGTGGTCATCCGTGTCACCGACGATGGCCCCGGCATTCCCGAGCGCGACATCGCCGGCCTCTTTGACCCGTTCTTTCGTGTCGATCGGTCGCGGTCCAAGAAGACGGGCGGTTACGGTCTTGGCCTGAGCATCTCGAAACGTATTGTCGAGGCACACGGCGGCACGATCGCTGCCGAGAACAATGCGCGGCGGGGAGCGTCATTCGTGGTGACGTTGCCAAAGTCAGCATGACGCTTGCGATTCTCATAGCGGCATCGTCGCCTTCGGTGGAATCGGCTTGCCCTCGCTCGATGTGGCAAGACCAGGATGCACCAACGACTCGCTCCGGCTGGAGCCCTCCAACGGAAATTCAACGGAAAGATCCACGAGATTTTCACACTTCATGTTTCGGGGCGCCGTAAATTGATCGCGATGCGATCGTGCTCCTAATCGGTTGAGGCCTGTGAGTGCGTGTCTAACGCGTCGTTCAACCGAGGACGCGACCAATGACGAGGACACAAATAGCCAACCTGTCGCGCCACGCAGAAGAGGCTCAGCAACTGGCGCAAGAGATGGCGCTCACCTCGAACCAGGCAGATTCGACCGACGCTGACAAAGGCCTACGAGAGTCCCGGACGAGGCTGATCGACTCGGCCGCCCGCGTGCTGACGCAAGCGATTGACGATCGCGAACAATCGCTGGACACAGGGACATCTGCGCCGACTGCTGGACACGAAGCGACACCACTTGGGGAGCGGCTGTGGGAACTGACTTGCGCGGCGACGACGCTCAGCGTGCAAGGCGGCCCGCTCATGTCGATCGATGAAGCGACCGCGGCGCTCCAGGCGGCGTCGTGCATGTTCCCTGAACCCGGTACCGACGTGGCGGCGCGCATGCAAACCCTCCGCGAGATGCAGCGGGCAATGCCTGGACGCATTCTTCTGCGGTCCAACGGCCCGTACCTCGCGGTCAACCTGGAGAGACTCACGAACTGGCTGGGCGAGCAGGTGGTGGTTCCTCCACTGGTTGCCTTGTGCCGCTGCGGCGGTTCAGCGGTTAAACCGTTCTGCGACGGCACGCACACGCGCAACCATTTCAACGACGCGAAGGATCCGACGCGCGTGAGCGATCGCGAAGATACCTACCCGGGTCAGCAACTGACCGTGCTCGATAACCGGGGCACGTGTGCGCACTCGGGCTTCTGCACCGATCGGTTGGCGAGTGTCTTCCACGAAGGGAAGGAACCGTTCGTCACACCAAGCGGAGCACGGATGGATGAGATCGTCCGCGCAGTGAGAGCCTGCCCGTCGGGCGCTCTGAGCTTCGCTGTCGACGGACGCGAGGCTCGTGACCAGGTAGATGTGGTTCGAGCTCCGGCGGTGGAGATATCAAAGGACGGACCATACCGGGTGACCGGCGGCATCCCGCTTGTCGATCAAGGCGGCACGCCGGTGGCGCGGAATGCCGGCGCGTCGTTGGAGCATTACAGTCTGTGCCGGTGCGGCCAGTCGCAGAACAAACCGTTCTGCAGCGGGATGCACTGGTATGTCCGCTTTCAGGACCCGGTCGTTGGCGCCGATCACGAGCCGACACTGTTCGAATGGGCCGGAGGATTGCCCGCTCTGGCGCGTATGACACGCCTGTTCTATTCGAAGTATGTGCCCGAGGACCCACTCATCGCACCGTTGTTCGCCGAGATGTCGCCCGATCATCCTGAGCGCGTCGCGAGTTGGTTGGGGGAAGTGTTCGGAGGTCCGAAACGCTACAGCGAGCAGTATGGCGGCTACACGCGCATGGTGTCTCAGCACCTTGGCAAAGCGTTGACCGAAGCGCAGCGTGCGCGCTGGGTCAGCTTGATGTGTCGGTCCGCAGATGAGTCAGGGTTGCCGCGGGATGCTGAGTTTCGGGCGGCGTTCGTCGCCTACCTCGAGTGGGGCTCTCGACTGGCCCTCGAGAACTCGCAGCCAGGTGCGAAGCCCCCGGCGCACATGCCGATGCCGCGATGGTGGTGGGTCTGTGATGCGACGCCGGGGTCCCGCGTGTCCGCCCTCGCGCCTGAAATCGAAGAGGAGGCGCCGCCCCTTCCCGGTCCCGACGAAGCGGTGAGTTTCGGCACTCACGTGCGCCGCCTGTTTCGCCGGACCGACCGGCAGTCGATGATGTTCGCGTTTGACTTGTGGGCGTATGACGATGTCGTTCGACACGCCGCGAACATTCTTCGGCGCCTGGAGGAAGGGACGATGCCATGCGACGGCAGCTGGCCGAAAGAGCGGGTCGAAACGTTTCGACGCTGGGTCGAAGCGGGAACCCCGGAGTAGGTCGATCTTGTGATTGTGACGTGATCTCCGGCCCGCGCGTGATCCGCGCGGCGGCGCGCGCGCCGATGGCCCAGCGGCGCTCGATGGTTTCGCTCGTCGCTTTCGGTCTCCCATCATCGAAAATCGTCGTCCGTTACCGAACGTCGGTGGGAGTCAGGCTAGATGGCCGAACGGGAAATTTTCCATCGTCGGGACTTCCACCCGACCAGTAAAGGCAGCTAGTCAGGCTGCACGACAAAGGGCTGACAATCGGAGAACCTGACGGGGCAGCCGCTGCGCGTGCTCACGACGACCACGGCAGTTCAGCGGTAGTTCAAACGGTCGTTCAACGAGAGTTCGATCACAGGGTTCGTGCAGATCCAATTCTTTTTGCCTGGTAGATAGTGTAGGCTCCCGCCGCCACCCTCTTGACCGAACCATGCCTCGTGTAACCTTGCGTGCCGACGTCTTGAAGGCGCACGCAAAACCGACCTTGACTGCGGTGAGCCCCCTGGTTGCCTGTCCGCACCGACAGTTGCCTGCAAAGGCCCTGATCGCCGCCCTCACGCTTGCGAGTGTCCTCCTGGTGTCCGGCAGCGCCTCCGCCGCCACCTTCGTCGTCAGCAACACGAACGACTCGGGATCCGGCTCGCTGCGGCAGGCCATCCTCGACTCGAATGCGGGTGGAGTCGCTGATGTCATCGAGTTCAATATTCCCGGGTCCGGCCCCTTCGTTATTACCGTCCTCTCAAGCCTTCCCGCCTTCACTAGCAC
>JBKPAJ010000180.1:0-30484 GCA_046726375.1 Acidobacteriota bacterium
GGCGAGCAATGTCGAACGGACGCTGACGTCGATAGACGAGGAACTTCGCACGGTGATCGCGGCGGGCATCACCCAGAAAGAGTTCGATGAGTCGAAGCGCTACCTCGTGGGATCGATCCCCCGGCAGCTCGAAACCAACTCGGCGATTGCAGGGTTCCTCTTGAGCTCGGAGTTCTACGGCCTCGGATCGGATTACGACGTGCGCCTTCCGGTCATGATCGCCGACGTCACGCGCGATCACGTGAACACCGTGGCGCGGCGGCTGCTCGACCCGGATAGAGCCCTGATTGTGGTCGCCGGGCCGTGGCCGGGACCCCACACCGGCGAGGCGATTATTCTCAGCGCCGCCGAGGCTGCGGGCGCGCCCGCCATGAGCCAGTCCAAGGACCAGCCCTGACGATTCGTGCCGTATTCTTCGACGTCGATTTCACATTGATCTTCCCCGGGCCGACCTTCCAAGGCGAAGGCTACGCGCGCTTTTGCGCCGACGAAGGCATCGCCATCGACCCCACACGCTTCGACGCCGCGGTGGCAGCGGCGTCGTTCATCCTCGACGAAGTCGAAGAGCCGGTCTACGACGACGACCTGTTCGTGCATTACACCGCGACGATCATCGAGCATATGGGCGGCCGCGGCCCGGCGGTAATGGCGGCGGCTCGGCGCATTTACGAACAATGGTCAGGCAATCATCACTTCGAGCTCTACGAGGATGTCACGCCGGTGCTGACCGCGCTTGCGCAACTCGGATTCAGAATCGGCGTGATCTCGAATTCTCACCGCAGCCTGGAGACGTTCCGCGAACACTTCCAGCTGGCCGAGGTGATCACGAGCGGGGTCTCCTCCGCCGAACATGGCTACATGAAGCCGCATCGGAGCATCTTCGAAACCGCGCTCGAGCGCGCCGGCGTCCGCGCGGCGGAATCGCTGATGGTCGGCGACAGCCTCAAGGCCGACATCGAGGGCGCCGTGGCCGTCGGCATGCGCGGTGTCCTGTTGCGTCGCTCGGGAGACGTACCGCATCTCGTGCCGCCCGGCGTCGATGTCATTCGCAGCTTGACTGAGTTGCCTGCGCTCCTCGTATCGGCGGAGTGACGTCATGGTGGTGCTCCGCGATCTGCATACGCTCGACGAGTTCCGCCAGGTCATCGATCTCGAGGTCGCAATCTGGGGCTACACGGATTACACCGATGTCGTCACGCTGCCGATGTTCATCATCACGGTCAAGCGCGGGGCGATCCTGATTGGCGCCTTCGACGAAACCAATCGGATGATCGGATTCGTCTACTCCATCGCCGGCATGAAACAGGGCAAGCCGATGCAATGGTCCCACATGGCGGGAGTGCTGCCGGAGTTTCGCGGCCGCGGTTTGGGCCGGGATCTGAAGCTCGCGCAACGCGAGCGCGCGATCGAGCGCGGCTTCGATTTGATCGAGTGGACGTTCGATCCGCTGCAGGCGGGCAATGCCCATTTGAACTTCACCAAACTCGGCGTCGTTTGCGACGAATATGCCGAGAACATCTACGGTGACTCCAGCAGCACGCTGCACCGCGGCACGCCGACGGATCGGTTCGTCGTGCAGTGGAACATCCGCGAGCCGCACGTCGAGCGGCGCATCGCCCGCGATCCGGCCTTTCGTGTTCGCGCAGAAGACGCTGCGAGCGCGCCAGTCGTGAACCGGGATGGCGTGGATTTCGAGGTCGATGAACGCCGGGTGTGGGTGGAGATCCCGATGGGCTTTACCGAGTTGCAACAAAACACTCCTGAGGCGGCTCTCACCTGGCGCATGCAGACGCGACAGATCTTTCAGACCTACTTCGCGCGCGGCTACCGAGCCGTCGACTTCGAGCTGCAGAAAGAGCGCGGAAGGGGACGGTATCTGCTCGCCAAGGCAACCTGACGGAACGACGCACGAAGCCCTGCCCGGCCGAAGGTTGGCAGCATTGCAACGAACCCCGGAACCTCGGACCTCGAAACCCCCGAACTTCGGACCCCGGAACCCCGTTTCAGCCTGGCGGCCACGCCATGGCGCGCCCGCCGAGGACGTGCAGGTGGATGTGAAACACTGATTGTCCCGCGTCGCTGTTGCAGTTCAACACGGTTCGATAACCGCTGCCGTCGAAGCCTCGCGACTTCGCAATCGCTGCGGCGCGACGCACCATCGACCCCACGAGCGCGTCGTCTCCGCTTGCGAGGTCGTTGAGCGTCGCGACGTGCCGCCGCGGGACGACGAGCACGTGCAGCGGGGCTTGCGGGTTGACGTCTTCGAACGCAAACAGCTGCTCGTCTTCGTAGACCCTCTTCGACGGAATCTCCCCAGCGATGATTTTGCAGAAGAGGCAGGACGAATTGGTCATCGGCACCTTCTTATCACGGCCACGCGCGGAATCCCCTGCAAATCGGCGCGCGTGCGCACGAGCGCAAGGTCGGCGGTTGCTGCGGCCATGTCAGCGACGCGGTCGCGTTGGCCGTACCCGATTTCCATCACCAGCGATCCATCGTCGTCGATCACGGCACTCGTCAGAGCGATGATCTCGGCGATATGACGCAACCCGTCCTGACCGCCGAACAGGGCCGATGCAGGTTCGTACTGCGAGACTTCCGGCGCAAGCGCGCGCCGCTCCGCTTCGGCGATATAGGGCGGGTTTGTGATGACGAGATTGAAGGGGCCGTTCAATGCGGCGAAATACTGGCCACGCAGGAATTCGATTTTTTCGACCACGCCGTGCTGCCGCGCGTTCGCTCGCGCCAGGTTGAGCGCGGCTTCAGAACTGTCGGTTGCGACATAGCGCGCCTTGGGATATTCGAGCGCCAGTGTCACCGCAATACAGCCGCTGCCAGTGCCGATGTCGATGACGGTGAGCGATCGGCTGAAGCCAAGCGCCGGCAGGAGTAGTAAGGCTTCTTCGATCAGGAGTTCCGTTTCGGGACGGGGAATCAACACGGCCGGCGTGACGAGAAATTCGCGGCCGAAGAACTCCTGGCGCTCGCGGATGTAAGCAACTGGCTCGCGTCTCACGCGCCGCGCGACGAGATCCGAGAACGCGTCATCCAACTCCGGCGATGCTTCCTCATGCTGCCGCACCACCCAGGTGGCACGTTCCCAACCGAGCACGTGGCGGGCGAGGAGCTCGGCATCGAGCGCTGCCTCGGGGCCGGCGATGCCGGCGCGCTCGAGCTTCGATCGAGCGGACGCCACGAGCTCTCGAACCGTCACGACGGCCCGACTACGACACTTCGAAATGGAAACTGAGCGATTCGAAATGTCATGAGGGCCGTGGCGCGTCCGATGGCTCGTCGAGCTCGGTTGCTTCCTTGAGCCGTTCGGCCGTGTAGACCGTCGTGAGCGCTTCGATCAACTCCGTGAGGTTGCCGTCGAGCACGGCCTGGATCTGATGCGTCGTGAAGCCGATGCGGTGATCGGTAATGCGGCTTTGCGGAAAGTTGTAGGTACGAATCTTCTCGGAACGTTCGCCTGAACCCACCTGTCCGCGACGCTCGCTCGCGATCGCGTCCTGCTGCTTGCGCATCTCGATCTCGTAGAGGCGGGAACGCAGCACTTTCAGCGCCTTTGCGCGGTTCTTGATCTGCGATTTCTCGTCCTGTTGAGAAACGACCAGGCCGGTCGGGATGTGCGTGACGCGAACGGCGGAGTAGGTCGTGTTCACGCTCTGACCGCCGGGTCCGCTGGAGCAGAACGTATCAATGCGCAAATCCTTGGGATTGATTTCGACGTCGATTTCGTCGGCTTCGGGCAACACCGCGACGGTCGCCGTGGAGGTGTGAATGCGGCCGCTGGCTTCGGTCGCCGGCACACGCTGCACACGATGGACTCCGCTCTCGTACTTCAGCCGACTGTAGGCGCCCTTGCCCTCGATATTGACGATGACTTCCTTGATGCCGCCCTGGCCCGCTTCGCTGAGCGACATCACTTCGAGCTTCCATCCCTGCCGCTCGGCGTAGCGCGTGTACATCCGATACAGGTCGCCTGCGAACAGAGCCGCTTCCTCCCCGCCGGTACCGCCGCGGATTTCGACGATCACGTTCTTTTCGTCGTTTGGATCTCTGGGCAGCAGCAGGACTTTCAGATCAGCCATCAGCTGATCGCGCCGCGCGGTGAGCCCGCCCAGTTCTTCCTCGGCGAGCGCGCGCATCTCGGGGTCGCTGCTCTTGGCGAGCTCCCCGGCTTGCGCGATCTCCTCGACGACCCCCTTGTACTCGCGAAACTTCTTCACGAGCGGCTCGAGGTCGGCGAGCGCCTTGGCCTGTTTGCGGTACTCGGGCGGATCCTTCTGTACCGCAGACGTACCAAGCGACTCCGTCAACTCCTCGTACTTGCGCTCAACCGATACCAACTTGTCGAACATCGTTTATGAGCACTGGGAGATCCGGGAGGCCAGGGAGACAATAATTCTAATCATTGTCAACTCCCTGATCCCACTCCCTGATCTCCCTGTCCTCCCTGTCCTCTATCATCCACCCGACACTGGCGGCAGGAATGCCACCTCATCGCCTTCACTTACAGCCGTTGTCATGCGCGCGTAATCGATGTTGACGGCGCAGGACATCGACTCCGCGTAGGGCGCAATCGCCGGATAGTCTCGCACCAGACTTTCCCACACGGTGCGAACGGTTGCACCCGCCGGCACGTCGCGCTCCAACTCGCCACTGCCGACGAGATCCCGCAAGCGCGCAAACAACCGTACGGTCACGCGCACGCAATCCTCATCGCGGTGTCGCGCGCAGCCGCGTCATCCGGATCGGCGGTGGCGCCTTCTATCCAGACGTCGCCGCCCTCGAAGTACTCGTGTTTCCAGATCGGAACGATCTGTTTGACACGTTCGATGGCATAGCGGCAGGCCGCAAACGCATCAGCCCGATGCGGCGACGCGGCCGCAATCGCAACACTTGTCTCGCCGATCTCGAGTCGGCCGACCCGATGGTGCAAGGCGAGCGTCGCGGACGGCCAATGGCCGCGGACTTCGTCGACGATACGGACAAGCGCCTGCTCCGCGAGCGGCTCATACGCCTCGTAGACGAGATACTGAACACGCCGGCCCTGATTGTGATCGCGCACAAGACCGAGAAACGTCGTGATCGCACCGGTCTTATCGGCCCCGACGAGCCGCATGAGCGCCGCCACATCGAGCACGTCCGTCGTGATGCGTGTGAATGTCACGGCTGGGTTTCATTGTCCCCCAGGTGCAGGCGGTGCTCCAACTCCTGGAACTTCGCGTGCGCCTCCGGCTCCGGTTTGAACAGCGACACCATGATGCCGACGGCGAACGACAGTGGAATGGACACCAGTCCCGGGTTTGTGAGCGGGAAGCGCGCCGCGCTGCGGCCGAGCACGCCTACTTGAATGGTTGGCGACAGATAGATCAACACGAGCGCCGACGCCGTCCCAACCAGCATACTGGCCTGCGCGCCGCCGGTTGTGAATCGCGGCCAGAACATGAGAGAACCAGTGCGGGAAAATTTGCGCTCGCCGCAATGGCAAAGGCCAGACCGACCATGAACGCGACATTCTGTCCTTGAAACACGATTCCAAGGACGATCGCCAGCGCGCCCAGCGCAAGAGTAGAGGCGCGCGCGACGCAAAACTGTTCGCGCTCACTAGCGCGCCCGCCGCGCACCACGTTCACCCAGAGGTCATGCGAGAGCGCGGCAGCGCCGGAAAGCGTCAGGCCGGCGACGACAGCAGCGGCGCCGCCATGTTGCCGCCCGCGTCGGCGGCGCGGATCCGATCCGGGCCCACCAGCACCATTGCGCCGAATCCGAGCACGAACGTGAGCAGGTAGAAGAATCCGATGAACCCGGTGGCATACGTGACAGAGGCACGCGCGGTCTTCGCATCTGGCACCGTATAAAAGCGCATCAGAATGTGCGGCAAGCCCGCCGTGCCGAGCATCAGCGACAGTCCGAGCGACACCGCGTCCCACGGATCTGACACGAGCCTGCCAGGCGCGAGGACAGATCCGCCGTACTGCCCGGCCGCCGTCTGAAACAATAACAGCGGGTTGGCGTTGAAGCGGACAAGGACCAGCATCGCGAGCAGAAACGCACCGGCGAGCAGCAGCACCGCTTTGACAATCTGCACCCACGTCGTGGCGATCATCCTGCCTCGGCACTATTGATCTGCATGGGTCACAAACGTTGACACGCGAACGGATCACCGCTCAAGGCGTTTTCCGCCAGAAATGGCCAAGCGGACGATGACCGGCGCCAAGATCGATTCCGTGCTGCATTGCACCGGCGACATATTCCCTCGCGTCGCGCACCGCGCCCTCGAGGCCGTGTCCGAGCGCAAGGCCTGCCGCAATCGCCGCCGCGAGCGTGCAGCCGGTGCCATGCGTATGGCGCCCTTCAATGCGCGGTCCCGCGATCTCAATCTCACGTGTGCCGTCGACCAGCACATCGACAATGAGCGTTCCCGGTAGGTGACCGCCTTTCACCAGCACTGCCGACGGACCCAAACGGAGAATCCTCCGTGCTGCGCTGCGCATCTCAGCAAGGTTGCGGACCGGCATCTCCGCGAGAACTTCTGCTTCTGGCACGTTGGGCGTGACCACGCGCGCGAGGCGCAGGAGAACAGCGCGCAGCGCGTGAACAGCGTCGACGGCGAGCAGACGATCGCCGCCTTTGGCGATCATCACCGGATCGACCACGAGATTCGGCAGCTCGAGTTCCTCCACGGCTGCGGCCACCGCCTCGACGATGGCGCTCGTTGCCAGCATGCCGGTCTTGACGGCATCGCAGCCGAAATCCGAGGCGACGGCTTCGATCTGCGCGCTCACAAACTCTGCCGGCACGGTGTGCACCGCGGTCACACCGGTGGTATTTTGCGCGGTGAGCGCGGTCACGGCCGAGGTCCCATACACGCCGTGCGCCGCGAACGTCTTCAAATCGGCCTGAATCCCCGCGCCGCCACCTGAGTCGCTTCCCGCAATCGTCAGCGCTGTTTTCATTTGCGTTACAATCCGACGCTATGCCGAACTCGCGCGCACCGATCGTGACCTTCGACTCGACCTTGCTCGAGCATGTCAGCGTCGGCGCCGCCTCCGCTGCCGCGTGGACGAGCATCCGCGTCGCATCCGTATTGTTTCTCACCGCGTTGACCGCGGCCGCTGCGCAGGTGAGCGTGCATCTTCCGTTCACGCCCGTGCCGCTCACGCTGCAGCCCATGGTGGTTCTGGTGGGCGCGGCGGCGTTGGGTCCACGTCTCGGTTTCGCCAGCCAGGCACTCTATCTTGTTCTCGGCATCGTGGGCCTGCCGATGTTTGCGGCCTCTCCGCTGTTGCCGCAAGGTGCGGCGCGCCTGCTCGGAC
The DNA here is from genome assembly GCA_046726375.1 of Acidobacteriota bacterium. Taxonomy (GTDB): domain Bacteria; phylum Acidobacteriota; class Vicinamibacteria; order Vicinamibacterales; family UBA2999; genus DASPWV01. Next base: position 7,326 of record JBKPAJ010000180.1, read on the forward strand.
CGACCGGCGGCTACCTGCTCGCGTATCCGTTTGCCGCCTTCATCACGGGCTGGCTCGCCTCGCGCGGATTCGATCGGCGCTATCTCACGTCGATCCTCGCGATGTGCGCAGGCTGCATGACCATCTTCGCCGGCGGTGTGCTGTGGCTCGCCTACGTTGCGCCGGGGACGGCCGGTCAGCCTGCCGCTGGCCTGCGCGCTGCCCTCGCCGCCGGCTTTTTTCCGTTTATCGTTGCCGACCTGATGTTGATTTGCCTTGCGAGCGCGGTGCCGCCAGTGGTGTGGAAGTGGGTGCGGCATTGATGCGCCCGAAGATCACCAGATATTGATAGGGAAGAAACGACTCCTGCGAGAGGAGCCGTAGCCTGGCCTTGTCGGCGTCCTGCACCACAATCTGCGGATCGACGCGCTCTTCGAGGGCCGGGCCCGGGCCTCCGCCGCCGTTCAGCTTGAAATCGATCACGCCGAGCCGCCCCTGTGGCTTCAACGCAGCGGCCAGGTTTTGCAGCATCGTCACGCGATCGTCGATTTCGTGATACACGCCGACCATGAGGATCGCATCGAACTTGCCACGCGGCAGATTTGGATTGCTGCCTTCGCCGCGCACCGCCCGGACGTTGGTCAATCCTTCGCGCTGAACACGGCGGGTGATCGCTGCCAGCATCTCCTGCTGAACGTCTTGCGCGTACACGATACCGTTGGGGCCAACGCGTCGGGCCAGGCGAATGGTGAAAAACCCGCTGCCCGCACCGACGTCGGCAACGACTGAGGCATCGGCGATGCCAAGCGCGTCCATGATCTGATCCGGCCGCTGCCAGGTGTCGCGGTCCGGCGGATCGAGCAGGCCGAGATCCTTCGGAGGAAAGAGCCCGTGCTGGCGCGGGCGTGCCGTTTGTGGAGTTTGTGCAGACACCGCGGCCACGAGCGCAAGCACGACGAGGAGGACGGCTTGTGTGCGTCTGAGCATCACCGCTTCGACCCGGGAATTCCTGGTTCAGTCATGGCTTCGGCGCTGAGTATCCGATCGAGATCTTGCGCGTTGAGCAAACCACGCTCGAGCACCAGATCGCGAATCGATCGTCCGCTGGCCACGGCGGCCTTGGCGATCTCGGCCGTGGCTTCGTAACCAATATACGGGCTCAACGCGGTCGCGACCGCGGTACTTCGATCCATCAACTCGCGCGCGCGCATGCGATCGGCTTCGAGTCCCTCGACAGTGCGCTCGCGAAAAACGCTCATCGCGTTGGTGAGGATCTTCTGCTCGTGGAGCGCGTTCCACGCGATCACCGGCATCATCACGTTGAGTTCAAGTTGTCCAGCCTCCGCCGCGGCGGAGATCGTCGTGTCGCACCCGAACACCTGATAGCAAACCTGATTGACCATCTCCGGGACCGATGGGTTCACCTTGCCCGGCATGATCGACGACCCGGGTTGAACCGCTGGAAGCCGCAGTTCGCCGATACCGGCGCGAGGTCCCATCGAGAGCAGCCGCAGATCGCTTGCGACCTTGCTCAATTCCACGGCGAGGCGGCGCATGGCGGCAGAGTAGGTGACCACGTCGCCCATGCTCTGAGTCACACGAAAGCGGTTTCGCGCCGGCGTGAGCGGAAGATTGGTGCGTGCGGCGAGCGCGGCAACGGCGGCGTTTGTGTAGTCGTCACCCGCGTTGAGTCCGGTGCCGACGGCAGTGGCGCCCAGATTGAGCTCGGAGAGGCCGGCCGCTGCGTGATCGAGCGTGTCGATTGCGCTCGCAATACACGCGGCATAGCCGCTCAACTCCTGGCCCATCGTGATTGGGACCGCATCCTGCAGATGCGTCCGTCCCACTTTGAGCACGTCCGCGAACTGCCGCGACTTGCGCTCGAAGGCATCGGCGAGCGCGTGCGCCGCCGCTGCGAGCGCCCCATGTTCGAGCAGCAGCGCGAGCCGCGTCGCCGTGGGGAACACGTCGTTGGTGGATTGGCCCATGTTGACGTGGTCGTTGGGGTGGACCTTGTCGTAGGTGCCGCGCGCGCCACCAAGGAGTTCGGCCGCGCGGTTCGCGAGCACCTCGTTGGTGTTCATGTTGTGCGAGGTGCCGGCGCCGGCCTGGTAAACGTCGACGACAAACTGATCGCGGAGATGCCCGGCCAGCACTTCGTCGGCAGCGCTGATGATCGCGTCTGCCACTTCCGGAGCGAGACGCCCCAACCGTCGATTGGCTTCCGCCGCGGCGCGCTTGACGAGCACTGTCGCGATGACCAGGCTCTCGGGCGTTCTCAACCCGCTAATCGGAAAGTTGTGCAGGGCCCGCGCCGTTTGCACGCCGTAGTAGGCATCAGCGGGAACGCGAAATTCGCCGAGCGGATCGTGCTCGGTGCGGTACTGTCCCACATCTTTAGCTTACTCGCCCCTCAGCGCGATAGCTGGATCGACGCTGGTCGCCTGTCGGGCGGGAAGCCACGTGGCCACCAGCGCGACCGTCGCCAGCCCAACGACTGTTGCGAAATACGTCGCGGGATCGAACGGGCTCACGCCAAAGAGGACCGACGTGAGCAACCGCATCGAGGCGAGTGCAGCGATCGATCCCACTGCCAGGCCGATGGTCGTGATCACCATACCGCGGGTGACAAAGAGGCGCTGCACCGATCGGCCGTGTGCGCCGAGCGCCATACGAATGCCCACTTCGCGCCGCCGCTGTGCGACGACATAGGCGATCACTCCGTAGATGCCGACCACTCCCAGGAGCAGCGTGACACTCGCGGCGATGCCGATAACGACGAGCGTGAACGAGGTCTGCGCCATCGACTCGTTGTACAGCTGTTGGAGCGTGCGCACGCGCGCCAGCGGCAGGTTGGGATTGACCGACCACACCGCCTGCTGCACGTCGCGCATGAAGTCCGGCGATTGAAGACGCGAAGTGCGAATCACGTAGCCAAGCGCGCGCTGTACGTAGACGCGGTTGCCCCAGAACTCGTTCATCAACATCGGCCAATAGACGATCGTCGGCGCCGCCTGCGTCACGCCTTCCTGGCGCTCGTTGCCGACGACGCCGATGATTTCCCGCCACGGGTCTTTCGGAGATTGGCGAATGCGCCGGCCCACGGCCTTGCCGGGCTCCTTCCAGTACTCGCGTGCTAGGTTCTCGCTCACCACCACTACCGGCCGCGCGTTGTGGATGTCGTCCCACGTGATGCCGCGTCCGGCAATGATCGGGTTACCCATCGTTTCGAAATAACGTTCGCCGATCCATTTGAAGCGGCGCAGCGGTGGAAGCTTGCCGTCGGTGCGCGGGAAATCCTCGACGAAGATCGGATCGCTGCTGCGGTTGCCGTCCATCGTGACCGACGACGACAATCCGACCGACTGGACACCTTGAATCGCCTCGAGGCGCCGCACGATCAGCTCGTGCGTGCGCGCCACCTGCGCTTCATCGCTGATCACCCCGCTCGGAATTGCAATCCGCATTGCCAGCACGTCCTCCGGCGACACGAAACCTGGAGGAACGTTGCGCATGGCGAAAAACGTGCGCATCATCAGCCCGGATCCGACGAGCAGCACAACGGCGAGTGCCACCTGTGCGACGACGAGCGTGTTGCGCGCGCGATGACGATCACGGCCATCGCTCGATCCCCGGCTGCTGTCCTTGAGCGCATCCGCGAGCTGCGGCCGCGCGTACTTGAGCACGGGAATCAGGCCGAACAGCAGGCCGGCGATGAGCGACAGCGCAAGAGTGAAGCCGAGCACGCTTGCATCGAGCGTGATCTCCTGCAAGCGCGGAAGCCGTGCGGGCTGTAGAAACAGGAGCAATCGAATGCCCGCAGAGGCAAGAGCGATCCCGACAACGCCACCAATCAGCCCGAGCAACAGCGACTCGGTTAATAATTCGCGGGCCACGCGTCGTGTACCCGCCCCAAGCGCAAGGCGCACCGCCAGCTCTTGCTGACGTCCCTCAGCGCGCACGAGAAACAGATTTGCGACGTTTGCGCAAGCAACCAGAAGAACGATGCCGACGGTGGCGAGGAGGATCCATAACGTCTTGCCGATGTCCCCAACCACGTCTACCTCGAGCGGCCGCACCAGCGGCCCAAGCTTCGCCTCCTCGAACATCGTCTTCGTCAGTCCCGGCGGAAGCGGGAAGCGATCGATCAGCGTGGGAATGAGACGGGCGATGTCGGCGTTGGCCTGCTCGATCGTGACCCCACGCTTCAGTCGCGCGATACCCTGGTAATTGAATTGCCCCAGAAGCACTTCAGCACGATTCAAACGGACCGTCGTCACGACCGCGGGGTTATAGCGGAGAAACCGAAAACCTTGCGGCAGCACGCCAATCACTTCGTGCGGCCGTCCGTTGATGATCAACTGCTGGCCGATCGCAGAAGGATTGCCCCCGAACACACGCTGCCAAAAGGTATAGCCGAGCATCACCGTCGCAGGACCGCCCGGCGCGTCATCCTGCTTTGCGAAGATGCGGCCCACAGCAGCATCGATGCGCAAAAGCGGCAGCATGCCGTCGGTCACCACGAGACTCTCCACCTGTTCCGGCTCGCCGTGCCCCGTGACCGTCACCGAACCATCGTCCCAGAGCGCGATGTCCTCAAAGCTCCGACCTTCCTCGCGGTAGATGAAGTATGTCGACGGTGCCTGGTTCAGTGGTCCGGACATGACGCCGGGCGCCACATGCCAGACGCCCACCAGCCGGTCGGGCTCGAAAAACGGCAATGGTTTGAGCAGAACGCCGTTGACGACACTGAAAATGAGGGCATTTGCGCCAATGGCCGCGCCGAGCGTGACCACCGCGGTGAGCGAGAAAACGGAGGTTTTGAACAGGCGTCGAAGGGCGTGTCGCACCTAGCTAGAGACGATAGCGGCGGGCACGATGTTTCGCGTACGATGGAATATTGGTATGAACGCCTTCTTCGACTCCATCGTTTCGCTCATCGTCAGGACCTCCACTGACTTGCCGCCCGACGTGCGTGCGGCGATGCGCATCGCCATGAAGGAAGAGCCGGAGGGCTCGCGGGCGGCACAGGCGCTCGCCATCATCGGACAGAACATCGATCAAGCGGCCGAAGGCGAAGGCGCGATCTGCCAGGACACGGGCATGCCGACGTTCGAAGTCAAAGCCCCAGTGGGTGCGAATCAGATTTGGATGAAGCAGCAGATCCGCGACGCCATCGCCGAGGCCACACGGCGCGGCAAGCTGCGGCCGAACTCGGTTGACTCGCTGACCGGTCAGAACACGGGCACCAACTTGGGCCCCGGCACCCCGATCCTGCACTTCGAGCAGTGGGAGCGCGACGACATCGAAGTGAAGCTGATTTTAAAGGGCGGCGGCTGCGAGAACATGAACGCGCAGTACTCGCTGCCCGCGGAGTTGCCCAACCTTGGCCGCGCGGACCGCACACTCGAGGGCGTCCGCAAGTGCATTTTGCACGCCGTCTGGAACGCGCAAGGCAAGGGGTGTGCGCCGGGCGCCATCGGCGTGTGCATCGGCGGCGATCGCACGTCCGGTTACGTGCACGCCAAAGAACAGTTGTTCCGCAGCATCGACGATGTGAACGAAGATGGGCGGCTCGCGGAGCTCGAAGCGGAGATCATGCGCACGATCAACACGCTTGGCGTCGGCGCGATGGGCTTTGGCGGTCGCGTGTCGTTGATCGGCTGCAAAGTTGGCGTGCTCAACCGCCTGCCGGCAAGCTTCTTCGTTTCGGTTGCCTACGACTGCTGGGCGTTCAGACGGCTGGGTGTCGTCCTGAATGCGAAGACCGGCGCGATCGAGAAGTGGCTCTATCGCGATCCCGCTGTGGCGACCATCCCGATGATGGACCAGGCTGGTTTCCGGCGGACGGGTCGCGAGGTGGCGCTCAACGCACCGTTGGATGAAGCCGCCGTGCGCGCACTCGCGGTTGGAGATGTTGTAATGATCAGCGGACGCGCCTACACCGGCCGCGACGCCGTGCATCATCACCTCGTCAGCCACGCACCGCCCGTCGATCTCCGCGGCGCCGTCCTCTATCACTGCGGTCCCGTGGTCGCGCAGCAGGGAGATGGCTGGAAAGTCATTGCTGCCGGCCCGACCACGAGCATCCGCGAGGAACCTTATCAGGGCGACATCATCAAAAGGTACGGGGTCCGAGCCGTCATCGGGAAAGGCGGCATGGGTGCGAAGACGCTGGCGGCGTTGAAAGAGGCGGGCGCCGTGTACCTGAACGCGATTGGAGGCGCCGCGCAGTTTTATGCACGCTGCGTCGAGCGCGTGGACGGCGTGTCTTTCATGGAATTCGGCACGCCGGAGGCCATGTGGCATCTCCACCTCAAGGATTTCCCGGCGATTGTCACCATGGATGCGCACGGCAACAGCCTTCACAAGGATTTGGAGCAGGAATCGGCGGACCGGCTGGCGGAGCTGGCTGCGGCCCGGTTTTGACCCGCAATTGACTTCGGTTCCGAATGGTGGCACCGAGGTGATTCGACTGGATGGGCCACAGATCGGGCGGCTTTGCGCTGCTCGCGCCGTTGGCGCTATTCACTGACGTAAGCTCCGCGTTTAGCCTGGTTTGCTAAGATAGAAGGCAGAAAGAGTCACCCATCATGCACACAGAGACCCAGTCGGGCACTCAGAATTACGTTCCGCCGTTCACTCCGGACATCACCGTCACCGAAGCGGCAGCGGCTAAAATCAAGGAATTGCTGGCCGAAGAAGGCAAAAACGACAGCGGTTTGCGCGTGTTCGTGCAGGGCGGCGGCTGCTCCGGCTTCCAGTACGGCCTGATGATCGAGGAAAGCGGCGGCGTCGGCGACCAGTCGTTTGAATCCAACGGCATCCGGCTGTTCGTCGATCCGGTGAGCGTCAGCTACCTACGCGGCGCCGAAGTGGACTTCGTCGACACGATTACCGGCGGCGGGTTCACCATCAAGAACCCGAACGCCACGTCGACCTGCGGTTGCGGCCAATCCTTTAACGTGTAGTTTTGAGCCCAGGGAGATCGAGGACATCAGGGAGAAGAAACGTATAGACTTTTCCCTTCGTTCTCCCTAATCTCCCCGATCTCCCCTGTCCTCCAGCATGGCGATCACTCTTCCGGACATCGATCGACTGCGACCGGCCGGCACCAAGCGCTCCGGCAAGCGCGATCAGATCGTCAACGTTTTCATCCGCCAGGAGGGACATCTCAGCGCGGACGATCTCGTCGCTCTGATGAAGCGCGAAGACCATCGGATCAGCCGCGCCACCGTCTACCGGACGCTGCAGTGGATGGTCGATGCCGGCATCGCGCGTAAAGTCGATTTCGGGGAAGGTCGCTTTCGTTTCGAGCATTCATATCGCCATCCGCGTCACTTCCATCTCATCTGCAAGAGCTGCAATCGCTCCTACGAATTCCTCAGCTCCGATATCGAAGGACTCGTCGAGGAGATTGCCGCGGCGCGTGGCTTCACTGCGCGACAGAGCGTCGTCCAGATTTACGGTACGTGTGAGTCGTGCCGCACCGGCAAAGCGCCGGCGGAAGAAGGCGCGACGAGCGAGTTGCTTTTTGCCCGCGACGCGTTGCGCATTGCGATTGCAACCGAACGCAGCGGGTTGGAGTTCTATACGCGTGCCGCGCGGATTACCAAAGACCCGCGCGGGCGGCAGGTGTTTCAGAATCTGGCAGAAGAAGAAAAGCACCACCTGAGCACGCTCGAGAATCGTTACAAGCGGCTCCTCGATCGAGACCCGTTGCTCGAATCCCGTCCGACGTTCCTGTTCTTCAAAGGGGCGGCCAACGGATTGTTTTCTCGTGGAGCAGACGAGCTGTTGCGCGAGGGGATCAACGATTTCGAAGCCTACCGCATCGGCATCCGCTGTGAGCGCGGCTCTCACCGGTTCTTCAAGCGCTACGGCGAGCGCTTCGAGGATTCGGAAGGCAAACAGGTGTTTCTCGAGTTTGCGGACGAGGAGCGCGATCACCTCGAGCTGCTGATTCGCGAATATCGCGCTTTGACTCGCCGCCAGCGCAAGAGCAAAGGCAAGCCTGCGCGTCGCGCCGCCTTGCGCCACGCCGCGTCTCGTCCCTCGACAAGCTCAGGACGACACTGACGAGGGCCGAAGGATCGTTGATCGATCTTCACATGCACACGACCGCGTCGGATGGGCGATTGCCGCCATCCGCGCTGGTTGCCCGTGCCGCCGCCGTTGGCCTCTCGACCATCAGCGTCACCGATCACGATACCGTTGCGGCGCTCGCTGAGGTGTTGAAGCAGACGGCCGCGGCCCGGATGACGCTCGTGGTTGGCATCGAGATCACCTCGGTTCATGCGCAGCGGGACGTTCACATCCTCGGCTATTTCATCGACGAGTCTGATCCCGAGCTCGCGCGGTTTCTGACCGAGCAACGGTCCCATCGCCTGGATCGCGCGCGTGAGATCGCGGCGAGGCTCTCACGGTTGGGGCGTCCGATCGACGTCGAACCGCTGCTGCGCGACGCCGCGGCTCGTCCGGGTTCGTCGGTGGGCCGGCCGGTTATCGCCCGCGCAATGATCGAGGCCGGACACGTGACCTCGGTCGAAGAGGCGTTCGATCGCTTTCTCGGCTCGGGGCAGCCGGCCTTTGTGCCGCGAACGGGGCCGAGTCCTGCCGCAGTCGTGGCCGCGATTCACGCAGCCAGCGGCGTCGCATCGCTCGCGCACCCGGGCGTGACCAGACTGCCCGCGCTCATCGACCCGCTTGCAGACGAAGGATTGGACGCCCTCGAGGCGTACCACAGCGATCACACGCCGGAGATGCAGCAGGACGCGCTCGCGACCGCGCGCCGATTGGGTCTGCTCGTGTCGGGCGGCTCCGATTATCACGGCGATGATCTGCGACGGCCGCTGGGCGGCGTCACGTTGCCGCCCGCCGACTTCGATGCGCTTGCCACACGCGCGAGGCGATGACGGCGCTCGTCTCGGTGAACAACCTCGTCAAGAATTACCAGGCACTTCGCCCGCTTCGGATCCAGCAGCTCACCGTGAACGAAGGCGAGATCGTCTCGCTGTACGGGCTCGACGCGCCAGCAGCCGAAATGCTCGTCGGCTTGCTGACCGGCGCACTCCTGCCGGAGGAGGGCGAGGTGCGGCTGTTCGATCGGTCGACCGCTGATGTCGCGGACAGCGACGCGTGGCTCGCGCTGCTTGATGCCGTCGGCATCCTGACGGAACGCGCGGTACTCATCGAGCAGTTCACGGTGGAACAGAACATCGCGATGCCGTTCACGCTCGAGATCGATCCGATCCAGGCGGACGTGCGGCCCTCGGTCGAAGCGTTGGCGCGCGAGGTCGGTCTTCAGCAGTCGCAATGGCCGACGCCGATCGCGCGTGCGGGAGCAGAGGCGACGGCGCGCGTCAGGCTGGCGCGCGCGCTTGCGCTCGGCCCGCGCCTGCTGCTTGCGGAACATCCGTCCGCGTCGCTGCCGCGTGAGGCCATTAACCGCTTCGCGTCGGATCTCGCCGGCATCGCCGCCTTGCGTCGATTGGCGGTCATCGCCATCACAGCGGACGCAGCGTTTGCGCGCGCGCTGGGCGGTCGGATTCTCACGCACGAGCCCGCAACAGGCGCGCTCAAGACGCCCGGGCTCTGGCGTAAGCTGTTTCGTCAGGGCCGGTGAAGGCTGGTGGGGGCAGGTGCAGCTGATGGAGGGATTACACACATCCCTTCGCACCCTCGTTCAGTGTTGTGTTGAATCTATGCAATACCTGACCCGCCCGACCTGCTCTCCGCCCGGTTTGGGAGTCCTCAATGCCCCACGGACACATCACGCGACTCGTGCCGGAACACGGCTTTGGCTTCCTCGTCGACGATGCCGGCATGGACTGGTTTTTCGTGCGCGAGGGCATTCGCGGCGCCGATTTCGCGAAAATCTGGCTCGACGAGCGCGTCGTGTTCGCGCCCGAGTGGACGCCGACAGGGCCGCGCGCCACCGATATTCATTTCGAGCAAACCGATTGAGCGCGCTCATCCTGTTTGACATCGATGGCACGCTGCTGCTCAGCGGAGGCGCCGGCGTGCGCGCGATGACGCGCGCGTTCGAGCGCGCGTTCGGCGTGAGCGACGCGTTCGACGATATTCCCATCGCCGGCTTCACCGATTCATTTCTCGTCTCGCAAGCACTCGCGCGCGCCGCTCTGTTTGAAACGGCTGACGCACACGCGCGCTTTCGTGACGCGTATCTCGCGCTGCTCGCCGAAGAGATCGTGAAGCCGGGCACCGGCCGGCGCGGGTTGATGCCGGGCGTTCTGCCGCTCCTGCGACGGCTCGCCGATGACGACGACCTGCATGCGGCCTTGCTGACGGGCAACTACGAAGCGGCGGCGCGCATCAAGCTGACGCACTTCGGCGTCGGCGACTTCTTTTCGTGGGGCGCCTTCGGCGAGGATTCTCCCGATCGCAAGCAACTGGCGCGTCTCGCGCTGGCGCGCGCCGCCGACCGCGAGGTTCCACGCGCGGCGCGCGAGAACCCGATCGTGATCGGAGACACGCCGCATGACGTGGCGTGCGCGCGCAGCATCGGCGCGCGCGCGATTGCGGTGGCCACGGGCGGATGTTCGATCGAGCAGCTTCGCGACGCCGGCGCCGACGTCGTGCTGCCGGATCTCAGCGATACGAACGCCGTCGCGGAACTGCTTCGATAGACTAGAAGGCGGAAGCGAACGGGGCCCGGTGGCCCTCCCGGTCTTCAAAATCGGTCGCTGCCCTCCAGGGGGCAGGCTGGGTTCGACTCCCAGGCGCTTCCGCCAGTGCGTTCTTCGCTGTCAGTTACAAGTTCAAAGTTCAAAGTTCAAAGTTAGTTGGAAAGTTGGAGGAGTGGCATGCGCGCGCGGTCAATTGACCACTTCACGCACGTGCTCACTTATCACTTTGCAACTCACTTTGAACTTTGAACTTTGAACTTTGAACTCTCGGAGGGCCGACGGTCGATGCCCCCGGCCCCTGGCGGGGCCGGGAGGGGAAGCAATCCTAGCTTTCAATCAAACGCACGTCACCCGCACGTGGCCCCTTCTGAGATTCTTCGACGGAGAACTCGACCCGCTGTCCTTCGCGAAGTAACTCGAACACCGCCCCCCGCACCGAACTGCGGTGGAAGAAGTGCTCAAGGCCGGATTCGTCGCGGATGAACCCAAAGCCTTTGTCTATCAGGAGCCGTGCGATCGTCCCGGTCGGCATACCCGTATCCTCCGATTCACGAACCCCCGGGGCGACCCGGGAAGCTGCCGCATCACGATACCTGTGGTATCTGCTATGAGGCCGAGTGGATGCAATGCGGTCGCTGGCTGTCGAGCCGGAAATCGCGCGCAAGTGTAGGCAGGAGTCTGACGGGAAGTCAAGTATACGTCCCGACGGAGCCGGGCGTTTACTCCGTTCGTCCCAAACGCGCTAAGCGCCTGTCGTGCAATGATTTTGACGCGATGATCCGATGCGTGATTCTCGCCGCCGGCGCCTCGTCGCGCATGGGTCGCGCCAAAGCAGCTCTACCACTCGGCTCTGGCGGCCAAACCTTCCTCAGCCGCATCGTCAAGACGATGCTTGCGGCTGGGTTGCAAGACATCGCGGTCGTGAGCGGCGCCCATCCCGACGCGACGCGATCCGCCTGCCCTCGCGATCGCCGGGTCCAGCTTGTCCACAACCCGCAGTGGCACACCGGACAGTTGTCGTCGCTGCTCACAGGCCTTGATGTCGGCGCGCCGGCGCCGGTCGAAGCGGCTGTGGTCGCGCTTATCGATGTGCCGCTCGTGAGCGCGCAGACGGTGCGCACGCTGCTCGATGCTTGGCGCGAGTCGCGCGCGCCGATCGTACGACCGGCGCGCGGCGGCGAACACGGGCATCCGGTGATCTTCGACGCGGCCATCTTCGACGAATTGAGACGCGCTGACGTGAACGTCGGCGCCAAGGCCGTGGTCCGCGCGCATGAGGCGCAAATCCTGAACCTGGCCATCGACGACGCTGGCGCGTATCAGGACATCGACACGCCGGGGGATTACGCCAGGGTGCTCGGTGAGCTCGCAAAAACTGCACAAAAGGGGACAGTCCCCTAATCCGCACATCCTGCGATGTCGCAGAAACTGCGGAAAAGGGGACAGTCCCCTATTCGGCAGTTTCTGCGCCGGTCGGATGTTCGTCAGCCGCTCAGTCCCAGCCACTGCGTGGCGGGTTCTGGCGGCTCGTCGAATTTCATCTGCGGCGCGCTGCGCAGCGTCCAGTAGTCGAACGCGCGGAACACGGCGACCGCCCCGAGCAACGTCAGTGCAAACGTGATCATCCCGTCATCGGACTGCAGCGCTTGACGCTCGATGCGGGCGAACGCGTTGACAAACACCAGAAACAAAAGGAAGACGATAGGGCCGACTGTCTTGACGCTGCTGAGCGGTTCGTAACTCGATGCCAGCGGCACCTTCCGCGAGCGCGTGAACAGCGCTTCCGCAAATGCAACCGAGTAGCAGACGCCAAGCAGAACATGAAGCGCCGCGACTTGCGGCGACAGCAGCCAGACGTGAAGCGGCGCGAGCACGAGCAAGACAGGGAGGGCCACGCCAATGACAGCCGCACGTTTCACGCCGGAGACAAAGCGTCGTTCGCCGTCCCGCCACGCGATTTGCATAATCCAGTTCGCGCGCAGTTCGGCCGGCACGCGCACCGCGCGGCGGAATCCAGCGAGCATGATCGTGATGCAGGCGATTTGAACCATCAGGACAGACACAGGTGGGAACCTCGGATTCAATGCGGGACGAAATCCGGTGCGGCTGAGAAGTCCGATCGACAGTGCGATCGCCAATGCCCCCGCCCCCGCCATCGCAAGCCGATGCGGCGCGCTGCGAACGATCGCGAGCAGTGCGAACGTGAAGCCTGCCCGGCGGATGCTGTCACCCGGCGCCGCGATCGCGCTGATAGCCGAAACCGCTATCCGCCGCCGCTTCGACGAAGCAATGGGCTGTAGCGGACGCCGAAGGTTCCACGCGTACGTCGCGGCGGCAACGACTACGACGGTGATCGTCGCGATCAGTGCGATGCCGGCCCATTCGGCGAAGAACGGATCGTACACGTGGTAACTCGCAACCGCGCGATTGTTCGCGTCGACCATCCGGCGCGCCACATACACACCAGCGACATTCGCGATCATGTCGCCGGCGAGCACCTGCTTCAGGCCGAAGAACCAAAGCGGCGGCATCCATGACGACGGGAAGCCATCCCGCAGCCAGCTACCGGTCACCGCGCTCGCGAACCCTGGTGTCATCAGCAACGCACTGGTGAGCGCCAGCACCAACACACCTTGCACGAGAGCCGATACACGTGCGAAACCTGCGTCCCCGAACAGGGCCCGGAGACTCTCGCGCAGCGCAACGATCGCGAGAAACCCAAAGGCGCTCGCCAGCAGCGATGCGACCGCATGTGCCGACGCCAAACGGAAGAGGTCGGATAGTCCCAGGGGCATCTTGACGATCGTGGCCGCCTGCAAAATCGTCGAGGGAAAAAGATTCAACGTGATCGCCAGGCCAGTTCCAAACACCGCCAAGGCTGCGAGCTTGGCCGTCACTAACGTACGTCTCTGAATCGGAAGTGCCGCAAGATTTGCGGCGTCTCGCATATCCAGCGAAATAGCGTCCCACTGGACGGTCGCGACCAGCGCCATCACGAGCATCGAGATGCTGATGAGGAGGAAACTGTCGAAGAGCGACGACATCGCGACCACACCCGGTGGTGGAATGCCGATCAGGTATTTGCTGCCGATGAACACGCTCGCAAAAAGTGTGAGGCTGATGAAGCCGGTTGAAAGCTGGACGATGTTATCGTGGAGATCGATGTGCGGCGAGATCAGATCGTTCTCGAAGAACCGTCGAAGAAAGTGGCGAACGAGAAGACGCGTAACCGGGGACCTGCGCATCGCGCTCACGCTTCGGCGGTGACGACGTCTGCGATGTCGCGCGCCGTGGTCACAGGGTCTTCGCGCAGCACCAGCTGCGCGAACACGTCCTCCAGCGAGTGGCTGGCCACCACGTTACGAAGCTCTTCAATGGGCGCATCCGCTACCGCCTTCCCCCGATGCAACACCATCACCTTAGTGCACAACTTCTCGACCACTTCGAGGACGTGCGAGCTGTACAGCACGGCTTTGCCTTCGTCGGCGAGCTGCTTCACGAGATAACGCATGACGAGCGTCATCGTGACATCGAGCCCAGAGTCGGGCTCATCGAAGATCAGCACGTCAGGGTTGTGCAACAGCGACGCGATGATCAGCGTCTTCTGCTTCATGCCTTTCGAGTACGACGCGATGTTCTGATCGGCCGCTTCGGCAATCCCAAAGAGCTCGAGCAGGCTCGGGATCTTCTGGTGGATGACGGTGGCCGGCAACTCTCGCAGGCGGCTGACGAGTTCGAGATACTCCCGGCCCGAGAGGAACGGGTAAAGGTGCGGTTCCTCGGGAACGTAGCCAAGGCGTTTGCGATAGCCGACGCGATCGGCCGCGATGTCTTGTCCGCCGGACATCACACAACCGCTCGACGGTTCCAGCAGTCCGGTCAGCATCTTGACGGTCGTCGTTTTCCCCGACCCGTTCGGACCGAGATAGCCCATCACTTCGCCGGGCCGGACGAGGAAGTTGACGTCGTTGACGACCGTAATGCCGTGAAAACGTTTGGTGAGGTGTCGCGCTTCGAGCATGGCGTAATTGTGGTTAGACACCGCTACTCGGTTCGTAGCACCACAACCGGGTCGAGTGTGACGGCGCGTCGCGCCGGAACGGCGCACGCGGCAACCGTGCCGGCCGCGAGCAGCGCAGCGATCGACGCGAGGACGCCAGGACTGGTGAACTGTGGCTCGAATCCGCTGCCGAATGTGGCATCCCAGACCAGGGTTCCGGCCAGGCCGAGCGCCAATCCGAGCGCGACCTGAAGAAGCGCACGCGCGAACACCATTCGACCGACGTGCGAGGCCTGGGCGCCGAGTGCCATACGGATCCCTATTTCCTGCGAGCGCTGCGCGACCGCATGCGCGGTGACTGCGTAAAGACCGACGAGCGCGAAGGCAAAGGCGATCATCGCGATCATCCGCACCAGTCGGCTGGCAACGCGCCCGTTCCATTCGACCTCCTCAATCACCTGCGCCATCGTCAGCACGCGGTAGATCGGAAGATTGGGATCGAGGGCGCGAATCTCGTCGCGCAACGCTGCCGTAAGAATTGCCTGATCGGCGCCCGGCCGCAGCAGGAGATTCGCGGTGGCCGGCGCGAGCGGCGCGAACGGGACGTACACGACCGGATCGGGAACACGCGGCGTACGCTGGCGGATTGATGGAGCGACGCCAATCACTGTCAGCCACGCCGACGCGGGCGCGTTGGTGAGTGTGGCAGGTGTGAGTCGAATGCGCTTGCCAATGGGATCATCTCCGGCGAAGAACAAATCCACGAAGCGGCGATTCACGATTACCGTGTGCGCGTTCGACGCGCCATCGGCCGAAGTGAACTCTCGGCCCCGTTCGAGCGGCAACGCAAGCGTCTCGAAGTATTGCGATGTGATGCCAACGGTCCAGACACTCGGCGCCGCATCACCGGCCCCGCGCGCCTGCCCTTCGACATCAAGGCGCTGCTCGGTGCCGCCTCGTCGCGGCAGCGCAGTCGCGAGCGCAAATGAGCGCGATCCAGCGAGCAACTGAAGTCGCTCTTCAAAGCGATTGTAGAAGCGCTGGCGTTGCTCGCCATCGCGATACGTTTCAACGGGAAGCGTCACGGCCGCCGTCAGCACATCCTCGGTCTCAATCCGCGCATCCGAAGCCACGTCGCTGCGCGGCGCCTGCACATCGCGCACCAGATAGGAAAGCATCAGCACGCTCAACCCAACCTCGATCGCCGTAAAGGTCGTCATCCATCGCCGTGGACCACGAGCACTGACGATGCCGCGGCCGCCGGCTTTCAGGACCGCAGCGATATTGTCCTTCGAGGCGTAGAGTGCGGGCACTAATCCGAAGATCAATACGGACGCAATCGCGCCGGCCGCGAGCGCACCGAGCACGGGCGCGTTCATCCTGTAGTCGAGCCAATATGGCAACACGTTGGGCGGGATCGTGGTGCGGAAAAGCCGGACGCTTGCGAGCGAGACGCCGACGCCGACCACTGCTCCCGTTCCCGCGATGACGGCGCTCTCGACGAGGAGTTGTCGGATAACGCGCAGGCGCGTCGCCCCGAGAGACGCCCGCACGGCAATTTCACGCCCGCGATGGACGGCGCGCGCGAGCATCAGGTTGGCGACATTGGCGCACGAGATCAGCAGCGCGAGGCATCCAAACGCCATGAACGCGAGCCACGTGGGATCGCGAGCGGAGCGTCCGAGGACGCGATCGTTGAGCGAGACGACGTGCGGCTGGCTGCCGCGGCTGCTCTCCGGGTACTCACGCGACCAGCCCGCGAAGATCGACTGCATTTCGGCGCGCGCATCCTCGATCGAAACGCCATCGCGCAGTCGGCCGAAGACGCGCAGCGTGCGCGCATCGCGCCGCGGCGGCTGCAGGACCGCGGCGCGTGACAGCGGCAGCCACACTTCTGCTGTACTCGGGAATCCCGAAGCGGACGCCATTACGCCAATGACGGTGGCAGCCGACCCGTTGATCAGAATGCTGCGGCCAAGGATTGCAGGATTCCCGCCGTACCTGCTGTGCCATACACCACTTCCGAGGATTGCCGCCGGTGCCGCGCCAACATGATCGTCGGTGGCAACAAACGATCGGCCGAGAGCAGGCTCGATGCCGAGCACGGTAAACGCGTCGGCCGAAACGTAGGCGCCTTCGAAGCGGTCCGGCGCGCGCCCCTCGTCGCCGACGGTCAGCGGAGATGCCATGAACGCGGCGAGACCTGTGAAGCTCCTCGCCCCGGTTCTCAAGTCCTGAAACTCGGCAAACGAGACGGGGCGATCCGTGATCCGCTCGTCGAACGACGAGATGTGGAGCAGCCGCTCGGCGCTCGGCAGCGGCAACCCGCGCATCGTATGCGCGTGAAGCACCGTGAAGAACATGTTGTTGATGCCGATCCCAAAGCCAAGCACCAAGATCGCGGCGGCCGCAAACGCACGTTCACGTGCAAGGAGACGGATGCCGAAGCGCACGTCTTGCGCAACTTCCTGAAGCCACGGCGCGATCCACACATCCCGGGCATATTGCCGAGAGCCGTGCGCGTTGCCGAGCGCTCTCCGCGCCGCCGCCGCTGCCGACACAGGATCCAGCCCAGTGCGCTCTAACTGCCGTAGCTTCATCTCGCGATGAAATTCGAGCTCCTCGGCAAGATCATTGTCATTGCCGCGATAACGAAACAGGTAACGGAGGCGGCGATAGAGTTCGCGCATGCGCACGTCAGGTTGTATCGAGAACCTTTTGGATGGCGACAATCAGGCGATCGAACTCGCGGCGTTCGGACGTCAGTTGCTTCCGCCCCGCTGCCGTCAGCGAGTAATAGCGCGCACGCCGGTTGTTTTCCGACACTCCCCATTCCGCGCGCACCCATCCTTTGAGCAGCAGCCGCTGCAATGCGGGATACAGCGAGCTCTCGCCCACTTGTAACACTTCGTCCGACACGGTGAGCAGATGCTGGGCAATACCGTAACCGTGCTGCGGTCCAGCGGTGAGCGACTTCAGGATCAGCAATTCAAGGGTGCCGGGCAGCAGATCCGGCGGGGTCGGCTCTCCCATCGTTTATCGATGGGAGAGTTGCTCATCTGCGGGCGAGTGTCAAGTGGCCTTATCGTCTGCGCAGCACCGCCTCAGCGGCGCGTCGTGCAATTTGCGGCGGCAGCGCCGCGACTTCTGTCGGGGCGCTTGCAAACTCTTCGACCCAGATCTTCCGGTCTGTGGTCGCATCAACCAGTCGTGCTGTCACTTTCACGCGCTTCGACATCGCGTCAACGGTAGCTTCCATGATGATTTGCGCGTCGAGCACCTGCGCGATCTCGCGCAGCGGGCGGCGAACCCCTTCGAACTGCCGTGCGCTCGTCCGCGAAACAACAGCGAGCGTGCCGAGGCGCGCGAGCTCCGAAGTCACCGCGTCGGTGATCCGGGCGGCGAGCCGGTAGCCGTCAGACGTCCCGGAAAACTCCTCGAACGGCAGCACGGCGATCGTGATGTTGGGTGCCGCCGTAGAACGAGTTCGCCAGGCTACCGACAGAACGAGCAGCAGGACGGCCGCCGTCAGGAGCGTCATGGCCAAAGTGCCCCGCGTCGAGCGCACGAACGCCGGCTGACGTGGTGGGGCGCCGCGCTCCTCGAAGCTCGGCACATAGGATCCGCGCGGGACGGCGAGGATGATGGCGTCGCGGGCCCCTGAGCCTACGTAGTACTCCTCGAGCTTCGATCGCAGGCGGCGGGCTTCGACCCGCACGATGGAATCGAGCCGCGGATCGTATTGATCGCCTCGATCGAACACCTCGACTCCGAGAACGTACTCCTTGAGCTGGTCGCCTTCACCTGCGAGCGTGCGCTCGACGATGTAGCGGAGCAGTCGCGAGAGACGGCCGGTATTCGCGAACGTTTCGCTGGCGAGCACGCGTTCGAGCTGCTGGCGAACCTCCTCGGGCGACGGACTCACGCGCTGATGATCGCTCATTTCCGGAGGGACAGCGGCCGTTTAACGGTGACATTTACCCCAAGTCACGCCAATCGATCGGCGAACTGCGCGACATTCGACGTGTGTCTGCCGTCTCACACTCCAGGAGATTCACATCATGCCGAATGCCACAGTTCGAAGCCTCCGACACCTCATCGGCGCGATCGCACTGCTCGTCGTCGCAACCACCGCGGAGGCAGGACCGCCTCTGATCTGCCATCCGTTTGAGACCGGCCCGGCGCGGCTGCTGCCGTGGGCCAACGCGACCGGCTGGAATACGCCGGATGCCAGCTACGACGTACGCAACCTCACTGCGGACACCCTGCGACTGCTTTCCTCGGACGCCCCGGTTCTGGCGCGCATGGAAAACCTCCGCCGCGCCACGATCTATGCGTCGCAAAGCCGCGACCAGGCGTTCGAGCTGCTGACCGCGCTTCTCGGTCGCGCGCTCACCGCGCAGGCGTCGGGTTCGCGCGACCCCTTGCCGCTTTTCGACGCGGCCTATGCAATCGAAGCCTTTCGGCAGGCCGCCGGTATTCACCGGTGGAAGAGCAATCAACCGCGCGAGGAGTGGCTGTCGCGTGAGCTCGGCGAATTGACGGGGGACGCCTTCATCGAGCGCGCGCTTGCCTTGGCGGGCAGCAACGCTGAAATGGAGTTTGCCGCGTCGCTGATGAAGCGCGGCGCTGCAGCCGACGCGCACCGACGGCGCGCGGTCGCCGGTGCGCCTGCCGGATCGCTCCTGGCGAAAAATATCGCGCGTTTGAATTGAATTACGCAAACGGCCGATCGATCGCCGGACTCTGCTCGGTGAAGAACTTCGGTCCGTTTTCGGTGATGTAAAGGCAATCCTCCAAACGGATGCCGAACTGGCCGTAGATCGCAATCATCGGCTCGTCGCTGAAGCACATGCCAGGGGCGAGCCGAGTTTTGTTTCCGCGCACGAAGTTGGTCCACTCGTGGCCGTCCATGCCGATGCCGTGCCCCGTGCGGTGCGGCAAGCCGGGCACCTTGTAGTCGGGTCCGAAGCCGGCATCGGTAATGACCTTGCGCGCGGCTGCGTCAACCGACTCGCACGTCGCGCCGACCTGCGCCGCTTTGAATGCAGCCGTCTGCGCCACCTTCTCCAGGTTCCAGACGTCGAGTTGTCGCTGCGACGCTTTGCCGAATACGGTCGTGCGCGTGATGTCTGACTGATAGCCCTCGACGCTGCAGCCGCCATCCACGAGCACGACGTCGCCTTGCTTGAGTTTTTGCGGCTGAATGCTCCCGTGCGGAAATGCTGTGTACTCGCCAAACTGCACACCCGCCGATCCACCTGGTGCGCCGAGCGCGTCGAAGGCGGCACGGACGTTGCGCCCAAACTCGAATTGCGTCATGCCATCCGCGAGCGCCGCAAACGCTGCTTTGTAGGCGTCGATCGTGATGTCGTTAGCGCGCTGCATCAACGCGATTTCGGCAGGCGATTTGATCATGCGGCAGCCGGCGGTGACCGGCGTGGCGAGCACGAGTTGCACGTGCGGCGCAGCGGCGCGAATGCCTTCGGCAATGAAGAAGCGAACGCGCTCTTCCACGCCCACCTTGCCCGTCGTCACGCCCCGATCCTTCAGAATGCCCGCGACGACGCGGCCCCAGTCTTCGTCCTCCTGCCACACGCGAACGTCATTGGTGAATTTCGTGATCTCACGCGCGCGCTGTTCTTCGAACCCGGGCGAGACGTACGCGAGATCGCCGTTGGCTGGAATGACTACGAGAAAGGGACGCTCGCTCAGGCCCCAGCGCACGTCAACGAAATACGACATGCTCGTACCCGGCTCGAGCACGATCGCGCCGATGACGTTTTCCGCCATCAGGCGACGCGCCTTCTCAATGCGCGCCTGACGCTCGCTGTCAGCGATCGGCATTGCCTTGCCGGGGAACGGCTTGAGTGCGCGCACCGAGGGTGGAAGCGCAGCTTGCGCCATCAATGTGGCGGATTCGATTCCACTCGTCGCGAGCGCCGCGGCGGTAGCAGTCGAGGCTTGCACAAAGCTCCGTCGGGATATGTGCATCGTGGCTCCGTTTCGAGAAGCGCTCATTCTACCTGCACCGTCCGCCAGGATTTGCCGCACCAGACGTTGGCCTGCAGGGCAGACAATACGCCTGATGCGGCGCAGCGAACGCGCGTGACGATCGGGATCACGCCGGCGAAAGGATCCAAGAATACGCTCAAGGATTTCGTGCTCAAGCGTGGCGGCAAGCCGGTGCCGCCCATGGAACGCAGGTGCCGCCGTGATCGCCAGGAATGCTGCGATTAACGCGGCGACGAAACCGGCAGCGACGAACTGCGACAATCACCAGAGTTGACCTCGCTGCCGTTCCGGCAATGCGGTTCAGCCGCCTCGGATGTTATGATTAATCGTTCCAACCGGGGGCCAGTAGCGCAGTTGGGAGCGCGCATGAATGGCATTCATGAGGTCACGGGTTCGACTCCCGTCTGGTCCATAACCCCCTCGCTTATCACCGGGCATTCACCAACAGACGCATCGGCTTGTACTCGAAGTTGCGATAGTGCTCGAGCTGATCCCTGAAATGCGCGTCGAGAGTGCCGTCGGGTGCGATGAAGCCGCTCTGACCCAAGGAGAGGATGCTCTCGCTCGTCGGCGTGGGATTGTTCAAGACCACGATGTAGGCGTACGTGGCGCGATTCGAGTCGAGCATGGTGGTCACTTCTGGAACCGCGGGATAGAGGATGTGGCGGAACCTTACGGTATCCCGCGGTTGTGTCGACCACGCACTCGGATTCGGACCCAAGGCGGCGAGCGCCTGGTCGAAGTCCGCTGACATCACAGTATTCGGATTCATGCCATTGAAATAGTCGCGGCTGGGCGGAACGGCGGAGCCGCCGCCCAAGGCGTCATCCAAGACGTGGATCAGCATGTTGATGCTGGCCTGGCTGACCTGCTCGCCCAGTTCATCGTCGAATGTGTGAGCACGCATGACCTCGAGCCACTTGGTGAAGATGACCTCCCCTGCCTCGCGCGTAGTGGCTCCAATCGGTTCGGTGAAGATGCTGCCGTCCCAGACCCTGAGCACCGCCCTGGCCTGTGAGGCCAGCGCGTTGGCCGGCGGCGCGACGTCGAGAGCAGCCAGCAGGTAGGGCTTGAGATACCGAGCTTCTCGACCGTCGCCGCCTTGGTCGGTGCGGGCGATGTCTTTGGCGATGTCCTTCATGTCGTTGAGCGAGATGAGGCCGCTGCCCAGGCGTTCGTCGCTCTCCAACGACCGCACTGCTTGCCAAAGCTCCTTTGATCGGGGTTCGGGTAGCCCAGACTGGGCTTGCTGTTCCAGCTCGACAGCCAGCCGCGCTTGGGATTGATGGAGAAAGGGATGGGCCGGAACTCCCCGGTCCACTCGGCGTTTCCCGTTCCCGGCGATCATCGAAACCGGCTGGGCGAATCGGGATCTGTCCGGAGAGCCAGTAGGCAATGTTGCCCGCGGTATCGGCGTAGAGAAAATTGTGACAGACCTCCAGTCGACGGACCGCTGATCAGTCGTCGGCGCAACTCGTTCGCTTTGTCGAGCAAGGCGCGTTCCGTCAGATGTTTCTCAATCTTTTCCCAGAGCTGATCGCCAGCCAGGCAGCGAGACGGCCCTAATGCCTCCGATCGTCTCTTGACCGATATGTATATTAGTTGATATACATATGGCCGCATGACGAGAAAGCCGCCGGAGGCGTTCCTGCCGCTCAAAAGCAATTGGTTGCACATTCTGCTCTCCCTGGTGGGAGCGGAGCAGCACGGCTACGGCATCATGCAGGACGTGTTGGAGCGGAGCGACGGTAAGGTGCGGCTCTGGCCGGCCACGTTGTACGGTTCGTTGAAACGTCTCATCCAGGAAGGACTGATCGTCGAATCGGGTGACCGCCCGGCGCCCGAGTTCGACGATGCCCGGCGCCGCTATTACAAGCTGACGCCGCTCGGCCAGCGCGTGCTCGATCTCGAGAGCCAGCGGCTTGAGGATCTCGTCCGAGCGCTTCACGCGAAGCGCCGCCAGGAGGCGCGCTCGTGAACGTCTGGGTGAACGGCTGCGGCCGCATCTACCGCCGCCTCGCCCGGGCATTTCCCCACGAATTTCGGGCGATCTGCGGCGACGGCCTCGAGCAGCTGGGCGAGGACCTGATGCCAGTGGTGTGGCGCGATCAGGGCGTAGCCGGCATCACGCGGCTGTTGGCCGACCTCGCCATGCGTTTGCCTCTGGAGTATTTCTCGACATGGGCCGGCAGGCTCAAGGAGCTGACGATGACCAGTGATCTGTTTGAAGGAACGTGGCGGGCCAATATCGACAAATCACAATGGGATCCTCGGTACACACCGGAACAGGCACGCATCACACTCGAGGCGACCGCCACCGGATACCTGATGGTGGCGTACGGTATCAAGGACGGGCAGGCGGTTGCCGAGCGTCCAGCCCCGATCATCGCGGACGGACGACGCCGCCCAATTGTCGATCTGAACGGCCGCCCTATTGCCGGCGTGCCACCTGGTGCGATGGCCTTCGGCAGCCGCCCCGATCCCCAAACAATCGAGGCCGGCGCCGAAGTCGACGG
>JBKPAJ010000181.1:0-70162 GCA_046726375.1 Acidobacteriota bacterium
CCTGTATATGGCGCTCAAAGGGCATGGCGCAACCGTCCGGTATGTGACGCTGCCGTACGAGCCGCACGGCTACACCGGTCGCGAATCGGTACTGCATACCATCGCGGAAATGCTCAATTGGGCAAACGAGTTCGCGAAGAACGCCAAACCGCGGCCGACAACGTCGTCGCAGCAATAGCGGCGCGGATATACTTTTTAGCGGCCCCCGGAGGCGCAGCTTTATGAAACGTGTGCTTGTTGGAACATTTGTCGCGCTTGCCCTTGCCATGCCGGCGTCCGCGGATCTCACGATGAAGCAGACGACCACCGGCAAAGGCTTGGGAATGTCCGGTACCACGACGGGCACGACCTACTTCAAAGGCGGCAAGATGCGAAGCGACATGGTGGTCGGCGACAAGACGCTGACGACGATCTTCGATCTCGATGCGCAGAAGATGTACATATTCGACTCGAAAAACAAGGACGCCGACGTTTGGGATATGGCATCGTTCGCGCAGGAAATCGGAGCCAATGTCGACACCGAAAACATGAAGGTGTCCATGAAGCCGAACGGTCAGAGCAAGGAAATTGCCGGAAAGACCGCGACCGGTTATGACATGGAGATTTCTGTTCCCGCGACGATGGGCGGCAGCAAAGACGGTCCCAAGATGATCGTCAACATGACCGGTCCGACATGGATCGTGAAGGGTGCGCCCGGAACGGAGGATTACATTCACTTCTACAAGACTGCGGTGGAAAAAGGCTGGGTGTTCTCCGATCCGCGCTCCGCAAAGGCGACCCCAGGTCAGGCGAAGGCGATGGCCGCGATGTACAAGCAGCTGGCCGACGCTGGCGGGATCGCATACGAAACCGATATGCAGATCAAAATGGACATGGGCGGCGGTGGCGGGCCGATGGCTGGCCTCTTCGCCAAAATGGGGAACATGTCCGCGGCAACGAAAGTCAACAGTGTTGAAACCGGCCCATTGTCCGACGAACTGTTCGCGCCGCCCGCGGGCTACAAGCTGAATACGAAAAAGTAGTTGTCCTTTCTTGAACGCTTACGCGCGGCTCATGAACCTCTGATCTCGGTCGAGCTCCGACCTCCCCGGGCGGAGCTCGAATCGAATGAAGGCATCGACGCGTGGATCGATACCTACCACGCAGTACGCTCGCTCGCGCGCCAGAACATCGCGGTGTTCATCACCGACAGTGCGGTTGGGGCGCAGGAAGAAAACAACCTGCGGCACCTGGTGGCCAATCTCGGGGCGCCGGTCGCGAGCGCGCACGTGGTGCCTTTTCTGACCTGCAAGCACTCGCTCGACTTTTGTCTCGGCTACGCCGATCAGGCGGCGCACCACGGCTTTCAGTCGCTCGTCGTGCTTGGCGGCGACAAGCATCTGGGCCGCCCGCGCTGCGTCGAACACGCTTGGCAGCTGCGGCAGCATATTCGCGCGCGTCACCCTGAGCTCGAATTGGGCGGATGGGCCAACCCGAGCGCAAACGCGACGCAGCAGGTGGATTTCCTGCTCGATGACGATGCCAACGCGGATTTCTATCTGACGCAGATCGTCTCTCATCACACTGCGCGGCACGTTGCGCAGTTTCTGAACGAAGCGCGGCGGCGCAACGTGATTCAACCTGGTGTGTTCGGGGTGTTTTACTACCGCAGCGCCAACGCGCGGACACTTGCCGCGTTGAGCGAATTCCTGCCGGTTCCCGTCGCTGAGCTGCGCGCCGAGTTCGAAACGGGCGCAACGCCCGTCGACGTTTGCGCGCGGACGATTCGGACGCTGCACGATTTAGGAGTCAAGCATTTCTATATCAGCAACCTGCCTTTGGGACGCACGGCGCAGGTGCTGAATGACGTCGTCGATTGCTCGGGCCTGCAAATCTCCAAATCTCCAAATCTTCAGATTCACCATGGGTAGCTTCCTCGATTCGGTTCCGGTCTCCGCCATCATTCGCATCCGCGACATGATGCACACCGTCAAGGATCCATTCCGCCTTGATCAGGGTGACGTCTCCTTCGATGCCCCAGACTGCGTGAAACAGGCGCTGGCACAAGCGATTGCCGACAATCGCACGCACTACTTGCCGACCGCCGGCGTCCCGCGCTTGAAGCAACTGCTCGCCGAGAAGCTTCGCGGCACAAACGGCATCCCGGTTGAGAGCGCCGAGGAGGTCGTACCGACCAACGGTGGCACTCACGCCATCTGGGCGACGATGCATGCTCTGTTCGAGCCCGGCGACGAGATGATCGTTTCCGATCCCGAGTGGCCACCGACCATGGCCATTGCAATCGCCGCCGGGGCGGTGCCCCTTGGCGTGCCGCTGCACGAGAAGCTTGGATGGCGTTGGGACATCGACGAAGTCGAGCGCGCGATCACGCCGACGACCAGGGCGATCTACGTCAACTCGCCCAACAACCCGACCGGGGGCGTGCTGACACGCGCGGATCTCGAGCGCATTGCGGCAATCGCGCGTGAGCGCAACTTATGGGTGTTTTCTGATGAAGCCTACGAGGACCTGATCTACAACGGCGAGCACGTCAGCATCGCGTCGTTTCCCGGCATGTATGAGCGGACGATCTCGCTCTTCACGTTCAGCAAGTCATACGCGATGACGGGACTGCGCCTCGGTTATTTCGCCATCCGCGATCCCAAACTTCGCGATCGGGCGCTGAAGGTGGTCGCCTACACCACCAGCAACGTCAACTCGGTGGTGCAGTACGGCGGCATTGGCGCGCTGGAGGGGCCGCAGGACTGCGTGCGAGCGTTTCGGGAGGAGCTGCGCGCGCGGCGCGATCTGTTCTACGCGGGGCTTGCAGAGGCCGCACCCGGCGTGTTCGAAGGAACGCCGCCCGATGGTGCGTTTTACGCGTTTGTCCGGGTCAACCCTGCATTCGCCAAACAGGCCGGCATCACCGGACCGTCGCTCTCATGGGCAATGGCCGAACACCTCATCAAGTACGGACGGATCGGGTGCGTGCCGGGCGTCGACTTCGGTCCCAGCGGTGAAGGCTGCATTCGATTTGCGATTGGACGCGAAAGGAAAGAGCTCACCGGCGCGCTCGAATCCATGCGCGCGGTCTTCGCTGGCGTCGCGCGGTAAGCGGAGGGCTGCAAGGCAGGTAGGGATTACGCAGATTAAACTGTGATCCTCCACCTACCGCACCTGCCCTCTGCGCCCTTCCCCCCTCAATTCAATTGAGTTGATGATCGTGGCATCGAGACGACCTCAAGATTCGGGCCGAAAGTGGCATTGTTCGAACGTTCAACGCCGTTGGCGCTGCGAACTGATGTGAGCTTGGGGTTAGAAGCGATACTTCACGCCGACGCGCATCACCCGCGGTGCGATGATCTCCGTCGGCTGCAGGTACGTCGCAGAGCCCGAGCGATTATTCTGCGCCGTAATCGTGTTGACGTTCAACGTGTTGTAGACGTTGAACTCGCCTTCGATCGTCTGACTGCCAAACGTCTTGATCCGCTTCGAAATGCGGTTGTCCCAAATCTTGGTCCACGCGTAGGCGGTCCGCCTGCGGCTTCACGCGAATCACGACATTCGCACCAGAACCGTCGCGCACCTGGATCTCGCGGACGAAGTAGTCGCCAGTCTGCGCGTTCAGAGACGATGCATAGGTGAGGCCCCACGGCAAAGAATAGGAGCCGCTCAAGCGGAAGGCATAGTTCCATGACGGGCGTGAGAACTGATAGTTGCCGGTCCCGAGATTGGCTCCCGAGATGTTGCCGTTTTGCGGACCGTAAAGCGCCTCGTTCGGGTTGCGCGGCGCGTTGTCGCGCAGATCGCGATAGTCGGTGTCCAGCGACACCAGGAACGAGTATTTGTTCGAGAACTGCTTGTTGAGCGTCACGCCGAACGCATGGTAGCGGTTGTTGCCTTCCGCCTGCACAATCCTCTCGATGGTTGTGCCGAAGCCTGGATACGTCGTCGGCACCGAATAGACGACAATCGTGCGATCGTCGGCAGTGGTGGTGAAATCGCGCCCCGGATCGGTCACGTTCGTGGCGACGGTGTAGGCGTCGTACGGCAACGCTAAATTGATCGACTTATTGCCGTTGCCGTCGATCTTGCGCACGTAGTTGAACTGAAGCGTGAGCACCCGGCTCAGCCCGACATCAACGCCCGTTGTGTACTCGTCCACGAATGGGCCATTCAGATTAGGGTCGATGGAGCGGTTCGTGCCGCCACCGGAGGTCGACGTCAATCTGGCGCCATTTGGCGAGTTCGGATTGAACGGAATCTCACCCTGCCAGCCGGAGTACGTCTTGGTGATGATCGCGTTCGGGTTGACGTCGGTCGCGCCAGGACCCGGATTCGCCGACGCGCCGGAGCTGCCACCGACGTAGCGTCCATAGCTCGCGCGCAGCGCAATCCGTCCTTCACCCGTGAGGTCGTAGACCGCCGACACGCGCGGGACGAACGTGGAGTAGATCGGGAAGTTGTCTTCGCCCTGGTACGGATAGATGTTCTTGGTCGCGTACGGACCTGTTCCGGGGTTGCCCTGCTCCGGCAGGAAGCTCGAATACCGGTCGTAGCGGACGCCGACGTTCAACGTCAGCTTGCGGGTAACCGTGATCTTGTCGTTGAAGTAAGCGGAGTTGTACCACTCACCTGCTGCTGTCGTTGACGGATAGTCGTAGACCAGCACCGAGTCTGGGCGCGCGAAGCAACCATCGTAGTTGTGCGCCTCATCGCAATTCGCATCGACGGACTGGCTGCGATAGCGATACTGCTGCTGATTCGGATACCCGATGAACTCGGTCTCGTTCATATTGCGCCAGCCGAGATATCCGGTTTTCAGCTCGTGATTGCGCCCCCACAGGTCGGCAAAGTACGCGTAGCTCGCGCCATATTGCCACCGCCGGGGATCGCGATCCTGCTCCAGGAACGCGCCGCGCGTTGCGCCGTTGTTGTTGCCGCTCGCCGTGGCGAGATCGGTCCGCCGCACGTCGGGCGTCCACGGAATGTGGCCACCAATAACCACCGCGCTGGAGGCTCGCATCAAACGTCGCGCGTGGCGACAGTACCGACAGGTACTTGAACGAGGGACCGACCAGCGACATCGAATCTTGGTTCTGCGTCGCTTCCAGCGGAACGTAGCGACTCGCCGTCCGGTACGGCTGCCATTTGCGGCCCACCTGGAACATGCCCTCGATCTTGTTGTTTTGAGTCATCTGGTAGGTCATCTTGACTGTCGGATCCTGCAGCTTCGTGTAGAACTCCACCTGCTCCCAATCGGCGAGACGAATGAAGCCCGGGATGTAGTTGCCCGACGACGCGTCGCGATGGCTGGCGTAGTACCACAGCCTGTCCTTCAGGATCGGCCCGCCGACTTCAGCGTAGAAATCTTTGAGCGACGTGAACTTGTTGACGCCTGGTGCGTAACCCTTGGCCAGCAGCTCCGGCGTCACGTTGTTCGACTGCATGTCACCGTTCTGGTAGCCGATCGCGCCCGACCCCTTGAACGTGTTGCTGCCCGACTTGACGATCAAGTTCATCGTCAGGCCGGGATTCATCGCGTCGGCGCCTTTCGCCGCGGTCGTGACCTGTGCTTCCTCGTAGGTGCCGAAGTCACCATACGTCTGATCCCAAATCATGCCGTCGTAGCTGACGACACCGCCGCCCGAGCGCCCAAACGTGCGCGCCGCCGGACCCGAGCCGGTCCCGAACGATGAGCCCCCGACGTCGAGCGAGGTGGCATACAGGCCCGGAATCAACGCGACGAGACCCGTAAGGCTTCGGCTGTACGGAATTTCATCGAGCTTCTGTTGATCCCAGTTCACCTGCACTTTCGACGACTCGAGGTCGATCGTCGGCGCCTGGCTCGTGACCGTCACGGTTTCCTGCAGCGTCGCGACTTCGAGCTTGCCGTTGATCGTGATCGTCTGGCCGGCCGCAACGTTCACGCCTTCGATGTTCAGCGTGTTGAAGCCGGTGAGCGTGAATGTCACCGTATAGGTGCCGCCGGGGAGCAGCGTGAAGCGATATACGCCCTGATCGTCAGTCACTGCGCTTCGCGCGCCGCCAAATCATCTGCGGACTGGCAATCGCCACCGTCACTCCAGGCAAGGCGCCGCCGCTCGAATCCGTTGCTCGTCCCGTGATTGCGCTAGTCGACTGCTGCGCATGCGCCAGCCCGGCAACTGCCAGGGCCAGTGCGGCCGCCGTCAGCGACAACAACACTCTCCTCATCCAATGCATAGGCGATCTCACTTTCAAAATTGGAAAAAGCCGAAGCCGGTAAGTATAAGCGCGTGCAATACAACGGGCGGGAACCGTTTGTATCTTTATGTAACGGGCCGCACTGGTGACATGTCAGAGATCAGACGCCGAACTGTCGGAGGTGGTGGTCCGCGTGGCGGTATTCCAGAACGCCCCACGCTCGGTGGGTCAGGTGTCCGAACGCCGGGTGCTCAGGCCAGGAATCGCTGGCGGGCTTCGATGCGACGCGACCCGCGAGCGCACGGAAGGTCGCTTTTTCGTCGGCGAAGTGCGCCCCATCACACCGCGCAAGAAGCTCAGGCGCGGTGGGCGCCCCCTGCGGCCACGGCGCAACGTACACGATCAGCTGCTTGATGGGCCAGCGGCGAAACGGAGTGGTCTTCGGTTTCGTCGGCAGCTCACCGATCGCCATTCGCATGGCATCGTTCAGATGCGCAAGCATCTGAGCAGCGTTGAACTTCCCCCATTGCGGTTTTGAATCGGCGTTCAACCGCTCGACGCGGCGGCAGATTTCTTCGCGTGTGTTTGCGTCCCAGAAGGTCTTCATTCGTGATCCTCTCGGGGCCGGGTGGGCAGGTTAAAGCGGTCGGGACTCGCGCAGATTAATTGGTGTAATTCTCCACTTGCCCCATCTGACTTACCCGCCGCCCGTACGGTATCGACCGCCGAACTACTTAATGTGCCGCCCGCCGTCAACCCGAATTGTCTCTCCGGTCACAAAGTCGCTGTTGCACAGGAACAAGACCGCTTTTGCGACCTCGGCTTCTCCACCCCAACGTCCCAGCGGCGTGTTTTGCGCCACCGCTTCGTGTTCCTGATCCGTCGTTTCCGGCGGCGCAAGGATCGGCCCCGGCGCGATCGTATTCACCGTGATGTTGTGCGCTGCCAATTCGAGCGCCATGGCCTCGGCGAGCGCCTTGAGTCCAGCCTTGGCAACGTAATACGTGAGAAAGCCTTCGTAGCGCGGACGCGCGCTCGTCGGCAGCCAATCGCTGAACACAATGATGCGGCCGGCGCCGTTCTGTTTCATCGATGGCACCGCTGCATGCGCGCAAAGAAACGCCGACCGGAGCTCGGTGTCCATCTGCACGTTCCAGACATCGAGCGTGAGCTTCTCGAACGGCGTCGCGGCGTATAAACCCGCCATGGCGATGAACACGTCGATGCGCCCGAACTCCTTCAGCGTCGACTCGACGACGCGCTGACAAGCAGCGGGGTCGGCCAGATTAGCTTGCAACGTGAGCGCGCGACGGCCACCCTCGCGCACGCGCGTCGCCGTGCGTTCCGCCTCCGCCGCCGAACGGTTATAGACGAGCGCTACATCGCATCCTTCCCGGGCAAGCCACTCGGCGACAACACCGCCAATCCGCTTGACGCCGGTGAGGAGCGCAACTTTCCCGTTCAGGTCCATGGAGCTGAGATTTTACTGTCCCGCGGCGCGCCTCCGCGTCCCACAGACGGACAGATTCCGGACGGTTGCCGCGCACAAAGGTTGTGAATTGAGCAACTTACCGCACTCGCGCCGGGGAACACGGATTGCTGTGACGGCGTCATGCTCGATTTGACGGCTGCGCTGCGGGCACTCCGGCGCTCGCCAGCCTTTTCGGTGGGCGCCGTTCTCACCCTCGCGATCGCGTTGGGGGTCCTCACGACCGCCTTGGGCCTGCTCGCCGGAGCTGTTTCGGGGGAGTCCGCCGGCCGCGATCGGGTAGTTCTGTATCTCACCGAAAGCGTCGACGGCCGCCAATATCGAATGCGCTGGCCGTATCCGGCTATCGAGCTCCTGCAATCGAGCGCCACCAGCTTTCAACACATCGCCAGCTACACCGCGTCACGCATCAACGCCAACGCGGGTGGCGACGCCATCCGATTCGACATCGATTTCGTGTCGCGCGACTACTTCGACATCGTGGCAACGGCACCTGCGCTCGGACGGCTGCCCTCGCCGAACAGCTTCGAGGCGGCCATCAGCGACGCCGCCTGGCATCGTCTGTTTGCCGGTTCTCCAGCCGTGCTGGGCCGCGAGATTCGCATCGCACGACGGCCAGTCACCATCGTCGGTGTCATGCCGGCCGGCTTTCGCGGTCTGAGCGATCGCGCGGACGCATGGCTCCCGCACGCGCTCGCGGCGCAGCTCACGTTTCGCGAGTACCTCACGTCCACGGAGTACTTTCACACGGTTATCGCCCAGCTTGCTCCAGGAACGACGCTCGACCAGGCGCGCAGCGAACTGGCAGTGATTGCCGCGCAAATCAGCGCGACGGTACCGCCGCGCGACGATCGCGCCACAGCGCGTGGCGCCGACGCAGTGCCGTTCGATGAAGCACGGCGCAGTCCTGCTGCGATTCGCGCCGGCACGCTCGTGGTTGTGGCATCGGTTCTCGTGCTTCTCATCGCCGCGGTGAACATCGCGATGCTCGTGGCCGCGCGCATCGCGCAGCGGCATCGCGAATTTGCGATCCGGATGGCGATCGGCGCCCGCCGCACCGCGGTCTTTCGCACGATATCGATCGAGATTGGCGTGGTCATGCTCGCAGGCGTTGTGGCGGCGGCGATAGCGGCGTTGTGGGCCGGCGATTTGATCGCGCAATCACTGCCGCCTGCGCTCGCGATACCCGCCAACGATTGGGGACAGCTTGCAAGCTTTGCCGGCGTGCGAATCAATCCCTTCGTATTCGGCATTGTGTTCGCGGCAGCCGCGCTCACGACACTGCTGATCGCATTGCCGGGATGCCGCCGGATCCTCGACGGAGAGCTCGCCGAGCTCTTGAAGCGTGTCGGCGTAGGACTTGGACGCGCACCAGGTTTGTCGCTGCGCGCGATGCTTGCGGTCGAAATCGCGGCGTCGATTGCGCTGCTCGCGTCCGCGGGTCTCGTGTTCAGAACGATTTGGGCGATGAGCGCAATCGATCCTGGCTTCGATCCCTCGAACGTGATCGCCCTGTCTGTGATGGAGGACGGCACGGCGGAGCGAGCCGTACCCGGTCCGCAGTTTGTTGTTCGCCTGCTCGACGCCGTGAGAACCGCACGTGGCGTGAGTGGAGTCACGCTCGATCAGAGCACGCCGTTCAGCGCGCGCGGAGCGCGACTCGGACTGGTGATCGAAGGCCGCCCCGAGATGGCTGCACAGCCGCCCGTGGTGGGCTGGCATCGCGTCGGTCCCGATCACTTTTCGACGCTGCGCATTCCGATCCTTCGCGGCCGCGGCTTTACCGCCGACGACCGGCGCGGCCGGACGCCCGTGGTCGTGATCAACGATGCGGCTGCCAGGCGCTTCTTCCCTGACCAGGATCCCATCGGCCAACGCGTACGGCTGCCTGCCGTCGAGCCTGGCGATGCTGACATCGCCGAAATCGTCGGCATCGTCGGCAATGTGGTGTATTGGCCGCCTGATGAGGTTCCGGGCCCCGACGTGTATCAGCCAGCGCTGCAGTTCAGCTACCTGTTTACGACGCTGATGGTGCGGGCTGTTGGTGAGCCCGCGCAGGCGATTGCGTCGATCCGTGAAGCGATGCGCCAAGCCGATCCCAACCTTCCGCTCTTCGACATCGTCACAATGGAGGACAAGGCGGCGGCGGGCCGCGCGGATCGACGCTTTCTCCTGTTGCTCCTTGGAGTGTGCGCCGGGCTCGGACTGCTGCTGTCGGCTGTCGGTGTATTTGCGGTAACAGCCTCCTGGATGGAGGGGCGTCGCCGCGAGCTCGGCACCCGCATCGCGCTCGGTGCACAGCCGCGAAGCCTGGTCCGACTGGTGATGCGCGGCACGATGCTGCAGGCCGGCGTGGGCACCATCGGAGGGCTTGCGCTTGGGCTTGCGGCAGGACGTCTGCTGCAATCGCTGTTGTTTGGCGTGGGTCCGCATGATCCGGCGACTCTGGGTTTGGCTGCCGCCGCTATGCTGATGACCAGCGCTGTTGCCGCGTATCTCCCGGCGCGGCGTGCGTTACGGCTCGATCCGGTTCGCGAAATCAACGACGAGTAGAGCTATGAAATACGCCGACTACATCGTGAGCGTCATCCTCGCCTTCGTTCTTCTGGGAGTTCTGGTTGCGTGGACGCGCGCCGACTACGCCGGCGACACAGCCCGCTTCTCCTGTCGCGCCGGTAAGTCATCGCCTGCGGTCACCATGAAGGGGATGGTGATCTATCCGCGGTGCGCAGCGGGCAAGCGTAGCTGACGCGAATCGTGTCACAATCGCGGGGCTTTCCGCATGCCCCGCTCGAGCAAAGCGCTTTCGCCGCCGCGACTGCTAGCGGCTTCGATCGTCGGTCTGATCTTGGTCGGAACCTCGCTGCTCCTTCTGCCGGTCGCAGTCAATCCGGGACGTTCGATTTCAGTGCTCGACGCGTTCTTCACAGCGACCTCCGCGGTGTGCGTCACCGGCCTCATCGTCGTCGATACACCCAACGTGTTTTCGTCTTTCGGGCTGGCCGTGATTCTGCTGCTCATTCAGCTGGGCGGTTTGGGCTACATGACCATCTCGACCGTGCTTGCATCACTGCTTGGCAGGTCTGTGACGCTGCAGGAGCGTTTGACGCTGCAGGAAGCGCTCAATGCGCACGATCTCGAAGGCCTCGTGCGGTTCGCCGGAACGGTGTTGAAGCTGACGCTCGTCTTCGAAGGAACCGGGGCGTTGTTACTGGCGCTGCGCTGGTGGCCGGACTTAGGCGTGCAGTCTCTCTGGTACGGAGGGTTTCACGCGGTTTCGGCATTCAACAACGCCGGGTTTTCGCTATGGAGCGACAATCTCGTCCGCTGGCGCGCGGATCTCGCCGTCAACGCCGTCATCACGGCGCTGATCATCTGCGGCGGACTCGGCTTCTTCGTCTTGTCTGAACTAACGAACGTGCGCCTGCGGCGAATCACGCTGTCGCTTCACACGAAGATCGTCCTCACCGCCACGATCGTGCTGCTGGTGGGGGGGACGCTCGCCATTCTTGCGCTCGAATGGAACAACCCCAGAACCTTCGCGGCCGGCTGGCCACTCAACGAGCGTGTCCTGGCCGCCTGGTTTCAGTCGGTTACGGCACGGACCGCGGGTTTCAACACCCTGGACGCCGGCGCCATGACGCAACCGGCGCTGTTTGTCACGATGGCGTTGATGTTCATCGGCGCTTCGCCCGGGAGCACCGGCGGCGGCGTGAAGACCACGACGTTCAGCATTACTGTTGCGGCGCTGTGGGCGACCGTTCGCGGCAACCATGAGCCGGAGGTGTTCCATCGACGCATTCCGTCGGACACCGTCGCCAGGGCCTTCTTCGTGTCGCTCATTGCGTTTCTGGGACTGAACACCGTGGCCGGCGCGGTGCTGATTACACAGCACCGTGATCTGCTACCCACTTTGTTCGAAACAACATCCGCTTTCGGAACAGTGGGATTGTCGATGGGCGAGCAGGGATCCGTGGTGAGCCTCAGCGGCTTCTTCACACCGATCGGAAAGCTGCTGATTTCGGGCATGATGTTCATGGGACGCGTGGGTCCGTTGACCCTTGCGTTCGCACTTGCCGCCCGCATGTCGGCGCGTGCAAAAATCAGATACCCCGAGGGCAAGGTTCTGATTGGCTGAGGGTCAATGGCGCGACGATCTTTCGCAGTGATCGGGTTGGGGCGATTCGGCGCAGCGATGGCGAGCACGCTCGCCGGTCTCGGCCACGACGTCATCGGCATTGACGGCAGCGAGGATAAGGTGCGCGCGCTCGCCGACGTGGTATCGCTGGCGATACAACTGGATGCGACCGATGAACGTGCCTTGCGCGCCGCCGGCATCAAAGACGTGGACGTCGCCGTGGTCTCGATCGGCGAAGACATCGAATCGAGCCTGCTCGTCGTCACGCTCGTGCGCGAGCTCGGAATCAAGAACATCGTCGCGAAAGCGGTGACCCCGCTGCACGGCCGCATTCTCGAAAAACTGGGCGTCACCCGCGTTGTCTTCCCCGAACGCGAAATGGCCATGCGGATTGCGCACAGTCTGGTCGTGCCGAACGTGATCGATTACATCGAGCTCTCCAACGAGTTCTCGATCGTCGAAGTGCCGGCGCCGCCGGAGTTTGTCGGCAAAACCCTGCGCGAGATCGGCCTTCGGTCGAGGTTTGGGCTGACGACGATCGCCATCAAACACACCAGACCCGGCGACAAGCAGTTCACGAACATCGCGCCTGGCCCGGATGACGTCGTGCAAACCGGAGACGTGCTGTCGCTGCTTGGCAGCAACGAGCGGCTCGGCCAACTCGATCAAATGCTCAAGAAAGCGACCTTACCGTCGGCGTAAGCATTTTCGCGGCGCGTAAGTGGGCCGCGGACCCTTCTCGTTAAAGCAGTCAAAAACCGCAGCATCGGACCACGTCTCGTCCTCCGGACCTTGGCTTGCTTTCTGCTATCCCCACAGGCGCGCCACAACGACGATTGTTGTCTTTTTCACCGGCGAAGAGGAGCACCGACGATGGGACGTAGAGTGCTGATGGCAGTGGCTGTGATGATCGTGGTGGGGACCGCCGCAAGCGCGCACGCTCAAACCATCCGGATGACGGCCCTGATGACGGGTGGAAATGAAACGCCCCCGATCCTTACCGGCGCCTATGCGACGGCGCAGGTCACGGTCGAGATGTCCACTCAAACAGTGTCCTGGAACATCGATGTCTTCAATCTGCCGTCAGGCATCAACAACGCGCACTTCCATGTCGGCCCGGTCGGGATCGCAGGACCCACGGTGGTCAACGTTCCCTTTCCGGCAAATGCATCGAACGAATTCAATCTGAGTGGCTCGGCGACCGCGGCAAATCTCACCGTGCGCGGCGACCAGGGTATCCGCTCATGGGAGGACTTTCTGCAGTCGCTGGTCGGCGGCCAGGTG
Source organism: Acidobacteriota bacterium (assembly GCA_046726375.1). GTDB lineage: Bacteria > Acidobacteriota > Vicinamibacteria > Vicinamibacterales > UBA2999 > DASPWV01. The sequence goes on from JBKPAJ010000181.1 coordinate 13,077, forward strand.
TATCTGAACATCCACACAAACGTCAACGGTGGCGGCGAGATTCGAGGACAGGTGCTTCGCGAAACACCTCGAGACTGACTCGCGATTTCAAATTCGGCGTGGCGTAGGCGCACGTCACACCGGGAGGCCCGGCGTCGCACGTCCCCGCGGCGCCGGGCCGCGTTTTGTACGGGCCCTGAGCGACCCACCCACAGTTCGTCGGAGTCGAAGGGCCCGCCCTGAACGATGCACGATTCGTCGGAGGCGAAGGGCTGATACGATCAGCTTCGTGAAGCTCTCGGTCGTAATGCCCTGCTTCAACGAGAGGGCCACGATTCGCGAGATCGTCTCGCGCGTTCTTGCGGTCGAACTCCCCGTCGAAAAAGAGCTCGTCATCGTTGACGATGGTTCGACCGACGGGACGCGCGACATTCTCGCCGGAATGGACGGTCGCGGCGGTGTCCGGGTCGTCCTGCAGCAACACAATCAAGGCAAGGGCGCGGCCGTGGCGCGCGGAATACGCGAATCCACCGGCGATGTCCTCGTCATACAGGACGCCGACCTCGAGTACGACCCGCGAGAGTACCAGCTCCTCCTGCAACCCATTCTCGAAGGCAAGGCCGACGTCGTCTACGGCTCGCGCTTTCTCGGCTCGCCACGCGGGCATCGCGTCCTCTATTTCTGGCACTCCATCGGCAACAGGTTCCTGACGCTGCTCTCGAACGCCTTCACCGATCTCAATCTGACCGACATGGAGACCTGCTACAAAATGTTCGTCCGCGACGTCGCGAATCGTCTCGATCTTCAGTCTCGTGATTTCGGCATGGAACCCGAGATCACGTGCAAAGTGGCGCGCATGCGAGCGCGCGTCTACGAGGTGCCGATCTCTTACCACGGGCGGACCTACGAAGAAGGCAAGAAGATCGGCGTGAAGGACGCCTTCAAGGCCGTCTGGGTGCTGCTCCGGTATTCGCGCTGGGAAGCGCCGCAGCACGACGTTGGCGCCATCACCCTCCGGCGCATGGCGACGCTCTCGCCGTACAATCGCTGGCTGCACGACCGGTTCGAGCATTACCTCGGCACGCGTATTCTCGAAGTCGGATCCGGAGTGGGGAATCAAACGCGCTTCTTCGTGGATGAACGTGAGCGTGTGATTGCGTCCGATATCGAACCGCACTATCTGCGCGAGTTAATCGGGCGGTTCGGCGAGCGCTCCAACGTCAAGATTGCGTCGTACCACTTTCCCCTGCGCGACGGCGATCGCGCGGAGCTCAAAAGCGATCGCGTGAACACGATCGTGTGCCTCAACGTCCTCGAACACATCAAAGACGACAGGTCGACGCTGCGTGATTTCGCCGACGTGCTCGAGCCGGGCGGCCACCTGGTGTTGCTCGTACCTGCGATGAAGGCGCTGTACGGGACGCTCGATCGGCACCTCCATCATCATCGGCGCTATGCACTGGAGGAACTCAAGTCGGCTGTCGCGAATGCCGGCTTCCATATCGACAGCATTCGCTTTCTCAATCGTCCAGCGGTGTTCGGGTGGTGGCTCAGTTCACGCGTGCTCAAGCGCCGCGTGATGCCGAAAGGTCAGCTCAAGGCGTTCAAGATTCTGATGCCGCTTCTCCGCCTCGAAGAAAAGTCCGAACCAGGATTCGGACTTTCGCTGCTCGTCCTCGCCAGACGCCTGTAGACCGTCGACCGTCGACTGTCTGCCGCCGACCGTCCACCGTCCACCATCGACCGTCGACAACAGCGTTAGAAGTAAAACGTCGCCCCCCACGTAAACATCGACCCCTCGTGCGACATCTTCAGGCGCTCCGCGAACGGTATCCACTTCGGCAACAGCGACGAGGAGTTCGATCGCGTGGTGTCGTCATCGCCAAAGTCAATGAAGGTGTAGCGGTAATCGCCGTAAACCCCGATGTGGCGATGCACACGCAGCTCGCCGCCAAAGCCGACGTGGTATCCCATTCTGCGTGTCGTCTCCTCGTCCAGGACCGTTTGCGTCGTACTGAGACGCTCCACGCGTTGTGAATACCAGCCGACGCCGCCCAACAGATACGGAGCGATGACGCTGCGGATTGGGAAGACCAGCAGGGACGCTTGAATCGGATAGTCCTTGATGCGCTCGGTCAGGTCGCCGGTCACGCCGGAGCGGAAATCCATCGCCACTTCCAGAGCCGTCTTGCCACCCCCGAGTCGAATCGCGCCGCCTGAAAAGCGTTGCGACCCGTCCGGCAGATTCGAGTCGCCGCGGACGAACGTCAGGCGCGGGCCGATGCCAAAGCCACCTTGTGCCCGCGCCAAAGATGGGCTGACCAGCAGGACGATGAGCGCCAGGCCAACGCCGGTCGAAAGGCGAGCGAGCATTCCCAATCCTCCAGTTGTGGGAAGTATCGGGACCTATCGCGAAGATCTGTAGGTGGGACGCGATCGCCTACTAAGGCCGACGGGCACTTCCGTTGACGCCGGACGCTCTCAGCTATCGGCGATCAGCGATCAGCATTCCGGCCGAAAGCCGACAGCTGAAGGCCGAAAGCCGCAGGCAATCCACGCCAATTCAAGTGGATTGCGGGATTACGCGATCGCCCGTACATACGAAGGGTCCTCGGTGGCGCTTCCAGACCGCCGAGGACCCTCCGCTACGCGCGACGCGTGAGCGCCGCGTGCCTTGTCAACCGGACGTTACGCCAGGACCTTGATCACGACGCGGCGGTTCTGGGCGCGGCCGTCGCGGGTCTTGTTCGGCGCCACCGGCTTCTCTTCGCCATAGCTGATCACGTTGATTTTGTGCAGCGGCACGTTGTGCCTCTCGTGGAGATACCGCTTCACCGCTTCAGCGCGCTCCATTCCGAGCTGCTCGTTGTATTTCGCGTCGCCGACGCTGTCCGTGTGGCCTTCAACTTCGATCCAAATCGCACTCTTCTGGCTCTGGAAGCTGGAAACCATCTGGTCGATCGCCGCCGTGGCTTCGGCCGGAAGTTCCGTCTTCCCGAACTTGAACTGACCCTGATCCTCGCTTATCACCACTTCGAACAGCAGCTTCCGCGCCGATGCTTCGATGGAGTCCGCGCGCGTGTTCACCGCTGCGGCAGCCTGGCCAGCCTGGCTGGCCGTTTGCTGCGCCTGAGTCGCGCTGGTCTGCGCGGCACCGGCTTTGGTATCCACTTCGCCAATGCGGCCTTCGTTCTGGCGGACGCGCTCCTGCGTATCCTCCAGCGACTTGCCCATCGTGGAGACCTTGTCGTTGACCTGGCCGACCTCTGTGCGCACGAACTTCTTCGTGGCGCACGCGGGCGCGACCGCCAACGTTAGAGTAAACAAACCAACGACCAACACCGACTTACGCATGATCCAGTCCTCCCTACCGACCGTTGTTAGATGCTTCGTCCCCGGCTATGTAGCCGCTTCGAGTGCGTACGATTAAATTCCTGTCGCGCGTCCGGATTTCTAACGGCCGCCAGCGTGCGGCGCTCGCGGCAGGCTCAAACGCAATCACGTACTGCTCTCTTAGCTCCTCAACGACCAGCCGCGCGACGTTGCTCGTGTCCGTTGGCGTGCTCGTGTAGAAGAAGGCTCCGCCCGTCCAATTGGCCAAGTCTTCGACTGTCGCGACGGCCGAAAGCGACTCCGCCTCGGGCACCAGCGAGGTTTCGCGGCCGGGGTGATCGATCGGGAGCACAGTCGCGAGGACATAAACCGGCACGTCGATCGCGCTCGCTGCACCCGACACTTGCGATGGTGAGAGGCGGCTGGCGGTATCGACGCCATCGGTGATCACAACCACGGCTCGCCGTCTCCCCTTACGCGTCGCGGCTCGCTCCGCAGCTCCCGCGATCGCGTCGTGCAGGGAGGTGGCGCCGAATGGATCGACCTCCCCCAGCGCGCCTTGCAGGGCACGCGTATCGACCGTGAACGGCGCCACCTCATGCAACCGGCTGTCAAACGTGAACAGCGCGGCTTCGTCGCGGCCCGGCTCGAGCAACGTGAGCACGTGATAGGCCGCGAACTTGGCAGCCAGCGCAACGTCGGCGAGGCGCATGCTGCCACTGATATCGAAGAGAATCGCCAGGCTCACCGGCGACGGATCCGATCGAAACGAGGTGATCGGCCGCCGACGTCCCGAGTCGTAAATCTCAAAATCCTTCTGGGTGAGCCCACGTACGAGCCGCCCCTTCTTGTCGCGCACGGTCGCCGTCACCGTGACGATCTCCACGCCCGATTTGAAAATGGGTGTCTGGGGAGTAGCTGGCTCCTGGGCATATGCTGAAGCCGACGCCGCCATCACCAAGGCGAGGAGGAGGCAACCCCGTCTCACGTCCCCTGCTTTTATCAAGGAGCTTGCCAGTTTCTTAAGTTGTTGATTTGTCATGGTTTATTCAAAGGTGCTGTGCGTGATCGGCCCTGTAATTCTGGCCAAGCGTGTAGCTTTTACATGACGAATTGGCTGATAAGATGCTGCCAATGCGCGCTCCCGCTCCCGCGGCCATCCGCACGGCCGGCCGCGTCGGTCGCTTCACGTATGCCATCCGAAATATCGTTGCCGAGGCGAAGAAAGTTGAGCAGACCGGCAGGCGGGTTCGCTATCTCAATATTGGCGACCCGAATCAGTTTGGATTTCAGACGCCGCCGCATTTAATCGACGCGGTCGCGCGCGCCATGCGCGATGGGCACAACGGTTACACCGCGTCGCCCGGAATCGTCGAGGCGCGCGAAGCGGTGGCCGCGGACTTTACCCGCCGCCGCGTACCGACCTCACCCGATCGCGTCCTGATCACGTCCGGCACGTCGGAGGGCATCGAGCTCGCGCTGACTGCGATCGTGGACGAGGGCGAGTCGGTGCTCGTGCCGTCACCGACCTATCCGCTCTACACTGCCGTGCTCGCCAAGATCGGCGCCGACCCTGTGTATTACCGCACCGATCCGGCAAACGGGTGGCTGCCGGATGTCGATCACATCCGGCGCTCGATGACGCCGCGCACGCGCGCGATCGTCGTGATCGATCCAAACAATCCGACCGGCGCGGTTTACCCTGATGCCGTTCGCCGCGATCTGATCGCGATCGCCGAAGAACACGGGCTGGTGATTCTTGCCGACGAAGTGTACGGCGACCTCGCGTACGACGGTCCGGTTCCGCCCATGGCGACGTTGGATCTCGACGCGCCGATCATCTCGTATTCGAGCCTCTCCAAGGCATACCTCGCGCCCGGGTGGCGCGCAGGTTGGATGGCGGTGGGCGCGACGCCGCGGCTCGATGGGGCGTTGGCGGCAATCAAAAAGCTCGCTGACGGTCGCCTGTGCAGCCCGGGCCCGATGCAGTACGCCGTCACTGCCGCGCTTACCGGCGATCGCTCGCATCAGGTCGCGTTTCGTCAGGCACTCCGTGAGCGCGCGGAGTTGACGACGAGACGCATGAAGGCGATCCCGGGCATGAGCTGCGTCGCACCGCGTGGCGCGTTCTACGCCATGCCGCGGTTGGCGCTGCCTCCCGGTCGTACCGACCAGGACTTCGTACTGGAACTACTCCGATCGAAAGGCGTGCTCGTCGTCTACGGCTCGGGTTTTGGCGCTCCCCCCGAGGACGGCAGCTTCCGTATCGTCTTCCTCGCTCCGTCTGACGAACTCGACGCGATCTACGACGACATCGCGGATTTCGCTGCCGAGTATGCGCGAGGTTAACGATCCCCGACGATTGATCGTTTTCGGCGTCACCGCGAGCCTCGCCGGCGTCGTTCTCTTATTCTTCCTCTATCACGTACGCGCCGTGCTGTTGATGGCGTACGTGAGTGCGCTGTTTGCGATGGGGATCTCGCCGCTCGTGCAAACGATCGAACGGCGACGGCTGCTTCCGATTGGGCCTCGCCTGCCGCGCTGGCTCGCTATTCTGATGATCTACGGAGTGATCGTCGGCGCGATTGCCGCAATTCTCGCGGCGGTCATTCCCCCGCTCATGGATCAAGCCGAAGAACTCTGGCGGACGCTGCCGGCAACCATCGAACAGGGACAAAGCTGGCTCGTTCGCATCGGCATTCTGCGGCGACCGATCACATTGGGCGAGGCCGTGCAGCAGGCGCCGGCCGGCGGCGGCGCGACGGCAGTCAGCACAATATTCGGCGCCGTCCGCAACGTATTGGGCGGCGTGTTAGGCATCATCACGGTGGTGCTGCTGACGTTCTACATGCTGGTGGACTCGGGGCAGATTTTTTCGTTCTTCGTTCAACTGTTTCCACGCAAGCATCGTGCGCAGGTCACGACCATTATCGAGTCGGTTGCAGTCAAGGTGAGCGCGTGGCTCGGGGGGCAACTGCTGCTCGCGCTTGTGATCGGCACGACCTCCGCCGTTGGGCTCGGCTTGATGGGGGTGCCATACTTTTTCGTCCTCGCGATGATCTCCGCCGTCGGCGAGATGATCCCGATGGTGGGCCCGATTCTTTCCGCCGTTCCGGCGATTCTCGTGGCCGCGACGGTGTCGCCGGGCCTGGCGATCGGCGTGACCATCTTCTTCATCGCGCAGCAACAGCTCGAAAACCATGTTCTCGTGCCGAAGATCATGAGCCGGCAGGTAGGCCTCAGTGCCGTCACCGTGATCATCGCGCTGGGCATGGGCGCCGAACTCCTTGGCATTGTCGGCGCGATCCTTTCGGTGCCGACCGCCGCGATCATCCAGGTCCTCGTTCAGGAGCTGGTCACGCGCGAGTAAATGCGCGGCGCATCTGCGTTCCTGCTTTACCTCGCCATGACTCTGGCGATGACGTGGCCGCTTGCCGCCGGCATCGCGCGCGATGTTCCTGGTGATCTCGGCGATTCGCTGCTCAACATGTGGATTCTCGGATGGGGCGCCGAGAGCGTGCCGAAGGTCCTCACCGGCAGGATGTCGTTTGCTGATGCCTGGAACGCAAACATCTTCCATCCCGAGCCGCTTGCGCTCTCGTTTTCGGAGCACCTGTTTGGACAGGTGCTGCAGATTCTGCCGGTCTATCACCTTACCGAAAACCTGATCCTTTGCTACAACCTGCTGTTTCTCAGCACGTTCGTGCTCTCCGGGTTCGGGACGTATCTGCTCGTGCGCGACGTGACCGGTGATAGCCATGCCGGATTCGTCGCGGGCCTGCTCTTTGCGTTCGTTCCGTTCCGCATTGCGCAAGTGGCCCACATTCAAACGTTGAGCTCTCAGTGGATGCCGCTGGCGCTCTACGGCTTTCGCCGCTATGTCTCCACCTCGAGTGTCATCGCGCTCGCGGGAGGTGCCGCGGCGCTCCTGATGCAGAACTGGTCGTGCGGTTACTTCCTGTTGTTCTTTGCGCCTCTTGCCGTGTTGTTTGTCGTGCACCAGATTGCTGCCGCAGGGCGAGCACGCGAACTCAAGGTGTGGCTGATGTTTGCGGCTGCCGCCGCGATCGTTGTGCTCGGAACCTGGCCGTTTCTCGCAATGTATCTCCAGGCCCAGCGTGTTCACGGGTTCGAACGGCCGATGGCCGAGATCATCGGATTCTCCGCTGATGTTTACAGCTATTTCACCGCACCTGAAGCGCTCCGGCTCCTCGGTTCGACCCTGCGTGCATGGCCGAAACCCGAAGGCGCGCTCTTTCTCGGTTTCGTTCCTGCGCTGCTTGCCGGCGTGGGCCTGGTGGCGGCGCTGCGAGAGGCACGCGCAGCTACGGCCGGAAGCCCATCGCTCTTCAAGGTCGTGGCACGCACGCGGCGTATTTCGATACGAGCGCTGCTCGTGTTCCTGATTGGACTTGTCGCCGTCGCATTGCTCGGGGCGCTCGCGCTGCTCGTGTTTACAGGCGGTTTTGTGACCAACGTCGCGGGTGTGCCGATTCGTGCCACCAATGCACTGCGTCTCGGCGGCCAGCTCGCGATTGCGACTGCGGCACTGATCGCATTGTCGGGTAAGTTCCGTCGCGTTGCGACGCACTTGATCGCTTCGCCGGCGGGAATTGCGACGATCTCGCTGGCGCTCGCGCTCTGGCTGTCGCTCGGCCCTCTTCCACGCGCACGTGGACAGGTGATCCCAGGATTCGGCCTGTACGCGCTGCTGCTCGATCATGTTCCCGGATTCAGCGGACTCCGGGTGCCGGCGCGCTACGCGATGGTCGCAGCCGTGTATTTATCGGTACTCGCGGGGATTGGCGCCGCCGTCCTTATGCGGCCGCGCCTGCGCTCACGCGCCTCGCTGACAATCGCGACGGTTCTGTCGGTTGCGTTCCTCACCGAAGCCGCTTTTGCGCCGCTTCTCGTCAACCAGACGTGGGGTGAAGGCAACGCCGTGCCTCCCGCGCGCGTCGAACCAAAATCCGACGCGCCCGCGGTGTACAGGCAGTTGGCGTCGATGCCTGCAGAACTCGTCCTGGCCGAATTTCCGTTCGGCGATCCTGCATGGGAGCTGCGTTACGTGTATTACTCGACGGTGCACTGGAAGCGCATCGTCAACGGCTATAGCGGCGGCTTCCCGCAAGGCTACACGGTCCGTGTCGCGCGGCTTCAACGCGTCAACGAATCGCCGGACGAAGCCTGGCAAGCGCTGGTCCAGGCGGGAACGACACACGTTGTCGTACACGAGTCTGCGATGCGTTCCGAGGACCGAGCTCTCATCCATCGATGGCTGCGAAGCCGAGGCGCGCGCGAGATCGGCCGATTCGGCAGCGATGTGCTGTACGATCTGACACATGCGCGCTGATCCGCTGAAGTACCTGTCCGACGAGCTCGAAAACCTCAAACAGCAGGGCCTCTATCGCAAGCTGCGCATTCTCGAAGGCGAGCAGTTGCCGCACGCCACATTCGATCACAAGTCGGTCGTCAACCTCTCGTCGAACAATTACCTCGGACTCACGACGCACCCCAAGTTGCGCCAGGCGGCCATCGACGCGGTCAGGAACTACGGCGCCGGTTCCGGATCGGTGCGGACCATTGCGGGCACCATGGAGCTGCACATGGAGCTCGAACGCCGGCTCGCTGCGTTCAAGAAGGTGGAAGCGGTTGTCGTGTTCCAAAGCGGCTTCAGCGCCAACGCCGGCACTGTGTCAGCGATCCTCACGAAAGAGGACGCCATCATCTCGGATGAGCTGAATCACGCGAGCATCATCGATGGGGCGAGATTGAGCCGCGCGACGATCAAAGTGTTCCCGCACAAAGACGTCGACGCCGCGCGCAAGATCATGAAAGAACTGCCCGCTCAGCAGCGGAAGCTTCTGATCACCGACGGCGTGTTCTCGATGGACGGCGACCTCGGGCCGCTGCCCGACTTGTGCGCCGTGGCCGAGGAATTCGGCGCCATCATGATGGTGGACGATGCGCATGCCAGCGGGGTGTTTGGCAGGCAGGGGCGCGGCACTGTCGATCATTTCAACTGCCACGGACGGGTAGACATCCAAGTTGGCACCCTCTCGAAGGCTGTTGGCGCGCTTGGCGGTTACGTTGCCGGCACCAAGACCTTTATCGAGTTTCTCTATCACCGCGCGCGTCCGTTCCTGTTCTCGACGTCGCACCCGCCGGCCGTCGCTGCGGCGTGCCTCGCCGCGGTGGACGTGCTGGAAACCGAGCCCCAGTGGATGGAAAAGCTGTGGGACAACACCCGGTTTTTCAAAGCCGGCCTGCAGCGTCTCGGCTTCAACACCGGCCGGAGCGAGAGTCCTATCACGCCGGTCATCGTCGGCGAGGCGGCTCAGGCGATGCAGATGTCGGACCAACTGTTTGAGCGCGGTGTTTTTGCGCAGGGAATCGGCTTTCCGACCGTTCCTCGGGGCCAGGCGCGTTTGCGCACCATCGTCGAAGCGACGCACAGCCGCGAAGATCTGCAATACGCTCTCGATATGTTCGAAGAAGTCGGGAAGGAACTCGGCGTGATCTGAATTCGTCAGTACCTGATTGGCGATGAGATCCGCCAAGTCGGCGCGCGTATTTTTCGAAGCCTATACAAAGGACCTTACGACTGACGAGCTCGGGAAGCTCTTCACGCGTGAGACGCCGGAGGCCTACCAGTTTTTCGCACGCGGCATCAATACCGCCGCGCTCGAAGGTCTGTCCTGGCACCGGCGCGCCATCAAATACGTGCAGGCGTTTTTTCTCGCCTTCACGATGCGGTTGTCGCCGGCGCGCCGCGTCATCTACGCTCTTGCCCTGGTATTGGCCGTCCTCGGGTTGCTGCAGTTGTTTTCTCACATCGGGCTGATTTACTTCCGCCTGCCGTTCCCGTTGACGTTCGTTAGAGTCGCGATTCCCGCGTTCATGTTTCAACAGGGCACGAGCGCGTTGCTCCTCGGCTTTCTCCTGATGAACCTTCTCGTGCTGCTGGAGGTCGCGGACCGCCTTTCGCTCAAACGCGACCTCGAGGTGGCGCGGGAGATTCAGCAAGCGATGCTGCCCGAAGGTACCTGGTCGGGCCTGGGTGTGGAAGCGTTTGGATTGACGCGCCCCGCCAACACTGTTGGGGGCGACTTTTATGACATCTTGCCGCAGCCAGATGGAGAGGTGATCCTCGCGCTCGGCGACGTGTCCGGCAAAGCCAGCCCGGCCGCGCTTTTGATGGCGCTCCTGCTCGCGATGATGCGCACGCTGGTGGACGAGGGGCTGACCATTGCGCAGCTTGTCACGCGACTCAATCTGCAGATCATCCGCCACGCTCCCGCGTCGCGGTTCATCACGCTATTTGTCGCTTCGTACAACACTCGTACCGGCATGCTGCAATTCGTCAATGCAGGACAAACGCCTCCGCTGTTGCGGCGTCACGACGGCACAATCGAGCGCCTCGCGACTGGCGGCATTGCGCTCGGGCTGTTCGAGGGGTCGACCTACGATGCCGGCGAAGTGCACCTGGATCACGGCGACGCGCTCGTGATGTATAGCGACGGCATCACCGAGGCCGAAGACCCGGCGGGACAGCCGTTCGATGAAACCGGGTTGGAGCGCACGCTCGCGCTGTATCCCGGTACCTTCCGCGATGCGTCTGCCGCCAGCATCGGGCACGCCATTTTCGACGCAGTCGAGCGTCACCGCCGTGATTCGCGCCTGGGCGACGACCTCTCAGTACTGGTGCTGAGCCGACACTCAAACTCCCAGCTCGCTTGAGTGCGGAGCGCCAACAGCGCGAGCCGCGCGAAAGCCGCCGGGATTCCGCCCATTCATTCGGATCACCTCGCTCTCTGCCACCATGCGCAACGCCAGTGAATTGAGGGGTTAAATGCGATAGCCTAAAGACGCCTTTCCCATAGCTTTGCCATGCGAGTGTTTGTACTTTTGCTGTCTTTGCTTTCGGCGGCAACAGCCTCGGCGCAACAGCCCGCTATCCCTCCGCCTTCCGACGAAGATCTCAGCATTCAAGCGTTTCTGCAGTCGGTGGAAACGGCGATTTCCACCACCGATCGCGCGGCCTGGTTGAACCTTCTCTCGTCGAACGCCGATCGCGATGCGGCGACCGAATTCTTCGATTCGATGGTGCCCCAGGGCGTCACGCGGGTCGTGGTGCGCGAGCGCGATCGCAGCGAACTGATGGGGGCGTTGCCGGGCGACGGCTACCGCCTGATCGGCGAAGTGTTCATCGAGACGGGAGCGCGCGGCCGCATTGTCACGTGGCGTCTCGACATTCGCAAACCGCGTGAATCGACGGAGCGGCAGCCGTGGCGTCTGGTGGCAGAGGAACGCCTGTCGTTTGTCGAAGGCTTGCACCGCCTGTCGCTTCATCCGGAAAAGCAGTTTCTCGCGCGCGACCTCGTCCTCGAATCGGTGGACTTTCAGTTGCGCCTGCCGGCGGGCGACGTCTTCGTTGCCGATACGGCGGAGGGCGTGACCGCGTTGGTCCTGCTCGGCGACGGCTCGATGGTGTTTACCCCGACGCCGCCCGAAGAACGCGGCCAACTGAAACTCTTCGCGGGCGCAGAAACGCTGGAGACGCCGTTCTCTTCGGTGTTCGTCCGGCTGAATCCGTACGAGTTCGAGCAGCAGATCAAACGGCACGCGCTCACGCCGGCGCCGGTCGACTCGCGGACGTTCAGACGCGCCCAGCTGATCTTCGAAGAGGAATTGCCAAAGTCGTTCAGTCTCGACTTGAGCGACTTGAGCCGCGACACGTGGTCGCTTCTGCCGCAGGCAGGAGACTTCCTCGCCGAAGTACGAACGCGCCGTTTCGATGTGCTCACCTTCGCGCGCTCGACCGCGGAGGCCGAAGACGTGACGCTGTTTCATCGCGCACGCAAGAAAAACATCTCTGCGTACGCATCGCCCATGAAGTTGAGCAGCCGCGGCCGCTTCTTCAACGAGGACGAGCTGGTCGAGTACGACGTGCTCAATTACGACGTCGACGCCACCTATCTTCCCGATCGCCAGTGGCTCGAAGGTCATGTGCGCATGCGGCTGCGCGTCAAAGCCTACGCGCTCGCGGCGCTCACGTTGAAGCTGAACGAGCAGCTGAATGTGCGCTCAATCAGCAGCGATGAACTGGGCCGGCTGTTGTTCCTCAAAGTGCGCAATCAAAACAGCGTGGTGGTGAATCTGCCGTCCACCGTCGCGCGCGATCTCGAGCTTACGCTCGACATCACGTATCAGGGACCGATGCACAGCCAGGGTCTCGATCAGGAGTCGATCACGGTGCAAGAACCCGCGCGCGTGCAGCCCGAGGAGATGCCGTTCGTTCCTGCCGAACCGAACTGGCTGTTCAGCAATCGCAGCTTTTGGTATCCGCAGGCGCAAGTCACCGACTATGCCACTGCCCGAGTACGAGTGACGTTGCCGCTCGGATACGCGGCGGTGGCAACAGGTGTCCCTGCGGCCGGCAATCCCATGTCCGCGGGCCCGACACGGTCGACGTATACGTTCACCGCCGATCAGCCCGCCCGCTACATCGGCCTGGTGGTGAGCAAGATGGCGATGGTGGACTCGACCCACGTCGCGCTCGACATTCAACCGCCCGTGGTCGGCCAACCGCGCGAAGTGTATGCAGGCGGCGGGATCCTGATTCGGCCGCGGACGCTCCCGCCGGTCGGCGCACGCAATACGATGCTCCTGTCGGTTGCGGCCACTCGCCGTCAAGCGCAACGCGGCCGCGACATCGTCATCACGGCAGCGGAGATTTTGCGCTTCTATGGCGCGACCATCGGCGACGTGCCCTACGACGCCATGACGCTGGCCATGGTGGAGAGCAGTCTTCCTGGAGGCCACAGCCCGGCCTACATGGCGATGATGAACAACCCCGCGCCGATGACGCCCAACACGTGGCGCAACGATCCCGCAACCTTCAGCAATTACCCGGAGTTCTACCTCGCGCACGAATTGGCGCACCAGTGGTGGGGCCAGGCTGTGGGCTGGCAGAACTATCACGAGCAGTGGCTGAGCGAGGGCATGGCGCAGTACTTCGCCGCGCTCTACGCCAGGGAGCGTCGCGGCGAGGCGGCGTTTCGCGACGTGATTCGCCAGTTTCGCCGCTGGGCGATCGACCAGTCGGATCAGGGGCCGATTTATCTCGGTTACCGACTGGGCCACTTGAAGAACGACAGCCGCATCTTCCGCGCTGTTGTCTACAACAAAAGTGCGGCGGTCTTGCACATGCTCCGGCGCCTCATCGGAGACGATGCGTTCTTTCAAGGGCTCCGGCGCTTCTATGCCGACAACCGGTTCAAGAAAGCCGGGACGCAGGAATTTCAGCGCGCGATGGAAGCCACGTCCGGACGCTCACTCGAACGGTTTTTTCAACGCTGGATTTTCGAGTGGGGCATTCCGCGCGTGCGCTACTCCGCAACGGTAGACGGTCAAGAGCTCGTCGTTCGTTTTGAGCAAGTAACGGCGACCGCCGACGCTGTTTACGACGTGCCGGTCACGCTGTCGATTCAGTCCGGCGACCGAGCAGTTGAACACGTCGTCGTGCTCGACGAGACGACAACTGAAAAGCGTTACCCGCTGACTGGCGCATTGAAGAACGTGGACGTGAATGCGGACGGCGCGGCGGTGGCGATCTTTGAAAAGCGGTGAAGTCGCGGCTAGCGGAACGACTGTAGGCACGCGCAGCGGGTAACGCGGAGCGAGGGAGCATTCTCGCTACGTGCTGGCCGCTACTACGGTAAGTAGATTCCCGACACCTTCATCTGCCCGTTCGGCTCCATCCGCTCACACACGACGTAAAACTTCGCGTCGTTGATGACGTACGCGCGCGTGTGACGTTCACCAAACTGCGATGAGCTGATGACCGCTGGCCCTGACGCCATTTGCGGCGGCAGGAGTTCATCGACCTTGCTGCGAAGATCGCCTTGCCGGATTTCTCCGCCGTCGAGCATCAGCATCACGGGCACGATCGTTGCGCCGGCGGGCACGCCCGGCGGCGTCGCGTTGCTGACGTCGGCTTCGGCGATGGCGGCCTGCACACCCGGCCCGACGACGCGTTGAACTGGAACGGAGATGATCCAGAGGACTGCCACCGCGCACAGCGCGGCTGCCATCCATTCGAACAGGGATCCGACGCGAAGGTGGCGCTCCTCCACGCCGCAAGTCTACGCTGTCGGCACACGCAAAAAAAGCACAGCTATCCCTTACGCCGTCAGCAGTTCGATCCTTGATATGATTCGAAAATACGCATGGAAACCGTCACGTTGACCATCGATGGCCGGCAACTTACTGTGCCAAAGGGCACCACCGTGCTCCAAGCTGCCATCGAATCCGGCATTGAAGTTCCCTATTACTGTTATCACCCCGGCTTAGGCATCGACGCGTCGTGTCGCGTGTGTCTCGTCAAGATCGAAAAAATGCCGAAGCTCCAGACGTCGTGCTCGACGCCGGTGGCGCAAGGCATGGTGGTGCACACGCAGGATGCCGAATCGGTTGAGGGCCGCGCCGGCGTGTTCGAGTTCCTGCTCATCAACCATCCGCTCGACTGCCCCGTCTGCGACAAAGGCGGGGAATGTCCGCTCCAGGATTTTTCGTATCAATTTGGCAACGCGCAGAGCCGGATGGACTTTCCGCGGCGCGTATTCGACGGCGAAGGCGTGCGCGCCGACGTGGACTTTGGTCCGGCGCTCATGCTCAATCGCAATCGGTGCATCCTGTGCACCCGCTGCATCCGGTTCATGCGCGAGATCGACGGCGACGCGCAGATCGGGATCGTCGACCGCGGCAACGGCAGTGAGATTGCCACGTTCAACGAACAAGGCGTGCATTCGCTCTTGTCGGGCAACTTGATGGACGTGTGTCCCGTCGGCGCGATCACGACGCGACAGTACCGCTTCCGCTCGCGCCCCTGGGACAACCCGACAGCCGTGGACACGATCTGCACGCTTTGCTCGAAGGGTTGCAACACCACTGCGTGGATCAAGGCCAAGCCCGAGTGGGCAAAGGGATCACGTCTCATCCGTGTGACGCCGCGCTACAACGAAGCGGTGAATGGCTTCTGGATGTGCGACATCGGTCGGTTCCAATACACCTGGGTGGAAAGCGATCAGCGGCTCCGCAAGCCGCTGCTGCTCGCGCGTGACGGCGCCACGCAGCTGGCGACGTGGAGAGAGGCGTTGGGCCGCGTTCGCGATTTGATGGAAACCGCCGGCCGGCGGGATGCGGCATCGGTGCGTTTCCTCACCTCCGCTCATGCGTCGCACGAAGAGCTATTCCTGCTCAAGCAACTCGCGCTTGGGCTCAAGGGAGAGGGCGGATCGGACCATGTGCACGTTGCCTGGCGCCGCTCGGAAAAGCGTCAGCCCGCAGAGACGAAATTCCGCGTGCCGGCGACCGACGCGCCGAATGTGAACGGTGCTGTCGATCTTGGTCTCAGCGTCGGCTCCACCAGCGACGGCAGCGCCGATCTGTCGTCACTTCGAACGGCCGTTGAAAACGGACGTGTGTCGGTGGTGTACGTGGTCGATCCCGGTCCCGATGGCTCCCTGGGCGATGTGAGCTGGCTGATCGACGCGCGGCGTAACGGATCGCTCGCGACCGTCATCTATCAAGGTGTGCTCGCCTCCGAGCTCGGAAAGATCGCCGACGTCGTGCTGCCCGGGGCCGCGTGGGTGGAAAAAGACGCGACCTACACAAACGACAAGGCGATCGTTCAGGGCGCCTCAAAGGTGCTCAATGCGCCGGGCGAGGCCGTGGAAGACTGGCAAATTCTGACAAGCGTCGCGGCGGCGCTCGGCTTGCCGTTTAAGTACACGAGTTCGCAACAGGTCCGATCCGAAATCGCGACGGCGCTCGCCGACATGCCGCGGTATGCCGGGCTCGCCGGCCATATTTTCAATCGTCCACTGCCGTTGAAACATTGGTTGCAGGCCAGCAACCCGATGGAGCGGTGGAAGTGGAACGTCATGTTCCAGGATCTTCCCCCGGTCAAGGGCCACAACGTGCAGATGGAAGGAGCGCCGGCGCCCGCTGTCATTCCGCTGCGGCTCGTTACGGAAGAAATCTCGCGTCCCGCCGACGCCGCTCAGGGGCGCCCTGAGCGTGTCGAGGGGCGTTCCGAGTAACCACTTGGAATCACTGTTCACCTCCGCGCCGTCTCTCGCCGCGTTCGCTGCCGGCGTGTTGAGCTTCATCTCGCCGTGCGTCCTGCCGCTCATCCCTGGTTACCTGTCGTTTATTTCAGGCGTCTCGCTGGATGAGATGCGCGGTACCGCGCCGGCTGCCGCCGGCCGCGGCACCGCGGCTGTGCGCCGGCGCATGGTGATTACGTCCTTGTTCTTCATCCTGGGGTTCTCGCTCGTGTTCATCACGCTCGGCGCAAGCGCCACGGCGCTTGGGCAACTCGTGATGGCGAAGAGCACGCTGCTAGGAAAGATCGCGGGGGTCGTGATCATCATCTTCGGCCTTCACACGATGGGCCTGCTGAAGATCGGCTGGCTCTATCGCGAGAAGCGCTTCCAGCAGACGAACAAACCGGCGAGCATGTTCGGCGCGACGCTCGTCGGCATCGCGTTCGCGTTTGGCTGGACGCCCTGTATCGGTCCGATTCTCGCCGCAATTCTCGCGATTGCTGGTGCGCAGGAAACCGTGAGTCAGGGGATTCAGCTGCTCGCGATCTATTCGGCCGGGCTGGCGCTCCCGTTCCTGCTGACCACGCTCGCGATCGATCGGTTCTTCGCGGCCTTCGCGAAGATTCGCCGACACTATCACGCCATCGAGGTCACCTCGGGCGTGCTCATGGTCGTCATTGGCGTCTTGATCTTCACGAACAACTTCACGATCATCGCGCGCTATCTTCAGGACTACTTGCCCGTTTATTAATCGTTTCTCTGCCGATCTCGCCGTCTTCACCGGCCGCGCGCTTCTGGTATTCTTGCCCGTACGGTGACCAACCGCTGGATCCGATTTCTGCTCGCAGTGCTCGCGATTGCAGCGGCATCGGCGGCCGCCTATCGCATCGTGCAGGACGAACAACGTCTTGCCAGGGACCTCACCACGGCGCGCAACGCGTTCTTCATCGGCGACAGCGCATTGAGCGCCGTTGAGCAACTTCAAGCCTCGTTACACGCCTACGTCGCGCCGGGCCAGGGCCTGAGCTTCTGGGTTTCGCGCACTGGTCTCCTCCTCGACAAATTGCGCCGCTCACTGTTGGATGTCGATGCGGCGGCCAACGCCAATGGCGGGTCGATCGGCGAGGCGCTCGACCTGTCGGATCGCCTCGCGGCGTCGGAACAGCGCATCCGCGAGTACGCGCGCACCGGCCAGTTCGTCCTCGCAGGCGACGTGATCTTCGGCGAGGCACGTGATCTGTTCGACGGGCTTCGGATCCAGATTGCGCGAAGCCGCGATCAGATCAGCCGAGCCGCAGGGCAGCGCGAGGCTGATGTGCGACGCGAGCAGCTGTATCTGGCGTTGGGCGCGGCGGCCATTCTCGCGCTGATGCTCTTGTTGTTAGTGCCGCCCGGACGCGCGCCGACTGTTATCCAAACGGAACCACCGGCTGCGCCCGCGCCGTCAGCACGTGTGCCCGTTGCCGCCGCTCCACCTTCGTTCGGCGCCGCGTACGCAAACGAGCTGGCAACGTTGTGCGCTGACATTGCGGCCGCGAGTGACACGCGCGAACTCGAGGGTCTGCTCGACCGCGCCCGCAAGCTGCTCCGCGCGCGTGGAGTGATCGTGTGGATTACCGCGGCAAACCGGCTCGAGCTGCACGCCGCCGCCTCGGCAGGCTACGAGCCCCGCATGGTCGCACGCCTCGGTCCCATTCATCGCGATACGGGAAACCTCACAGCCGATGCGTTCCGCGAAAACATGGTACGGAGTAGTTCGTCGGCTGGAATGAATCCGGCCGCGTTCGCGATCCCAATGCCGGCGCCCGAGGGTCCAGTGGGCGTGTTTGCTGCCGAACTCGCCGCCGGCGCCGACATCGACGAAGCAAAGCTGGCGGCCGCGCGACTCATCGCCGCGCAGCTCGGACCCGTGCTGGGCACGGTTCCGTCCGAAACCGGAACCGTCGGCAGCACCGCCGTGCCCGATCGCCAGAGCGTCGGCGAGAGCTAGCCGCCCCTTCTCTACTCAGATTGCCGGCCGCGGCAGACGCCGAGCGCGCGGCTGCGGCGCTTCAATGGTCGCTTTGACGGTCGATTGCTTTTTATCGCGCACGATTCCAAGCGTGACGTCGCCGCTCTTGTCTCTCAACCGATCGACGAGATCGTCGTAGTCGCGGACGCGTTCACCATCAATTGAGGTGATGACATCGCCCGCCTTGAGTCCCGCTTTCTCCGCGGGTGAATCCTTCGTCACTTCGGACACGAGGACACCGCCGTCCTTGACGCCGAAATAGTCCGCGAGCTGTGGCGGGAGCGATTCGATCTGGACGCCCAGACGGCGCCGCGCGCCGAGCGGAAACATGTCGCCGAAATCGAACCGCATTGGCCCATCGAATTGGAACTCGCGGAGACGCGGTTCGAGTTCGCGAAAACGCGGCTCCAGCTCGCGAAAGCGGGGTTCGATCTCGCGAAGCTTTGGCTCCAGCTCTCGCATGCTCCTCGCGATTTCACGGCCGATGCGATCGTTGTCGATGCCCCAGCCGAACGAGCGCGCTTCGGGCGTCACATCAACCGTCTGGCGTTGCCCGCCGCGCAGCAGTGTCAACTTGACCGTGCGCCCGCTGACGGTCTCTTCCACGAGCCGGGAGAACTGGCGGGCGCTGCGAATCCGCTCTCCGTCGAATTCCACCACGACGTCGCCTTCGCGAATCCCCGCCCTCGCGGCCGGACTGTCCTGATCGACATCATCGATCCGGACGCCACTCTGTTCCTTGAGCTCGTCCGCGTTCAGGTCGTTGACCGTGACACCAATCTGACTGCCACGTCCGTCAAGCATCAGGATTCGCGATCGATCGCGCGGCTCCGGTGACGGGCTGGGCTGCGCCGACTGCGCCAGGAGCGTGCCCACGGCAGTCAAAACGGCGGCCGTCAGAACCAGGCCGAATATGGCAAACCTCGCTTTTTGCATCAGGAGATTCCTCCGTACATTGGTCTCAGACGAGAGACCGGGCTGTTCGGTTGGCTCTTCGACTTGCCCGAACTACCGTCGCTCAGGGCAAGTCCTTCGACTGCCGGGACCTAACCCCAAGCTCACTTCAGTTCGCAGCGCCAACGGCGTTGAACGTTCGAAATGCCACTTTCGGCCCGAATCTTGAGCTCGGCTCAATGCCACGATCATCAACGCAAGTGAATTGAGCGGGTAGGGCTCAGGGCAAGCTCCCCTTAGAATCGTTCCCGTGGCAGACCGAAAGGCGGCGATTCTCGAACGGGCCGACAAAGAGCGCGTCAAGTTCCTGCGGCTTCAATTCACCGACATTCTGGGTGTGATCAAGAACGTCGAGGTGCCGGACCGGCAGTTTACCGACGCGCTCGACGGCCGCATCATGTTCGATGGCTCTTCGATCGAGGGCTTCGTCCGGATCGAGGAGTCGGACATGTATCTGAAGCCCGACCTGGCGACCTTTCAGGTCTTTCCGTGGACCGATCCCAGCGGCGCCCGGGTAGGCCGAATCATCTGCGATATCGCGAATCCGGACGGGACACCCTTTGCCGGCTGTCCTCGTACCACACTCAAAAACGTCATTCAGCTCGCCGCCGATCGCGGTTTCACCATGAAGGCCGGACCTGAAGCGGAGTTCTTTCTGTTTCAGCGGCGTGAGGGGAAGCCCACGACCGAGACGCACGACGCCGCCGGCTACTTCGACCTCGCGCCGGTCGATCTCGGCGAAGACGTGCGGCGCGAGATCGTGCTCGCGCTCGAGCAGATGGGATTTCACGTCGAAGCCGCGCATCACGAAGTCGCGCCCGGACAACACGAAATCGATTTCGGCTACGACGATGTGCTCGCAACCGCCGACAACGTGAGCACCTTTCGTTTCGTCGTGAAAAACGTTGCGTTGCGCAACGAGCTGCACGCGACGTTTATGCCCAAACCTGTGTTCGGCCTGAACGGGTCAGGCATGCACACGCACCAGTCGCTCTTTCGCGGAACAGCGAACGCGTTCTATGCAGAGAAGGGCCAGTGGCAGTTGAGCGACACCTGCCTTTACTACATCGGCGGATTGCTGGAGCATGCGAAAGGGTTCTGCGCGATCACGAACCCGCTGGTGAATTCGTATAAGCGTCTCGTGCCTGGTTACGAAGCGCCGACGGCGATCGCGTGGTCGGAAAAAAATCGCAGCCCGCTCGTGCGCGTGCCGGCGACGCGCGGCACCGGCACACGCATCGAGCTGCGCATGCCGGATCCGTCCTGCAACCCGTACCTGGCCCTTTCCGTGATGCTGCGGGCCGGACTCGACGGTATCGATCGCAAAGTCGATCCTGGTCCGCCCGTCAACAAGAACATCTACAAGATGAGCCACCGCGAGCGGCGGCACTTGCGCATCGACGATCTGCCCGCAAGTCTCAGCGAAGCGCTCGATCAGCTGGAGAAGGACGATCTCATCAAGGAAACGCTTGGCGAGCACATCGTTCAGCATTTCCTCGAGGCCAAGCGCGAAGAGTGGGACGAGTACATCCGGCACGTGTCGTTCTGGGAGATGGAGCGTTACCTGCGGGTGTATTGAGGCTGTCGTCGCGCGACTCGCGGCCGGAGGACACGCGCCGTCATCGCGAAAGGGCGGCGCCTCCGACGACCAGCCGCGTATCGCGATTTTCCGGCCAACTTTCTGTAGATCCCGAAGTGGCACGGCTGTTGAAGTCTGCCATGGCGGCCGCGAC
Source organism: Acidobacteriota bacterium (assembly GCA_046726375.1). Taxonomy (GTDB): domain Bacteria; phylum Acidobacteriota; class Vicinamibacteria; order Vicinamibacterales; family UBA2999; genus DASPWV01. The sequence continues at coordinate 34,199 of JBKPAJ010000181.1, forward strand.
GGGCTCACCGGGGTGCGCAAACTTCAGGCAGGCGCTGGCATCGCCGCATCCCGGCCGCAAGCTTCACGAGTCCCGTCGCGTCCTTCGAGTTTTGGCGCTGCTTCGAGGCGCCGGGAGCTGAACACATGGTGCCGCGTCTTTCTCGTCGGCTCATCGTCGCGATCGGATTTGCGGTCATCGTCACCGGCTGCGCAAGCGGCGCATCGGTTGCCCAGGTCAAAACCAATCCCGGCCGCTATGTCGATAAGAACGTCACTGTTCGCGGCACGGTCACCTCATCCTGGGGCATCCCCCTCGTACCGTTCAAGATGTATCAGGTGGACGATGGGACGGGCGAAATCCTGGTGCTGTCGCAGCACGACCGCGTGCCGTCGACAGGCGCGCGCGTGAAGGTCACCGGGAAGGTGGGCGAATTCGCCATGTTCGGCGGGCGATCCATCGGACTGCACCTCAAAGAGGGCGACCTCGACTTCGACGGACGATAAAGACGACGCCCACAGGGCTGTCTCCTCCTTTCAAGAGTCTTGGACGCGTATCGCGTCGAGACCGCCAGGCCGCGACTGACCATCGCGGCCTCTTTTTTGCCCTTTTCAAGCGTTTTTAGCCGTAAGCAGCCGGTTTCGCCGGCGGAGTCCGTGAGCTTGTGAAATAAGGTACAATGTCCGCTCGTGGAGCAACTGGAACATCCGTCCCCGCTCGTCGATGCGGTCAACGCCCTCGTCGCCCCGCTCGGCATTCACGTGCCGAACTATCTGGTCTTCTGCGCGCTGATTACGCTCATCGTCCTCGCCGTTGCTCTCTTTATCCGCACCAGGCTGAGCGTCGATAACCCGGGCACGTTTCAGATCGTTCTCGAAGACATCACGACGTTCATCTTGGCGCAGCTCGAAAACGTTATCGGACCCGGTAAGGGGCGCCGCTACATGGCGCTTTGCGGCGGCATTTTCATTTTCATTTTGATCGGCAACTTGATGGGACAGGTGCCGGGTTTCGGCGCGCCAACCAGCAACATCAACGTGCCGTTCGCCTGCGCGATCACGGTGTGGCTGTATTACCACTGGCAAGGAATTCGGACGCAAGGTCCCATCGCCTACGTGCTGCACTTTGCGTTTCCACCGGGCGTGCCGAAGCTCATGGCGCCGCTAATGCTGCCGATCGAGTTAATCAGCCATTTCTCGCGCGTGCTGTCGCTCACGCTCCGTCTCTTCGGCAACATCTTCGGCGAGCACCTGGTTGTGCTGATCATCGGCAGCCTCGTGCCGCTGATCGCACCGATCCCGATTCAGATGCTTGGCTTGATCGTAGGCCCGCTCCAGGCGTTCATTTTCATGACGCTCACGGCGATCTATTTGAGTGCGGCCACGGCGGTGGAAGAACACCACTAATCTGCAGATTTGCAGGCGGCAAGTACGCGAGCGATTGCGCTCGCTTGCACGTGAGCAGGTGCGGGCCTAAAAGGCCCGCCGCTACGTGATGCGGACGACCACAACCGTTTGATCGTCCGTTTGCTCCGTTTCGCCCCGGAACGCCTGCATGGCGCCGAACACGGCGCTCACAATTTCCCTCGCTGGCTTGTCCCGGTTCTCTCTCACCGCTTTGATGATGCCTTCGGCGCCAAACTCCTGGCCGGCGGCATTCCAGGTTTCGAAGATTCCATCAGAACAGAAGACGAATAGATCATCGGTCTGGAGATCGAACGACACCTCGTCATAAGTGGAGCTGCCGAAGGAGCCGAGCGGGAGCCCGGGTAGATCGATCTGCGCAACGCTGTCACCGGACGCGCGAATCGGATACGGCAGGCCGGAGTTGCTCATCGTCACTTGCCGCCGTTTCAAATCGAACAGCGCATAGCAGAGCGTGCAGTAATACTCTTCGAGCTGACGTTCGTGCATGATGCGATTGATCGAATCCAGCACCGCCGCCGGACTGCTCCGCTCCGGCGCGAACCTGCGGCGGAAGGTGCGCCCGCGAACCACTTCGCCGACGAACGCGCCGTAGAGTGCCGCCGGCACGCCCTTGCCCGAGACATCGCCAACGGCCACTGCCAGCGTGTTGGGCTCCGGCGAGAGGAACTCGTACACATCGCCGCCGAGTTCGCGGGCCGGGTCGAAGTGCCATGCGACGTCGACGCCCCTCAGTTTGGCCGGGAGCTCGCGCGGTAGAAGCGCCATCTGCACGCGCTGCGCAAATCGCACCTCCTTCTCGAGCCGGAGCTCGTTGTCGCGGAGCGCTTCGTAGAGTCTTGCGTTCTCAATCGCGACGGCCGCCTGCGATGCGAGCAGCGTGAGCAGCTCCACGTGCTTTTTGCTGAACGCGTCGAGCTCGGGGCTTTCCAGGTCGAAGACACCGATGCAACGATCTTTCAGCAGCAGCGGAATCGCAAGCTCGGAGCGCACGTCGCTGACCGCGTTGATATAGCGCGAGTCGGTTGACACATCGGGAACGAGCACCGGCTGCTTGTGCAGCGCGGCATATCCGACCAGGCCTTCGCCCAATTTCACGGGCGCTAACGCTTTGGCATCGCCGTAGCTGATTGCGATCTTCATTTCGAGCATTTCGGTTTGCTCGTTCAGAAGCGCGATACCGAAAGTGCGGTAGGCGATTAAGCGCTTCACCAGATGCGCGACGCGTGTGAGCAGCTCGTCGAGATTGAGAATGGCGCTCATCTCCCGACCGATTTCTGCCAGCGTCTCGAGCGTCTCGGCGTACTCACGCTCCGACTCGAAGAGCCGGGCGTTGACGATCGCCTGTGCGATGTGCGCGGCAAATTGGCGTAGAATCGCTTCGTCGCGCTCGCTGAACGCGTCCTTCTGATCCGACAGCAGATTGATGGCGCCCAGCACCTTGCCTTTGTGCCGCAGCGGCACCGCCAAGTCGGATTCGATCCCCGGAACCACACCGATGTAGCGCGCGTCGGCGTTGACGTCGTTCACGAGGATCGGCCGCTGCTCGGCCACGGCAATGCCCACAAGGCCTTGCCCGGCCTTGAGGCTGAAGTTGTCGACGATCTCCTGCGGATAGCCCACGGCATAAGCGATGCGCAAGTCGCCGCGGCGCTCGTCGAGCAAATAGACGGCAAACACCGTGAACGGCGTGAGCCGCGCGATCAGCTGTGGAATTTTTTCGAGAAGCTCGTTGAGTTCGAGGACGGAGGTGACCTCGCGGCCCAGCTCGAACAGCGTCGCCAGCAACTCGGTGTCGGAGACCTGGTTGCTGGCGGCGCGAAGGGCGGCGGAATCGCTCATTGTTTCTCTAAAGATGTCGTCGTCCTGCGCTCGCCGAGTGTGTACCGTGTGATCCAGTCCTGGATGCGCGTGAGGCGATCCTTCACGTGGTAATACTCGGAAATCCCGTGCCCCTCTCGCGGATAGAACACGAGTTCCACCGTTTTGCCGCGATCTTTCAGACCGCGAAACAGCTCGTAGGCTTGCCCGGTGGGGACGCGCTCATCGTTGCCGCCGTGCAGGATCAACGTCGGCGTGGTGACGTTGTCGATGAAGGTCATCGCCGATCGAGCGTTGTAGAGCGCGAGCCTGGTTTTGCCGGGGATGCCACCGAAATACGTCGTGATCACGTTGGGAATATCGTTGGTGCCGTACATGCTGAGCATGTTGGTGAGGCCCGCGCCGACCATGGCGGCCTTGAAGCGGTTGGTCTGCGTGATCACCCAGGCGGTCATGTAGCCGCCGTAGCTCCAGCCGATATGTGCGAGGCGCTCGGGATCCGCGATGCCGCGTGCGATCATCGCATCGACGCCGGTCATGATGTCGCGATAATCGCCGCCACCCCAGTCGTTGATGTTGGCTTGCAGGAACTTCTCGCCGTAGTTGGTCGAGCCGCGCGGGTTCGGATAGAGCACCGCCCATCCCTGACCGGCCCAGAGCTGCCCGCCTTCGAGTCCACCAACGCGGTAGTTGTTCACGTACGCACCCGACGGTCCGCCGTGCGCAACCACGAGCATGGGATACCGCTTACCGCCCTGAAAGCCAACCGGCTTCAGAAGGACGCCTTCGACTTCCATGCCGTCGGTGCTCTTCCAGGTCACAACCTCGGTCTCGCCGAGTGAGAATTCGTTGGCTTGAGGGTTTGTGTCGGTGAGCTTGCGGAAACCTGCGAAGCTGCTATCCGCGACGTAGACCTCCGCCGGCTGGGACGGCGAATCCACCGTAAGCCCCACGACCCGGCCGTCCTTGCTGCGCGAGCCCAGTTGCAGCGTTTTTTGCTGCGTCAGCTGCGAGTACTTGCCCGTGGCGAGATCGTAGCGGAACACGTCGGTGTAGGTGCGTTTGCCGGCCGTAAACACGATGCTCCTGCCGTCCGGCGACCAACGCGGCGCATTCGCATCGAGATCGAATTCGCGGCTGCTGGCATCTTTCAACGCCTTCGTGGCCACGTCATAAATCATCAGATGGCTGATGTTCACACTCGACGGAAGGGTGCCGTCCGGCAGCTGCTTGCCCATGGCCGGTTCCGAAACAAAGGCGATGCCCGCGCCGTCGGGCGACCATGCCGGTTGCGCGTCCGCTGCCAGATTGGTGCTGACTTTCTCAACCTGCTTGCTGACCGTGTCGGCAATGAAAACGTCCACCCGGTAATCGCGCAGCATCGTGGTCACGCCGGCTGCGAACGTCAGTCGCTTGTTGTCCGGCGCCCACGACGGCGCGCCACGGACGCTCCAGGCATTCCCCTCCGTGACGCGGGTCGCTTCCCTGGATTCGACATCGATCATCCAGATGTGCGTGTATCGGAAATCGTTTTCGAAGACGCGCTCGTCATCGCGCTTGCGGACGTCGGCTTCCTCGCTCGAAGAACGCGGATCAATGGTGACATACGCCACTTTGCGGCTGTCGGGTGACCAGGCGTACGCGGTGACTGCCTCTTTCGTGTCCGTGAGTCGCCACGGTTCGCCCGCGTCCGCACGCATCACGTAGAGCTGCGCCTTGGGCGCGTCTTCACCAGTGTCTGCGCCGCGGGCCGCCAGGAAGCTGATGAATCGCCCGTCAGGAGACCATTGCGGTTGTGATTCGCCACGATCGCCGAACGTGATCTGCCGGGAGGCGCCGCCGGCCAGCGGAACCTTCCAGATGTGCGTACGCGACTCCATCCGCTCCTTGTCGGCTACCCACCCGCGTACCGCGTAGAGGACTTGCGTGCCGTCCGGAGACACCATCACCGACGAAACGCCCTTCAGGTTCATGACGTCATCGATGGTGACGGGACGCTTTTGCGCAAACGCCGGGCCATGCAGCACGACGAGGAGAAGCAACGAGCAGGCGGCGCACCTCGACATAGGACCTCCGGTGGTGGGCTCGAAACTACGAATTATACTGAACGCCTCGTGACCGATTCCTTGAAGTTGCCGCTCGATTACGCGGCGATCGAGCGGATCCTTCCGCACCGCTATCCGTTCCTGTTGGTCGATCGCATCACCGAGCTCGAGCCCGACAAGCGAATCGTGGGCATCAAGAACGTGTCGTTCAGCGAACACTACCTGTCGCCAGAACGGCCGGGCGAACGCATGGCGCTGCCGCCGGCGATTCTCACGGAAGCCATAGCGCAAGTCGGAGCCATTTTGATCCTGTCAAAGCCGGAAAACCGCGATCGCCTGCCGCTGTTCACCGGCATCGAACGCGTGCGCTTTCGCGGCGCGGTTTACCCTGGCGATGTCGTGCAAATCGAGGCGCGCGTCAAGCGGCTGCGCAGCCGAATGGGCGTCCTCACCGGCCGCGCCCGGGTCAATGGACGGCTAGTCGCCCACGGCGAGATGACGTTCGCATTGGGAACAAAGCCGTCGCAATAATCGGCGTCGTCACTTTCCCTTGTACAGCACGCGTCCCAATCGTTTGTGCCAGCCTGTGAATTCGTCGCCCTCGACATCGTCCTGAATCGCTTGTCGCACCTGACTCAGCTTTGAATCCAGTTCGTCGGCGGCGGCAAGAATAAATGCTTCGACTGTCTTCGGCTCCACCGGCGATCCGCGATCGCGTGATCCGTGATGCGACGCAACCAGGTGCTCGACATGCGCGCGCAGATCTTCCGGAAACCCCGAAATCCCGTTGATCGCTTCGCGCACCATGATGAGGCCCAGACCGATATGGCCAACCATGTTGCCGTCGCGGCTGTATGAGGCCCCGCCAGGCTCGTAGTTCAGCTCCTGAAGCTTGCCAATGTCGTGCAGCAGCACACCGGCCAGGACAAGGTCTTCGTTGGCGTCGTAGGCACGCGCCAGATAGCGCCCGATGTCGGCCATCTTGACGACGTGCTCGAGCAGACCACCGCGATAGGCGTGATGGATCTGCTGCGCCGCGGGCCACTCTCTGAGTTGATGTTCGTGGTCGGCGGTGACGCGGTTCAGCAGCACGCGGAGATGCGGATCACGGACCGACTGCACGTGCGCGATCAACTCTGCCCACATGTCCTCGATCGATCGCGGCGCCGAAAAGACGCAATCTTCTTGGCGAAAGCCCTGACGGCGATCCTGCTCGGGATTGACGCGCCGAACATGCGACACGTTCAGTTGTAACTGACCGTGAAAGAGCACTGTTCGGGCTTCGACGCGCACGAACTCGCCGGCCTCGAATTCCTCGTTGAAGCGCTCGACGGCGTCGAGCACCTTCGCCTCGATTCGGCCGGTCGAATCCTGCAGCGTGAAGAGGAGCAGCTCGCCGCTGCGAACCGGGCGACGCTCTTTGAACGTGCAGAGAAAATAACCCCAGCCCTCAGCTTCTGCTGACAGGTCGCTGATGCGCGGCAGTCGATTCAACGTGCTCAGGCTACCGCTTTTCGGGCAACCGGCGCTACCGTTCGCGGGCGCGGGACCATTCGGACAATCGCGATGCCGGTAAAGACCAGAGCGGCAGCGAGCACGATGCGCGCGCTGAACGGCTCGGCAAGCACGAGCGTCCCGAGAACGACCGCGATGATTGGATTGACGTATGCGTAGAGCGATACCGTGGCAACAGGCAAGTACCTCAAGCAGTAAACGTACGCCGTGTAGCCGATTACCGAGCCCGCGATGGTGAGATGGGCCAATGCGGCAAATGTGCGCGGCGTCAAGGTCACACGCCCCCATTCTCCGAGCACCGTGCCGATCACCATGAGCATCGCGCCGCTGAAGATCATCTGCAGTGCGGTGGAAGCCAGCGGCGTTCCACCCAGGCGGTGCCGCTTGGTGTAAGACGTCCCGATTGCCCACCCAAGGCTTCCGACCTGCAGCGCCAACACGCCGAGAACGAACATCCGTCCCGCTTCGCCGCCAGACGTCAGCTCGGGCCACACCAACACCACGATGCCCGCGAAACCTGTGGCAAGTCCGACGAACGTACGACGCGTCAACCGCTCGCCGCCGGGAATGAGCGCCTCAACGCTGACGGACCAGAACGGCACCATCGCGACCACCACGGCAGCAAGACCACTCGGAACGTACTGTTCCGCCCAGACCAGCAGGCCGTTGCCGAGGACGTTCATGAGAAATCCGGTGAGCGCAATCGATCGCCACGATCGCACCGATGGCAGGCGCTCGCCGAAGAGCGGCAACAAGGCGGTGAGGATGAGGCCGGCGGCCATCCAACGGAAGCCCCCTAGCAGCGCGACAGGAAGCGACTCGAGCGCCACACGAATCGCAAGATACGTGGTGCCCCACAGGATGCAGATGGTTATCCACGCGGCATACGCGGTTTTTCTTTCACGCGGTGCCATGGCTCACGGCACTTTCTAAGATGCTCGCGGCAGCGTTTGCTTTCGCGCGCCGATCGGTAAGCGAATCGTTTCTTTCGTAGTGCCGAGCACAACTGTGGTTCGTGTTGACGTGACGTGTGGGACGGCCGCGATCTGCTGCCGCAGCAACTGTCCGAGATGCTCTGCATCCCGCGCGCGCACTTTCAGCAGATAACAGTCGTCGCCTGCAACGTGGTGCACTTCGAGCACTTCCGGAATCCTTGCCAGCGCCTGCGCCGAGGGCTGCTCCGGACCATACTCGCTCGTTCGCACCGACACGAACGCCAGCAGCGGCAGTTCTGCGATATGCGGATCGATGGCGGCGGCGTACTCCCGAATGGCGCCTTTGGCTTCGAGCTTGCGCATCCGCTCGAGAACAGCAGAGGGCGCCAAGCCAACCGCCTTGGCGATGTCCGCTTGCGTAATGCGAGCGTTTTGCTGCAAAAGCTCCAGAATTCCAGCGTCCAGCTCGTCGATTATTCTCATTTATCGGTCGTCTTTAGAACAATATACGGCCGACGCCCGGGGCAGACAATGAAAATTCGTCTACGCGGCCATCAAGCCGAATCATTCATCGACGTACATCGGTCGATCCGCGGTCTTCCCGCCCAAGCCGATCCGTGTGTCGAGCGCTGATCGCTGAAAATGCGCGGGATGTTCGATTTTTTGCGGGAGGCGTCGCCGGAAGCCCGGCGAGCACTAGTGGCGGCATCGTTGGGCTGGCTGCTCGACGCGTTCGACGTGATGCTCTACGCGCTCGTGCTGACGGCGCTGATGGCGGACATGGGGTTCGATCGCCGGACCGGAGGACTGCTTGGTTCGGTCACGCTTGCCGCATCTGCCGCCGGCGGCATCATCTTCGGCATCCTGGCCGATCGTCTGGGGCGAACGCGCGCGCTCTCGCTGAGCATCCTGCTCTATTCCGTTTTCACGGCAGCGTGTGGCACCGCGACCAGCGTGACGCAGCTCGCGGTGTTCCGGATCTTCCTCGGACTCGGGATGGGTGGCGAGTGGGCGAGCGGCGCGGCGCTGGTGTCGGAAACATGGCCCGCGCAGCATCGCGGCAAAGCGCTGGGCCTGATGCAATCGTGCTGGGCAATTGGTTACGGCCTGGCTGCCCTCGTCAACCTGATTGTGCTGCCGCGATTCGGTTGGCGCGCAGTGTTCTTTGTGGGCGTCGTCCCCGCGCTCTTCACGTTATGGATCAGACGTCGCGTTCCCGAACCGGACATCTGGAAGAAAGCGCGGACGTCAAGTACCCCAAGCCTCGCTGGCACTCCAAGCACGCCCAACACCGTCACCCCGAGCACGCGAGGCACGCGAGGCACGCTCGGCACTCTGACCGTGGCGCTCACCCTCATGAACGCCGCCACCATGTTCGCCTGGTGGGGACTCAACTTGTGGATTCCTTCCTTCCTGTCATCCCCGATCGCGCAGGGTGGCGTCGGGCTCAGCACAGAAGCGATGTCGTGGTTCGTCATCGCAATGCAGGTCGGCATGTGGTTCGGCTACGTCACCTTTGGCTTCGTCAGCGATCGCTTCGGACGAAAGCCCACTTACATCGTCTATCTGGTTGCCGCAGCCATCCTCGTCTATGCCTACAGCGTGGTGAGAAATCCCGCGGCGCTCCTCGTCCTCGGTCCGTTCGTCGCGTTTTTCGGGACCGGTTACTTCAGCGGATTTGGCGCAATCACCGCGGAGGTCTATCCGACGGCGATTCGTGCCACGGCACAAGGCTTTACCTATAACATCGGCCGCCTGGCGAGCGCGGTGGCGCCCTCGGTGGTCGGGACGATGGCGCAAACGGGCGGCTTCGGCGCGGCGTTTACGCTCACTGCCAGCGCGTTCCTCATCGCGGTGGTTTTGTGGCTGTTTATTCCCGAAACCCGTGGCCGTTCGCTCGCGTGAATGTCACGCGTCAGCCGACAACGTGCGGCTTCTGGTCGCCGATCAAGGACAACGTGTCGGAGGCAATCCGGAGGCAGTTGCGTCCTTCTTCCTTCGCGCGATAGAGCGCGGCGTCGGCGCGCGCCACGACTGCCTGGATATTGATCTCGCCCGGCAACGCTTGAGTGATCCCGAAGCTTGCCGTGACTGTAAGCGACTCGCCGGCCCACGGTATAGGCCGCTCGGCAATTTCTCTACGCATGGTCTCGGCCACCCGCCGGGCGCCGTGCAACGGCGTGTCCGGCAGCAGCACGAGAAACTCCTCGCCCCCGTAGCGGCACTTCAAGTCGGAACCGCGCAGCACGTCTTTCATGCGGCGGCCCACGGCTGCGAGCACGGCATCGCCACACAAATGGCCATAGCGATCGTTGACGTCCTTGAAGTGATCGAGGTCGAACATGATCATCGCGACCGGCATCTGGCTGCGCCGGGCGCGGCGCAGTTCGGCGTCGATGATTTCCATGGCATGCGCGCGCGTGGTGCACCCCGTCAACGCATCGCGCAGGCTGTTCTCCTTGACCTCGCGAAAGAGCTGCGCGTTTTTCAGCGACACCGCAAGGAGCGCAGCCGCCGCTTCGAGCGCGCGCTGTCGATCGGTCGCGAGCGGGCCGCCCTGGGGCTTGACGCCAAGCACGCCCATCGGCGTCCCGCCGACGATCAACGGAAAGCCAATCGTGTTGCCGGAGGCCGTGGCACCTGGAGCGCCGCCGAGTAGGCGTTCGGCAATATCTTCGCGCTCGATCACGTCTTCGGCACCGCGTGTATCACCCATGAGCGCTTCCCATTCAGTGCCACGGCGCAGCAGCACCCAGATGGAATCGGTCGCGGCCACGCGCGGAAGGTATTGCTGAATGGCGAGCCGAATAGCGTCGTGATCGAGCGCGCGCGCCAGCGAATGGCCAAAGGCGATCAATTGTTCGAGCTCGAGCGCGTGCTCCTCCGCTTCTTTTTGCGCGGCGAGCGCGGCCACCGCTTGCGCCTGCATCTCGTGCCGCTTACGCAATTGGTGAAGCACGAAGATCGCAATCAACAGGATAAGGGCCGGGACAAGGGCGAGTCCCTTCTCCCGTTCGACCTCCCGCGCGTAGTCCAACAGCTGCGAGATCGGCGCCGCAAAGATCACGACCACGGCGGCCGTGAGGCCGGCGACGAGCAGCGCGTCCTGACGCCGGAACAGAGGCATTTTCCTTGTGATCAGCGCTATCGGCCTGAGAATGACCGGAGCATACAATACAGACGGGCTGGAAATGGGAAAAGGCGATGCGAATTCGTAAAATTTCGTCTCCGAAATGCACACCGTTTGTCATCGACACGTGCGGTCGAGCGCACCGAACCCTCACGAAGCAGCGGTTACAATTGAGGCGTGCGAGCGATCAGTCTGGGTCTCCTCGGTTGGGTCGTCGGCCTCGCGATCGTCGCGGCGCAGGCGCCGGGCAAACAAGCAGCTCCGCCCGCGCCGTCGGAGGCGGCGAGGTCCATCACGATGCCCCCCATTCCCACGCCTGGGTTCGCGTCCGGGCGTCCGGTTGAAGTGGCGCGTGCGGTTTACAAATTTGCCGGCGAGCATCCGGAAATCCTGAAATACGTGCCCTGCTATTGCGGCTGCGAGAGCACGGGCCACGGCCACAACGAATCGTGTTTCGTCAAGCGTCGCGATGCGAAAGGCAACGTGCTGGAGTGGGACACCCATGGCTATGGGTGAGCCATCTGCATAGACGTCGCGCGTGACGCGATGCTGATGTACAACTCAGGTGCCGACGCCAGGGCGATACGGACCGCGATCGAAAAGAAGTGGACGCCGACGCACCAGACCAAAACACCGACGCCGCTGCCACCGGCAGCCGCGAAGAAGCCCTGATGACGGCTCGTGCCGGCGCGTTCGCCCGACTGTTCGACGGGGTCCGCGAAGGTGCTTACATCGGCACGATCGATCACGAGGCGGCGGACACGATCGCCGTCAATCCGTTCCTCAAGCAGATCCTCGGCTACACAATCGATTCGCCCGACACGGGCATCGATCCCTTTGCGGCCGCACGATTCGCCGATGCGAACGAACGCACTGCGTTCGTTTCGCAACTGCGCCGCGACGGCTACGTTTGCGATTATCAGCTGCAGTTGAAGCGACAAGACCGATCGTTTGTCTCGGTTGAAGTCACCGCGCACCTCGAGGCGGCGAGCCGTGGCAGCCGTTCGAGCCCGCTCGTGTACGCGCTCGTGCGCGACGTGAGCGAGCGCAAGCGCGTGGACGATCAGTCACGCGACTTGTATCGGCAGCTGCAGCAGGCAGAAAAAATGGCGGCGCTCGGCCAGACGATTTCGGGCGTCGCGCACGAATTGAACAACCCGCTCGCGACCATTCTGTCGTGGGCAGAGCGCCTTGCCGAGCGGCCGTCGGACGACAAAACCCGCCGCGGCCTCGATGTGATTCGCAGCGAATCCGAACGCGCGGCCCGCATCGTCCGCAATCTGCTCACGTTCGCGCGCAAGCGTCAGACCACCCGGATGATGGTTGACCTCAACGACGTCGTCCGGGAAACGCTCGCGCTGCGTGCTTACGAGCAACGCGTCACCAACATCAGCGTGACGACGGCGCTTGCGCCGGCCGTTCTGAACGTGTTTGCCGACGCGCACCAGATTAAACAGGTTCTGTTGAATCTCGTGATTAACGCGGAGCAGGCGATGCAGGCGGCCCACGGCGCCGGTTCACTGGTCGTGCGCACATGGCACGATGCGGATCGCGAGTCGGTAGTGCTCGAGGTCAAAGACGATGGACCTGGCATCGCCGACGACATGCAGGGAAAGATCTTCGATCCGTTTTATACGACGAAGGATGTCGGCAAGGGCACGGGCCTGGGTCTCAGCGTGGCATATGCGATCGTGCAGGAGCACGGCGGCCGCATCTGGGTGGCCTCGCAGAAAGGAAGCGGCGCGTCGTTCTTTGTCGAGCTTCCGGTCGGCGGGCAGTCGCTCCCGATCCGCCCGCCGCAGCGGGATCAGATTTCACTCGAGGCGTTTAAGGGATTTCGCGTGTTGGTGGTCGAAGACGAACCGGCGCTGGCGTCGGCAGTGGCCGACGCGTTGTCAGACTCCGGATTTGTCGTCGAGCGCGCGCAGGACGGCGAGGAGGCGCTGACGAGCGTCGCACGCAGCGCGTACGACCTCGTCGTCTGCGACCTCAAGATGCCGAAGCTCGATGGAATGCAGTTCTATCGCGCCATGGCCGCCGCGACGCCGCTGTTGGCGCGCCGCGTGATCTTCGTGACCGGCGCCGTCGCCGGCACCGATGCGGAGCGGTTCTTGGACGAGACCGGCTGCCGCTGGCTCGCCAAGCCATTTCGGCTTGGCGACTTGCTGCGCGCGGCACGCGACACCTTGTCGTAAGGCAGCACCACGGCACTCTCGGCGCGACGTTCGGCGGCGACCGGCACGCGGGTATCCGACGCGTGCAGTGTCGCTTTTGCCATTTTCGGTTTCGCCTCGAATGCCAGGATTGCCGCGCGCAGCGAGTGAGCGGCAGCCGGATTCATCTCCGCACCCAGGGCGTCGCGAAGGCGCCGAATCGCGCGCGCATGCAACTGCGACACGCGTGATTCGTTCACGCCCAGCTCCGCCCCGATCTCCTTCATCGTCACTTCGCCGTAGTAATAGAGACCAATCACGCGGCGCTCACGGACCGGCAACGACGCAATGGCGGCACGTACGCGCTCCTTCACTTCATTCCGCTCGTACGCCAGATCCGGCCGCTCCGGTTCCGCCGGCACGAGAACCGCCGGTAACTGTGCTTCATCGACGTTTTCAGCGCAGGAGAGTGGCGAAGTCGATTCGATGGTGTTGATGCGGATGATGGTTTTGCCGAGCCGCTTTTCGTCGGAGCCGATCGCCGCGGCCAGATCGGCCAGCGACGGTTCGTGTCCGAGCTCCGCCCGCAGCTTCTCGCGCGCGGCTTCGAGCTCGCGGCGCACGCGACGGACGCCGCGCGGCCACGCGTCCTTGCGCAGCGCATCGATCATCGCGCCACGAATGCGGCGTTCGGCGAACGTTTCAAACTTGATCCCGCGGCCTTCGTCAAAGCGTTCAGCGGCATCGATGAGACCAATCACCCCGTCCTGAACGAGATCGCTGAGGTCGATCGAGTGAGGCATGGTCGACGCCATGCGCCGCGCCAACGCTTCAACGAAAGGAATTCCCGCCTCCACTCGCCCGTTCTTGGCGTAGCTCCGATCGACGCTCATGTCTGATCTCCGCCAGAGCCGGGGTTTGGGGGAGCCGGGATTCAGGCTGGTCAAGCGCTGGATTCCGCGCGCCGGTTCTGGTCGCCCGCCCTATGGCAACCTGAATGCCAAGGCTGTGCAGTAGCGTGGTAGGGCGGGAATCCTTGGCGAAGAGCTAGCCTAAGTAGCTATACATTCAGGTAGTTACACAAATTTGCAGGGTGGGACCGCGCAAAGGTGTCTTACTTGCCGTGGGGCAGAAACGCCAAGGTCTTGACTTTTACGCCGCAGCTAGCGTCAAGTTTTTGACGAGGCGATCACGGAACTCAACCGTAGATACAATTCTTGTCTCTACGGTCGGTTGCGTTTTGGATGGGACTGAAGGGCGACGATTGTCGCCCTGAGCGTGCGGGCCTTCGAACGAAATGCGTAGTTATGCAGCAGTCGTGGGGCTGAGCGTGCGGCCGCTGCCGTCCGGTTGCCGCCACAGGGTATCCGTGAAAATCCGAATGCTGCCGCCGGCGGTGCGGACGTATTCCACTTTTCCCGCGGCAATCCAGTTGTAAATCGTCCGGCGGCTGACACCGACCATCTCACATGCCTTCATAATGCTGACCGTCTGGCGTTCCATTTTGCCTCTCGTGCCTCCAGCCAGACTATCGGCCTCAGCCGCGGACGGTTTAGGCCAATAGATGCAACGGCGCGTATTTCCCTGGCAGAGGTGGTTTGCCAGTTTTGTAATCGCACTAATCGCTTGACGACAGTCTCCCGTGCGTCAAAACTATGGCGCCCTCCAAATGTCTGACCTGCCTGTTCATCTGCTTCTCGTCGATGACGAGGCGCCGCTGCGAACAGTCGTGGCCGAACGTCTCGTCGAGCATGGGTTCCACGTGGCGGAGGCTGACTCTGGTGAGAAAGCGCTCGAGCTTCTGAATCAATTCGCGTTCGATGTTGTCGTCTCCGACCTTCGCTTGCCTGGCTTGGATGGCCGTCAAGTGATCGAGGCCGCGATCCAGCTCTACCCTGGAATTATCGCGATCGTCGTGACGGGGTACGGAACGGTCAAGGACGCGGTCGACGCGATCAAGCACGGTGCCGCGGACTTCGTCACCAAGCCCTTTGAATTTGATGAGCTAATGCTCGCGCTGGGCTCGGCTCTCGACCACCGCCGGCTCAAAAACGAAAACGCCTACCTTCGACAGCAGCTCGATCAACGGTACGGACTCGGCTCCATGATTGGGCGCAGCCCGCGTATGCGCGCGCTGTTCCAGTTGATCGAGACCGTCGCGTCAACAGCAACGACAATCCTCATCAACGGTGAGACGGGTACCGGCAAGGAGATGGTCGCGCGCGCGATTCACCTCGCCAGCCAGCGTCGACAGCAGCGCTTCGTCACGCTCAACTGCAGTGCGATTCCCGAAACGTTGCTCGAAGCAGAGTTGTTTGGTCACGTGCGCGGCGCGTTCACGGGTGCTGTCGGCGCGCGCGTCGGCCGGATCGAGCACGCAGATCGTGGTACGTTGTTTCTGGATGAAGTCGGCACGATGAGCATGGCGCTGCAGATGAAACTGCTGCGCGTGCTCCAGGAGCGCGAATTCGAGCGTGTGGGCGACAGCAAACCAATCAAAGTAGACGTGCGCGTGGTCGCGGCCACCAACTCAGATCTCGGAAAGATGGTCAAGGACGGCTCGTTCCGTGAGGACCTCTACTACCGCCTGAATGTGATCCAAGTCGAGCTGCCGCCGCTGCGCGAACGTCGCGAAGACATTCCCTTGCTCGTGCAGCACTTTATCGAGAAGTACGCGGTGCCTGCTGACGATTCCGCGCCTCGGCCGGTGAAGTCTGCACTGCCGATGATGTCGCAGGACGCCATGCGGCGGCTCATGGCCTTTGCGTGGCCCGGGAACGTGCGTCAGCTCGAAAACGCTGTGGAGCGCGCCCTGGCGTTGCTTGGTGGACGATCGACCATCGAGTTGAGCGATCTGCCGCCGGAGATTCAGCTCGCACAGCTCGCGGCCGCGCCGACGCTCGAATTTCCAGACACGGGCGTGAACCTGCCCGATCTCGTGGAACAGATCGAGCGCGATTTGATCATGCGAGCGCTGTCGCGGACGGGAGGGAACAAGGCGGCTGCCGCAGGGCTGTTGCATTTGAAGCGAACGACGTTGGTCGAAAAGCTCAAGCGAATACCGGCCTCTTGATCTCATGGCGCGGCGGACCTTCAGGTCTGCCCTCAGACAGGAACAAACCCCTTACGAATCACCTGGTCCGTGAGTATGGTGACGTCGCGCGCGCGTTGCACAACCATATCAAGCGGTGTCTTCATCGACTGTCCGGATACCGCCGCCTGCAGCACGGGCAATTTTCGTGGTCCCACCGCGACCACCCACACCTTGCGCGACCGGCAGATATAGGGAAGGGACAACGTCAGACGTCGCGGCGGCGGCTTGGGCGCGTCTTCGATCGCCAGCACGCGTTGATTCTCCACCAGCAACGCGGGGTGCCCCGGAAACAGCGAGCACACGTGACCATCGTCTCCGATGCCGAGAATGAGCAGGTCCAGGGCAGGCGGCAGCCGCTCGTCGTACGCAAGCGCCGCCGCCTGCAGATCGGCTGCTTCGCCAGGCATTCGTTCCACAAACGGCGCGCGCGCGCCAAGCGGCGACAACAGCAGACGTTCGGCGAGCCCGTAATTCGAATCGGGATGATCGGGAGGAACTGCGCGTTCGTCACCGAAATAGAGCGTGACGCGCGCCCATGGGACGTCGGCCTCGCGCAACGCCCCGAAAAAGATCAGCCCCGTCGATCCGCCGGTGACGCCGCATGCAAAGCGTGGCGCCTCCCCCGCGGCGCTTTCGCCACGCGCGACTGACGCGGCGACAATTTCGCCAAACAGCCGTGTGATTTGCGTCCGTAGCTCGGCGATTGGCGCGACGACCAACTCCACGAACGTAGGATAATCGCACCATGCCGCCCCGACACGCGTATTGGACGATCATCGTCGACGATCAGCCAACGTCGTTTCGAGCGCACGAGCTCGAAGAGTTGCTGCCGACGTTCAATCGCCTGCGCGAAAAACATCCCAACACGCAGTTGAAGTGGTTCGAGCGCGGCCAGCTGTGGGAATCGCGTGATGCGGCACGCGAGCAAGGGTTCGGGCGCGGCGAACGCCGCTGGGAGGGGCCTCGGCCTGAGCGTCATGGCGATTCGCGCGACGCCGGTGGCCGCGGACCGTCGGGGCCGCGGTCGTTCCGCGATTCAGAGAATCGCGGCCCGGCAGATTGGTCGTCTTTCCGCGATTCACGTGGCGGCGGACCTTCAGGTCCGCCATCTGATCGCGGTGAAGGCGAACCGCGCCGCGAGCGCAATTGGCGGCCGGGCGGCGAGCACCGCGATCCCCGCCAGAAGTACAAGGATGCGAAGAAAACGAAGTGGGATCGCTACAAGCAGAACATCCGCAAACGCTGGGAAGAAAAGCAGCGTGAGCGTCCGGTCGAGGACCATGGCAAGCTCACTCCGCCGCACGGCGATCCGATGCGGCCAAAGCTTGAGGGCCGTGGCCCGCGACCTGAGTGGAAACGTGACGATCGGCGAAGCGACCGTCCGCGCGAAGAGCGGACATTCCGGCGCGACGGCGATCGGCGCGGTGGGTGGAAACCGAAACAATCGCACGGAGGCGGCGACAACTGGCGCGATCGCAACGATCGCAAACCTGCCGGCCCGCCAAAACGACCCTGGGGATCGAAACCTCCCGGCGCGGGAAATCGCCCATGGGGTGCAAAGCCAGGTGGCGGGGCGAAACGGCCGTGGGGTGCCAAACCGGGAGGCGCGGCGAAACGGCCATGGGGTGCGAAGCCAGGCGGTGGCGGCAAACGTCCGTGGGGTTCAAACGCTGGAGGCGCGAAGAAATCTTGGGGACCGCCGCGCAAGCCTCGCGGACCACGAAAGCCGCGTGGTGACGACGAGTGATTGCGCATGTTGTGCTGTATCAACCGCGCGCCGACCTTTCACAAGCTGAGCGCGAGGCCTTTGCGGAATCGTTTGCGCGCGCGGTCGCCGGGATCCCGCAACTCCGGCGCGCGCGTGTTGGGGAACGGAAGAATCTCGAGCGCCTTTACGATCGTCTGAATGCCGGCCGCTTTTCTCACATTGCCGTTCTGGAGTTTGATTCCGAAACCGACCTGCGCGCGTATCTCGATCACCCAGCCCACGAGGAGCTCGG
This sequence comes from Acidobacteriota bacterium, assembly GCA_046726375.1. Taxonomy (GTDB): domain Bacteria; phylum Acidobacteriota; class Vicinamibacteria; order Vicinamibacterales; family UBA2999; genus DASPWV01. The sequence goes on from JBKPAJ010000181.1 coordinate 52,295, forward strand.
AAGACGGTTTTACGAAATGGCCGAGGCCGCGCTGGTGTTCGATTTCGATATGAAAGAAGGCGATGAGGCGATCGCAGTATTTCGAACCTAACGAACCGTCGATCTTTCCGCCCCAGCTCAGTACGTGTTGGCGAACCTTCAGGTTCGACTGCCTCTTTTTCTATTTCCGCAGAACAAAATCTTCCAGCGCGAGCAGGTCCAGCCCAGTCCCGTAGAATACGCGAATCGCGTCTCTCGGCGAGCACACCAACGGTTCATGAAACCCGTTGAACGACGTGTTGACGAGCACAGGCGTCCCCGAGATTTCTCCCCAGCGCTCGAGCAGCTGGAGATAACGCGGCGCCGTGTCGTCTACCGTATGCACACGCAGGGTCTGCACGCCTTCGGGCAAGAGCGCGCGGAACTTGTCGGGGTCGCGTGGGCGATATTCGTATTGCATGAACGGCGACGCCGGCGGCCCGTCGAAGATGTCGTTGACGCGCGCGAGCGGAACGCTGACGCCGTAAGTGCGATACGACGGCCGCTTCTTCAGGTATCCGTTCAGGTTGTCGAGCACGTGGGGTGAAAACGGATCGGCAAGCACGGTGCGGTGGCCGAGGGCTCGCGGTCCCCATTCCAGCCGGCCGTGAAACCATCCGACCAGACGTCCGCGCGAAACCGCGCGTAAAACCGTCTCCATCACCTGCTCCTCGCGTTGCAGATCAAACGCCAGCTTGCAGCTTTCAATCGCGCCCTTCACGTCGGCGTCGGTGTATCCAGGGCCGAGATAAGGAGAGGCGACGGCCGCCGCACTGATCCCCGATTGCGACACCACCAGCGCTGCCCCGAGCGCGCTTCCACTACGACCGGGATGCGCCGGCAGAAACGTTCGCGCGAACCGTCCGCTCTGTGCGGCGACGGTGGTCAAGTGAGTGTTGAAGAACAGCCCGCCCGACAAACACACGTTTCGTGAACCGGACGTGCGGGCGAGACGTGACAACAATTCGACGAGACACTCCCCGAGCCGGCGTTGCACCGATGCCGTCAGTCGACGCTGGCGCGCGGCGTCCGCATGCGCCGCATTTGACAAGAGCTCGCGAAATGCCGGCGTTATCTCGATGCCGTCGGCGGTAAGGTGAATCGTATCGGCGGCCTCCGAACCGTCCGGCGTCGCCGCACGTGCCATGGCTTCGACGAGATGTTCGTCGCGTGCCGGGTGTAACCCAAGCGCCGCAGTCAACTCACCGTAGATGCGAGCGAGGGGAAAGCTGCCGGCGCCGGCGTCGAGAGGGACCGCTTGCGACGTTCCTTTACCGCGATAACGCCACGCGCTCCAGCCCTTGTCGGTGGTCGCGTCGCAGACGACCACCAGCGCTTCGTCAAACCCGGAGGCGCGAAACGCGTATTCGGCATGCGCGAAGTGGGGGTCGACGTTGGTTGCGTAGCCGTCAAACCACCGAGGGGACTCTTCGTCGCGCACCACGCCGGTCTCGACGATATCTGCCTCGCGGCGGCCAAAGTACGACAGCAGTTCGGTGATCGCGAGTATGGGAGGACCCGAGGTTGGTGCCTGTCGTGCCCGCGTCAGCCGGTTTTCTTCGCACGCGCCGATGCCGCGTTGATGATCGATGAGTGCAGCCGCGGGCCCAAGGCGCGCGTGTGCAATGCCAAGATGAAGCTCCGCCATCTAACCTCTCAATTCCCTCAATTCACTTGAGTAGAAATCGCGCCACTGGGGCAATTCGACGATAGGGACGGCAATTGGCATTGTGCGGGCGTTTCTCGCGCCGTTGGGCGCCATCGACTCGGTGAGCGCTGGGGATTGTATTCAGACGGCCGTTTCTTTGCCGAACAGTTTTTTGATCGAGCGCACGACCGCCGATTCTTTCTTCAAATCATCGAGTGTTTCCAGCATGTCCACGGCCTCGGAGATCGTCGCTGCCACACGCACGCCGAGCCGTTTGGATCCAGGTGGAATCAGTTTCGGATCAGCGGACCAGATCAGAATGGGCTTGGCTTTGGATTCGACGGCGACATCGAGACAGTTCTCCGGCCGATCGTCCACCACAGCATCGAGCTGAAGCGCATCCGCGATTCTGCCGCGCGATCGCTGCACGACAAAGACGCTCGGTAGCGGAAAACCCTTCGCTTTCAACCAGCGCTGACTCTGGAGTTGCACTGTGTCGCCCGCGACGGCCGGTCTCGTCGTGAGAAAGATCACTTCCCAGCGGCGTTTGTAGGCCGACTCGCAAATGCGCGCGACAATGCCCGGCTCGAGTTCCGGCAGGGTGTTCCAGAAGTTCTCGATCGTCTTGACGTGATCCCACAGCTGGATCTGTTGGCGTGCTGTAAGGTGCAGCTCCGCCATCGCTTTTTTGCCGTCGGAATCGTCTTCGGTGGCCGTGTCCGCCTTGTCTTGCTCGTACGCCGCTTTGGCCAGGGTTTCCGCACCGAACAGGCGCTCTGCTTCTTTGTGAAGCACGGCGTACATGTCGGCGATGGTGCCGTCGAGATCGAAGGCAATTCGCAGGGCCATGGGCGCAAATAGCTTATCGTAAGAGCGTTAGACGCCTTGCATGAACTTGGCGATGCGCGCGGCGGCGTCGCGCAGCCGGTCGATCGTCGCGGCGCCATACGACACGCGCAGATAACTCTCGCCGCTTTCGCCGAAAAACCGTCCGGGTATGGTCACGACCTGCTGTTGCTCGATGAGATCCATCGCGAGCGCACGCGAGTCTCGACAACCCGCGACCTGCACCATCACGAAAAACCCACCCCTGGGACGCACTGGTTGGAGGCCCGGCGTCGCGGCAAGCACGGTCAACAAATACTCGCGGCGCTCGTTGAGTTCCGGCAACCATCTGCGCGGGTAATCGGGTTCGCTCTCGAGGACGGCCGCGACCGCGTGCTGCACAGGGACCGGCGCACAGATCACCATGCAGTCCTGAATCTTCATCGCCTCGGCAACAGCATCGGCGTTTGCCAGCAAGTATCCACACCGCCAGCCGGTGATCGCGTAGGCCTTGGAGAAACTGCCGACCACGACGACGGCGTCGCGCCACGCCCGCAGCGCGGCGGCAGTGGATGGTTTGTTGTCGTACACGAACTGCAAGTACGTTTCGTCGACGATGACGATGATGTCGCGCTCCGCGCACGCGGCGACGATTTCTTGCAGTCGCTCGCTGCCGATGACCGCGCCCGTCGGGTTGCTCGGCGTGACGAGAACGACGGCGCGCGTGCGCAGCGTCACGTGCGGAGCAATGTCGTCCCAGCTCGCGGCAAAGCCGCGCGCGGCAGGGACGGGCGCCTCAATAGGCAGCGCGCCAACCGAACGCACTGCCATTTCGTGATTCAGAAAGTACGGCGCGGGAAGAACCACTTCGTCGTTCGCTTGAACGAGCGTGGTCAACGCGAGCTGAAACGCTTGATTGCCGCCAGCGGTGATGATCACCTCACGCTCGGGATCGACCTGAGCGCCGAGTGTCGAGAGCCAGCCGCTCAGCGCTGACCGCAGTTCCGCGATGCCGGAGTCGGCGGAATAAACATGCGCCGATGGATCGGCGAGCGAGCGCTGCAGCGCCGAGATGGCAGCCGCAGGGGGCGCGAACCCGGGAAGCGCCTGGCCGAGTGTAATGACGTCGGCGCCGCGCGCGCGCCAGCGCGCGGCAATGTCGTTGAGCACGTCGAACTGCGGCAGCTCGATGCCGCGGACGCGTTCAGGAATGCGCATCAGCCGATATCGACGGCAGCCGGCGCAAAAAAGAAGCGGTCGATGATTCCACGCAGCTCCGCAAGCGAGGTCGCGGCGTTGACCGCCGTGCGCAGATGCGACCCGTTGTCGAGACCCTTCGTGTACCAGCCGCACAGCGCGCGCAGCTTGTTGATCACCCAGCGATCGTGCCGCGACGCCGGACCCGGCGTGTCCTGATTCGGCGCGACGTGTCGGAACCCTTCCGCTTCGTCCACCCGCTCGTGGAGCAACAGATCGATGTAGTCGAGCAGAAAGCAGCCGCGTTCTTCGTCGGTCACCTCACGCGGTGCACGGCCGTCGAGCATGTCCTGCGCCTGCGCGAGAATCCACGGATTTCGGAGCACGCCACGGCCGACGAACACGCCGCTGACGCCCTTGCGAAGCCGTTCGACAATCTGTTCCGGCGCGACGCAGTCGCCGGATCCGAACACAGGAATCGCGATGGCGTCAGCAATGCTGGCGACGAAATCCCAGTCGGCGACGCCGCTGTACGACTGCTTCGCCGTCCGTCCATGAATGGTGATCGCCGATGCGCCGGCGTCTTCGACCCGCTTTGCCAAATCCGACGCGGTGAGCTCGCGGTCGTCCCAGCCCTTACGCATTTTCACGGTCACCGGAATCGCGACGGCGTTTACCATCGCCCGGATCACGGTCGCGGCGTGCTCGGGTTCGCGCATCAAGCTGCAGCCGGCATTGTGCTTGGCGATTTTCGGCACCGGGCAGCCCATATTGACGTCGACGATGTCGGCGCCCATCCCCTCGACGACGCGCGCGGCTTCGGCCATCCGCTCGGGATCACCGCCGAAGATCTGAATGGAAACCGGCCGTTCTTCTTCGGTGTACTCGGCGTACTCGAGCGTCCGATCGATACCGCGAACGAGGCCTTCGCTGCTCACCATTTCGGTGACAACCAGACCACACCCGCCCTGCCGCTTGACCAGCCGTCGGAATGCGGTGTCGGTCATGCCGGCCATCGGTGACACGACCATCGGCGACGACAGTTGAACGGAACCGATTTTCATTGACCCAGGTTGTGCTACCCGTCCGACCTGCCCGACCAGAGCCAGTCAATACGGCTTGACGTCAGCGGCATCCACTTCGACGCTCACCGCCTGGCCGATGAGATCGACAGACAACACCAGACGCGCGTGCGCGCCCTTGCGAACCAGGCGCCCGATGACGCCTTTCAGGGGACCGTGCCGCACTTCCACCATCATCCCTTCTTTGATGAGCGGACACGGGTCGTATGAGAGCTCACTGTTTACCAGCGTACGAATGCCGTCGATTTCAATGTCCGGAATGGGCGATGGCATGCCTTCGGAGCCGACGATCGTCACGACACCTTCGCAGTTCACGACCGAGAATCGATCCGCGACGTCAAAGCGGGCGAACAGGTATCCGGGAAACAGCGGCCAATCGATCTTTTTCTTGCGATCTTTCCAGCGGCTCCACTTGGTGATCGTCGGCAGGAAGACATCGACCTTCTTGCGCGACAGCTGCTCCTGGACGAACTTTTCGTGCCGCGAACGCGTCCAGATCGCGTACCAGTCGAACTCCGCCGGAGCGGTAGTGCGTGTAAGGAGTTCTCGCTCACCCATCACTGTGTCGTGGTTTGCCGCTGCTTGACGCCGACGTCGAACGCTTTCTTGATCTCCTCGTTCTTCCAGTCGATCGTTGCCTGTTCGCGCAGATGCTGAAGGTAGATCTCGAGGTGTCCCTGCCGCTTGTTCGCGGCGAGCCGATCGGACACTTCGGCGCGGGCCTCGTCCAGCGTTTTGGTTTTCGCGCCAACGGACGATTCGAGCTTGATGATTTGATAGCCGCGTTGCGTGCGCAGCACCGACGTGACCTCGCCGACTTTCATGGTCGCAAGCAGCTTCTGCAATTCGGGTGAGAGATCGTCGCGGCTGATTGGGCCGATCAACCCGCCATTGGCCTTCGAACCGGAATCGGAGAACTGTGACGCCAGCTGCGCGATCGCTTCACCTGCGATGACGCGGTTGCGAACGTCATCGGCCTTGGCTCTCGCGGCATCGTCTGCCGCGACGTTGACGCCCTTGTCGGTTTCAGGAACGGCAATGAGGATCTCACGCAGCGTAATCGAAGGTGGTGTCGAAAACGAGCCTTTGTTCTTCTCATAGAACTCGGTGATTTCGTTTTCGGTGACGCTGATCTTGCCCATCACCTCGACCTGCTGGACGCGCGTAACGAGGAGATTGCGTTCGAGCTGCTTGCGCAGATCGTCGAGCGTCATTCCCTCCTGCTTGAGCGCCGCCTGAAATTGCTCGTCGCTCTCGAGCTTGTTCTCTTTCTTGATGTTCTCGATGATTTCCTGGAACTGCTGATTGCCGAGCGAGTAGCCAAGCTCGCGTCCCCGCTGCACGAGCAGCATCTCGTCGACCGCGTCGACGATGACTTGTGGTGTCACTTCGACCAGGGCCTTTTGCAGCTCAGCGTCCGATGCCGGGCGGAAATTCGGATCCTTTTGCCGCAAAGCCATCACCTGCCGTTGCTCGAGGTCGCTCTTGGTGAGGATGTCGCCGTTTACCTTCACGAGAATTTGTTCGAGGATGTCGGCGCGCGCGGACAAGGCGAGCGCAAACACAAACGCGAGGGTTGCTGCTATGCGTTTCATGGGCAAGTTCCGCCAAATGAATAGTTTAGCAGATTAGACGCCGCCCGCCGGCATCAGGCCTGCAGTTCCTCGAGCAGGTCGGTCAGCCTGTGCAGAATACCGCCCGGACTGCGCGGATCCTCCGCTTTGGGCTTGAGAATTTCCGCCTTTGAAAAGCCGGGGGTCACTTCGGCGGCGGTGGCCCGGGCGGTCCACCATGCCGGTTCACGGGTCGGTTTGCGGCGGCCGCTGCGCGGTGCTGGTTTCAGGTCCAGTTTTAGCGACACAGGCGGCACGAGCTGCAAGTCGCCACGCTCTCGAACGAGATGAACCACCCGAACGGGATCGACTTTCGCTTTTTCGCGAAACCGCATCGCGACAATCGCACCTTCGCGCTCGATGCTTTCAATGCCCAGGCCGTCCGCTAGCACGCGGATGCGGCCGTAATCCGCCAGGTTCAGGACCGGGACGGGCGGCGGGCCGTACCGATCTCGGACTTCCTCCATGATCCGATTGAGCTCTTCCTCGGATCGCGCGGCGGCGATGCGCCGGTAAATCATCAATCGCTGGTTCATGTCCGGCACGTAGCTCTCGTCGATGCGGAAATCGATCCTGAGGTTCACGGTTGCCCGCACATCGTCCTCGAGGTCTTCGCCCTTCAGTTCGCGAATCGTTTCCTCCAGCAGTTTCGTGTACATCTCGAAGCCGACGGCGTCGATCTGCCCGCTCTGTTCGCCGCCCAGCAAATTCCCGGCGCCGCGAATCTCCAGGTCGAGCGCCGCCACCCGGAAGCCGCTGCCGAGATCGCTGAACTCTTTGATTGCAGCGAGCCGCTTGCGTGCGACCGGCGACAACGCTTCTTCGGGCGGGATCAGCAAGTACGCGTACGCCGGCCGATCGCTTCGCCCGACACGGCCGCGGAGCTGGTAGAGCTGCGATAAGCCATAGCGATCCGCGCGGTTGATGACCATCGTATTTGCGTTGGGGATATCAATCCCGTTTTCCACGATGGTGGTCGACAGCAGCACGTCTGCCTTGTGCGCCATGAAGTCGAGCATCGCGCGTTCCAGAATGTGCTCTCCCATCTGACCATGGCCGATCACGATTCGCGCTTCCGGCACGAGACGCTGAATGAGATTTCCCATCGAGAAGATCGACTCGATGCGATTGTGGATGAAGAACACCTGGCCGCTGCGTGCGAGCTCGTTACGGATGGCACGCGCGATCACCTGCGCGTCGAACTTGACGACGTTGGTTTGGATTGCGAGGCGATCCTTCGGAGGCGTTTCGATAACGGACATGTCGCGAATGCCGACGAGCGACATGTTGAGGGTTCGCGGGATCGGTGTCGCTGTCATGGTAAGGACGTCAATCTTCTTGCGCATCTGTTTGATGCGCTCCTTGTGCGCCACGCCAAACCGCTGCTCCTCGTCGACGATGAGCAGACCGAGATCCTTGAACTGCACGTCTTTCGACAACAATCGATGCGTGCCGACAATGATGTCGAGCTTGCCGGCCGCCAGGTTCCCGACGGTCGCTTTGATGTCCTGCGTCGATCGAAAGCGGTTGACGACCTCGATCCGCACTGGAAACGCGGCAAAGCGATGCCTGAGCGTTTCGAGATGCTGAAACGCGAGCACCGTGGTCGGCGCGAGTAACGCCACCTGCTTGCCGTCCATGACCGCCTTGAACGCGGCGCGCATGGCAACTTCGGTCTTGCCGTAGCCGACGTCGCCGCACAACAACCGATCCATCGGCGTCGGCGACTCCATATCCCGCTTGATGTCGCTGATCGCGGTGATCTGGTCGGGCGTGAGCTCCCACTCGAAGGCGCTCTCGAATTCCTCCTGCCAGTGGGTATCGGGGCTGAAGATGTGACCGCTCACGGCTTTGCGCGCGGCGTAGAGCTTGAGCAGCTCCTCCGCCATGTCGCGCATCGCTTTTTTGACTCTGGTCTTCGCCTTCTCCCACGACGTGCCGCCGAGCCGGTCGAGGGGCGGTCGCGTGCCGCCCGTGTATTTCTGCACGAGATCGAGCCGCTCAACCGGGACAAAGAGTTTGTCTTCGCCGTGGTATCGCAGCTCGAGAAACTCCTGGACCACGTCGCCCGCGCCGACCGAGATCTGCTTGAGCCCGACGAACTGGCCGATCCCGTGATCAACATGGACGATGAGGTCGCCGACTTTGAGATCGCGCAGGTCTGACAGAAATGTCGCCGCGAGCGACCGCTTTCGCGACGTCGTCGTGCGCCGTCGCTCTTCCTCGAAGATGTCGCCTTCCGCGTAGATGGCAAGCGCCGCGTCGGGCAAACGAAATCCGCGCGACAGGAAGCCTTCTGCAACGACCACTGCGCCTTCCACACGCTCGTCGGATCGCGTGGCGAGCACGGCGCGGAGTTGATAGTCGTGCAGCAGCTCCACCGTGCGCTCGGCGCGACCGTGCGTGCTGGCGACGAAAATCATCGTGTCGCCGCGATCGCGCGCCTGGCGAAGTTCGGCAATCCAATCGGGGATGCGGCCGCGAAACTCCTGCGCCGGCTGTGACGGCACGTGGACGGGGCCGCCATCGTCTTCGGCTGCGCCAATGCTCAATTCCTCGAGAGTTGTTGCCGCGGAAAGGACGCGATCGATTTCGTCCCAGCGAAGAAGCAGGGCGTCGGGGGGCAACGCTTCGCCCTTCGCACCGTCGCGTTCCTCGTAGGACGCCGACACCTGAGCCCACCACTTCTCGATGCTCGTGCGAACGTCCTGCGGCTCTGCGACCACGATTCGGAGCGGACGAGACGCGCGCACATACTCGAACACGGACGACGCGGCGCCCTCGGGCTCGCGTACTGGGACGATCTGAAATTGATCGAGTGTTTCGATCGATCGCTGTGTGCCGGGATCGAATCGCCGGATCGATTCAACCGAATCACCGATGAACTCAATGCGGACAGGCGAAGTTTCGCCCGCGGGGTAAACATCGAGAATACCGCCGCGAAGCGAGAACTCGCCATGCTGGTCAACGGGATCCTGCCGTTCGTAGCCCCCTTCCACGAGGATCCCGGCAAGTGCGAGCGGATCGATCTCGACACCGGATCTGAGATCGAATGAGGTAGCGAGGATCGACTCCGGCGCGGGCAGTCGAGGCAACAGCGCTTGCGCCGACGCGACTATGACACGCGCGTTGCCGAGCGCAGCCGCATGGAGCGCGCGGGCGCGGGCTGAGGCGACGCGGAAATGCGGGGCGAGTCCGCGATAGGGATCAACTTCATGCGACGGAAAGGGCAGCACCGCGCGTTCCGCGGCCGTTTCGGACAGCCCTTCGAGCGCACCGAGAAAAAATCGCACATCGTCGGTTGCCGTCTCGAGATCGGGATCGCCCGGAACGACATAGAGGATGACGGCTTCTGAAGCTCGATGGGCCGCCGCCGCGACGGCCAGTGCCTTCGCCGGTGACGTAAGGCCGCTGAACGCCCGCGTCTTAGCGCCCAGAGTGCTTTTGGCGAGCGTGGTGTTGAGGATTGACCGAAGGGTGAGTGAAGTCGCGATGGCCACGGGAGTCCGTACAGACAGGTACCCGGCGACCGGATAACCGGTCCCGGGTGTGTCTTTCTATTTTCACATGGTCGTGCACGCGGACTAGATGTTCCGCACCCGGTCGATGAGCTTACTGGTGGAATACCCCTCCACCACCGGAATGCGGACGACCTTGCCCCCGTGCGCCTCGACGATATCGCGGCCGACGATGTTGTTCGGCCCCCAATCGGCGCCTTTGACGAGGATATCGGGCTTCAGCGCCGCCACGATTTCGTGCGGGGTGTCTTCGTCGAAGATGACCACTGCATCCACGCAGGCAAAGGCGGCTAACAGTTCGGCGCGCTCTGATTCCGGATTAATCGGCCGATTGGAACCCTTATCGAGAGACCGCACTGAGCGATCGGAATTGACCCCGACGATCAATGCGTCCCCAAGGCGCCGCGCTTCCTGCAGATAACGCAGGTGCCCGGGATGGAGCAGGTCGAACACGCCGTTGGTAAACACGATCTGCAGTGCGCGCGCCCGCCGCCGTTCGACCCACGCGATCGCTTCATCGCGCGAGAGAATCATCGGAAACGGATGTTTGGCGAGAACGACCAGCCGTGTTCTGGTCGGTAGATGCCGACGTCCTTGGCCCGCGATTTCACGCGGAAGGTGTACAGCAGGCGGTGATAGTCGTAGGGATAGCCGTCGAGCTTGTGCGCGGCGACGTCGATCTTGTACGTGCCTTCCACCAGATCGAGCCGTGAGATGTGAAAGTTGATTTCGCCTTCGCCGCTCAACTCGAATGGTTCGAGACTCTCGATATTCGTGTTGGTGCCGTAGCAACAGATTCCGTCGGCGTTGAACAGCCCAAAGCCAAAGACGAAGTCTTCGGTCGGCTGGTGCGCTATCACCTTGAGCCGGACGTGAATCGCTTCGCCGGACTGAAAAACGTGCGCGGGCCGACCGTCGGCGCCGTTGAGCGTGACGTCGGTAATTTCAATCTCGCGCGATCCCCAACGTCCTTCGGTAGCTTTGAACATGTCGGACGGCGCGCTCGAATCCGCGGGACCCCCAGCGGGCGCGCTTGCCGGAGCGCTCGCGGATGATGCGGCCGCCGACTTGACGCGGTCAGCTTCGGCCTTGGCCAGTTCGTGCTCCTCGGATTTCTCGACGTCGATCAAATAGGCCGCGACCACTCGCTTCGGTTCGCCCTCGGCGAGGGTTCGCCCCTTATCGAGCCAGAGCGCGCGATCGCAGAACTTCTCGACCAGATCGAGCGAATGGGTCACCAGCAGGATCGTCTTGTTGCGGCGCCTGAACTCGGCAAACTTGTCGAGGCACTTGACCGTGAACGCCTGGTCACCGACGGCAAGCACTTCGTCGATCAGGAGCACGTCCGGATTGACGTGAACGGCGACAGCGAAACCAAGTCGCATGTACATACCCGACGAGTAGGTCTTGACCGGCGCGTCGATGAACTCTTTGAGCTCGGCGAACTCGACGATCTCGTCGAAGCGCTTCTGGATTTCGCGCTTCGACAGGCCAAGCATGATGCCGTTGATGAAAACGTTCTCGCGTCCCGAGATCTCGGGGTGGAAGCCGGCGCCAAGTTCGATGAGTGCCGAAATACGGCCGTCCACTGTGATGCTGCCGTCGGTCGGCCGCGTGATGCCGGCGACGCACTTCAGCAGCGTGGATTTGCCCGATCCGTTGCGCCCGATGATGCCGTAGGTGCAGCCCTTGGGGACGTTGAACGTGACGCCGCGCAACGCGGGGAAGGTTTCGTCGGGCTGCAGGTCGCGAATGAGGCTGCCGCTGAGAAGCGCCGATTTCAGCGTGGCGAACTGCTTCCGTCGCGCGTAACGGCGGTAGACCTTCGAGACGTTCCGGACTTCGATGGCGGCGTTCATCTGGAAGTTCGCAGCTTCGCAGGGTCGCCGCAGGCGAGCGTGCCTGCGAACCTACACCTCTTCAGCAAAACTATCCCTCAACCTGTCAAAAACAAAATAACCCGCCAGGAAGACAAACACCGATCCCACCAGCAGCGCCAGCAGCCATTTCCAGTGCCCGTGCGGCCCGATGTAGAACAGCACCTCCTGATACGAGATCGCGAGGTGGGTCATCGGGTTGAGGTTCAACAGCCACCGGTATTTCTCCGGCGCCTGGGACATCGGGTAGATGATCGGCGTCGCAAAAAACCACAGCGTCAGCAGGTTGCCGAGGATGTCCTTGAGGTCACGGAAGTGCACCGTCAGCGCCGACACAAACAGCGAGAGACCGAGCAGCAGCAGCAGCTGGACGATCACGATCACCGGAAACCATAGCAGCTCGATCGGATCGAGCGGGCGCCGGTAGTAAATGAGAAAGAAGGCGAGAATCGGCAGTCCGAGAAAGAAATGCGCCATGTTTGCGAAGACGGTCACAAACGGCAGCACTTCTGCCGGGAACAGCACCTTTTTTATGAGGTTGCCGCCCGAGATCAAGACGTTCGAGGCCTCGAGAATAGACGAAGAAAACCATGTCCACGGAAGGATGCCGCAGAACATGAACAGTGCGTACGGCTCGAGACCATCATCGGCGCGCGGCAGCACGGTTGAAAAGACAAACGAATAGATCGAGAGCAGGAGAAGCGGATTGATGAACGACCAGAAAAAGCCGAGGACGGAGCCGCGATAGCGCGCTTTGAGATCCCGCGCGACGAGCGTTTGAATGAGACCCCGGTAGCGGACCAGGGCGGCGAGATTGCGAATCAGTGGTGTGCGCCTCTCCGGGCTTCAGCTTGCAGCTGCTGCAGCGTTCGCAGCAGCGACAGACGCGCGCGCTCGAAGTCGACTTCCGCGGGGACGTGCTGCAGCATTTCCTCCGCTCGCGCCATGCCGGCCTGGGCCCGGGCCTCGTCCAGATCCTCCGCGCTTTCCGCAACCTGCGCGAGCACCGTGACCTGATCGGGCAGGACTTCCGCGAAGCCGACCGACACCGCCAGATAATGTTTGTCCTGGCCCTGACGGTACCACATGGTGCCCGTGCGTAAGCCGGCAAAGAACGGCGCGTGGCCGGGCAACACGCCGAAATAGCCCATCTGGCCTGGGAGCTCCACTTCGTCGACCTCATGGCTGATCGAGTGGTCCGGCGTGACGATGTTGAGTTGCAGCTTGGTTGGCAGAGCCATACGCGTGTCCGTGACGGCGGGCTAAAGCCCCGCCACTATTTAATCTGCTTCGCGTTCTCCAGCACTTCCTCGATGGTGCCCTGGAGATAAAACGCCTGCTCGGGAATGCCATCGTGCTTGCCTTCGGCGATCTCTTTGAAGCCCTTGATCGTGTCGGCAATCGCCACGTATTTCCCTTCGCGGCCGGTGAATTGTGACGCGACGAAGAACGGCTGCGACAGGAACCGCTGAATCTTGCGCGCGCGCGCAACGGTGAGCTTGTCTTCTTCGGACAGTTCGTCGATACCGAGAATGGCGATGATGTCCTGCAGGTCCTTGTAGCGCTGCAGAATCTGCTTCACCTGACGCGCAACGTTGTAATGCTCTTCGCCGATAACGCGCGGATCGAGAATGCGCGACGTCGAAGCGAGCGGATCGACTGCCGGATAGATACCCAGTTCCGCAATCTGACGCGACAGGTTCGTGGTCGCGTCCAAGTGGGCAAACGTTGTCGCCGGCGCCGGGTCGGTGTAGTCGTCAGCAGGCACGTAAATCGCCTGCACCGACGTAATCGACCCTTTCTTCGTCGACGTGATGCGCTCCTGCAGTTCCCCCATCTCGGTGAGCAGCGTTGGCTGGTAGCCGACCGCCGACGGCATGCGCCCGAGGAGCGCCGACACTTCGGAGCCCGCCTGCGTGAAGCGGAAGATGTTGTCGATGAAAAGCAGCACGTCCTTGCCTTCTGCGTCGCGGAAGTACTCGGCAACCGTCAGTGCCGAGAGGCCCACCCGTAGGCGCGCACCGGGCGGCTCCGTCATCTGGCCGTAAACCAGTGCCGCACGCGACTTTGACGGATCGTTCATGTCGATCACGCCCGACTCCTGGAACTCGAGCCACAGGTCGTTGCCCTCGCGGGTGCGTTCGCCAACACCGCCGAACACGGATACGCCGCCGTGCTTCGTGGCGATGTTGTGGATCAGCTCCATGATGATGACCGTCTTGCCGACACCGGCGCCGCCGAAGAGGCCGATCTTGCCGCCGGTGAGATACGGCTCGAGCAGGTCGACGACCTTGATCCCGGTCTCGAACATCTTGAGTTCGGTGGACTGCTGCTCGAGCGTCGGTGCAGGGCGATGAATAGGCCAGTGATCTGTCGCGTCGACTGGGCGGTCGGGGAAATCCACTGGTTCGCCAAGCACGTTCAGAACTCGCCCCAGCGTCGCACTACCTACCGGCACCGAAATCGGCGCGCCCGTGTCGGACACATTCATGCCGCGCTGCATGCCGTCGGTCGGCTTCATCGCCACCGCGCGCACGCGGTTCTCGCCGAGATGTTGCTGCACCTCCGCGACGACGTCGATGTTCTCGCCGGTGATGCGGAGCGCGTTGTAAATGGCCGGAAGAGAGCCTTCGAACTCCACGTCGACGACGGGACCGATGACCTGAACGACCTTGCCTGCGTGAGTCGGTGTTGCGGTAGCTGGTGCCATGGGATTTATACCGATTGTGCGCCCGCGACGATCTCGATGATCTCGCGCGTGATTGACGCCTGACGAACCTTGTTCATGTAGAGAGTGAGTCGATCGACCATCTCGCGCGCGTTGCGCGTCGCCGCGTCCATGGCCGTCATGCGCGCCGCATGCTCGGCGGCCGACGATTCCAGCAGCGCGCGGCTCACCTGCACGGCGACGTGGAACGGGAGCAGCGTGTCGAGCAATTCTTCGGGCGACGGCTCGAAGAGATAGTCGACGGCTGCGGCCGATGGTTCCTGTTCGAGTTTGGCGATCGGGAGGAGCCGCTCGATCACGACGCGCTGCGACAAGATCGATTTGAATTCGTTGTAAACGAGATAAACCGAACCGATGTCCGGGGCCAGAAACTCTTTGATCGCCGTGTTGGCAATCGCCTGCGCATGCGACCACTTGACGTTCTGAAACAGACCGACTTCCTCGTAACGGACGTCGAAGCCGCGGCGCAGGAAAAAGTCGCGGCCTTTGCGGCCGACCAGCGCCAGCGCGACGGCACGATCGCGATCGGCCGGCTGCGCGGTGATCCACTGCGCGGCGCCCTTGATGACGTTCGCGTTGAAACTGCCGGCGAGGCCGCGATCGGCCGTGATCACAATCAGCAGCGGCCGCCCTTCCGGCTGCTCCTGAAGCAGCACGTGTCGCGCCGAGTCCGTGCGGGTAGCGAGACTGTTGAACACGCGCAGCATGTGCTGCGCGTACGGGCGCCCGCGTACAATGCGCTCCTGCGCGCGGCGCAGCTTCGACGAAGCGACCATCTTCATGGCCTTCGTGATTTGCTGCGTTGACTTCACCGCACGGATGCGGCGACGGATATCGATAAGCGATGGCATTTCAGCTGTCAGCTTTCAGCGCTCGGCTCCGGGCTAGGCTCGCGTGACCGCGGCCTGACGAGTTGATAAAAACTGCTGCGTGAATTCCTTGATTGCCGCCGTCAGTTCGGCCTTGATCTGATCGTCGAGCGTCTTTTTCTCGCGAATGGTCCCGAGCAGTTTGCCGAACCGCGTATCCATGAAGCGATGGAGCTCTTGCTCGTACTCGCGAATATCCGAAACCGGAATTTCATCGAGTAAGCCTTGCGTTCCGGCGTACACGATCGCGACCTGCTTTTCGACCGGCAACGGCTGATATTGCGGCTGCTTCAAAAGCTCGACCAGGCGCGCGCCGCGATTGAGCTGCTGCTGCGTGGCCTTATCGAGGTCGCTGCTGCCGAACTGCGCGAACGCCGCCAGCTCGCGGTATTGCGCAAGATCGAGACGCAGGGTGCCTGCAACCTGGCGCATCGCCTTGATCTGCGCAGAGCCGCCGACGCGCGACACCGAGTTGCCAACGTTAATGGCGGGACGAACACCCTGGTTGAACAAATCGGACTCGAGAAAGATCTGACCGTCGGTGATCGAGATCACGTTAGTCGGGATATATGCCGACAGGTCGCCCGCTTGCGTTTCGATGATCGGGAGCGACGTCAGCGATCCGCCGCCATGCTCGTCATTCAGCTTGGCCGCGCGTTCCAACAGACGAGAGTGCACATAAAAGACGTCGCCGGGGTACGCCTCGCGGCCGGGGGGACGCCGCAGCAGGAGTGAAATCTCGCGATAGGCCTGCGCGTGCTTCGACAGATCGTCGTAGATCAAAAGCGCGTGGCGGCCGCTGTCGCGGAAGTACTCGCCCATGGACGTCGCCGCATACGGGCTGATGAACAGCATCGGCGACGGATCGGATGCAGCAGCCGCGACCACGATGCTGTAGCGCATGGCATCGCTTTCTTCCAGGGTGCGCACGAGTTGCGCGATCGTCGATTGCTTCTGCCCGATGGCGTTGTAAATGCAAATGACGCCGGTTTCCTTCTGGTTGAGGATCGTGTCGAGGGCGACAGCGGTCTTCCCCGTTTGACGGTCGCCGATGATCAACTCACGCTGGCCGCGGCCGATAGGCACCATGCCGTCGATTGCCTTGAGTCCGGTCTGCAGCGGCTCGCGAACCGGCAGTCGATCGACAACGCCCGGCGCCAGACGCTCGATCGGCGCGAACTGTTTTGTCATGATCGGGCCCTTGCCGTCGATCGGTTGACCAAGGGCGTTGACGACCCGGCCCAGCATTTCCTCGCCCACCGGGACTGAGATGATGCGGCCCGTGCGCTTGACCGGGTCGCCTTCCTTGATCTCGCGGTACTCGCCGAGCAGCACGCAGCCGACGCTGTCTTCTTCCAGATTCAGCGCAATGCCGAACACACCATGCGGAAACTCGAGCATCTCGCCGGCCATGGCTCGTTCGCAGCCGTGAAGCCGGGCGATGCCGTCGCCGAGCGACGTCACGGTGCCAACTTCGGCGACATCGACGTCAACGGCGAAGCTGCCGATTTGCTCGCGAATGATTTTGGAGATCTCGTCTGCTTTCAAATCCATGTTGTGGCTCCGCGCCATGACCTCGCGAACGTAACGGCCCGCGCTACGCTCTCTCTAGACGGTTTCAACCAGTTGCTGCTTCATACGCTGAAGTTGGGTTCGAACACTTCCGTCGTACACGGTGCTGCCGATGCGCGCAACGACGCCGGCGATGATCGATGGATCGACCGCCACGTCCAACTGCACCTGCTTGCCCGTTGCGCTCGCCAGGCTATGCTCGAGCGCTTTCAGCTTTTCGGGCGCGAGAGGCGCCGCCGACGTGACCGAGCCCCTGACGATGTTGTTGTAAGCGAGCTGACGCTCGCGGTAGACCTCGAGTAAGTCCGGAAGCAGCTCGATGCGTCCGCGTTCGGCCAGCATGACCAGAAGCTTGGCGAGCGGCGCCGCGGTTCCGGTGTTCGTGACCAGGCGAGCCACCAGGTTTCGCCGCGCTGCTGCCGGCACACGTGGGCTCAGCAACACGGTCTTCAACTCAGCGTTGGCGTTCACCAGATCGACAAAGCCGGCAAGATCGCGTTCGACTTTCGCCGCGTCCGATTCCCTGATCGCAACGTCCAGGAGCGCACGCGCGTAACGCGTGGCGGAGGTTCGCAGCGACATCAGCGCGGCCCCTCCGCCCCGGGTTTTGCGGAGCTACGGCGGGGGCGCGCGGTTTCGGCGCTTCGGCGTGGCAGATCCTCTAGATATCGATCGACGAGCCGTTCCTGGTCGGCCGGCGTTATCGATTGCTGAATTCGCTCGCCAGCGAGTTGCACAGCAAGATCCGCGGCGTGCTCGACCAGTTCACGTTTGGCGAGCCGGACCTGCAGCTCAATCTCACGGCGCGTCTGCTGGAGCAGCCGCTCGCGTTCGGCAGCGGCGACCGCGGCGATGCGCTGCTCTTCCGCCGCAATCTCCTCGGCGCCGCGGCGCTTCAGCGCCTCGAGCTCGGCCGGCAGC
>JBKPAJ010000182.1:0-27630 GCA_046726375.1 Acidobacteriota bacterium
AGAGCGGAGACCGTGCGTAGGAGATCCACGCGAGAAGAAGTGCTGCGGCGAAAGCGAGCAGATAGCCCCACCACGGGAGGGCGACGGCGAAGCTCATTTCATTACTAGTCTTAGTCTAAGGTTCCTAGGTTCCTAGGTTCCGAACTTCCGAACTTCCGAGGTTCCGAGGTTCAGGGGTTCAGAAGTTCAGGGGTTCAGAAGTTCAGAGGTTCAGAGGTTCAGAAGTTCAAAGGTCCGAACGCCGCAACCTAGGAACTCCGGAACTGCGGAACTCCGGAACTCCGGAACCTCTATTGTTGCGGTTTTCGAGGCGCGGCGAGAGACTTGTAGTACTTCTCCACGAGTTCCCGATACGATTCCGACACTGCGGCGTGCCCGCCGGCGTTGAGCCGTTCCTTGTTTTCTCGCGTGCGAAGCTGATCCGTCGCTTTCGTCTCGACCTGCTCCAGCGCGAGCAGCAAGTTCTTCTTCAGCGACTCCCACCGCGCGAAGTCCTGTTTGAACGCTTCGGTCCCAGGCGCCGAGAAGCTGCGCCACCACTCCTCTGGCGTTCTCGGTCCCTGTCCGCCAGAACTTTCCCGACGGAGGTCGTCGGCAAGGCGATTCATCTCGCGCATCCGCTCGTTGACGTCGCGCTGCAGCTCCTGAATTGCGCGATTGCCGCCCGCTTCACCGCCACCCTGTTCGCCGGTTGCACCCTCACGGCCGCTGCCGTTCTGCGACGGTTGCCCGTTTTGCGCGGAATTCTGCTGCCCATTCTGCTGTGAGGTCTGTCCGTTACGGGACTGGCCCTGCGCCTGCTGGTCGCCTTCGCGTTGGAGCTTTTCGATATCGCGCTGGAGACTGGCGACGCGTTCGCGCATCTCCTGCGTTTTGGCCAACTGATCCGACCAGCGTTTCGAGTCGGCATCCTGGGTGCCGGCGGCGGCGCCAAGCCGCTGCGCGATCTCATCGAGCGCTCGCGCCACATCCTCGCCCTGCCGCGCGCCGTTCTGGTTGTTGCGCAGACCCTCTGCCGCCTTTCGCATGCGGTCGTCGAGCTGCTGACGCTCGAGCTCGCGTGCCGCGTCTCCGGTGGCTTGCCGCTCGGCCGCGTCTCCCTGGCCGCTTTTCGCCATCCGCTTCACGTTTTCCTGCAGGCGCTCGGCGCGATCCGCGAGCCGCTCCTGTTCACCGGCGAGACGGCGACGCGCATCCTGACCGCCCTGGCCGTCGCCGGTCTTCGACGCTTCGCTCGTCAACCGTCGCTGGGCATCGGCGAGCTGACGAGTTTCGAGTTGCAGATCACCGAGCGCGCGATGGCGGTCGTTGGGGGTTGCCGTCTGCACTTGCCGTTCGAGTTCGCGCAGGCGCTCCGCCGCGCGCTCCCCGCGCGCGCTGGCCTGTTCCGGATTCTGCCGTCCGAGATCCGACGCCGCGTTGCGCATCTCCTCCGAGATCTCTCGCAGCTGGCGCGTGCCCTGCTGACCCTGCGACGATTGACCTGATGAGGACTGTCCGCTCGCCTGCTGGCTCTGCTCGCCCTGCTGATTCTGCTGATTCTGCTGGCCGCTCCGCTGCTGCGACATCTGACGCGAGAGCTGGTCGGCTTCCTGCCGCAGTTGGTTTTGCTCGCGCGTCAGCCGCTCGAGTTGACGCTTGAGTTCTTCTTCTTCGATCAGTGCGCGATTGCGGGCAAGGTCGCGCTGCTGCTGGTTGAGCGCATCCTGCCGGCGTGCCAGATCGCGGATCTTGTCGAGCAGATCGTCTTTCTTGTCTTCCGGCCGCTCCTCGGTCGTCGTCGGCGTCTCGTAGTTGGTCTGGTTGCGTTTGCGCAGCTCCTGATCGAACAACGACGAGAGGTCGGCTTCGGAGCGGTTCATGCCGCCACCGCCGCCCGCCTGCTGCTGACGCGCGACCTGCCGTCGGCGGTTTTCCGCGTCCGCCTTCAGCAGTTGATTGAGCGCCTCCATCTCGTGCGGCAAGGCCATGGAGGTCGTGAGCTTATCGAGCTCACCTACGGCGCGGCCCATCGCCTCGATCGCCTTGCCGATCGGATCGGCTCCGCCGGGCGCCTGACCGTTGCTGCGCCGCCGCCGCGGATCTCCGAGGGTGCGCGCCATCGAGCCGCCCGCTTCTTCGGCGCGCTTCTTCAGATCGGCCTGTGCCTTCGACACGGCGCGGATGTCGTCTGCAGGCTTCGCGTCGCGGGCGCGCCGCGCGCGCGCGTCGAGCTTCCATGTGGCAACGATGATTTCTTTTTGCGCTTCGATCAGGCCCTGCAGACCGCGATCGCCGCCGCTGCCTGCGCCCATCATGGCCTGGCTCTGCGCCGCGACGAACTCTTCTTCAAACGGTTTGACTTCGAGGAAGAAGATATCGCTGCGAGCTTCGGTCGATCGACGGCCGCGCGAGACATCGCGCGCGCGTGCGAAATACGTCACGAAGTCACCGGGCTGCACGCCGAGGTCTTCCATGAACATCGTGTGCAGGCCATTGGCTGTGACGCCGCCTTTCGATCCGCGGAACGGAACGACTTTCTCTTTACCGCCGGGCGCCTGAAACACGAGCTCGAACGTCGCGATACCGTAGTCGTCGTCCGCGCGCGCCGCGATCTCGACTTCTTCGAGCGGTGTGACCTGCTTGTCGCCCGCGGGCCGCAAGATGCGGACATCCGGCGGACGATCGTCCAGGGTCCGGATGAAGTACTCGGTGTCGCCGTTGCTTTCGAGGCCGTCCACGTCGGCAAGCGCGACTCGATATGAGCCGTCGTCTTCGATCGTCAAGTCGCCTTCGAGAACGTGCTCGCGGGCCTTCAGGTTCAGGCGGCTGCCGTCATCGAGCGTCAGCGCCCCGGTCGCGATGGGCTTATCCGTGGTGATGGTGAGATGCACTTTGGTGCCGGCGGGACCGTAGATATCGCCGCTGTCTTCGTCGGTGCGCGGTTCGAGACCGAGCTCCTTCGGGAACTCGTAGCGCACGTCGATGCGTTCCACGCGGGCGGGACGGACAACGGTGATCGCATATTCGGGCGAACGGGCGCCGGCGGCGGACACGCTGTAGCCAAACGATTGCGTGACCTTCTCGATTGTCAGTGAGTAGTATCCGGCCTTGGTAGCAGGCTCCATCCGAACGTCGCGCGATTGCTGACCGACAACCACTTTCAGCATTGGCGTGAGCCCGCCATCGACGCCGCTGACCTTCGCCGTGATGGTCACGGGCTCTCCAGCGCGCACCTTTGCGGATCCCGGCGCAACTTCAACGGCGAGACGTGTCGGGAACAAATACGCGGCAGCCAGATTTCCGGCGCGCTCGAACGATGGACTGATTAATCCCGACACGGCAACCAGCGCAACAGCGGCTGCGGCGCCTCGCCACAACCACTTGCGCATCGACGCGCTCGAAACAACGTCATCGAGCGAAACGTCTCGCGCGGCCCGGACCGCATCGCCCGCAAGCCACTCGCGCATCTGCGGCGACGCTTCCGGGCGTTCGGCATAATCAACGGCGGTCACCAGTACATCGTCCAGACCTGAGGAGTTCTCTTCGACGAAGCGGGCGACCTGACGATTGGATGGTGAGCGGCGCAGCGGCCAGAACGCGCGCGCAATCGCGAACACGGCGACAGCCAGCGCGATTGCCATTGTGAGAACCAGCGCTAATCCCTCGCGCGCGACGAGCAGCACGGCGCCGAGGCCAGCGAGCAGAACGGTCGCTGCCGCAGTTGCGCCCAACGTCCACGCGCGCAGCTGCGCGCGTCGCGTCCATCGACGCTTGACTTCGGCAAGGACCGATTGCAGCTGGTGCCGTTGCTCTTTCATTGCCCCTCGTTGCCCGGGTCCGAATGCATATGCTACGCCGAATTCAACCCAGCGAACGGTTCAAAGATTCGCTGAGTTTCATGCACGTTTCATATCGCCTTTCGCCCGATGATCCCTTCGGCCGCGAGAGAGATCAGCATAGCGAGCAGTCCCAGCTGCCAAAGCCGTTGCCGTTCTTCCTGTTCTTTCGCTTCGGTTGCGGCCTTTAGTTCTGCTGACTGACTCAAGCGCATAATTCCGGCCGAAAACCCCTCGACAGTGGTCCGCGCGGGGTTGGACTCACGAATATCTACGTTAATTGCCACGCGCCGTTCGCGTCCTCCGGCCACAGTGGCTGGCCAGTTATATAGTCCTGGCGCCGGCGCCATCCCCGGCGGCACTTCCGGAAGTACCCACGATTGCCGTTGTTCCCGGCCTTGCGTCAGGTATTTCATCGATTCCACCGCGAAGGGCACGAACGCCGGATTCAACGGAAAGCGATTCCACTGGTTATCCAGATCGGAGGTGAACACGAGCAAACGGCCCCGTTCCACCGACTGTTCAGTGAGCGCGGCCGGCCCCCCTGAGAATCTCGCGAGCACGGTGCGATCCTTCTGATCCTTCAGACGCCGGTACTGCTCGACATAGACGTCTCCGAGCGCACCGCTTGGATTAAGAAAGGGACGAAAGATCGGATGCCGCGCATCAACGGCCACGAGCGTCACCGTGGCGCCGCCTTTCGCCTCAGATTCGACTCCCACGTCAGCGCCGAGGGTGTCGTTGAGCGTGTCGAGATCGATGTCGGGCCCCAGGGTCAACAAGATACGGCCGCCGTTTTTGAGGTACGCGGCGATCCTGTCACGACCCGTCCTGTCCAGGGTGCGCGTGCCCAGCAGGATGATTGCCGCCGGGTCGCCAAACTCGTCAGCCTTGAGTGACGAAAATTGTCCACCGTCGATGGCGCGGACGTGAAATCCCGCCCCTTCGTCCGCTACGCTCAAGGCCCGTTCAACGTAGAGTCCGGCGCGCGACGTGGCTGGCGAGTCGGATGTAACAACCAGGATCGGCACGGCGGCCGCTGGATCGAGCACGAGAAACCGCGCGTTGTCCGCCTGATAGCCGGCGGGATCGTCGATCGCCACCTCCACGCCGCCGCGCGGGGGCAGCGTCGCAGCAAAGCGAACTTCGCCTGCAGACTGCGGCGCGACGTCCACGCGCTCGGTCGCGCGTTCGCGGCCGTCAATCTTGAGCCGAGCGGCCACGCGCGCGGGACGGGTGCCGAAGTTGTGGACCGCCGCCACCACGGCCTGACCTTCACGGCGCACGGCGGTAACGGCGAGGTTTGATTCCGGCGCGCGCACTTCCACCACGTCCACGCCGACGCCGTCCGGCACTGCGCCTTCGTCGGCACTTTCCCAGCCGGCCTGCTGGAGATCGGTCACAACGACGATGTGCCCTTCACCGGCGCCGATTGCTTCGGAGGCGCGCCCAAGCGCGGTCCGGAAACGTGTGCCGCCAGGGCCGGGAGCAGCGGCGTCAATTGCGGCCAGCACACCGCCGCGATCCGCAGTCGGCGCAACGACGAGCGTTGCCGAATCCGAGAATGTCACGAGGCCGAC
Organism: Acidobacteriota bacterium; assembly: GCA_046726375.1. Classification (GTDB taxonomy): domain Bacteria; phylum Acidobacteriota; class Vicinamibacteria; order Vicinamibacterales; family UBA2999; genus DASPWV01. Next base: position 5,399 of record JBKPAJ010000182.1, read on the forward strand.
GAGCGCGGTGCCCGGCGCATCGCTCACGGCTTTGCGGGCAGCTTGCCGCAGGGCGTCAAACTGCCCCGGCGCCGACATGCTCATCGACGTGTCCACGGCGACGATCGTGATCGGTGATGCGATCGCCGACGCGGTCGATCTGAAGTAGGGCCGGGCAAAGGCCAAGGCAAGCAGCGCGAGCGCGGTCACGCGCAGCGCGAGAAGAATCAGCTCGCGGATCCGCCGGCGACGCTGCAGTTCCACGGGCGCTTTGTGCAGAAGCTGCACGGCGGGAAAGTCGACGATCGTGTCGGTGCGCCGTCGGAACAGATGGAGAGCGATGGGGATCGCAATCGCCACGGCGCCGGCCAGGAGAAGCGGGTAGAGAAACGCGAGGCCACCCATCTCTCAATAGTTCTTTCCGCGGCGCAGCAGATATGTCATCAGACCGGTCTCGAGCGGCACCGAAGTGTCGAGCATCGTATAGTCGATCCCCGCCATGCGCAGCTCACGTTTGTAGCGCTCGATGAGATTTGCGACCGCCTGCAGGTAATCGGTCCGCACGGCGTCCGGCACGGCCAGCACTTCGTGCTGCGTCTCCATGTCGCGAAACCGCGCCGCCTTTTCAAACGGGAACTGCAGTTCGGCGGGATCGAGCACGTGAAACACGATCACCTCGGTGCCGCGATAGCGAAAACGCTTGAGACCGTCCACGACGCGGACTGGATCGTCCAGGAGATCTGAAATCAGCACCACCAGGCCGCGCTTGCGAATGGCCTCGGCGAGATCGCGCAGCGGTTTCGACATGTCCGTCCTGGCCCCGAGCTCGAGCCGCTCGAGCGTGACCAGAATAGAGGTGAGGTGTCCTGGGCGCGCGCTGGCCGGCAGCATCTGCTCAATCCGGTCGTCGAACGCGATCAGGCCCACCGCATCCCTCTGACGCGTCATCAGGTACGACAGTGCCGCCGCGAGATACGAACTGTACTGGAGCTTGGTGACCGCCCCCGAGGCATAGCCCATCGACGCACTCACATCCAGCAGGATGTGGCAATCGAGGTTTGTCTCTTCTTCATATTTCTTGACGAAATGGCGATCGGTTTTGGCGTAGACCTTCCAGTCGAGCGTGCCGAGATCGTCACCGGGAAAATACTCGCGATACTCCGCGAACTCGACGCTGAACCCTTTGAACGGGCTGCGATGCAGGCCGCTGAGGAACCCTTCGACAATGGCGCGTGCCTTCAGATCGAGCGTACCGAGCTTGGCGATGACCGCGGGGTCGAGATATCGCGTGCGGATGTCGGATGCCACTAGCGGCAACGCATTTCTGCTACAGGCCGCTTGCTGGCGCAGGTACGGCATGAAGCAATTGGTCGATCAGCTGATCGGGCGTCACACCTTCGGCCTCGGCGTAGAAGTTCGGAATCACACGGTGTCGAAGGATCGGCTTCGCAAGCGCCTGAATATCCTTCACCGAGATGTGATGCCTGCCGTGCATCACCGCGCGCGCCTTGCTCCCGAGAATGAGCGCCTGGGATGCGCGCAACCCCGCGCCCCACTTGATCCACTTCTCGACGAAGTCGAGTTTACGGCCGCGGCCGGGCCGCGTGCTGTCCACGAGATCCACCGCGTAGCGCGCCACTTCGTCCGCCACCAGCACTTCGCGCACGTTGTGCTGAAACGCGAGGATGTCGCTGCCATCCAATACCCGTTCCGGCGACGCCAGGGTCGCTCCGGTCGTTTGCGTGACGACGCGCACCTCGTCCTCAGGCGAGAGATAGCCCACGACGATGTTGAACATGAAGCGATCGAGCTGCGCTTCGGGGAGGGGATACGTGCCTTCCAGCTCGATCGGATTTTGTGTCGCTAGCACAAAAAAGGGCCGTTCGAGCTCGTAGGTGCGCCCCGCCGCTGTGACGTGATACTCCTGCATCGCCTCGAGCAGCGCCGCCTGCGTCTTGGGCGGCGTGCGGTTGATCTCATCGGCGAGGAGGATCTGGGCAAAGATCGGCCCGTGCACGAAACGCAACGCGCGGCGTCCGTCGTCTTCGTCGAGGATCTCGGTGCCGGTAATATCCGCCGGCATTAAATCGGGCGTGAACTGAATCCGCTTGAAGCTGAGATGCAGGATCTCGGCGATTGTCTTGATCAGCAGCGTTTTGGCGAGCCCGGGCACACCCGTAATCAGGCAATGGCCGCCGGTGAATAGCGCCATCAGAACCTGCTCGACCACTTCGTCCTGGCCGACGATGACCTTGCGCAGCTCGCGCAGAATGCGTTCGCGGCCGTCGGCAACACGCGCGGCAAGGCTACTGACTTCGGTCGTCTGCTCCATGAGGGATCAATGCGTGAGGCTGTAGATCACTTCGTTGATCAGCATCTGGTAGGCCATTGCGGTCCACTTGATGTAGCCCGGGTAATCCTCCGCATTTGACCACTCAACACCGTCGCCCATATCGGTGTTCCAGTTGATGAGCACCATGGGGCGCCCGCTGTCGTCGAGAATGCCGCGCAGGTGCGGGACAAACCCGCCCTTTTCCCATGTTCGACCCTGAAAGAACGAGCCGAGACCGGGAATCTGTGGGTACTTGTCGATCTTGTAGAACGACGAATAGATCGGATGCGGCGGCTCGATTTCGACGATCTCGCGATCGGGAAACACTTGTTTGATTTGCCGGACGGTCAGATCCCATTCGTACGGACCGTGGAAGTCGTCGAGCATCAACGTTCCGCCGCGGTAGAGGAATTCGCGCAGCGTCGCTGCTTCCTTGTCGCTCAGCACGAGGTTGCTCGGCTCGACAATGTAAATCCAGGGATGCTGCCAGAGCTTGTCGTCGTCGAGGGTGATAACGACGGGCTCGCCGACCTCAATCGAGGTGACCGTTCGCAAGCGACGAGACAGATTCTGTTCGGCAGCGGGAGCGTCAATCGCCCACGGTTCTTCCCAATAACCGACGCGCAACCGGCTCTGCGCCTGGCCTGCGAATGAGTTGTATTTGATCCGGGCAAACGTCCACTGGAGACCGGCAAAGCGATCGTCGCTCAGCACCGGGTTTTGCGCCTGGGCATAAGGGGCAACATACGGTGTGGCGAGGAGAACCGCACTGACAAAAAATACGCCGCCCAGCACTGTCCGTGTCATCGACGCCCCTCGAGCAGTTTCAGCAAGAGATCCTGGGCGCGCTCGAAGGTCGGCGCAATCTCGAGCGCCGCGAGCGCCTCGCGCTTCGACTCTTCGCGGTCGCCGGCGGCAAACAACGCTTCAGCGAGATCGGCGTGCGCGGCGGCGCGATCGATGGGGCCGGCGGCAAGCGCAACGCGGAACATTTTGACAGCCTCTGCCGTTTGTCCCGATGCAAGAGCCATGCGACCCAGAGTGGTGTGGGCGGGGGCATCGAAGGGATCCACGGCGACCACGCGCTGGAGCGCGAGCCGGAGGCGCGGGCCCTCTGTGGCCGCATCGAGCAATCCGACGAGCTGACGGGCGGCGTTCACGTCCGTATGATCCTGCGCCGTCATCTTCTCCAGCGCCTCTGCCGCTTTCGCCTTATCTCCGCGCGCGAGGGCGACCTCGACGATCTGCATGTAGGGACTTTCCTCTCCCGTCACCATTGGGACGAGCGCTGCCGCCCCCTCGAACGCCGCAATCGCGCCTTCCGGGTCGGTCTGCCGTAGCGCGCGGCCGAGCGCCATCTGCACGACGTAGCTCTCAGGATGACTGACGGCCACAGCTTTGATCTTTTCGACGGTCAGGTCGGGATTAAAGTCGTCGGGCGCGTTGAGCGCACGGCGCAATGTGCCGAAACGCTCGCCGAGGAAGGTGTCGAACGACCCCTGCAGCGCATCAAGCTCCACCCCGAGCACCTTCTGCACGGCCGCTTCGGTGTTGAGCCCGGTGGCAAACGACTGCACCAGCTCTTTCAGCTTCGCTTCGCCGAATCGCGCCACCATATGTTCAACGAGCAGCGACGCTTCGTAGTAGGAGAGAGAAATCGTACGCGGGTTCTGGAAACCTGAGTTGAGGTCGGCGACCTTGAGGATTTCGCCCGCCTCCATCGCGCGCGCAAACGGCAGCTCCATCTCGCGGCCCCATTCCGCATGTGCGCGCTTTTCTTCAAAGACCGAAATACCTTCGGTGAGCCAGCGCGGAATGCGCTGGTTGGACAGCTGCAGCGTGATGACGTGCGCGAGCTCGTGCCAGAGCGTCGCGCCCCAGTTGAATTCGCCAGGCGGCCGCGCCTTTGGCGAGTCCATCGTCACGACACGGCCAAAACAGGCACCGAGGGCGCCGATCATGCCGGGCAGACCCACGGTGCGGACAGCAAAGTCGTCGTGCTTCGGGAACACTTCGATGAGAATCGGTCCCTTCGGCACGTAGTTCCACTTCTTGCTTAGCGAGGCGAGTGCCTCCTGCGCGAGCGCCGGCACGTACTCTTTCATCACCGGCGTTTCGTCGGGATGTAGCTTGATGATCAAGTCGCCGTCGCGGACGGTCTGGAAGGTCGCAAGTGCGTCGAGCAGCCCGAGCAGGTTGTACGTGAGGACATCGAATGGATCGGCACGGAATGCGACTTCCAGTGCACGCCGGGCGTTGGCCTCGTCACCGGTGCGCATCAGGTGCGAACCAAGGTCCGCCTGGGCGCGTGCGTTTTCGCGATCGATCGCGATGCCGCGGCGCACCTGCTCTACGGCCTCGTCAAAGCGGTAATAGCGTGCGGCGATCGCGCCCACAACGCGGTACGCTTCGCCGTACAACGGATTCAACTTCAGCGCGGCCGCGATGCTGGTTTGATACTCCGCATCATCTTTGACGTAGCCGATGGCGGCTTTCAGCGCGAGCGCTTCGAGGCTGTTGGGATTGATGGAGAGCGCCTTGTCGACCGACGCCCGCGCCTCGTCGAGCTTGTCGTTGTCGATCGACAGGTCGGCGTGAAACAGATGCGCGCTGACGTCGTTGGGGTTGAGCTCGAGCGCGCGCTGCACGTACTTGAGTGCCGCCGGTGGATTATCGTCGGCCACCGCCTTTGCCATCCCGACGATTGCCGCCACGTAATCCGGTTGCGCCTTCAACGCGGCCTGGTAGGAACGCGCCGCCTCGGGACGGTTGTATTTCTCGAAGAACAGATCTCCCCATGCAGCGTTGATCGAGGCGTCATTGGGCGCCAGGGTGGAGGCTTCGCGATACAGCGAGTTGGCGTCCTCGAATCGTCCGAGCGCGCGCGACGCGCGCGCGGCGCGGGCGTAGTCGTGAGCCGTATTGGTTGCCGATTCGGTCAACAGGAGCAGTTGCAGCGTACGGCGCGCTTCACCGCGCTTGCCCAGATACTGCTGCAACAACCCGAGCTCGAGCGCAACATCGCTCGTCGGCTTCGACGTGGCGATCGGACGCAGCAGCGCTTCCGCTTCTGCGTAGTCGCCTTTCGCGATGAGCGCCTGCGCGCGCGAAAGTGTCGCGGCGTCTTCTTTGTTGATTGCAGAACTTTGGGCGTGACCAGCAGGACCGCACACGACGACTGCAATGAGCAAGGCAAAAGTGGCGGCCGTTTTCATGACGATTTTCGCCAGTATAGCGCAGGGGCGAACCTGAAGGTCGGCCGCTACATATCTACCCGTACATCACGTGGTGCGTGAATTTGGGGAGTTGGAGAGTTGGGGATTTGGAGAGGATTTGGTGATCTGCAGATTTGCAAATTTGCGAATCTCCAAATTTTACAAATTATCAAATCGGCTCCAAATCTCCACATCTCCAACTCTCCAACTCTCCAGATTCACGTCGCGCTAGTACAACGGCCGCCACGTGAAAAATGCGATCGCGCAGAGCGCCTGCAGCATTGCAAACACCACGAACCAGCCCAAGCGGTGGCGCGCCGGAACAGCTGCGCCAAACCACATGAATGTAGGAAAGATGACCGACGTCACGCGTCCCATCGACAGCAGACCGCCCATGGTGAGCGGCGGAATCACGTTGAGGAGAATCATCACGGCATAGGGCAATCCGAAACGGCGGTACACGGGCCACACGCTCGCGAGGACGAACACGACAGACACGACGTAGAGCATGTCGATGCTGCGGTTGGTCGCATAATCGTAGAAGCCGTACTGCTGCAGAAACTCGATCCGTTCGCCGACGAGTACGTCCACACCGCGGTAGACGCGACCCCACGCGGCGTTCTGCGCCGCCCACTGCAGCGGATTTCCCGTGAGGGAGAAGATGTACGCCGAGTAGATCAGCATGCCCACGCCCGGCGCCGCCGCAGCGGCGAGCCGCGGCAGCAAGGGGCGCCAATCATGATTGCGCAGCCACGGGCGAAGCGCAATGAATGCCAGCGGCACCGACAACAAACACCCGTTCGGGCGTGTCAGGCCCGCAACGAGACCCCAAGCGGCCGCCTTGACGAGCTCACTGCGTTCGAAGTGGTAGCACGCGCCGACGATCGTGAGCAGGAACAACGATTCGGTGTACGCCGCGCTGTAAAACAACGCGAACGGATACGTGGCGATGAACGCCAGCGTCGCCGCGGCGCCGTCGTCGTCAATCCAGACGCGTGTCAGCCGGAAAAGGTACTTGAGGGCGAGAAAGAAAGACACAAACGAGACGATGACCCCCACCCACATGTGCTGCCGCGCAAAGAACAACGAGCCATAGCGCATCAGCATCGGGTACATCGGAAAGAACGCGATGTTCTGCTGATAGCGCGGGTCGCTCGAGGGACGCCACTGGTAGCCGTCGACGGCGATGCCGAGGTACCACCCCGTGTCCCACCGCGCGGGCAGGTTGAGGAACTCGTTTTCGTAGAGGTACCATGGCCTGGCGTTTGGCGCGTAGCCGAGCAGCACGAGCCCGAGAAAGCCGACGATCAACACGCCGAAGCGCGTAGACAAGAAGATCGGCCACAGGACGCGCGCCTCGGGCAGATTTCGCCAGCGACGCAGCGCATCGAGCACGCGATCCGAGATCGCGGGACGACGACGCACCGCGTGACGAACGAGCAACAGCGCCGCGGCCAGGAGCAACGGACGAATCCACGATGTGACCGACAAGCGGCCAAACGGCGTCCACTCCCGGAACCCTCCGAAAATCATCACTGTGATGCTGAGTAAGACAAGGCCTGCGCTGGCCCAGTCGAGCGCACGGGCCCATCGGGGGAGAACTGCTTCGACACGCTGCGTCATATCGGGCGCGACTATTGTCTCCCGACCCTCCCACCGGTGCCAGGGTCGTCCTGAGCCGGCCGAAGGCCGAGAGCGCGTTCTTCGATCCGTACGCGCTGCCACATCAGGGCTCCGAATCCCACCGCGGCGAGCAGACCAGTCAATGGTGCCCACACAATCAACGCGACGCCGATGATCTCCCCGATGACGGCAAGGTAGTTGGGATGACGGAGGATCCGGTAAGGTCCGGTGGTGACGAGTGGCGCGTTGGGCGGCACGAGCACCCGAAACGTCCAGCGCGGGCCCAGCGCACTAATAGCGGAAATCTTCAGAGCCTTCGCGAGGCCGAAGACGGCGAGGCCGATCGCGAGCGCATCTCGCGGGGCAGGCCCGATGAGCGCACCCTCAATTGTCATCGCGAGAAAGCACGCCGGGTAGGCCCAGCGCATCGTGCGATAGACATCATCCGGCGGCTCCACCGCGCCTCGCGCGCGCAGCAGCTTCTCGTTGTACGAGGAGAGCGCCCCCTCCCCTGCCATTATCAACAGCACCGCAAGGAGAGTGAGCGCGGCAATCGCAACCGCCGGGGTGCTCACGCGTCCCCCGCATAGCGAATCATTGCCTCGAACGCGCACGGCCAAACGCGCGCGGCTGCAGCGGCTGTCGAGACGCCATAGGGCGACGCGACGAGCCGGCGCAGCGCGCGATTGAACCTCCACTTCGAGCCAAAGGCCGCGCGTCGTTGCGATGCGAGGAGGCTTGCCGCATGGGCACGATCGCTGGTTCCATCGAGCACCGCGATGGTCACGTTGGCCGCCAACTCCGCACCGCGCAGCGCAAACGTGAGACCGTCGCCCGTCATCGGGTCGATGAAGCCGGCCGCGTCGCCGGCGAGCAGCATCCCCGGCACGCCGCAAGTGCGTGCGTCTACTGCCATCGGCCCGAGCACGGCCGGCGCGCCGATCATGCGCGCGTTTGCAAACCGTGCTTTAAGTGTCGGGTCTGCCGCCAGGTGCGACGTCAGCATCGATGCCACGTTGCGCCAGCCGTTCGCATCGCGCTCGTGTGGGACCACGAGACACGCATTGGCTAAACCGCCCGGCATCGGCGCCACTCCGATGTAATGGCCGTGCCTTACGTGCATCTCGCCCAGGTCGGACAGATCCGCCACGTTTTCGAAATACGCACCAATCGCCCATCGCCGCGGACGCGGAGGATGCCGCGCCAGTCCGACCGCAAACGCGAGGCGGGAGTGGCGGCCGTCAGCGGCGATCACCCAGCGCGCGGGATGCGTCGCGCTGCTGCGGTGATCACGCACGCGAACGCCCGCCACGCAGCCACCATCGACGATCACCTCGTCCACGGCGACGCCCTGCTCTGTGCGTGCACCGCTCCGTATCGCGAGATTCAGAAACCAGTCATCGAAGTGCCGCCGCTCGATCGCGCGACCTTGCAAGCCGCTTCCGTACTCGCCGCGCACCTGTATTCCTCGTGGTCCTGTGAGCAACATCCCCGCGATTGGCCGCGACATCTCGAACAGCGGCGCGAGCGGCACATGACGCGATAACGTGTGGCATGCACCGGGATTGAGCGTGTCGCCGCACAATTTCGTTCGTGGAAACGCAGCGCGGTCGAACAGACGGACCTTCAGCCCGGCGCGTGCCAGGATCATTGCGGCGAGCGAGCCCGCGGGTCCCGCACCGACAACGACCGCGTCATCCATGCTTGCAGCCTACGCCGCGCCCAGGACCAGAGCGGAATTCTTGGAGCCGAACCCGAGGCAGTTACACAACGCGGCAGCCGGATGCTCCTCGCGCCCCTGCAGAGCAAGGAAATCGAGATCGCACTCGGGGTCGGGTTCGGTGAGATTGATGGTCGGCGGTAGAAACCCGCACGACAGCGCCAACGCGGTAGTCACCACACCGGCGGCGCCGCTGGCGCCTTGAGGATGGCCGATCATCGACTTGGTCGACGATCCCGGCACCTGGTCGGCACGCCGACCGAACACACGACGCGTGCACCGCGCCTCAATCACGTCGTTCAGCTGCGTGGACGTGCCGTGATAGTTGACGTAGCCGATGTCTTCGATCGCCCGGCCCGAACGGTCGATCGCGCTCGTCATACACCGGACGATGTGTTCGCCGTCGGGATCCATCTGCACGCGGTGATAGGCATCGCAGGTGGAGGCGTAGCCCTCGATGGCCGCGTAGACACGCGCACCCCGCGCGCGCGCACGTGACTCGCGCTCGAGCACCACCATCCATGCGCCTTCGCCCAGCACAAAGCCGTCGCGCCCGCGATCGAACGGCCGCGACGCCTGATCCGGGCGATCGTTGTAATGTGTCGACACGGCGCGCATCCGCGAGAAGCCGAAGATCATGCCGGGCAGCACGCATCCGTCGGCACCGCCGGACAGGATGACGTCACATTCGCCGCTTCGCAGCAGCATCGAGGCATAGCCGATGGCATCGGTCGAGCTCGTGCATCCGGTCGAAAGAACATGGCTGATGCCGTGGACGCCGAGCGCAATCGAGATCTCGCTCGATACCATGCCGCAGATGCCCACGGCGATGGCGTACGGCGTAACGTGTTTGCCCTTGCTGGTGAAGAAGTCCTGATACTGGCGCTCGCCGACGTCGATCCCGCCGCCGCCAGTGCCGATCACGACACCAGCGGCTGGCTGGCCAAACACGAGTTGCGCATCGTTCCAGGCTTCGCGGGCGGCGAGGACGCCGAAGAGCGCCGCCCGCGAGTACCGTTTGGGATCGGCATGCCCGTTGCCGTTGCCGTTTTCGCCGGCAAGCGCGATCGCGGCGTCAATCGTCACCGGGGGAACGGCCGCGGCGACCTGGCAAGGGTACGTGCTCGCGTCGAACTCGGTGATGGCGCGCGTACCGCTCACGCCCCGGCGCACGTGATCCCAGAACGCTTTGCGGCCAACTCCAAAAGTTGAAACGACACCGATACCTGTGATCGCGATGCGCTCGGTCAACTCAACCTTTTTTGTGCGTCCCCGGTTCTTATAATACTGCCGTGGCACAACTGGTGGCCTGGTTCGGCGGCGCAGTGTTCATCGCCGCGCTGGCCTACACCGTGTACTTTTACGCGCTTGTATTAGGCAGCGCGCTGCCGGCCGATCCTGTTGCACTCCCGCGCGCCCTTGTCATCAACACGATCCTCTTTGGGATCTTCGCCGCTCATCATTCGATCCTTGCCCGTGAGGCTGGGAAGCGCTGGGTGACGCGGCTCGTGCGATCCGACATGGAACGCTCGCTCTATGTATGGGTGTCGAGCGCGCTGCTGATCGCCGTTTGGATGCTATGGCAGCTCGTGCCCGGTACGGTTTACCGCATTGAAGGCGCGGCGCGCTGGCTGTTTTACGCGCTGCAGCTGTTCGGCGTCCACATCGTGGCACGCGGCGCCGGTCTTCTCGGTCCGCTCGAGCTGGCGGGCGTTCGACAGGCGCAGCAAAAGCCGGAAGCCGTGGTTTTCCGCGACAGCGGGCCCTTCGGCCTGGTGCGACACCCGATTTATCTGGGCTGGGTGTTGATGACATTTGCCGCGCCGACGATGACGGTCAATCGCCTGATGTTTGCGGCGATCACATCGCTGTATCTCGTGGTCGCCATTCCGTGGGAGGAGCGATCGCTTGTCGCGGCGTTTGGCGAGCGTTATCGCAGTTACCAATCCTCGGTTCGGTGGCGCCTGATTCCAGGAATCTGGTAGAGGTATGGAGATGAAATGGACCAGCGTGATCGTTGGCGCGGCGTGTGCGGTGCTTTCAGGGGCGGCGAGCGCCGCGACGCAACAGCAGGCGCTGAAGCCGCCCGGCAACACTGCTTCAGTAGAACGCGGACAGGAGGTCTTCAAAGCCGAGTGCGGCTTCTGCCACGGTTCCAACGCACGCGGCGGATCGAGCGGGCCCGACCTCACGCGCTCGGTTGTGGTGCAGACCGACGAAGACGGGAAACAGCTTGGCGAGTTTCTGCGCGTCGGGCGGCCCGATCGCGGGATGCCGAAATTCGATCTGGCGGATGCCCAGGTGCGTGAGCTCGCCGCCTTCCTGCACGGCGAGATCTATCTCGCCTCCAATCGCGGGCTCTACAAGATTCTCGACATCCTGGTCGGCGATGCCAAGGCGGGCGAGACATTTTTCAACGGTGCCGGCGGTTGTCGGACCTGCCATTCCCCCGCCGCTGATCTGAAAGGCATCGGCGCGAAATACAGCGACCCTGCGGTGCTGCAAGGGCGTATGGTGCTGCCGCGCGGGAGTCTGCCGGGCGCGGCGCCGCTTCCCGCCCATCGCCAACCAAACGCGCTCAAAGCGAGCGTCACGCTGCCCACGGGCGAATCGATCAGCGGTACGCTCGTCCGGCTCACGGATTTCGACGTTACGCTCTTCGACGAGAAGACCGGGCAGATGCGCTCGTGGCTGCGCAGCGAGGGCGCGCCCAAAGTGGTGGTCACTGATCCACTGCAAGCGCACATGGACATGCTGATGAAGTGGACCGATGCCGACATGCACAATGTCACGGCTTACCTGGCGACACTGAAATGACTCTCAAACCTGCGTTCCTGCTGCTGCTCGTCGCCGTCGCAAGCGCGCCGCTTGGCGGCCAATCGTCCAGCGCCAGGCTCGATCCGGCGCTCCTCGGCAAACCTCCGGTCGACGCGTGGCCGACGTACCATGGCGACTACTCGGGCCGCCGCTACAGCACGCTGAAACAAATCAACACAGCCAACGTGAAGAACCTCACGCTGGCGTGGGTCTACCGGCTGAATACGTCGGCTGGGAATGCCGTCATCGGTGGCGACGGACCTGAAGATTTTTCCGCCAGCACGTCGCTCCCCACGATCAAATCGACGCCGCTGATGGTGAACGGCATCATGTATCTCTCCGCGCCCGATCACGTGTGGGCGCTCGACGCGCGCACCGGCCGCGAGTTGTGGCACTTCCGCTGGCGGACGCGCGGCGGCGATCACATCGGCAATCGCGGCGTCGGCATGTACGGCGACTGGCTGTATTTCCTGACGCCCGACAACTACTTCGTCTCGCTCGAAGCCGCCACCGGCAAGGAGCGCTGGCACAAGGAAATCGCCAACATGAAGCGAGAGTACTTTTCGACCAACGCGCCCATCATCATCGGCCGGCAAGTGATCATCGGCGTTGGCGGTGATGCGCTCGATATTCCCGGCTATCTCGAGTCGCGCGAGCCCGAAAGTGGCGAGGTCGTGTGGCGCTTCAACACCACACCACGCGCGGGTCAGCCAGGATCGGAGACATGGCCGGACGAGTACGCCATGTTGGGCGGAGGCGGCATGCCCTGGCTGCCGGGCACCTATGATCCCGAGCTCAATCTCTATTACATCGGCACCGGCAATCCCAATCCCGTTCTCGCCGGGCAAAGCCGCGAAGGCGACAACTTATATACCTGCACCATCGTCGCGCTCAATCCCGAGACCGGCAAGATGGTGTGGCATTACCAGGTCACGCCGCACGACACGCACGATTGGGATGCGGCGCAAACGCCGGTGCTGATCGACGGCGTCATCGATGGGCAACCGCGCAAGCTCGTCGCGCAGGCGAGCCGCAACGGCCACTACTTCCTGCTGGATCGCACCAACGGCAAACACATTTTGACCACCAAACTCATCGACTCGGCGAATTGGGTGCGCGAGATCAACGCGAAGGGACAGCCGGTGCGCAATCCCGCCAAGGATGCGAGGGTTCCAGGCACGCTCGTCTCTCCTGATACGTCCGGGGCCACCAATTGGCCGCCGCCAAGCTTCAGTCCCGACACCGGACTGCTGTATGTCGGGACCCGCCAGTCGTTCAGCCTGATGTATCTCACCGACACGGATGCGCGCCCGCAGGGATGGGCGGCGGCCGAGCGGAATGTGGGGAACGTTGGCAGCACGTTGAAGGCGATCGACTACAAGACCGGCAAAGTGCAGTGGAGCCGCCCGCTTGCCATGACGGCTACGGGGAGCACCGGCGGCGCTATGGGTCTCCTCAGCACCGCCGGCGGATTGCTGTTTGGCAACGACGGCGGCGGCAACTTCGTGGCCTACGACGCGGCCGCGGGCAAGCCGTTGTGGCACGCGGGCCTGGGTACCAACACGTCAAATGGTCCGGAGACGTTTCTTCTCGACGGCCGCCAATACGTCGTGGTGGGCGCGGGTGATGCGCTCTATGCGTTTTACTTGCAGCCATAACCACGAGACTACGCAGACGACCAGGAATCACAGATTACAGAGATGACACAGATTTTTTGGGGATCTTGGTGGGCACCAGTGCGCATGGACGCTCTGGCGCCGAACACGCCGAAGCGTTCGCCACGATCCAAACCGAATCTGTGTAATCTGTGAAATCTGTGGTTACTCTCCGACTGTAATCTGTGAAATCTTGTTAGCCGCGCCAACCCCGCGGCGGCCCCGTCGTTCTGCGCGGGCCGCGCCGATCACTGCGGCGTGCATCTGGTTGGTTTGACGAGGCGTGTGGTGCTGGTGCCGCTGGCGCGTTCGCACTCTCCGCGCCCTCTTCGTCTTCGTCCTTTGGCAAGCCTTCGAGCTGATCGACGAACAGCAGCGAGTGCAGCGACGGGATTTCGAACTTCTTCCGGCACGTCTTGCAGACGACTTCGTCGTCCACACGGATCAGATGGTCGCGCAGCTTTTCGAACTTGGCCCGATCGCGTTCATCGGCACCCGGCGGCAGCCTGTCTTTCTTGACCCGCCGGACCCACCGGATCGCGTACTCGTTGGTGCGATGGCACCGCGGACACGAGTATCGTGCCGGGCGCGTTTCGTTTTTGTCGGTGAAAAAGGATCGTTCGTCGAGCGCCATGTCAGGTGTCAGGTATCAGGTTCGGTACCAGCTGACGAGCAGGCATCCCCCTCGTCTCGTCTCGCCTCAACTGTAACCTGATACCTCCTAAAGCTGAAACTTCCTGAAACCTGACACCTGATCCCTGAAACCTGATCAGAAGCGCGTCGTGATCCCGAACCTGACGATCCGCGGCGTCACGATGCGTGTTGGCCGCCCGATCGCGTTGCCGATCGCCGGGTTCTGATCGAGCACGTGATTCGCGTTCATCAGGTTGAACACGTCGATCGTCCCTTCAAGTCGCGTCGTGCCGAAATTGAAACGCTTGGCAAACCGGACATCGAGAAACTTCGTGACCGTCTCGGTCCGCTCCTCGCCGCGCGGCTGCACCCAGAGAGTTTCGCTGCCCTGCGGTAATCCCGAGATCGAAATTGTCCGGTTCAACGGGTCGCCGGCGCGAGCGGTGTATTTACCGGAGAACACCACATCCCACGGCAGTTGATAGCTCCCCGAGAGGTTGAATGCCCACGGCAAATCGATGAACACAGACGAATTGTCACGATTGAGCAGCCAGTTCGGATCGTTCAGGTCGGCGGTGGTGTTGCCGGAGCTGGTGTATGTGCCGCTGTGCGAGAAGCCTTCGTGCTTTTGCACGGTGACACCGCCAAGAAGCTGCCATCTGTTCGACATGCGTTTGTTAAAACTGAACGACATGCCGTTGTAGTCACTCTCGAGGAAGTCGAGGTTCGTAATGAAGCGATCGCGCTGCGTCACGAGCGCGGAGTTCAACGCATACGCCGTGATGGTTTGTGCTCCGCGCTGCGGGTCGTTGTAGCTGCGTGTGACCGGCGTATACGCGCTTGCCGGGCGCAAGCGGTCGATGAGACCGAGCCCATTGCGATGCTGGCGGCGGTGGTAACTCACCGAGACGGCAAAGTTGTTGAACAACTGATGATCGACGCCAATGTTCATCTCGTCGCTGTACGGCCGCGTCGCCTCCGTGTCCATGCGCGGGAACACGCCGCTGAACCCACGGAAGTTGGTCAGGTTCAGTTCGCCCGCGTCGAGCCGCAGATTGTTGTTGCTGTCGTTCCATGGTACTTGGACGCGGATGCGTGCGTTGGGATTGACCGCTTCGGCGATCTCAGAACCAAACTGGTTGTAGAAGCGGCCGTAGTACGCTTTCAACGCGGTCCGGCCGTTGCCGATCAGATCGTATGAGAGCCCAACGCGCGGCCCGACGTTCGGCCCGAAGTCGAACACGTCGGTCTTCGGAAACGAGCGTTCGCCCACCCACGTGCCGGCCGGACTCGACTGCGCCGGCAGATAGCTGCTGAGGCCGTCGACGCGCAACCCGTAGTTGATCGTCGCGCGGCCGATCATCCAGCGATCCTGCGCGAAGAACGCCCAGGTATCGAGACGATGATCGGAATTGACCGGCGTGTTCGCGAGCATCGCGCGCAGCGGCACGCCGTCTTCCATCTCGAGATGCAGATCGCCGTTGATGATGCGGTCATACTGCATCTTCTCCCAGGACAACTGCACGCCCGCCTTCAAGTCGTGTGATCCGGCGCCGAGACGATCGGTGAAGTAACCGAGGGTCGCGTTGCCTTGATAACGGTGATTGGGGTTGAGCGACTGCTCGATGGCGGCGTTGAACTGCTGATTGCGCGTGGTGTCGCGCAGCGCAATGTCGGTCGGCTGCACCTCTTTCTGATAGCGCGTTGGGAAGACACCCCACATGCGGCCGAAGCGCGCGTCGAACAGCATCGCCTTGCCGAACACGTGGTTGAGCTGCCCAACGTAGTTTTGTGCAGGCTGATCCTGCAGCACCGTCGCCTTGTCCTCACTGAAATCGACTTCGCGCCGATGGAACCGATCCTTCAGGTTGCGATTGAACAGGAACGACGCGCGCGTGTTCTGACGCACCTGATAGGTAACTTTGCCCATGAAATTGCGAATACGGTTGTCGTCGATGCCTTGCGTGCCGTCCGGGTTGAGCGCGCCGATCTGGAACTGATCGAGACGCCACCAGCGCAACGCGCCGAAGAACCACGCCTTGTCGCGTTTGATTGGTCCGCCGACCGTCGAGCTCCAGTCGTACGAAATGTCGATCGGGTTGCCGGCCGCGCCCGTCTCGCACCCGCTCGTGCCAGGCGCCGCGCCTTCGCATTCGCTCTCGGGCCGCAATCCAAGACGTGCACGCAGGTCATCGTCGATGTTGCTGCCCTGCAGCGCGTCGTTCATGAAATAGAAGTTGTGATCGCTGGTGAAGCGGTTGCCGCCCGATTTGGTCACCATGTTCATGTAGACGCCGCTGACATCGCTCTCCGCGGTGCCCGAGGCCACCTGCATGTTGTATTCCTCGTACATCTCGAAGCCGTAGTACTGCATCGTCGACCCGCCCGTGCCGCCGCCCCAGTTGGTTTTGAGGCCGTCGATCGAAAACGACTTCTGGCTGTCGGCAGAACCAAACGCTTCGAGGTTGTACTGCTGCATCCCTTCGGTGCCGCCGACATCCAGGCGGCCAGTGATCACGCCAGGGACTAGGCCCGCCATCACCCAAGGGTTGCGCCCGGTCGGAATGGCGTCGTAGATCTCCTTGGTAATGTTGGTCTGCGTGACCGTGCTGCTCGTGTCGACGACGGGCGACTCCCCGCTGACAGTGATCGTTTCCTGGAGATTGCCGACCGTGAGCTCGACGTCGAGTCGCGTCGTCCGCGCAACCTGCACGACGACGCCCTCGCGCTTCATTGGGGTAAAGCCGGTGAGCTCGTAGCTGACGACGTATTCACCCGGTGGAAGAGTCGCGAACTGATAAGTGCCAGTCGCACCGCTCACCGTTGTCTGCGCGCCGCCGATCAACGCGGGGCTCGTCACGGTGACGGTCACACCCGGCAGCACGCCTGCCTGCGCATCGCGCACAACACCGGCCAGCGTGCCGGTCTGCTGCGCCAACGCAGATGCCGACACGACTGCCGTAAGCAATACCGCGAACCATACACGATGGAACAACAACGAAGTCATGTCGCTCCTTCTCTGCCAAGGAGGAGGACAGGGAGATCAGGGAGTCAGGGAGAAAACAAACCTCCCTGATCTCTTGATCTCCCTGTGCCCTCACTCCCTGATCTCTTGATCTCCCTGTGCTCTTACTCCCTGATCTCTTGATCTCCCTGTGCTCTTACTCCCTGATCTCTTGATCTCCCTGTGCTCCTACTCCCTGATCTCTTGATCTGCCTATTCTCTTTACGAAAGCTCGGCCGATCCTACTGCCGGACCGACGTATGATCAATGGCACGCATGCCCGATCCAGCTCCTCCGACCGTCTTTCCATCTGTGCTGCCGGTTCTTCCGCTTCGTCGCACGGTCGCGTTCCCGCTGACGTTGCAGCCGCTCGCGGTGAATCGTCCGCCGTCGGTTGCGGCGGTCAACGCCGCGCTCGCCGGCGATCGCTTGATCCTGCTGCTGCTGCAAAAGGGTGATGATGAGGATCCGAAGCCCGATCAGATGGACGAGATCGGCACGATCGGCATCGTGCGTCAGATGGCGCGCGGCCCCCAAGGCGTGAACATCATCGTCGAGGGCATGGCACGCGCACGCGCCACGAGCGTCGCCGTCGAGAACGAGATGCTGCGCGCGCGGCTGACGCTCGCGCCCGAACAGGTACAGACCGGCGTCGAAGTCGATGCCTACATCCGACGCATTCAAGAGCTCGTCGATCGCGCGCTTGCGTTGACGTCCGGTCTCGCACCTGAGGTGCGGCAGCTGGTCAGCGGCATCGACGACCCCATGCGGTTGTGCTATCTGCTCGGCACCATGCTCGATCTGAAAGCGGAAGAGAAGCAGCAGCTCCTGGAAGCGGATCCGCTCCTCAAGAAGCTCGAACTCGTGCACAGCCTTCTGTCGCGCGAAGTCTCCGTCCTCGAGCTCAAAGGCAAGATCGAGACGCAGGCGCAGCAGGAGATGACCGACGCGCAGCGGCAGTATTACCTGCGCCAGCAATTGAAAGCCATTCAGCAGGAGTTGGGCGAAGGCGAAGGCGACGAGACCAAAGTGCTGCGCGACCGTATCGCGGAGGCCAAGCTGCCGGCGCACGTGCGCATGGTGGCCGACCGCGAGGTCGATCGCCTGGCGCGCATGGGTCCCGCGTCACCTGAACACCAGATGCTGCGGACGTATCTCGACTGGATTCTCGAGCTGCCGTGGGAAACGGTCACCGAAGATCGCATCGATCCGGTTGAAGCGCGCCGCGTGCTGGACGAAGATCATTACGACCTCGACAAGGTCAAAGAGCGGATCGTCGAGTACCTGGCCGTTCGCAAGTTGAAGGGCGATATGAAGGGGCCGATTCTTTGTTTCGTTGGCCCGCCGGGCGTCGGCAAGACCTCTCTTGGCCAGTCGATCGCGCGTGCGATGCAGCGTAAGTTCATTCGCGTTTCACTGGGTGGTGTTCGCGACGAAGCCGAGATCCGGGGCCATCGCCGGACCTACATCGGCGCCATGCCCGGGCGGATCGTTCAGGCGCTCAGGCAAGCCGGGTCGGCCAATCCCGTCTTCATGCTCGACGAGCTCGACAAGGTGGCGGTTGGATACCAGGGCGATCCGGCGGCGGCGCTGCTCGAAGTGCTCGATCCGGCCCAGAACCACACGTTCCGCGATCACTATCTCGAAGTGCCTTTCGATCTTTCGAAGGTGCTTTTCATTGCAACCGCGAACCAGCTCGGCTCGATTCACCCCGCCCTCCGCGATCGCATGGAGATCGTGTGGCTGTCGGGCTACACCGAAGAAGAAAAGCTGCACATTGCGCGCAAGTACCTGATTCCGCGGCAGCTGACCGAGCACGGACTCGCCCCTGGCTCCCTGACGATCACGGACGACGCGTTGCGCAGCGTTATCAGCGAGTACACGCGCGAGGCTGGCGTGCGCAACCTGGAGCGGCAGATCGGGACCATTGCGCGTAAGGTGGCAGCCAAAGTGGCGACCGGCGCGTCGCCGTCCGATTTCAACATCGACGTCGGCGACATCGAAAGCTATCTCGGGCCGGCCCGTCATCGCCGCGAAGTGGCGTTTCGCACCTCGCGACCAGGCGTCGCCACCGGCGTGGCCTGGACCGAAACTGGCGGCGACGTCTTGTTCATCGAAGCGAGCTTGCTGCCCGGCGGCCGCGGCGCGATCATTCTCACCGGTCAGCTCGGCGACGTGATGCAGGAATCCGCGCGCGCGGCGGTAAGTCATATTCGCGCCAACGCGAAAGACCTCGGTATCGACCCGAAGTTTCTCGAGAACCGCGATCTGCACGTGCACGTGCCGGCCGGCGCGATTCCCAAAGACGGTCCCTCGGCTGGCGTCACGATCGCCACGGCAATTCTGTCTGCCGCGCGCAACGAACTGGTGCGCGAGGACGTGGCCATGACCGGAGAGATCACCTTGAGCGGCCTGGTGCTGCCCGTGGGCGGCATTCGCGAAAAGGCTTTGGCCGCAATGCGGCTCGGGATCAAAACGTTCGTGCTGCCGGCGTTGAACACGCCGGATCTGAAGGAGCTTCCCGAAGAACTCAAGAATTCGCTGGAATTCATCCCGGCAAAAACGCTGGAAGAGGTGTTGAAGGTGGCCTTGCCGGCCGTGCCGGCGCCGATCCCGGTGCCCGAGCCCGCGGTGGTACCTGCGGCGTCCGAGACGCCCGCGGTTGCGACCGAGGAACGGCCGGCCTGAAGGTCGGCTCCAACTCGTGCTGATTGTCTTTTACATCACCGGTCATGGATTCGGTCACGCGTCGCGGTCGATCGAAGTCATCAACGCTCTCTTACGAAAGGAACCCGCTCTCGACATCCAGATCCGGACCAACACCGCGCGATGGCTGTTCGATCTGACCGTTCGCGGCACGTTCAAATACGAGGACGTCGAGTGCGATCCGGGAATCGTCCAGATCGATAGCCTTCACCTCGACGCAGACGCGACCATCGGGCGCGCTCGTGAGTTCTTTGCAACTCTCGACGAGCGCGTTGAAAACGAAGCTGCTGCGCTGACGCGCCTCGGCGCCGAGCTCGTCGTCTCGGATATTTCAGCGATGGGCATTGCTGCGGCGGCGCGCGCTGGTATTCCACGCGCCGCGCTCGGCAACTTCACGTGGGACTGGGCCTACTCGGCCTATCGTGACAGCGAAGACGTTGTCAGCGCCATTGCCCGGGCATACGCGGACGCCGATCTCGCGCTGCGGCTGCCGATGTGGGGCGGCTTCGGCGCCTTTCGCAAGGTCGTCGACATGCCATTCATCGCGCGCCATTCGCGTCGCGATCCCGCCGAGACACGCCGAACGCTCGGACTGCCGCTCGATGCACGGCTCGTGCTTCCGTCGTTCGGCGGTCATGGGCTTGAAGGGCTCGACCGCGCAGTCCGTGACCTCAACGGCTATGACGTGCTCTTCAACCTCGATGAGAACAAGCTCTACGCCAACGGCTTTCGCTACGAGGACGTGGTGCGTGCCGTTGATGTTGTCGTGACAAAACCAGGCTACGGAATCATCGCCGAGTGCCTCGCCAACGACACGGCGCTGCTCTACACCGACCGGGGGCACTTCATCGAATATGACGTGCTCGTTGCCGCGATACCGCGTTTTTTGCGCGCGGCGCACATCAGCCACGATGATCTGTTTGCGGGACGATGGCGCGAGCACTTGGATCGACTGCTGGCGCAACCGGAACCGCCTGAGCACCCGGCGACGAATGGCGCCGATGTGGCGGCAGACTACCTACGAAACCATGTAGCGGCGGACTTTTAGCTGCTCAATTCACTTGTGTTCGCACTCGTGGCATCGAGCCGATTCCAACGCTCGGGCCGAAACCGGCATTGTTCGAGCGTTTCGCGCTGTTGGCGCTCCGAATTCAACTGAGTGAGCTTTGGGTTAAGGTCCGCCCGTAAAAGAGGCGGGGCTAAAGCCCCGCCACTACTTTTGTGCCGTGACCAACGACCACATCTTGAACAGATTTACCTTTTCGATCGATGTCGGCTTGAGATCGGCTTGCGTGAGGAACGCCTGCATATCGAGATCCGCCGTGAACCCGATGTGCACCGTCAGCGGCGAGATCAACGTTTCGATTTTCGACAGCAGCGTGTTCGTACTCTTGAAGTGATTCAGGATCACGATGCGGCCGCCCGGGCGGCAGACGCGCTTCATCTCCTGCGCCACCTTCACCGGATCGGGGACGACGCTGACGAGATATGGCGCATACACGATGTCGAAGCTCTCGTCCGGGAACGACATCGCCGCGGCATCCATTTCCAGGACGCGGCAATTCCGCAGGCCCTTGTTGATGACACGCTCGCGCGCTTTCTCGAGCATGTGCAGCGAGAGATCCACGCCCGCCACGTTGCAGGTCGTGGGATACAGCGGCAGGTTGATGCCAGTGCCGACGCCGACCTCTAGCACTGAGTCGCCCGGCTGAATGTTCATCTTCTTCAGCGCTTCGACTCGCCCGGGATGAAGCGTCGGGCCGAAGACGACGTCGTACACAACGGCAAGCTTCTCGTAGACGCGCTCGACGAAGTGGTTTTCGACCACTGTGACCGATAGCGCCCGGGTTGCGGCGTCGCCGCCTCCGATCGGATCGTGGGACCGCTCTCGATCACTGTCGAATAGAGCCATTAGTCGTCTCCGGTGCGCCACTATATCAAAAGCTGTTCAGGGCAACTCTGCCAATGCGGCCAGCGCTGCCGCCGTTCCGGCGGCTGTCGAGGAGATGTGCACTCCCTGTGCCATGGGTTTGAGCGTGCGGCCGAGCTCCTGCGCGATGCGCACCCCCTCCGCGACGGCACTCGAGTCGTCGCTCGTCGCGCGCATACGGGCCAGGATCGCGTCGGGCACGCTCACACCTGGAACTTCGTTAGCCAAGAACTCCGCATCGCGCACGCTGCCGAACGCCCACACGCCGACGATGATCGGAATACGGAAGCTCTGCACGCGCGTGAGAAAGCGATCGAAGACGGCGACGTCGAATACCGGACTGGTAATCGCGAACTCGGCGCCCGCCTCCACCTTGTATTCGAATCGTCGCAGCTCGCGCTCGAGATCATCGGTACCGGGATCGACCATCACGCCGACATGCAGCGCCGTTGGCGTGCCGATCGGTTGTCCGCCGACATCGAGTCCGTGATTCAGACGCGTCATCAGGTTGGTCAAACCGATCGAATCGACGTCGAACACCGCGGTCGCATCCGGAATCTCGCCGCGCAAGCTCGCGCCGCCGGTGATGCCGAGGACGTTGCGGATCCCCATCGCAGC
>JBKPAJ010000183.1:0-21235 GCA_046726375.1 Acidobacteriota bacterium
CCCGCCCGAAGCGACGGCCGCCGCATCTCGGGCTCGACGAGATTCAGCGCGGCAAGGGCCAGCAATTCTGGACAGTCTTGTCCGATGTCGTGCACGGCGAGGTGATTGGCTTGCGGAAGGACCGGAGCGAGGCCAGCGCCAGCGCTGCTGACCGAGGAGCTCAGCGCTCGACAACGCGCCGCGATCACCGCCGTCTGTACCGACATGCACCGCCCCTATCTCAATGCCGTGGGCGCCGCGCTGCCACACGCGGAAGACGTCTTCGACAAGTTCCATGTTCTCCAGCACGCGAGCGCCGCCCTCGACGAGGTGCGCCGGCAGGAGTTCTTTCGTGCCGGCGCAGTGATGCGCGCGCATGGCCGGGGGAAGCGCTGGCTGCTCCTTCGACGCTGGAAGACGGTGCGGGGATCGAAGGGGGCCGAGCTCCAGACCTTGTTCGCAGCCAATCGCCGACTCTTCAAAGCCTACGTGCGTCGCGAGCAGCTCGATCGGCTCTGGACCGACAAGACCCGTCCTGGCGTGTTGGACTTTCTGCTCGGATGGATTCAGGCACTCCGCTGGCAACGCCTGCCCGAGATGGAACGACTCGGTGACTTCCTCTTCAAGCACATCGAGGGCATCGCGTCGTACTGCGATCATCCCGTCCGCTTTGGTGTCGTCGAATCCATCAACACGACGATCAAAGCTGTCTTCCGTCGCGCGCGAGGCATGAGAGATGAAGAGATGCTGCTCTTGAAACTGATGTGGGCGACCGCACGCCCGATTCGGTCCGCCCGAGATTTGATACGTTTCCTGACCGCTCAACCGGTGTACTCAAATCGGTGAAGACCGCAAAAAAGCTGTGGCCGGGAGCGTGTGCGCAAAATGTTTGTCGCTGATAGCCCAGTGGCGTCGGATTTTGCTACCGCGGCTGGCGTCTGCCCGCTTCAGAGGACACCATGGTGACGACCTTCCGTCTCGCGGCGTTCTTCATGGCGACCGCACTTGTCGGCGCCTGTGGCGGGTCTCCTACCAGTCCTACGACGAATACGTCACTCCCGCTCGTCAACGAGACAGCGACGATGCGCTACTACCACGAGCCGGGTGACTCGATCGAGTTCGCGCGTCAGGAGGCGTTCAACGCGTGGGCGATCGAGCGGCTTGGCATCACGCTGCCGCAGAAAGTCGAGTACCGCAAATACATTTCCCGCGAGGCAATGGGGCGGTACACCGGCAACGCGAACACAAACGGCTTTGCTGAGCCGTCGCAGTGGCGATTCCACACGGTCCGGCCGTTTGAGAATCACGAAGTCGTGCACCTCTACAGCGGCATCATCGGACGGCCATCGGACTTCTTCAACGAAGGCATCGCCGTGTCGTTTCAGACCGATCCCGCGCGCGGCGATTTGGAAGTGAAGTTCAAGGGCGAGCAGGTGCACGACGCCTGCCGCGGTTATCTCCGTGCGGGCACACTGCCACTGCCGCTCAGTCGATATGTAACGACGGAAGGTTTTCGCGGGATTCCAGATCAGGTGATTGGTTATCGAATGGCGGGATCGTTCATCCTCCACTTGACCGAGCGCTTTGGGTTGCCAAAGGTGCTCCAGTTCTTTCAGACGAACAATCGCGACGAATCGCTGTCCGCGATTCGCACGCGAGTGCAGTCCGTGTTTAACTTGTCGCTGGAAGATGCGGAAGCTGATTGGCTCGAGATTCTCCGCCAGTAAGCGGCCGAGACAGAGCTGGGGCTCCGCGACCTCCGTCCTCGTTATCGACCTCTTGTCGGTCAGCAGGGGCGGAGGTCACTAGCCGAGACGGGGTCCACGTCTCAGCGCCCCATCGGACGGAGCTGATTCCATCGCTCGATAAACTTCACTGCTGCCTGGACAAAGTTTTCCGTTGATCGTCGGCCCGCGTCCGCAGACCCCTCGTGCGGATCGCGCAGACCCCACGTGCCGGTGTCGGTCATCTCGCGCGTGGAGGTGTGCTTGCCGGTTTCTTTTGCCTTTAATCCTTCGGCAAGAAACACGAGCGTGGCCGTCGGATCGCCGGCCACCACGTCGGGTACCATTTTCTGCAGATGCTCCGGCATGGTCAGCGTCGCGCGTCTGGCGGCAGCCATGTTCACCAGATTCGGCGTCATGTAGAGCGACGTCGAGGTTTCGCCCACGCCGCCGTGACGATCGAAGACGCGCTCGCCCGCGTCGCTCGTCTGTCGTTCTCTTGTGAGAAACGGCGCCGCCGCGTCGCCCAGGTCGACGGCGATGCCTTCCGTCTCCTGGTTGATGCGATCCGCGATATAGCGCGTGATGATCTGGTTCCCGGCGTGACTGTTCAAGAGCAGGAAGCGCTTGAAGCCATGCTTCATCAGGCTCTGGGCAGCTTCGAAGTAGACCTGCTGGATCGTCTGCGACGACAACGTGATCGTTCCGGGAAACTCCATGTGATACGGCGAGTTGCCCGGCATCAGAATCGGGGCAACGAGGACGTCGGCCTTCTGCGCAATCAGCTTGGCCCGCTCGAGGCCGTTGAAGTAGTCGGTCCCGATCGGGAGATGCAGCGCGTGCTGTTCGAGCGACGCGATCGGGATGATCACCATGTCGGTGCGCGTGCGCAGGTCCTGCACTTCGGGCCACGACATGTGCGGCAGAAAGTTTTTCACCTTCTCCTCGTGCCATAACGGGTTGGTTGCCGTGTCCTGAGCGAGCGCCGGATTGGCAGGCGAGTCGAAGGACTGCGCGCGAACTGTGGCTGGAGCGAGAGCAAATACGAATATCAACAGCAGCTTCTTCATCGCGACCTCACAGCCGTCATCGTCAGCTCGATGCGCGCGCCGCGGGCGAGCTCTCTCACCGCAACAGTCGATCGAGTGGGCAACGGCGTTGACGTGAAGTATTCCTGGTAGATCTCGTTGAAGCGCGCGTAGTCGGCCATGTCGGCCAGATACGCGGTCACCGAGACCACGTCCGCCAAGCTCATGCCGGCCTCTTTGAGCACCGTCTGCACGTTCGACATGATCTGGCGCATCTCGCGTTCGAACCCGGCCTTGACCAGCTGACCCGTCGCTGGATCGGCGCCGGTGCTCCCCGACAGGTACAGTGTGTCGCCCACCAGAATTGCCGGCGACAGCGGTGCAGGGCTCGGCTTGTATCCCTTTGGCTGAATGACGCGCCGGGCCGTCACTGCTTGCGCGGCCGTCGCCGGCGCGGTCGCTCCATCGAAATGCTCGACCACCGTCTTCGCGATCCGTCCGATGCGATCTTCCGCCTCACCGTACGAGCCAATGATGCCGTTGACGAGAACGGCGATGACAATCGGCCCTGACCGGGCGTAGATGGTACCGACGTCGTTGGCGATGTTGCCGCTGTCACCAGTCTTGTGCCCGACGGGCACGTCGACAAAGTGGGGAAGACGACGTGAGCCGGCAAGCTGACGACGCATGAACGTCCGCATCGTCGCGCAGCTGGCGGGCGACGCGATGGTGTCGCGCTCGATGCCTTCGATCATGCGCGCGATCTCGCGTGCGGTGATGTCGCCGAGCCAGTAGGTACGATCGTCGACCATCAGGGTGCGCTGATTCGCCGCATGCGCCTGGCGGTTAACGGGATTGCGCACGACCTCGACCCACGCCGCGCGCTCGCCTGAGAACAGCGAGCGATACTGCTCGAACAACGGATTGTCGTTCATCGCGTACTGCAGGCCGGTCGTCTCCTCGGCGGTGAGCTGCGAGAACCGTCCATCGAGCCGCGCGAGGAGCTTGCGGCGATATTCGTAGCCGCGATTCACCATCCGCATCTTGTAGCCGGACTGTGCGAGCCACGCGTTCAGCGCTTGCACGCCACCCACCCTGGTGGTCATCTGATCGGTCGCGGTGTTGTCGCTGGTGATGATCATCTGCTGGATGAGATCCTGAACGGTTGGCGCGAGACCCGCATCGGCGTACTGCAACACGCCGGTGCCGTCGCGCAGCTCCGCGCGGCCGAGCGTAACGCGCTCGTCGAGCCGAAGCTTGCCCTGTTCGGCGAGCTGAAAGGCGCGCACCATGATCGCAATCTTGATGACGCTCTGGCTGTTGAACGCGTCGTCGGCGCGAATGGCCACCTCTTCGCCGGTCTTCAGGTGCTTCAGATAGACGGCGGTCCGGGCGGGAAATTGATCCAACGCGGCTTCGAGCGCCGCGGCCAGCGTCAGCGGCGGCCGGGTCTGCGCGCTGCCGCTCGCGACGCCGATCGCGACGAGCAGAATCGGAATGAAACGCACGTGTGTCCTCACTGTTGCTGTGTTTGGGGGAGTATATGCCTTCATGAACGTGACCGAAATCGCGGCGAATACCTTCAACGCCGCGTCGATCTTTCTGGCCGGGCGAAACAGCATTCATATGTGGTGGACCACCATCGTGGGCTGCGTTCTGTTTGCTTACGTTTTCTTCGCGGCGAAGCTGTACGCCGACGTCACCCTGCAGATGTTTTTCATCGGTACGGGCGTGCTGGGATGGTGGCGGTGGCGGCATGGGCAGGACGGCGTCGAACTGCCGGTGCGCCACAGTCATCCGGCACTCATCGCAATGGCAGCAGCAGCCGGCGGCGCGGTCACGGTCGGATATGGCTGGCTGCTGCACCGCTTCACCGACGCATACGCGCCGTTTGTCGATTCAACGGTGCTGGCGTTCAGCGTGCTAGGTCAGCTGCTGTTGATCGAGCGACGCGTGGAAAACTGGTGGTGTTGGCTGCTTGTGAATACGATTGCAGTTCCGCTCTACACAGTGCGCGGACTGTATTTGACCGCTCTTTTGTACAGTGCGTTCTGGGTGAATGCGATTGTTTCGCTAATACGATGGAATCGCTTGGCGGTGAGGTGAACAGATGAGGCCGTGCCCCGCATGCGGAAGAAAAGTGCAAGACGCCGCGACCAAGTGTCATTATTGCGGCGCCGCCATTCCGCACGCGCCTCGAGCGGAGCGTGCCGCTCCCCTCCCAACGGTTCAGGTGCAGCAGCGAAAATCGCGCGTTGGGCTGATTCTCGTTCTCGCTCTGCTCGCCATCGTCGCCGGCTGGTTTTTGGGATGGTGGTTTTAGAGGGTTCCGTGGTTCCCGGGTTCCGGGGTTCCGAGGTTCCGGGTTCCGAGGTTCGGAGGATCCCACGTGGGCTCTGCGGCTGTGTACCCGGGTTCGTCCCGGAATTTTCGGACTTGGTACACATCCGTTGCGGATTCGTTGAACAAGACGTGCGAGACTGATCGACTTTGGCGCGGCGGGCGCGGCGCCACTCAAGGGAGACTTGCCAATGGTGCAAATGGCCAATAGCGTTCACCACGGTCGTCCGGTGTGGTACGAGTTGCTGACAACCGACATGAAAGCCGCCGAGAAGTTCTACACGCCGGTCGTCGGTTGGAAGGTGCAGGCGTTTGATAAGTCACCGCAACCCTACGACATGTGGGCGCGCGACGGCGGCGTCGCGGTCGGCGGCGTCATGGACATCCCGCGGGGGATGAACTTTCCGCCGCACTGGGAGATGTACGTCCTTGTCGACAAACTTGAAGATGCGATTGCCAAGATCGAGCAGCTTGGCGGCAAGACGCTTGGGCCGTTGATCGAAGTGCCCGAGGTCGGGCGGATGCGAACGATGCAGGATCCACACGGCGCCGTATTTGCCATCTACGAAGCCGATCCCAACTCGCCGCAGATGCCGGAGAATCCGCCGGAAGTTGGCAACGCATCGTGGCACGAGTTGCACACGCTGGATGATGAGGCCGCGGTGAAGTTTTATACCGAGCTGTTCGGATGGAAGGAAACGTCCGCAATGGACATGGGGCCGATGGGCAAGTACCACATGTTCGGCCGCAAGTTCGATCTCGGCGGCATCATGAAGAAGATGCCCGAAATGGCGAACGTGCCGCCGCATTGGGCGATTTACTTCCGCGTGCCAGACGTCCACTCCGCCGCTGAGCGCGTGAAGGCGAATGGCGGGCAAGTGTTGAACGGCCCGATGGAAGTGCCCGGCGGCGATTGGATTATCAACTGTATGGATCCACAGGGGGCTGCCTTCTCCCTGCATCACAAGAAAGAGTAAGAACGAAGAACTAGCCGCTCAATTCACTTGTGTTCGCAATCGTGGCATCGAGCCGATTCCAACGCTCGCGCCGAAACCGGCATTGTTCGAGCGTTTCGCGCCGTTCGCGTTCCGAATGCAAGTGACCTTTGGGTTAGGAACGAGGAACGAAGAATGAGGAACGAGGAACTGATGTCGGCCGGACTAAAGCCCGGCCCACTACTGTCGCAGCACGGAGTGGTCGGTGTGGGCCTGGGCTTTAACCCTTCGTACTTGGTTCGCGGTTTTTGGTTCTTTCTTCTTAGTTTCTCCGTTCGTCGTTCTTAGCCCGCGCGTGGCGCCGATCGCGCCGTCCGTTTCCTCATCGTCAGCTGACGTCCGCCGTCGCCGAACGCGACTTCGTCCATCAACTGATTGATGAGAAACACGCCGCGGCCGCTCGGTTTGAAGATATTGTCGCCTTCGAGCGGATTCGGCAGCTGCGCGGTGTCAAAGCCCTGGCCTGGATCGCGGACGACGATCATCAGCTCGCCGGACACGACGTCGGTGGTCACGATGCACTGCACCTGCTTGGTCGCATCGTTTTTGCAGCCATGGCGGATGCCGTTGGCGAGCGCTTCCTGGAGCGCGAGATCGATCTTGTTGATCTCCTCCTCGGGCCAGTGCTTTCTGTGGAGCAGCTGCGTGAGTCCGTCGCTCACGACTTCGATGGACGAAGGCACGGCCGGCACGACCAAATTCAACTCGCATTTTGAGCAATAGGGAATCAGCCCGCTCAGCTTGTTGACGTTGTCGAGCGACGACCGCAGCTCCATGACGAGCGTCGCCTGCTCCGCTTCGGCCTTGTCGCGCGCCTCGAGCGCGTCTTCGAGCTCGAACAGGTTGCGGCGCAGTTCGAGCTGGGCCTCGGCTTGGCGCCGCAGCGCCTCGAGGGCATGCAGCTGGTCGTCGGTGAGCGTGCGCGGAACGGAATCGACGACGCACAACGTGCCGACGGCGTGACCCTCGGGCGTCACCAGCGGCACGCCGGCGTAGAAGCGAATGTGCGGGTCGCCGATCACCAGGGGATTGTCGCGAAAGCGCTCGTCACCGTGCGCGTCGGACACGATCATCACGTCGCGCTGCTGAATGGTATGGGAGCAGAACGCGACGCTGCGCTCGGTCTCCGCCATCGGCATGCCGACGCGCGCCTTGAACCATTGACGCTTCTCGTCGACCAGCGTGATCGTCGCCATCGGCGTGCCGCAAAGCTGCGACGCGAGCAACACGATGTCGTCGAACGCGCGTTCCGGATCGGTGTCGAGGATGCGATAGGAGTGTAATGCCGCCAGTCGTGACGCTTCAGCGCTCGGCATGATGCCTCCCTCGCGTGGAGGAACCAAGAACTAGGAACGAAGAACGAAGAACAAAAAACGAACAACCAACAACCTGCGATCGGCCTCAATAGCGAAGCGAAGTTCGACGGCCGCCCAGGGCATCGACGACGCGATCGATATCATCGTGAGTGTTGAACACCGACACCGAGAGACGCAAGCGGTTCTCGTTACCAATGATCGTCCCCACAACCTTGGCGGCCTGCAGCGCCTTCTGCGTTGCGGCCGTGTCTTTCAACTCATAGGCCACGATCGGCGTTTCGGTCCCGCGCGGCGTCAGCCCTTTGTATCCGAGCGGCGGCAGTTCCGTGTGCAGGCGATCCGTGAGCTGACGTGCGTGCGCGCGGATCTTGTCGAGGCCCAGGATGTTTACGTAATCGATGCCGGCGGACACCGCCGCGGCAAGCAGCACCGGAATTCCGCCGGTCTCATAGCGCGCGGCGCCTGGCAGCGGCTCCCACGTGAGCTGCGCGCGATTGAAGTTCGACACCTGCCTGTGACCGTAGCGCGTCGTGGGAAGGACCGTGCCCTGCAGGTCCTCGCGCACGTAGAGAAACCCGAGGCCGCGTTCGCCCATCAGCCACTTATAGGTGCCGGCCGACGCGAAGTCGATGCCAAGCGCCTTCACGTCAACCGGCACGGCGCCGACGGCCTGGATGATGTCCGCAAACACCAATGCGCCGCGCGCGTGCGCGAGGCCGCTCACCGCCTTGCAATCGTGCATATAGCCGTTGACGTTCGACACAAGCGCAAGCGAAACCAGCCGCGTGTTGCGATCGATTGCCTTGTCGATGTCGTTGACGTCGATCGCCCAGTTGCGATGTTTGACGATGCGGAGCTCGACACCTTTCTTCTCGAGCTCCTTGTACATATAGAGAGAGGTCGTGAAGTGGAGCTCGTCGATGACGATGTTCCCGCGTTGCTTCGCCAGATCGAGACCCATCACCACGATGTTTTCGCCGTCGGAGGTGTTGGCGGTGAACGCGATCTCGTTGGCCGTCGCGTTGATCATCGTCGCATAGCGTTTTTTGAGATCGTCCTGTTTCGCGGCGCCGAAATCGGCGCGGCCTTCACCAGGTCCGTACAAACGGAACTGAACGCCTTGCTCGATCGCGCGAGCGGCGAAGGTGCCCACCGGGTGCATCGCCGCGGAATTCAGATAGGTCTCGACTGAGGCAATCGGAAAGTCGGCGCGGACGGAAGGCGGGAACACGCTGCCGGGTCGCGCACTCTGCAGTGTGGCAAGCACGGGCCGGGCCGAAAGAGCGAGCGCGCCTGCGCCCGTGAGGAATTCGCGACGGCCGATGTTCATGGTTGGCTCCTGGACTGTGCGGATGGTAGCAGAAACCGCGTGGGCGGTCTCAAGGCCAGCGTCCTTGCTCGCCCGTGAGCTGCTCGAGTTCGACGAGCGCGCGCCCCAACTCGTCCGCGAGCGGGCCGGGCATACGGCGTTGATACAGCTCGCCGAGCGCCCGGTGATAACCGAGCGTACCCGAGCGCCCGGCTTCCGGATTGAAGCGATCCCACAGCGCATCGCCGACGAGTCGATAGTCGCGGATCAGGGCGCGTAAGTTGTGAAGCTTGTCGGCAGCGGACACTTTCATCGCCGGGAGAGGCGCGTGTTCGGCCGCGGCGATGTAGCGCAGCTTGCGCTCGCGCCACGGCGGCTTGGGTTTGACGTCGGTATCTGTGCAGTGTTCCACGATCTCGAGGACCGTGTGACCGAAGCGGTCTGCGATGATCGCGCGGACATCATTGGGCGGCAAATCTTCCGGCGCGTCTTCGAGCGCGTCGTGCAGCAGCGCCCCAATAGCTTCCTCCTCGCTGCCGCCGTATTCCAGCACCAGCGACGCGACGCCGATGACGTGCGCGAAGTAGGGAACCTGGGTGCCTTTTCGCGACTGACGCCGATGTACGCGATGCGCGAACGCCAGCGCCTCGTCGAAGCGCTCGCTGAGCGGCGTTTGCAGGTCCGGCATGTGGGGATGCTACATCACCCGTCGACGGCCGGTTTCGCGCGCCGCGTCCAAGCGATAATCCCTTGTGCAGGATGGCCGCGCCACGTGTCTGAATTGCGGCAACCCGTTTTGCGGTCATTGCGGCCAGGCGCTCCTCGATCGTCGCTCGCGGGTTTGCTCCGCGAGTTCGTGGAGGCATCGCTGTCGATCGACGACGGACGGTGCGCACCCTTCGCGCGTTGCTGCATCCGGGTCAGTTGAAGCGTCTCTATCTCGCTGGCAAGCGCGTGCGGTTTCTCGGGCCACTGCGCTTGTACCTGCTTGCCAGTCTTGCCCTTGTTTCGTCAGTGCTTTCGCTGCAGCCGCCGGACGCGCGCGAGATCACCTTGTCGATCGCGGGAGAGTTCGTGACCGGCACGGCTGTGCGCGGCCGCCGCGACTGCCGTTTTTTGTGAGCGTGCCCACATAACTCATAGTCGTGTTGTTGATGTTCACCGTTTACCTCGCCAGGGCGTTACGCCGCGTGTACGGCGAGCTTCGCTGGGCGGCCGCGCTAAGGACCACGCTGCCTTTGATCGCCTACACCCTCGTGTTTTTTCACGTCTTTGGCCTCTCGGTGCTGCTGGTGGTGATGCGGATGTAGGGTCGATGCCGGATCGCGCGATCTGGCACCCGGACGAGGAGGGGCCTGTCCCCTTTTTATTGTTAACTTGTGCGATCGAGCGGACCCGGCCGCCCGGGACGCAGTGGTGTTCGAATCTTGTCAAGTTCTGCGTACGCCTGTGCTGTCGTGAGAAGCGTGGCCCAGTTATCCGGAAGGGTAGTGGGTAGTGGATCGAGTAGATCGTTCCCGCTCCTCTGCCGCAGCACGAAGCTGCTCCACTTGCACTCAGCCGGTTGCTTCACCATCTTCGCGCGCAGCGGATTGGCTTCGATATAGCGAAGCACCGGCAGAAACTGGTTGTCGTACACGCAAGCATTCCAGAAGCGTCGCTGGAACACATGTCCGTGCCCCAGCGTATCCGTTCGGGCACGAAGGTCTGTCGCGTAGATGCCGGTTACCCACTGCATGTACGCAGAAAGTGCGCCTTCTGTGCGCGGACAGATCATGGCGTGGAAATGATTTGGCATCAGGCAGACGCCAAACACGCTAACGGCATACCGTCGCTTCGCGTATGCGAGCAGCTCCAGAAACAGTTCGTAGTCGCGATCGGCGAAAAAGATCCGCTTCTTGTCGTTGCCGCGATTGACGACGTGGGAACAGATATCGACAGGGGCGTATCGACACTTTCGCGGCATGCGCTACCTCAGGCGCAGTGAGTAGGCAAGCGGAGTGCCGCCCCAAGTTAACAATAAAAAGGGGACAGGCCCCTTTTCAGAAATTGCGCCGGTCGCAAAACGTGAGAGGGGGCGACCGGGGCTAGACGATCCGGCGACTGGCTCCTTCTAGCGCGGAGAGCTACCGTGAACCGTCGTCTATTGTGAAGCGCCGTCTCTCGACTCGACCCGCGCCCCGACGAACTGCGGGCCCGCGTACCGTCGTCTATCGTTGAAGCGTCGTCTCTCGACCCGCGCCGGCGACCGACTGCGCGCCCGCGTACCGTCGTCTATTGTTGAACCGCTGTCTCTCGACCCGCGCCGGCGACCGACTGCGCGCCCGCGTACCGTCGTCTATCGTTGAACCGTTGTCTCTCGACCCGCGCCGGCGACCGACTGCGCGCCCGCGTAGTAGATGCTGTTGAACAGCAACTTGAACGTGCCGTGCGGCTGCGCACGGAAAGTGATTTCAGGTCCCAACAGCAGCACCTTGCCCTTGCCGAGCGACGCTTCAACCGCTGCCGCGCCGCCTTCGAGATAATGCTGGCCCCACGCCCATCCGGATCGGAGCGGCGCTTTTGAATCAAACCAGGCGACCGGCTTGAGCCCGCGCATCCCTGCGTCTGGCTTGAGACTCAACACCGGACTGTTGTCGTAGAACACATCCACTTGTTTCTCGAGGCCGTAGGCAAGCGGATTCGTGTTATCGACCGCGACACGCAGGATCGATCCCGGGATGTAGAACTTGGTGCTCGGCAACCGGCGTTCGCTGCCATCCGGCTGCTCTTCGAGGAGATGGTCGCTCACCGGCAGCCCGAGGTGATGGCCGAGCACCGCCGCGCCGCCGAACGCCACGACCGTTCCACCCTCTTCGACGAATCGCTTCAACTGCGGAATCGTCGTCTTGAGCGTGACCCGACCGAGACGCGGCCGATACTCCGCCGGCACGTCTTCCGCGCGCGGCTGACCACCGACGCCGCCGCCACCCGCAGCGCCGCTGTCGCTTTCCGGGATGCCGCCATCGGGGAAGAGCAGCACGTCGTATTTCGCGCGCAGATTGCCGGCATCGAGCGTCGCCGGATACACAACGTCAAACGGGAACTCGAACTGCTCGAGCAGCCAGCGCACGTGGCCTGAAGGCATCGAGCCGCCATATTGATCCCACAGGCCGATGCGCACCGGCTGCAGCTTCAGTAGCCCGGACGTCGGGCGCTCGCTCGCGCTCACGCCCCGGAAGTGCAATCCAAGCTCCTGCGCCGCCGTCTTCAAGGTCGGCAGCGTGGTCGGCTTCGCCGCGATGAAGATCGCGCCCGTGCCGTTCGCAGACTGCCAGTTGCGATCGCGAACCCAGAACACGTCCTCGCCCGCCTTCAGCAGACGATTCACCACGATCGTGGCGTCGTTCATCTGATGTGAGACAACGTAGCCGACACTGTTGGCTGTCTCCGTCACCGAGCCAGCAGGTGGCTTGATCACATCGGTGAGACGCTCGGCCGGCGCCTGGAAGGCATCGAGCACGCGATCGAACGTGAGGCCCATTTGAAACGCGACCGTCCATCCGGCGTTGTCGTAGGGCGGAATCGGCGGTCCGCCTGGATACTGCAAATCGTTCGGATGATCCTGCGGCTCGAACATGTCGAGCACGTGCGGGCGGAACGCCTGCGCCGCGCGCACCAGGTACGACCCGGCGGGATACTGCTTGCTGCCGATCGAGAACGGTGCCGTCGCGCGCTCGACCGTGACCCCCGATCTGATCAGGATGTTCACGAACTTCGTCGCGGTGAGGAAGTCGCCCTGATCGGCGGGCAGGACGTAGGCGCGCGCATCGCGCCATTCCGGCCGGCGCAGCGAGTCGTAGTACTTGGTTGGCACCGTCTGCACGCGGCCGCCGCGGGTGGCGCGCGGATCGCTGGCGTCGATCTTCTGATCCTTCTCGATCTCCGCCTTCACCTCCGCGACACGCCGCGGGTACATCGTCCAGGTGTCGCTGTTGCCGCGTTTGATCGAATTCCGGCCCATCACATAGATGTTGTAGAGGAGCGTTTCGCGATAGCGCTGCGCGAAGTCGAGCACGGCGTAATTCGCCGTGATCGAGTAGTCGATCGACTGCCGGAAGTGCCATGTCTGCGGCGCGATCGGGAACGGGTAGTCGTTCTTCGGCAGCATGCGATCGGGGACGAGGCCGATTTCCTCCGGCGTCGGGTTGCCGATCGACTCCGTCAGCAGCCCGATCTGATTGTGGAAGTACGGCATCGTCCGCAGTCCGCCGTTCCACCAGGTCGAGTAATTCGATCCCGAGCGCGTTGTCACCCCCGGCTTGCCTTCCGCGTCGAAGCGCGCGTGCATCGCCGCGCCGACCTGATCGAGCTCGTTGACGACGAGCGGATCGTAGAGGTAGTTGAACGGATCGCGGAACGGCGGCGAGAACATCACCGTGCCGGTGGGGCCGGTCTGATGGTGGTTATAGACAATCTGCGGGAACCACTCGCGATAGAGCTGCCGGTTGATGTTCACCGATTCCGGCTGGTTCATCATGTAGAAGTCGCGGTTGTTGTCGTGGCCGACGTACTTCTGATACAACCGCGGAATGCCTGCCGTGCTGCGCGTCTTCGGATCGGGCTTGCGCATGTACCAGTCGGACACGAGCTCCATCCCGTCGGGATTGACGTGGACGGCGAGCATGATCACGTCGCGCAGGATGCGCTGCGTCTCTTCGTCCGTTTTGCTCGCAAACTGGTAGATCGTCTCAATCAGCTGCTGCGCGCCGAGCACTTCGGTGGCGTGCAGCCCCCCGTCGATCCACACCACCGCCTTGCCTTCTTTCGCGAGCGCGCGCGCCTGATCGTCGGTCAGTCCCTCCGCCTGCGCCAGCTTGCGCGCAATCTCTTTGTAGCGCGCGAGCGTTTTGAAATTCTCCGGCGCTGTGATGATCGCCATTAGCTGGTCGCGGCCTTCGGCGGTCTTGCCGATGCTCAGCACCTGCATCCGCTCGGACTCCTTGTCGAGGAGCCGCACGTATTCGCTGAACTTGGTGTAATTCGGCAGCACGTAATCGGCGCCGATCTCGTGGCCGAAAAACTGCTGCGGGGTGGTGACCTTAGGGGCCGGCGTCTGCGCGTACGGCGCAGCGATGACGGCAAACGTGAGCAGGACGACGGCGATCGAGCTGGTTTTGACGCGCATGGGCTGTCCTTCGTAGGGCGGGTGAACATCCCGCGGCTACCGAAGGACAACTTTATCGCTTTTCAGAAAAGGGGCCTGTCCCCATTGATTACAACCGCAGACAAATGCGAGCCGAACTACCACACATGCTCATTTGTCGTCACGAATCACCTCACTGCAGCTCTCCCCTGAGGAAAGTCATCGGCCCGAGCGTTTGCTCGCCGAAACCGCCGGCGCTCACGCCGATCAGGCCTTCGAGCTCGAACTCGATCGGCTGGCGCGAAATGGCGCGCCCGATCGCCTCCTCAAGGCTTGGCACGTCGCGGAAATTGACCGCAATGTCGATCGGCACCACGTCTTCGCCGTGTGCCGGCAACGGCAAACCGAACGGGAAGTTGACGGTCGCCGCGCGTACGCCTTCGAGCAGCAGCGTGCCTTGGAGGGTCCCGAGCGTGAAGCCGAAGCTGTTTGGATTGGACACACGGGTCCAGATCCGCACCGCGGCGCCGTTTGTGCCGTTCAGGCGGATCTCGCTGCGCTGCTGATCGTCCTGTTCGAAGCGAGGCGGTTGGATGAGCGCTCCCAGCTGCTGCAGCGTCGCGCACGCTGAGGAGCTGAGAACGAAGAACGAAGAGCTAAGAACGAAGAACAGAATGAGAAACAAAGAACGCTGCGGTCCGCGATCGACGGTCGATTGTTGCCGGGGCGCGCCAGTCGACCGCAAGCTGTTGACTCTCGACCTCAAAGCTCTCTCTGTGGACGGTGGACCGTTGACTGTAGACCTCAAGCGTTTCCTGAATGGCCATGGTGCAACTCACGTTCCAGCGCTATGATGGCGCGTTCAGCAGAGGTCACCATGCGCATTTCGCCCTTTGTCCTCGCGCTCGCGTTCGCCGTCACAGCAACAGGTCAAACCCCTGAGTTCGATGTCCTGATTCGAAATGGCCAGGTGCTCGACGGCACGGGTGCCGCGGCCGTACGCGCCGACGTCGGCATCCGCGGCGATCGCATCGTCGCAATTGGTCAGCTCGGCGCGCGTCCGGCACGCCGGACCATCGATGCCGGCGGCCTGGTGGTGGCTCCTGGCTTCATCGATCTCCACACGCACTCTGACAGTCCGCTGCTCGAGGACGGTACTGCGCAAAGCAAGGTGCGGCAGGGCGTGACGCTCGACGTGATGGGCGAGAGCACGTCGGTGGCGCCACGCGATGGCTTGTCGCCGAATGTAAGCCCTGATCTGGTTCCTCCAGACTGGACCACGTTCACTGGTTATTTCGCGCGGATAGAACGCCAGGGCATTTCGATGAACGCCATTTCTCACGTTGCATCCGAGCAGGTGCGCCGCGTGGTGATGGGATTCGACTCGCGCGCGGCCACCCCGGAGGAACTCCAGCGCATGAAACAGCTCGTGGCGCGATCGATGGAGGAGGGGGCGTGGGGCCTGGTCACGCGATTTGAAAGCGGTGGGCCCGAGCATCCAGACGAAATCATCGAACTGGCCAAGGTGGTCGCCAAGTACAGCGGCAATTACACCTCGC
Source organism: Acidobacteriota bacterium (assembly GCA_046726375.1). Classification (GTDB taxonomy): domain Bacteria; phylum Acidobacteriota; class Vicinamibacteria; order Vicinamibacterales; family UBA2999; genus DASPWV01. The sequence goes on from JBKPAJ010000183.1 coordinate 15,376, forward strand.
ATATCGGCAGCGAAGGCTTCCAGCAGGAGAAAGAAATCGCGTTCGCGATTCGGGTCGCGGAGGAAGCAAAGATCCCGGTGCACATCTTCCACTTCAAGATTCGTGGGAAGGACAACTGGGGCACGATTAACCGCTACATCAAGCAGATCGAAAATGCGCGGGCGCGCGGTCTGAACATCACGGCGAACCAGTACCCCTACACGGCGATGTTCCACGGGTGGAGCGCTTTTTTCCCGGTGTGGATTCGCGAGGGCGGACCGCAGAAGTTTGCCGAGCGCCTCAAAGATCCGGCGTTGCGCGCGCGTCTGAAGAAGGATCCGGATTTCATCACCTGGGCAAAAGAGCACGGGTGGTGGGACGGCATCGTGCTCGCGCGCGCCCGCAGCGAGAAGAACCGGCAATACGAAGGCAAGCGCATCGCACAAATCGCACGCATGCGCGGCGAAGAAGACCCGATGGATACCTGCATCGAGCTCATGGCCGAAGAGGGCGGCAACATCAGCGGCATCTTCCATACGATGTCGGAAGAGGACATGCGCGCGGTGATGAAGCTGCCGTGGGTTTCGATTGCGAGCGACGGATCGGCGATCAATCTCGACGCACCAGGCGTTCCGCATCCGCGCAACTACTCGACCAACGTGCGCGTGCTCGGACATTACGTCCGCGACGAGAAGGTGCTGACGCTGCCCGAGGCCGTGCGCAAGATGACCTCATTGCCCGCGCAGATTCTCGGCCTCAAGGATCGCGGACAGATCAAGGAAGGTTTGGCGGCCGACATTGCGGTGTTTGACCCCGTACGCGTGCGCGAAACCAATTCGTTCGACGCGCCGAAGTCGTACGCGGAGGGCGTCACTTTTGTGCTGGTCAACGGCGTCGTCGTGATCGACAAGGGCCAGCACACGGGCGCAAAGCCCGGCAAAGTGCTGCGCGGGCCGGGTTTGAAAGACCGAACGTAGTGACGGGGTCTATCCTGGGCTAACGCCAGAACGACTGGGCTGCTCGTCGAAACTCGCCACCGCGGCGTTCAGCGAGTCGTAGGAATCGAACACGTTGGTCAATCGCGTGAGCACGAGCATGTCGCGCAAGCGCTTGCCCGAGTTGGCGATTTTCAGCGTGGTTCCAGCTTTGTTGGCGCGGATCTGAGTGGCCACGAGGCCACCAAGCGCCGCGCTATCGAAGTGCGTCAACTCGGCAAGATCGAGAACGATCTGCCGGCGCCCACACTCGAGCATGGCAGCGAGCCTGGTGCGCAGCGCTTCCGCATCCGACTGGGTGACCGTGCCAGACACATCCAGCACCGTGATGGTGCCGACTTGCCGCTCACTCAGCTGCATCACAGTGGCGGAATTGTACCGCCGTGGCGTTACAGGCACGTTTCATTTCCGCGGAGAAGCGAGATGACTCGTGCGGACGTTATGGCGCTCTTCACCCGGCGCGATGCTGCCTGGAACCGGCACGATGCGGCGGCGTTGGCAGCGGACCACGCCGAGGACGCCGTCGGCGAGAGCCCGTTGCAGGGACGGCTTGTGGGGCGGGCCCGCATTCACGCGCTTTATGAGGAATCGTTTACAGCTTTCCCGGATCTCAGATGGCGCAGCGATGACCTCGTGGTGGATGGCAACCGCGCCGTCGAGCTCTTCACCATGGCCGGAACTCATACCACCGCGTTCGGCGGGATCCCGGCAACCGGACGCAAGTTCCAAATCACGGGCGCGTTCTTCGTCGCTCTCGATGACGACTGCAAAATCACGCACGACCGTCGTGTCTACGACGTAACCGGCCTGCTCGTGCAGTTGGGAGCGCTGCGAACCAAGCCCGCTACTCGGTGACGTCGGCGACTTCGGCGCGGGCGATGCGTTGAAGTTCGTCGGGCGCGATGCCAAACACTTCGTGCGGCGTGCCGGCTGCCGCCCAGACCGTGTCGAATTCCAGAAGATGCGGGTCCATCAGGACGCGCACCGGTGTGTCGTGCGCGAGCGGAGGGACGCCGCCAATGGCGTATCCGGTAAGCCGTTTGACCGCGTCCGCATCGGCGCGCGACACTTTGGCACCGACAAGCGCGCGCACTTTGTCGGTCGAGACACGTAGCGAGCCTGACGTGAGGACGAGCAGCGGGCGATCCTCGGCGACGAACACCAGACTCTTGACAATCTGCGCGACAGCGGTGCCGAGCGCCGCGGCGGCCTCCGCCGCTGTGCGCGTGCTGTCTGGAACCTGGATGACCGTTGCGGCGGATCCGCATTCGCGGAGCGCGGTTTGAACACGTTGAGCGTTGCGATGCACAGGCAGGTGACCCTACGGATTATATGGCTTTGCTTCGCCGCCATCGCTGCCGCAGTTGTCGTCGTCCTCATTCGGCGCGTCTCTCCACAGCTGGAGCCCTCGTTGCCGGAGAGATTGCCCTCCACGGTGCGCGTTGTCGCGAGCGGTTTAACCGACCCATCGGGCGTTGTTTCCGCAGGCGACGGAACGATTTACGTAGCTGAGGGCGCCGGCGCCGATCGCATACGTGCGATCTCGCGAAATGGTGTCGTCTCGACGCTCGCGGGCGGAGAGCGCGGGTTTGCCGACGGCATCGCCGCCGCGGCGCGGTTCAATACACCGTCAGCGCTCGCCATCGACGCGGACGGCAGCATCTACGTTGCGGACACCGGCAACAACGCGATCCGGCGCGTGTCGCCCGACGGCCGGGTCTCGACCGTGGCAGGCGACGGGGCTGCCGGATATCGCGACGGCGCGGCGGCGCAGGCGCGTTTCAATGGGCCAATCGGCGTGGCGATTGACGGCAGCGGGCGGCTGTTTGTTGCGGATACGTACAACGATCGTATCCGGACAATTGATCGCGGCGGCAACGTGACCACCATTGCGGGCGGAGAAGCCGGCGCTCTCGACGGTCTCGCCGTTGACGCGCGATTCAATACTCCGTGCGGCGTCGCGGTGGCGCGTGACGGCACCGTCTACGTCGCCGACACCGGCAACGATGCGATCAGGGCAATCTTGCCGATTGGCCTTGTCACGACGATCGACACCGACGCGATTGAGTCTCTGCGACAGCCCATTGGCGTTGCGATCGATGCGCGCGATGCCATCTTTGTCACGGACGATCGCGGCCGCGTCGTCGAGGTCTCGGGAGTCGATCCCGCGCGCGTGCTGGCAGGCTCGCATCCAGGATTGCGTGACGGCCCCGCCGACGAAGCGCAATTTCGCGGTCCCATGGCCGTCACCTCTCCGCGGCCGGGCCGCCTGATCGTCGCTGACACGGGGAACGGAGTCCTGCGAGCGATCACGGCGACGTCGATTCCTGAGGTGTACGCGCCTTCCGCGCCGGCCACGGCGCCGCAATTCGACGCCGAGACATTTGCCTTGCAGCCGCTGCTCTGGCCGCTCGATCCCCAATATGGCCCCTTTGAGATCGCCGGCACTCTCGGCGAAGCGCGCGCGGGCGGCGCCTCACGGTTTCACGCGGGGCTCGATGTGCGGGCAGACGAGGGAACCGAAGTGCTCGCGGTGCGCGACGGGATCGTGGCGAGCCCCAGTGCCACAGGCGACTTTGGATCGCTCAACGAGTGGGTGCGTATCGGCCCGGTTGGATACGTTCATGTACGCGTCGGCCGGAGGCGAAACGGCGATGTGATTGACGCCAATCGATTCGTCGCCACTCGCGACGAGAAAGGTCGAGTCGTCAGCATGCGCGTCAAGCGCGGCGCACGGTTCGCGACCGGCGACACGATTGCCACGGTGAACCCATTCAATCACGTTCACCTCAACGTGGGTTGGCCTGGCCAGGAATACAATCCGCTGCTCTTCCGCCTGGTGCAGTTTACCGATACTGTGCCGCCGACAATCGCGCGCGGCGGTGTGAGGCTGTATGACGCCGACGGTCGACTCTTCGCGCGTCGCATCAACGGGCGATTGATGGTGTCCGGTCCCGTGCAGATCGTCGTGGACGCGTGGGATCAGGTTGATGGCAATCGTCCAGAGCGACGGCTCGGACTCTATGCATTGGGTTACGAAGTCTTGAACGGAGATGGATCTCCCACGCCGGGCTCTGGAGGCGCGATCGAAACGATCCGCTTCGATCGGCTGGGTTCAGCCGCAGCGCCGCGGCTTGTCTATGCGCCTGGCAGCGGCATTCCGTATTACGGCGAACGTCGAACACGATTTCTGTATGTCGTGACCAATACGTTCCGTGAGGGTGTCGCGACGCCCGGCGTTTGGGACACCACCAAATTGCCGCCTGGCGACTATACGCTGCGCGTACGCGCGAGCGATCGCAGCGGCAATGAGGCAATCGCGAATCGGGACGTGGCCATCAGCGTCGTCGCGCCTGAGTGAAAACCCGTCGGGACGTTCGTTGACGTCGGGCGCTCTCAGCTATCAGCCATCTGCGGTCAGCATTCCGGCCGCAAGCCAATAGCTGAAGCCGAACGCAATCCAGGCCGATGGGATTATGGACTCGCCGCGACAGTTTTCTCCACGAGTTTCAAGAACGCCTCGATGGTTTTCTCGAGGTGCGGCTCCGGCGTGTCTTCTTCCTTGCAATGCGACAGCCCGTTGGATGAATAGGCGAACATCATCACCACCGGCATGTGCGGCACCATTTCGGCCGCGTCGTGCAGCGGCCCTGATGGCAGGCGCGGCGCGTCGCCGGTGACTTCACGCACGGCTTGCGCACAAAGCTCGATCAAATGCGGATCAAACGGACGCGGCTCGATCTGCCAGATTCGCCGCCATTCAACCGAGACGTTGTTTTCCGAAGCCGCCGTCCACGATGCCGCGCGAGCGTCGGCGAGCATGTCGGCGAGCACACGCGGATCGAGCGCGCGTTGATCGAGCGAGATCTCGCAGACACCTGGCACCGCGGTGACGATGCCCGGCTCGACACGGACGGTGCCGACGGTGCAGACCACGCGCGCCTCAGGCTTCGAGTGCCGCTTGGCAATCTCCCGAAAGGCGATCGCGCTCTGCGCTGCGGCAAGAAACGCATCGCGTCGCATCGCGATTGGCGTCGAACCCGAGTGCGCGGCCTGACCGACAAACCGCAGAAGATGACGCTCAACGCCGAATGTTCCAATCACGACACCGGTGGGTTTGTTCATCGACTCCAGCACCGGGCCCTGCTCGATGTGAAGCTCGAGATACGCGCGCGCGTCGATCGCCTTGAGCGCGCCGTGCGCATTGCCCATGCGCTCAATCGCAACGCCGTTGTCGCGCAGCGCGTCGGCGAGCGTCGTCCCTTGCGTGTCCTTGAGTTCGCGCACTTCCTCGATGCGAAGGCTGCCACTCGCCGCAGAAGATCCAAGGAGGCTCCGCCCGAATCGCGCGCCTTCTTCGTCGGCCCAGTCCACCAGCTTGAGCGTGACCGGCGGACGGCGATTCTTGAACATGCGCAATGCTTCGTACGCCGACAGGACGCCAAGCGCGCCGTCGAGCCATCCGCCATTTGGAACCGAGTCGAGATGCCCGCCGATGATCACCGTGCGGTCGGAGGAACCCTTGAGCGTAGTCCAGCTGTTGCCTGCCGCATCGATCGACGGCTCGAGGCCGATCTCGGCGAGCTTGCCGTTGAACCAGGTCCGCGCGTCGCGCCACACAGGGCCCCACGCGAGGCGCTGTGCGCCGGCTTCAGTAGACGTGCGTGCGGCCAGTTCGCGAAGGTTACCGATGACGTCGCGGGCACTCATGGTGCCGCGGATTATAGCGAGTAGAAACGATCCTTACGCTAGTCCCCTGGAAACGAGAGGCGTTGCATAAGTCCCGGAGCGCGGCGCCCGGATCGCAAGGCGCGCCGACCGCGCATATTGGGCATATGCAAGGGAGAAGCAACGCCGCGAGCCGGGATGCCCCGCCCGGGAATTAT
>JBKPAJ010000184.1:0-6720 GCA_046726375.1 Acidobacteriota bacterium
GAGCATCACCTTTTACGAGACGCTCGGCTTCGCGATCGACGAGCGGTGGGAAGAGAATGGGACGCTGCTCGGTGTGATGCTGCGAGCGGGCAGGACCCAGATCGGCTTGAACCAGGACGATTGGAAGAAGGGGCGCGACCGCAAGAAGGGAATCGGCGTGCGCTTGTCCATCTCGACGACGCCGGGTAACGTCGATGAGATCGCCAAGCGGGCCAGGAACGCTGGCATCACGCTCAAGTCGGACCCTCACGAGACGGAGTGGAAGAGCCGTGCGTTCGAGGTCAGCGATCCGAGCGGTTTCCTGCTGACGGTCTTTTCGGAGACATCCGCATAGGACGAGAGGACACATGCGGAAAATCATCGTCGGCGCCCAGGTTTCCATGGACGGCATCATGCAGGCCCCCGGCGCACCGACCGAGGATCCGACCAAGGGCTTCAAGTTCGGTGGCTGGGTGATGCCCTATTTCGATCAGGAGTTCGGCGAGGAAATCGACCGCCTCTTCAGTGAGAAATTCGATCTCCTGCTCGGCCGCAAGACCTACGAGATTTTCGCGGCGTATTGGCCGTACTACGACAAAGACGCTCCCCATGGCGGTATCGCGAAGCTCTTCGAGGAGATCACGAAGTACGCGGTTTCGCGCTCGGGCGAGGTTGATAGGAGCTGGCAGCGCTCGGTGCTCCTCCGCGACATCGCCGACGTGAAGCGTCTGAAGCAAGAGGACGGCCCTCACCTCGTCACGCAGGGCAGTACCGAACTTGTGCATGCACTGCTCGCCAACGACCTGGTCGACGCGATGAGCATTTTTACGGTGCCGGTGGTTCTCGGCGGCGGCAAGAGGCTGTTCGCGGACGGTTCGGCGCCGCATTCGTTCAAGCTGACCAGCTCGCGCGTTTCGTCCACCGGCATCCTCATCGGCCACTACGAGCGCGACGCTGAGATCAAGATCGGCGACACCGCGCTCGATTCGCCCAGCGAACGTGAGATCGCCCGCCAGGAGCGCATGAAGCGCGAAGGCTAGAGAGGTGCCCTCCTCGCCCCATCTCTGTCCGATGCTGCGGTGGGCCTCGATTGGCCGTTGCTTAGAATTCCGAGACACTCGGCGACGACCTTTGAAGTGAGGACGAACTTGGAGGTGGGCGTGGACGAAGATCTGGAAACGATGTCGCGCGAGCACTTGATCGCGGAAGTGAGGAAGCTTCGCGCCGGCATTCGGACGCATCGTGACAGCTCGGGCCAGGATCTGTGCTGGCATCACCCGGCGCTCTGGGGTTTGCTACCCGAGCGGACCGACCCCGTCCCTGTGGTCCCTACCTGGCCGGAGTTCCTGCGCGGGTGTCTGCAGTACCGCCAGTCGCTCGACGAGCAGCTGCCCGATGCGCCACGCTCGGACAGCCCCTATCCGGGTGCTGGAAGGTAGCTATTCAATCAGGACAATCCGGCTCCTGCAATAAATGCGACGCCATGATCCGCCGCTGAATTCGCAGATTCAGGCCGAAGTTGGCGGATCTCAGGCCGCCTCCTGGATGAGCCCTGACGGTCCCTTACGGCGTCTCATGCCCGAAGCCAAGACAGAGTGGCGGCGAGCCTCCGCGAGATCGCTCTCGCGATGTCGACGGGCGTTACGCTTCGGATGCTGCGTACTCCTGGCCGGCACCGAACAGCTCACCATCCCGCTTCGTCGGCTCGCAGACTGACGCACCGGCTTTCTCGTGGCCGCAACCGCTCGTGGCGAGCCCGCGCGTTACGGTCGAGCCGGTAAACGCCGCAGTGCCTTGGCTCGTCCAACGCCTGTATGCGCAGTCTCACGTTCGCCATCCGCACGCTTTTCAGAACTCCCTTCGTCACGGCCATCGCCATCGTCTCGCTCGCGCTCGGCATTGGTGCGACCGCTGGAATCTTTTCAGTGTTCCATCGGGTGCTGCTGCAGTCGCTCGCGGTTCCCGATCCGTCAGAACTCGTGAACTTGAGCGCGCCCGGCCCGAAGCCCGGCTTTGGGAGCTGCGGCCGCGCGGGGGACTGCGAGGCGGTCTTCAGCTATGCCATGTTCCGCGACTTGCAGAAGACCCAGACCGTCTTCACGGGTATCGCGGCGCACGTCGGCTTCGGCGCAAACCTCGCGTCCGACGCGCAGACGTCGAGCGGCGAGGGCCTGCTCGTGTCAGGTAGCTATTTTCCGGTGCTGGAACTGCAGCCGGCGGTTGGGCGCCTGCTCAATTCGAACGACGACAAGCTCGTCGGCCAGTCGCGCGTCGTGGTGCTCAGCTACAACTATTGGTCGTCGCGATTTGGGCTCGATCCAACGGTCCTCAACAAACAGGTACTCGTCAACGGCCAGAGCCTCACCATCGTCGGCGTCGCACCGAAGGGCTTCGACGGCACGACGATCGGGATGCGGCCTGCCGTGTTCGTCCCGATCACGCTGCGCTCGGTGCTGGACGCCGAAACAGGTTGGTCGCTCCGGACCGACTATTGGGCGTACCTGTTCGCGCGCCTGCGGCCGGGGGTCACAATCGACGCCGCGCGCGCGTCACTCGGCACGCGGTATCACGCCATCATCAATGAGGTCGAAGCGCCGCTGCAGAAGGACATGAGCTCACAGACGATGGCGCGTTTTCGCGCGAAGCCCATCCTCATCGCGCCGGGCGGACGCGGCCAGAGCGCGGTTCCTGACGAGGCGAAGACGCCGCTCCGCCTGTTGCTTGGCGTCACGGCGTTCGTGCTGCTCATCGCCTGCGCCAATATCGCGAACCTGTTGCTCGCACGATCGGCGGCACGCGCCGGAGAAATGGCCATCCGGCTCTCGATCGGTGCGAGTCGGGCGCGTTTGATCGGACAGCTCCTCACCGAATCGCTGCTGCTGGCGGTGCTCGGCGGAACAGCGGGCATGGTCGTCGCACACTGGACGCTCGTGCTTGTCATCTCGCTGCTGCCGCCCGAAGTGCAGCGCACGATCGCCTTCAGCATCAGCGGCACCGTCATCCTGTTCGGAATCGGCCTGACGTTCGCCACGGGCCTGCTCTTCGGGCTCTTCCCCGCGCTCCACAGCACGCGGCCGGACCTCGTCTCGACGCTCAAGAACCAGGCGGGCCAGCCGTCCGGCGCGAAAGGCGCCGCGCGCGCCCGGATGCTGCTCGCGACGTCGCAGATCGCGCTCGCCATGCTGTTGCTCGCCTCGTCCGGCTTCTTCGTGAAGAGCCTGTTGAACGTCAGTCGACTGGATCTCGGATTCAAGATCGATCACGTTGTCACGTTCGGCCTGTCGCCCGACCTGAATGGCTACTCGGTCGACCGCACCCGGCTGTTTTTTCAGCGCCTCGAAGACGAGCTTCGGGCAGCGCCCGGCGTGACGGCGGTGACGATGTCGAACGTGCCGCTTCTGGCGGGGACCAACCGGTCAAGGGGTGTCGCCGTACAAGGGTTCAAGGCCGGACCAGACACGGACAGCGGCTCCCGCTACAACAGAGTCGGTCCCGGCTACTTCTCCGCGCTCGGCATCCCACTCATTGCCGGACGCGAGTTCACCGATGCCGACACGGTGAATTCCGCGAAGGTTGCCCTCGTCAACCAGACGTTCGCAAAAAAGTTCGGCCTCGGGAACGACGCCGTCGGCAAGTTGATGGGATGGGCCCCGGGAGATGGCTACCGCAGCAAACTCGACACGACGATCGTCGGAGTCGTCGAGGATGCGAAGTACAGCGAAGTGAAGCAGACGGTCCCTCCGCAATTCTTCGTGCCGTATCGGCAGGACGAGGGGCTAGGCGGGATGCACATTTACGTGCGCACTTCCGGTGGTGTCGCGCAGGCGGCGTCAGCGATCACAGCCGTTGTGAAGCGGCTGGATCTGAATCTACCTATCGAGGAGCTCGAGACGCTTCCCGAGCAGGTCCGCAACAACACGTTTCTCGATCGCATGATGACGACGCTCTCGGCGGCATTCGCGCTTCTGGCAACGCTGCTGGCGGCGATCGGTCTCTATGGCGTCCTCGCCTATACCGTCGCGCAGCGCACGCGCGAGATCGGCCTCCGCATGGCGCTCGGAGCCGCGCCCGACCGCGTTCGCGGCATGGTACTGCGTCAGGTTGCGATCATGACGCTCCTGGGGGTGCTCGTGGGCCTCGCCGGCGCGCTAGGCGTCGGCAAAGCGGCGCAGTCGATTCTCTTTCAGATGACCGGTGCCGATCCGACAGTGCTGGCGCTCTCGGCCGTTGCGCTCGCGCTGGTCGCGCTATGCGCCGGCTTCATCCCCGCGCACCGTGCGTCACGAGTGGATCCGATGAGGGCGTTGAAATACGAATAGCCTGCAGAGATCGCGCCCACATCGGTCCCAAATCGCTCGGGTGCGCCGCCAGTGGGGATTCGAACGGGCTTCACGCGGCCCGGAGGGTTCAATCCCGACGCGGGTCAAATACGATTTTCATTCCCCGTCCGCACCGAAGATCAGCGAAAACCCTCTGCCAGTCAGCGAGCGGAACCACCCCCGACACCAGCGGCTCGAGCGCGATCCGGCGCGCCTCCACGAGCGACATCGCGCGTCGCCAGGAGCGAGGCGTCGATGCGAAGCCCGACGTCATCACCAGCTCCTTGCGGAACAGATTGTCCAGCGGCACGCTCACGTCCTTACCAAAGACGCCGACCTGCACGTAGCGCGCACCGCGGCCCGCCGCCTCGAAGCACGTCGCGGCTCCGCCTGCCGCACCCGAACACTCGATGACCACGTCGGCGCCGGGCTCGGCGACGTGTGCGGTGGTGAACCCGAGGCTCCGCGCGACAGCCAGGCGCGACTCGTCCTGGGGCAGGCCAACGAGCAACACCTCTCCGCCGAAGGCGCGCGCAACCTGGGCTGCGAGAAGTCCGACCGGACCCGGTCCGGTGACGAGCACGCGATCGCCCACCGTGACTTTGTCCGGATCGCAGAGACAGTGACATACGCACGCGAGCGGCTCGATCAGCACGGCCGCATGCTCGTCGAGCCACTCGGGAATCCTGTGCAGGTTCGTCACCGGAACGACAAGCTCGCGTGCGAACGCGCCGTCGACGAACGAGCCGATCGAACGCCGCTCCGGGCAGAGATTGATCTGGCCGTCCCGGCACCATGCGCACCCGCCGCAGGTCGAGTAGTAGGTTTCCGACACGACTGACGCGCCGAGCCATGACGCATCGACACTTTCACCGATCTGCGAGACGACGCCGCAGACTTCATGCCCCATCGTCACGGGCGGCCTGCTGACGAACTCGCCGGCGGCGATGTGCAGATCCGTGCCGCAGACGCCTGCGCCATGCACTTCGATCAGGACTTCCCCTCGTCCCGGCGCGCGTTCCTCCCGCTCGGCGAGGCCGACGTTGCCCGGACCAGGCGCAAGCTTCGCGAGCCCTTTCATTGGATGGCTCCCGTCATCCGCGGCTTCCGCTACGCTCGTCGCCCGCAGCAGTGCCGCGGCTGGAGGTGGGATGGGGAATCATCGGCACCCTCGGGTCCGGAGGGGGCCACGTCGACCGCAGGTGGGCGTAGCGCGGATCGTCGGTCGCCGCCATCGTCCGCGCGCTCCCGGCAAGCGTGTTCAGATAGTAGGCGTCGTACCCGTAGGCCGCGACAAACGGATGATAGCCGTCGCGGATGATCACCAGATCCCCATTGGTGACGGTGAGAACGCAATCCGTCCGTCGGTCGGCGGTGTAGAGGCGCTGGATGCCATACCCGGCGGGATCGGCGAATCGGTAGTAATAGGTCTCTTCGAGATCGGCTTCAATCGGCGGACTGTGGCGGTCGTGTTTATGCGGAGGATAGCTCGACCAGTTTCCGCTCGGTGTGAGGACCTCGCACACGAGCAGCCGGTCCGCGGGCGCCATCGGCGGCAGAATGTCGATGATCTGTCGAGTCGCATTGCCGCCCCCGCGCACCTCGAGACCGCAGTCCTCGGGTCTGATCTCGCGCGCGGGATACCGCGACTTCGTCGGCGACCGGCAGTCGGCGATCTCGGTCGTCTGCTCCGCCCGCAATTGGAATCTGGTCTTCGGTGGCAGGTACATCGCATGGGGATAGTCAGAGAATACGTTTCGGCGCGGGCCGAGACGCACGGGGCGCGCTTGCCCGGGAGACCAGTTCACGATTGCGAGACCGGAGAGGAGCACGAGACACACCTCGTCGCCGCCGGTGCGGCCGACCCAGCGGTCGCCGGCCACGATCCGGTGTGCCGCGAAGTGGACGTAGTGCCATCCCGCACGTCGCGGACCGACGGTAACAAGTGGCGCTGAACGTCCTTCGCGCGGGGCGCGAGAATGCAAGAGCGGTGTCCAGCGGATCATGCCGACACTTCCCCTTCTCGAGGCGCCACCGCCACGGACGCCACGTCGACCGCCTGGCCGCTCTCCCGGGCGCGGGTTGCCGCGATGCCGATCCGCAGCGACTCGACTCCATCATCCATCGTGATCGGCGGAACACGCTCGTGCAGGACGTTCTCCGCGAAGTTCTCGAGCTGCGAGGTGTAGGCATCTCGAAATCGTTCCATGAAGTACGGAACGACGTCGTGCGCCACGTGTTCCTTCGTCATCAGCAGCACCGGGGTCTCGATCAAATAACCAACCCGTAACGTACCGCGGGTGCCGAGGAGCTCGGTGTTGATGTCGTAGCCATACACGCCGTTACGGGTCAAGTCCACGACGCCAAGCTTCCCGCTGGTGAACTGAAGCGTCACGATCGCGTTGTCGATGTCGCCGACCGC
>JBKPAJ010000185.1:0-6478 GCA_046726375.1 Acidobacteriota bacterium
TACTTCACCGCTTGGGCCGAACGGCACCGCCGCATCCCGAACAAGTTGATTGAGGAATCCGAAGCGCTCTTACGCGTGCAGCAGTACGCCACCGACACTCGGCGTTGGGGAGAAGTTCTTCGGCTGGGCCGGCTCGTCGAGGGAGCCCTTGTCGTCGGCGGGCGGTGGGGTGCCTGGGCGATCACGCTTGACCGCTGCCTCGGCGCCGCGAAGGCCATCGGCGACCGATCCTCCGAAACCTGGGCGCTTCATCAACTCGGCACGCGAGCCTTATGCCTTGGCGATACGGACATGGCGCGGGCGTGGTTGAGTCAGGCCGTCATGCTGCGTGACGCACTCGGCGACACTTCCGCTGCCGCCGCCAGCCGGCGAAATCTCAGTTTCGTCCTCGCGCCCGTATCCGATCACTCCCGCGCGCACTCCAGGATGCCGATTCGCGTTGCGAAGACGAGAAACATCGGTGCCCTGTCGCTCACCGCGGTGCTGTGTGCGACCCTGGGATGGCTCGCCGTTGTGGCTACGCAGGGGGCATTCCCGTGGGGGTCGTGGAACGATGCCAGCATTGGTCCGGTCCTCCAAGGCGATCCTGGAAGCGCCTCTCGAACCTCACAGCCCGAAGAGTTGCGTGCTGTCCCATTGGGTTCCGAAGTAGAACCGGCGGCAGGCGAACCGATACTTGCCTCTCACGTGCCGCCTGAACCGGTGACGGATACCGCGAGCATCCTCATCTTTACTGCCCGGCCGGGCTCGATCATGATCGCGGCATCCACACAGCTCTGCTATGCTGTCAGCGGCGCCGTCGAAGCGCGCATTGAACCCGGTATCGGTGAGGTTAACGCCACGAGCCTGTTGGCTTGTCTTCGCGTTGCGCCAGTACGGACGACGACTTACGAGCTCACAGCGTCCGGTCGCGATGGCGGTCAGGTCAGAAAGCAACTGGTGATCGTCGTGCGCTGACTTTCAGCTCTCAATAGGTCTTCAGGCCCGCGTCACGGAACACTGCGCACGCCTGTTGCACGGCCTCCGCACTTGGCGGTTGTGTGTCTTCGACCTTGTAGTCAAGCCCGAGCCGCTTCCATTTGTAGCGGCCCATCTGGTGGAAGGGCAGCACATCGACTCGCTCCACGTTGCCAAGACCAGCGGCGAAGCTGGCAATCTTCGCGATGTCATCGAGATCGTCGGTGTGCCCCGGGACGAGCACGAAGCGAACCCAGACTGGTCGCTTGCGCGCCGCGAGACGGCGCGCGAAATCCAGTACCGGTCCGACGGCCATGCCGGTCACCCGGCGGTGCCGCTCCGGATCCCACGCCTTGAGGTCCAACAGCACGAGGTTGATGAGCTCGAGCTCCTCGTCGCTCAGGCGGTCGCCGTAATAGCCATTGGTATCGAGCGCGGTGTGGATGCCCATCCCGCGCGCGGCTCTGAACAGCTTCACCGCGAAGCGATGCTGCATCAGCGCCTCGCCGCCGCTGAGCGTGAAGCCGCCCGACATGACTTGCAAACCGCGTCGGTATTTGCGCAACTCTTCGGTCGCTCTCGCGATCGTGACCGGGATCCCGTTGCTCATGGTCCACGTGTCCGGGTTGTGACAATAGACACACCGGAACATGCAGCCCGTCGTCCATGCGACGACGCGGACGCCGGGACCGTCGACAGTGGATCCTGTGGTGAACGAGTGCAGGAATCCCATGTCGCCGGTCGCGAGCGCCGTGCGCACATCCGATTCGGGAACGTTCTTGCCCAGGTTGACGCGCAGCTCGTAGGGACTCTTCGCCTCTACCGAGGGCTGCTCGACCGCAGTGTCTTCGTTCATGACCATCACCCGTGGAACGTGCGATTGATGACGTCCATCTGCTGCTCGCGCGTGAGGCGCACGAAGTTGACCGCGTAGCCCGAGACGCGAATGGTCAGGCTCGGGTACTTCTCGGGATGATCCACGGCATCGAGCAACGTCTCGCGATTGAGCACGTTGACGTTCATGTGATACCCGGTGCTGCCGAAGAATGCATCAAGGATCGACGTGAGGTTGGTGATGCGATCCTCGGCCACCCGTCCGAGGCCGGTGGGCACCAATGACGCGGTGAGCGAGATGCCGTCCGCCGCGTCGCGGTAGGGAATCTTGGCCACCGACGCGGCCGCCGCGTGGATGCCGTGGCTGTCGCGGCCGTGCATGGGATTGGCTCCGGGCGCGAACGGGTCGCCGCGTCGGCGACCATCAGGAGTATTGCCCGTCGCTTTGCCGTACACCACGTTGGACGTAATCGTCAGAATCGATTGCGTGTGCAGCGCGTTGCGGTAGGTCGGATACTTCCTCAGCTTGCTCATGAACGTGGTGACGACCCACACCGCAAGCTGGTCGACGCGGTTGTCGTTGTTGCCGAAGAAGGGGAACGCGCCCTCGGTCTGATAGTCGGTCACCAAGCCGCTCTCGTCGCGCACGACTCGCACTTTCGCGTACTTCATCGCGGAGAGGCTGTCGGCCACGACCGACATGCCCGCCATGCCGAACGCCATCGTGCGCAGCGGCGCGTAATCGTGCAATGCCATCTCGACACGCTCGTAGGCATACTTGTCGTGCATGTAGTGGATGATGTTCATGGCATTCACGTACACGCCCGCAAGCCAGTCCATCATCCGATCGAACTTCGCGATCACGTCGTTGAAGTCGAGCACGTCCCCCGCGACGGGCTCGAATGCCGGCCCTACCTGGTCGCCGCTGATCTCGTCGCGGCCGCCGTTGATCGCGTAGAGCAGACACTTCGCAAGGTTCGCCCGCGCGCCAAAGAACTGCATCTGCTTGCCCACGATCATCGGCGAGACGCAGCACGCGATGGCGCCGTCGTCTCCCCAGGTGCGGCGCATGATCTCATCGCTCTCGAACTGGAGCGAGCTGGTGTCGATGGCGACCCTGGCGGCGAAGTGGCGGAACCCGTCGGGCAGACGCGGCGAGTACCAGATCGTCAAATTGGGTTCAGGCGCGGGACCAAGGTTGTAGAGCGTCTGCAGGATGCGGAAGCTCGTCTTCGTCACGAGCGACCGGCCGTCGTCGCCCATGCCGGCGATCGACTCGGTCACCCACGTGGGATCGCCGGCAAACAGCTCGTCGTACTCCGGCGTGCGCAGGAACCTGACGATGCGCAGCTTGATGACGAAGTCGTCGATGATCTCCTGCGCCTGCGTCTCGGTGAGTGTGCCCGCCGCGAGATCCCGTTCGAAGTAGATGTCAAGGAACGTCGTCGTGCGGCCGAGCGACATCGCCGCGCCGTTCTGCTCCTTCACGCCGGCGAGGTATCCGAAGTACAGCCACTGCACGGCTTCTTTGGCGTTGCGCGCCGGACCGGAAATGTCGAAACCGTAGTTCGACGCCATCCGCTGCAGTTCTTTGAGCGCCCGGATCTGTTCGGCGAGCTCCTCCCGATCGCGAATGATGTCGTCGGTTGATTGCTGAGAATCGAGCTCCGCTTTTTCCTGCTGTTTGCGCTCGACCAGTCGCGCGACGCCGTAGAGCGCGACACGCCGGTAATCGCCGATGATGCGCCCGCGGCCGTAGGCGTCGGGCAAACCGGTGAGGATGTGCGAACTCCGGCAGCGCCGCACGTCTGCCGTGTAGGCGTCGAACACCCCGTCGTTGTGCGTCTTGCGATACTTCGTGAACGCTTCCACCACGTGCGGATCGGGCTCGTAGCCGTACGTCTTGAGCGCACTGGCGACCATTCGGAAGCCGCCGTTGGGCATGATCGCGCGCTTGAGCGGCGCGTCGGTCTGCAGGCCGACGATGATTTCGTTCTCACGGTCGATGTAGCCGGGGGCGTGCGCCGTGATGGAACTGGGAATCTGAGAGACGTCGAGAACGCCTTTGCGTCTTTCCTCGACGAACAGTTCCTGGAGCTTGCTCCAGATTCGTTGTGTGCGCTCCGTCGCCGGCGCGAGAAACGCGTCGTCGCCGTCGTACGGCTCGTAGTTCTGTTGAATGAAGTCGCGAACGTTGATCTCCGTCTGCCAGAGACCGGAACGAAATCCGTTCCAGGCGGAAACCGCTCCCTCGACCTGCTTGTTCTGCGATACGGTCACGGCCATGTTTCGTACTCCTTGGCTTGCCTCAGCGACTGGCTAGGCGCGCGCTTCGATGAGGCCGAGCAAGATGCCTGTGTGCCTGGCGATCATCAGTTCCTCGTTGGTCGGGATCATCCACGCCGAAACTTTGCTGGACATGGTGGAGATGCGCGGCTCTTTCCGCGCATTCGCGTTCTCGTCCAGCTCGATCCCGAGCCAGCTCGACGCCTCGCAG
Source organism: Acidobacteriota bacterium (assembly GCA_046726375.1). Lineage (GTDB taxonomy): Bacteria > Acidobacteriota > Vicinamibacteria > Vicinamibacterales > UBA2999 > DASPWV01. The sequence continues at coordinate 4,289 of JBKPAJ010000185.1, forward strand.
ATCCGTTTGCGAATCTCGGCCGAATTTTCGCCGATCCCGGCGGTGAACACGAGCGCGTCGAGCCCGCCAAGCACCGACGCGAGCGCGCCGATCTCTTTCGCCGCGCGGTAGACGAAGTAATCCACCGCAAGGCGCGCCGCCGGTTCAGCGCTGGCAAGGAGCGCGCGCATGTCGTTGCTGATTCCGGAGATGCCGATGAGTCCCGCCTTCTTGTACAGAATGGTTTCCACCTCTTTCGCGGAGAGTCCGAGGCCTTGGAAGAGATAAAGGACGACGCCGGGATCGAGAGCACCGGGCCGCGTGCCCATGCAGAGACCGTCCAGCGCGGTGAACCCGAGCGTGCTATCCACGCTCTTTCGGTTTTTCAGCGCGCACATGCTCGCGCCGCTTCCGAGGTGCGCCACGATCACGCGGCCGTCGGCAATCTCTGGCGCCACCGAAGGCAACGCCGACGCGATGTATTCGTACGAGAGACCGTGGAACCCGTAGCGCTGGACGCCGGCGTCGCGGATGTCGCGCGGCAGGGGAACAATCTCGGCGACGGCCGGTTGACCGCGATGGAAGCTCGTGTCGAAACACGCGACCTGCGGCACGCCGGGGAGACGTTCCCAGACGGCTTCGATCGCCGCGAGGTTGTAGGGCTGATGCAGCGGCGCCAGCGGCACCAGCCCTCGTAGATCTTCGAAGACCTCCGGCGTGACGACCGTCGGCCCGGTGTATCGCGCTCCGCCGTGAACAATGCGGTGACCGACGCCGCACACGTGGCCGCCGCCATGGCGCTCGCGGAGCCAGTCGGCCACCGACCCAAGCGCACTGCGTGCGTCGTTGACCGAACTATCCAACGAGCGATCGGTTAACGGCTGACCCGCGCCGTCCTTCACGGAGAACCGCGGAGCGGTGCCGATGCCTTCGACCTGGCCGCGCGACTCGAGCTGCCATGCAGTCGTCGCCGCCCGTCGAAGAACCGAGAACTTGAGGCTCGACGAACCAGCATTGATTACAACCGCGTAGTCGTCCATGGCCATCACTCCCGAATCGGCCGCGTCACACGTTTGCCGGAAGCGCTTGTCGTCGCGCGTGGGCCGCCAGCATCGCGACGGCGCAGCTCGCGATTCGCGAGCGAACGCTGTCGGCGCGGCTCGTGAGGATGATCGGCACGCGAGCGCCGAGGACCAGGCCGGCGCTGTCGGCGTTGGCGAGAAACGTGAGCTGCTTGGCCAGGATGTTCCCGGCCTCGAGGTCAGGAACAAGCATGATGTCCGGATCACCGGCAACGGCCGAGCGAATGCCCTTGACCATTGCCGCCTCCTTGCTGATCGCGTTGTCGAAGGCGAGCGGGCCGTCCACAACCCCGCCGGTGATCTGGCCACGCTCAGACATCTTGCACAGCGCCGCGGCATCGAGCGTCGCGGACATCTTCGAGTTGACGGTCTCGACCGCGGCGAGAACCGCGACTTTTGGCGTGGCCACGCCGAGCGCGATGGCGAGATCGATCGCGTTCTGACAGATGTCGACCTTGTCCTCGAGCGTCGGTGCGATGTTGATCGCCGCGTCAGTCACAACCAGCACCTTGTGATACGTCGGCACGTCCATGATGAAAACGTGACTGATGCGGCGGCCCGTGCGCAGGCCGGTTTCCCGCGCCACCACGGCTGCGAGGAGCTCGTCGGTGTGGAGACTGCCTTTCATCAACAGCTCCGCCTCGCCGCGGCGCACCAGTTCAACCGCTTTGGCCGCGGCGGCATGGCTGTGCGCGGCGTCGATCACGCGGGTCTTGCCAAGCTCGATCCCGTGCTGCTTCGCGACGGTGTCAATCTTCTCTGCCGGACCGACGAGTATCGGCGTGATCAGTCCCTTTGCGCCGGCTTCCATGGCACCAGCCAGCGCCGTCTGCTCGCACGGATGCACGACTGCCGTGGCCACGGGCTCCAGACTGCGGCAGCGGACCAGCAGCTGCTCGTACTTTCCAGTTCCGGTTTCTCGAGTCATGTCGCCTCGCGCACTGCAACCGGGAGCGGCGGGGACACCGCCGCAGGACCCGTCTCCTTCAGGAGAAGTGTGAGAACAATCGCCAGCGCCACGCCGTACAACAGCGGTTGAAACGCCGTCTGGTAGTGTCCGAGCGTCATCTCCTGGGCCCCGCCACTCACGGTCATGAGCAGGGAGCCAAACACCGGTCCGAGAAGCGCG
>JBKPAJ010000186.1:0-9458 GCA_046726375.1 Acidobacteriota bacterium
CTGACGGCCAGTTGTTTCTGGCGATGGCGTATTACGAAGGGGAGACGCTCAAAAAGAAGATCGCCCGCGGACCGCTCACGATCGATGATGCCCTCGACATCGCCATTCAAATAGGACAAGGGCTCGGCAAAGCGCACGCCGCCGGCATCGTTCATCGCGACGTCAAGCCTGCCAACGTGCTCCTCACGACCGACGGCTTCGCGAAGCTGCTGGATTTCGGCATCGCGAAGCTCCTTCGCGATCCCGGTCTGACGCGCACGGGCGCGGCCCTCGGGACCGTCCCTTATATGTCGCCCGAACAGCTCCACGGCGACGCGGTCGATCACCGGATTGACATCTGGGCCATGGGCGTCGTGCTCTACGAGATGCTGACGGGCGTCGGTCCGTTCATTCGTGAAGATTCCACCGCCGTGTCTCTCGCAATCCTGCGCGAGGCACCGACGCCGCCGTCGGCACGGCGAACCGGCGTGCCGCTGGAACTCGAGCGCATTGTCATGCGTGCACTGGAAAAGCGGCGCGAGGATCGCTATCAAACCGTGGCCGATCTCGTTTCGGAATTGCGTCGGCTGAAGCGGGAGACGGATGGTTATGTTGAGCCGTTGACGCGGGACGCGACCGCCGTCGTGCGACAGGGGAGCCGCGGCCGGCGGGCCGCGCTCGTCATTGCGGCCGTGGCCGTCGTCGCGGCCGTCGTGGCGTTTGCGTTGCGCGGCCGCGGTGCCACACCCGTGCTGACCAACACGGCACAACTCACATCGGCAACTGGAGTCCAGGATTTGCCAACGTGGGCACCCGACGGCCGCAGTATCGCGTTCGTATCGAACGAGAGCGGCAATTTCGACATCTGGGTGCGGCCGGTCGGCAGTTCGCAGGCCGTGAATCGAACGGCTGACTTCCCCGGCTCCGACTTAGCGCCGAGCTGGTCGCCGGACGGACAGCAAATCGCCTTCTGGTCGGCGCGCGAGGGCGGGGCATATTTCGTGATGTCGGCGCTCGGCGGCGCGCCCAAAAAGGTTCTGGCGACTGGACCGCCAAGCTTTGGGTTCCGATTCAGCGCTCCAGCCTGGTCAGAGGACGAATCGGCGCTTGCGTGTGTCGTGCTGCCCAATGCGGTGCCCAACGTCGAAGTCGTCTCGCTCGCAACGGGAGAATCGAACCGGCTCCCGCTTCCAGGTACACCGGCGGCGCTGCGAACGGAATTGAGCTGGTCGCGCGACGGAAAGTTCTTTGCCTACATCGACGGCCGCGACACGACATCGCAAGTAACGCAGTTATGGGTCCTCCGCAGATCCGATGGAAAGGCGGCAGCGATCACCGATGGCCGCACGAACGTGCAAAGTCCGAGCTGGTCCCGCGACGGACGCACGCTCTACTTCGTCTCGAACCGCGGCGGCAGCATGGATCTGTGGCAGCAACGGCTTGACGACGTCGGGACCGCTCTCGGGGAACCCGCCCGCATCACGACTGGCATTGGCATGTTGCGCGCCGCCTTCTCGCCAGATGGTTCGAAGCTCGCGTACTCGCGCGGCGGCATCGTCACGAACGTGTGGATTGTGCCGATCCTCGCGGATCGGCCGGCCACGTGGGCTGATGCAAAACAGTTGACGTTCGACGAGGCGAACGTCGAATTCGTGGACGTGTCACCAGACGGCCAGCGCCTGCTCGTGAGCTCGGATAAGACCGGCAATCCGGATCTCTGGTCGTTGCCGGCGGACGGGGGCGAAATGCAGCAGGTCACGAACGACTCGACTCCGGATTGGCTAGGACGATTCTCACCGGACGGCCGGACAATCGGCTTTTACAGCTATCGAAGCGGGGCACGCGATCTCTGGGTGATGCCGGCTGACAGCGGGCGTGCCCGCCAGTTGACCAATCACCAAGGCGACAATTATTTTGCCGGATGGTCGCCGGATGGACGTAGCGTGATCACATACTCGAATCGTTCTGGCAAGAATCAGATCTGGGAAGTACCCATCGACGGCGGTCCTGCACGCCGGGTTACGAACGACACCGCGAGTGACAACCACCCAAGCTGGTCGCCCGACGGAAAATGGATCGTCTATGCGTCGACCGTCTCCGGAGTGACACGGTTATACCGCATACCCGCGCATGGCGGTGAGCCTGTCCAATTGACGACGGATAGCGGCTGGGTCAGCCGTTGGTCACCGGACAGTAAATACGTCTATTTCACTACCCCTCCTGGGCGACGTGTCGGAGGAGGAAACATCTGGTCCGTGTCGGTTCCCGATGGAATCGAACGGCAAATGACTGATTTGACCGGCCAACGCGGTCGGATGACCTCCCAGGCGCTCGCGACCGATGGGCGCCGGCTGTTTTTCTCATGGGGAGAGCAGCTGGCGCACATCTGGGTCGCTGATGTGATCTCGCGTTAGCTCGTGATCGAGATTCACGAGGCATCGATGTCAGATTCCACGCAGCGATTACTGTGACTGGAACTGTGGCTACTCACGAAGTGAACCGCAGGGAGCTCACTTCGTGTTCGTCGAGCAACAGCGTGCGCGGTGGCCGCCACTCTGCTGTTTCATCGCTGTATCGTTCCTCCGCAGGAAGTGCAACAACGCACAACGCGGTCATCGGCGTGCGATAAGTTCTCGCCGTCGTTATGGCCTCGGCAGGCTCCAGAGGTTAGTAGCCGTATCCAAAATTGCGAAGATGCGGCCCGCCGTTCAGCCTTGCTGCATTCGTCCCAACGTCTTAGAATGCCCCAACGACGGGCGTTCTCGTGCTCGGCGGCGTCGGCGTCTTCGCGTTGCACTCACGGTTGTCTTTGTGGAGGGGCAATGAAGAGAATCGTCGCGTTCGTGTTGGCCCTGCTGGTCGTCGCCGCTGCGGCACCCGCCTTCGCGCAAGTCAGCGCCACCACCGGATCAATCAACGGGAAGGTGTCAGACGCCACCGGCGCAGTCCTGCCCGGGGTGACGGTCACCGTCGCGAGCCCCAGCATGCAGGGCACGCGCTCGGACGTCACCGACGAACAGGGCGATTACCGCTTCCCGGCCGTGCCGCCGGGCGCGTACCGAATCACCTATGAACTAACCGGCTTCGGCGGCGTCGTGCGCGAAGGGGTGCAGGTCGGTCTGGGCTTCACCGCGACGGTCAATGTAGAGATGCGGGTGGCGAGCCTGCAGGAGACGGTGACCGTGACCGGCGAATCGCCGGTCGTGGACGTGACGGCGACCACCACCGCCACGAACTTCGGCCAGGAGCGGCTGGCGGCGCTGCCCAACGCCCGCGACTTCTGGACTATTCTCGCCGCCGCGCCGGCCATCATCGTCACCCGCATCGACGTGGCCGGGAGCGCGGCGGGCACCCAGACCGGCTACTCGGCCTACGACACCAAGACGGATCAGCACCGTCCCATGGTGGAGGGCATCGTCAACACCGAGGGCACCGGCGCCGCCGGGTGGTACTACGACTACGGGTCCATCGACGAAGTGGCGGTGGAGACGAAGGGCCACACCGCCGAGATGCCGTGGCCGGGCGTCTGGTCGAATTTCATCGCCAAGTCGGGAGGAAACGAGTATCACGGCAAGCTCTACGCGGACTACCAGAACAAGAACGTGCAGGCCGAGAACATCGACGACTCCGCGACGTTCCTGTGCCCAGGTGGCCGCTGCGGCGATCTGACTCCCTCCGACCTGAACCGGCTGGAGAACTACTACGACGTCAACGGCGACGTCGGCGGCTTTCTGATCAAGGACAAGTTCTGGTGGTACGGCTCGCTGCGGGACCAAAACGTCAAAGTGGCGCTGCCGAACTTCCCGGTGAAGGCGTTCGAAACGGGCCTGCGCAACATCTCGGCCAAGGGGACCTATGCGCTGTCGCAGAACAACAAGGTGAGCGCCTACGTCGGTTGGGGGCGGAAGTCGCAGCCTAACCGGCTGGATACTTTCCGCATTGGCGCAACAGCGGCCCGACACTCTTCGGAATCGTCGACGTGGCAGCAACTCTATTGGGGCCACACCTACAAGGGCAGCTACGACTCGGTGCTGAAGGACAGCACCTTCTTCGAGATTCGCGGCGGACAGTTCAAGTATGTCTGGCCGAACTACCGTTACAGTGAAGACCCCGCCTACCAGGACATCGCCACCAATATTGTCAGCGGCGGCAATCGCGATGGCTGGTTCCGGACACCGTCCCGTAACCAGATCGCGGGGTCGATGACCTACTTCAAGGGTGGCTGGGGCGGTGATCACAGCTTCAAGGTTGGCGGCGAGTGGTTCCGCGAGACCTTCACCGACGAGCGCGGCGTCGGAGTAAACGGGGTGGTGCCGGGCGACGTGATCCATTACCTGAACAATGGCGTTGCGAGCGAGGTGGACTTGTTCGCCACGCCCTCGATTTCCGAACAGGGATTGCTGACGCTCGGGATGTACGTTCAGGACAGCTGGCGGCTGAACTCGCGGCTGACGTTCAATCTCGGACTTCGCTTCGATCGCTACCGCGCCTTCCTGCCCGAGCAGGAGGGACCGCCCGTCGGCCGGTTCAACCCCACCCAGGTCTCGTTCCCCGAGGTCAGCAACGCGAAGACCTTCAACGAGCCGGTGCCGCGGTTGGGCCTGGTCTTCGACCTCACTGGCCGGAGCCGAACGGTGCTGAAAGCCAACTACGCGCAGTACGCGTGGAACCCTGGGGCACAGGGCCTCGCATCCGATCTCAACCCGAACACCACTGACTGGTACCGGCGATATACGTGGGCCGACACCGATAACGATCTGCTGTACGACGCAGGCGAAGAGCGCGTCCTCAGCGCACAGTTCGGCGGTGTCGCCAGCGCCGTCCTCGATCCGAATCTGAAGAACACCAAGACTGAGGAAGTCTCGGCCTGGGTCGAGCACGAGGTGCTTCCAGGGTTCGCGATTCAGGGCGGATACGTGTACCGGAACATCGATAACATCCGCGTCCGCGTCAACCAGAACCGTCCGATGTCGGCCTACAACATACCCATCACCATCCGCGATCCCGGCCCCGACGGCGTGCTGGGCAACGGCGACGACGGTCCGGGCATTCCGGGCTTCAACTTGAGCGAGGCCGCCCGCACCGCCCCGGTGGTCAATGTCACGACCAACCTGCCGGGCAGTGCCGAGTTCCACACGCTGGAATTCTCGGCCAACAAGCGCCAGTCCGGGCGCTGGTCGCTGCAGGGCTCGTTCGCCATCCGCTGGAACCAGGATCAGGAAAACGAGTACTTTGGCAACAACCTCCGCCTTCTGGACACGCCCTCGACCCCGAACGATCTGATCAACACCGAGGACGGTGGGCGCTACAAGTTCTCGCAGTGGACTGCGAAGATAAACGGCAGCTACGACGCCCGTTGGGGTATCCGTATTACGCCGGCGCTCCGCATTCAGCAAGGCCAGCCGTTCGGACGGACCTTCTCCGCCGGCTCCGCCAACGGTATCAACTACGGCACCCAGCGCATCCTGGCCGAGCCGATCGACACGCAGCGCCAAGACAACATCGTCATCCTCGACGTCCGCACGGAGAAGTTCTTCAACTTGGGGAGCGGGCGACGTTTCGGCGCGTTCTTCGACGTCTATAACCTGACGAACTCCGACGCGGCGCAAAACATCAACTGGGGCAGCGGCTCGACCTACCGTTTCCCGGTCACGATCATCGGGCCGACCATCATGCGGTTCGGCGCCAAGTTTGACTGGTAACAGTCCGCACTTCAGGGGGAGGGTCTTCCGATCCTCCCCGCCCTCCGTTCGTCGCTCCTTTCGCCATTCATGCCACTCTCGCTGACCGGTTCTGTAACAGTGATCGTCCGCGAGATCGCATCCGGCGAATTTTCTGCCGTCGAGGTACTGAGCGCGCATCTCGATCGCATCGCATCGCTTGATCGCACACTTCGCGCTTTCGGCGCCGGCCGCGCTGCTCGCGGCAAGACGCCAAGCCAGGGGAGCGAGTGCGGCGGTCGCAATCGTGCCTGACGCGATGTGCGCAATGAGCACCCATCGCAGCTCGAGCAGATTGCCGCGCCGGATGATTTCCGCTGCGATCACGCCGGCGATCGTCAGCGCTGTCACCGCGATGCGAGCCGGCCAGCTGCCGCGGAACGCTCCGTCCCGGACAATAAGGGCGAGCGCCTCAATCCACACCGTCGCGCCGACCACCACATGAGTGAGCACGTTGCCCATGTAGAACACCGTCGGGGAGGCTGCCGCCGCGATGTAAGCGGTGTTGGCGAGCAGCAACACTGCCGCACACCCGCCAAACGTCCTGAGGGTCACGCGAGTCTCGTTGGCGCCGAGTGTCCCACAAAGTATGGGATCCTTCCCGCCTCATGTACCTGAATCGGGAGTCGCTCTCGACTCTTGTTGTGATGCTGGCGAGTCTGTCCGTCACCGCCTGTCGGTCTGCGCCGGTCGCTGTGATTACGCCCCAACTCGTCGAACGCAACAACGCCGCGGTCGGCCTGATGGGTCAGTTCGATTTCAACGCCGCCGTCGACGCATTCGGCGCCATACAGGCCGCCGCGCCCAACTGGCCTGAAGGGAAGCTGAACCTCGCGATCGCGTTGATGAACCGTCAGCGATCGGGCGACGCCGCGCGTGCGGAGGCGTTGCTGCGCGAATTGCTTACGAAACCAGAAGTGGCGCATCGCGCGCGCTACAGCCTGGGACTGCTCCTGGTCCACGACGGACGTGAGGCCGAAGCGCTGCCGCTGCTGACCGCCGTGGCCAATGCCGATCCTCCAGATGCGTTTGCAGCTTACTTCGTCGGGCAGATCAGAATGGCGGAGGCCCCGGCCGAAGCCGTCGAGTGGCATCGCCGGGCCGCGGCTGCACAGCCTTTGCTTCGCAGCGCCTACTACGGCGCGTTCCTGGCATTGCGCCGCTTGAATCGCGAGACCGAGGCCGCCGCGATGCTCTCGCGGTTTCAGGCGCTGGAGCGGCATCCGCAGGCGATGATCGCCGAGTTCAAGTACACGCGGATGGGTCCACTGTCAGAAGCAATAACGGTTGACGATCCGATCGATCGCGCGCCGGCGGCGCCGGCCGGCGCGCGCTTCCAGTCGCCCGTGCCGCTCGTCGGCGACACGAGCGTGCAGTGGCGGCGCGGCGGTGGGCCGAGATCGATCACGCTGGCGGATCTCGACGGAGATGAGGCCCTCGATATCTTCATCGCGGATGCGATGGACGGCAACGCGCCGAATGCCGTGATCGCCAAGCGAGGCGGGCGTTACCGGCTCGACCTGGCACATCCGCTGGCGCGCGTTGCCGGCGTGCGCGCCGCGCTGTGGGCCGACCTCGATGATGACGGGCTTGTCGACGTGGTCCTGTGCCGAGCGGCCGGCGGCACGCAGATCTGGAAACAGTCGTCCCCTGGACAATGGATCGACGTCACCGCCACCATCGGCGTCCGGCTCGCCCGCGCGGACGTCGTCGACGGTGTGGTGTTCGATGCCGATCACGACGGCGATCTCGACATCTGGCTCGTCAACGCATCCGGTCCCAACGAACTGCTCAACAACGATGGCGGCGGCCGCTTCAGCTCGATTGCCGCCGTGGCCGGCGTGGCGGGCGATGCGCGTCCGTCGCGCGGAGTGGCCGTCGCGGATCTCGACAACGATCGGGACACCGACGTCATCGTGCTGAAGGAGGCGCCGCCGCACGACGTCTTCATCAATGGGCGGGTCTGGGAGTATCGCCGCGACGACACGGCCACAGCATTGGCTTCGGCGTCGTTCAGCGCGCTGGTCGCCGGCGACTTCGATGCTGACGGCGAGTCGGAGATCTACACCGCGGGTCAGCGCGGGATTGAGCGGTGGCGGCGCGACGTCGCCCGCGCCTGGCGTCCTGAAGCACTGGCCGGATCCGAACCCGCCGGCGCGACGCGACTGGCCATCGCCGACACCAACGGGGATGGCACGCTGGAACTCGTGGCAACGTTCGGCGGCCGCTGGAATATCGTGGACGCGGTTGCGTCCGCGGCGAACCGCGTCGTGGCCGCTGTTGCTGCTGGTGGAACCGACGCGGCGGGCGGTTGGGCCGTGGCCCACCTCGATGTTGCGAACGGACCGTCGGTCGTCGGCGTTCAGGAAGACGGTGTGCCGGTGATGTGGAACCCCGGCCCGGGACGCCACGGATATCTCGCCGTCCGGCTGTCGGGTCGCGATCCGGCCAGCGATCAGCGCCGCTCCAATGTATCAGGGTTGGGCGCGCGGGTCGCGGTTCGAACCTCGTCCCGCTGGACCGCGTTCGACACCACGCGTCTCGAGTCAGGTCCCGGTCAGAGTCTGCAGCCAACGTCGATCGGGCTGGGCGGCGCTCCGCGCGCCGACTTCGTGGCCATCACCTGGTCCGACGGTGTGTTTCAAACCGAGCTGGCGCTCGACGCGGGCCGGCTGCACCGCATTGCCGAAACGCAACGCCAGTTGTCGAGTTGTCCGGTGCTGTTTGCGTGGGACGGCAGCCGATTCCGGTTTGTGACCGACGTGCTCGGCGTCGGCGGCATCGGCTTTTTCGAACGTCCGGGAGTCTACTCGACTCCGTATCCGCGCGAGAACGTCCTGCTTCCGGCCGACGGCGTGTCGCCGAGTGGCGGTGCGTATCGTGTCAAGATCGCCGAGCCGATGGAGGAGGTCACTTACCTCGATCGCGCATCGCTCGTCGCCTACGACCTGCCGCCCGGGTGGCATATGACGCTCGACGAGCGAAAAGCGATCGCCAGTCGGCCGCCGACCGGCGCGCCGATTTTCTACCGCGAGGAGCGGCTCGCCACCCACGCTGAAAATGATGCGGGCGAGAATGTGACGGTCGCGTTGGCGGCCGCCGATCATGTCGCTGCCGGACCGCAGCATGTCGATCAACGGTTCATTGGCCTCGCTCGTCCGTATTCGGTCACGTTGACGTTCGATCGGCCGATCGATCGCGGCCGGGGGCGGCCTGTGCTCCTGGTGCACGGTTGGGTGGAGTATCCGTACGCGCAAACGGTGTTCGCGGCGTGGCAGGCCGGTGCCGCGTACGAAGCCCCGACCCTCGAGGCGCGCGACCGCGCGGGTCGGTGGCACGAGGTGGCTCGGGAGTTCGGATATCCTGCCGGAATGCCGCGGCAGATGACGTTGCCCTTGCCGCCACTGCCGGCCGGCACGGTCGCATTGCGGCTCCGCACATCACAGGAAATCTACTGGGATCGAATTTCGATCGTGTTTGCCGAGCCGCTACCGGAAGCGCGGCGGCACGTCCTGCCGTTGCGTGCGGCACGACTCGAGCCGGCCGGTTTTGCCCGCCGCACCACCGGCCCGCAGCGCACGCCGCACTACGACGATCTTGCCAGCGCGCCGCTTGCCGATACCCGTCATCCGCGCGGGTGGTACACCGAATTCGGGCGCATCGATCCGCTCGTGGCTGATGAGGACGATGCGGTTGCGATCTTCGGTCCGGGGGAAGCGGTGGTGCTCGACTTCGATGTGCCGGCGGCCGTTCCACCGG
>JBKPAJ010000187.1:0-6094 GCA_046726375.1 Acidobacteriota bacterium
GGGGACAACGGCAGCGGGTCGTCCAAGCCGGCGGTGGGAATCGAAGCGGCCAGCTTGAAGAGACGTTTCGATCAGGCTATTATGGCCATATGAAGAAGGCCAGTATCACTGAAGCGAAGAACAATCTGAGCGCGCTGATCGACAGCGTGAGGGGCGGCTCGCCGGTGCTGATCGTGGACCGTGGACGTCCGGTAGCGCGACTCGAACCAGTCAGCGCCCTTCGTCCCGATGATGACAGCCGGCTGGCCCGCCTCGTCCGCGAGGGCACTGTGCGACCAGCGCGTCGTACCGCGCCGAAAGAGCTGTTCGCGACCAAGCCGCCGCGGCTGAAGAAACGCGCCTCCGGTGTCCAAACGCTCCTCGAAGAGCGGCGAGACGGACGATGAAGTTTTGGGACGCGTCCGCGATTGTGCCATTGCTTATGAGCGAACCGACGACAAAGACGATACAAGCGCTCGCGGAGAAGGATCCCACCATGGTCGTGTGGTGGGCGACCGAGGTGGAATGCGCGACAGCAATTGCGCGCCTCGAACGCGACGATGCTCTTGACGAAGCGGCGGGGACGCAGGCCTTCCACCGGTTGAGACAGCTCGCGGATGCGTGGCACGAGATCGATCCCAGCGATCCCCTCCGCGAAGCCGCCGTGCGGTTTTTGCGGGTACATCCGCTGCGTGCGGCTGATGCGCTGCAGCTCGCCGCCGCCTTCATCGCCGCCGAACGGCGACCATCCTCACTCGAAGTCGTCACATTCGACGATCGTCTGGCCGCTGCCGCGCGCAAAGAGGGATTCGTCTTGATCGAAGTTCCATCGACCAGTGACTAGCCGAGTTGGTCGGGTTTGCCGACCGGCATGCGGGAGCGTATCCATCCGAGGATCCAAGCGCGTCGATCGATTGGAAGTGCGTTAGCCTCACGCCCAAGCAAGAATGGCGCGAACCGAGGTGGACTGGGCCGACCAAATCCTGAGCAGGTGCTGCTGGAGGAGGTCCGTAAACTTTATCGTGAAGGTGGTCATCGGTCATGACCTGGACGTTTTCTGATCCGCTCGGCAGCGGGCCTACGCGGCATTCTGAAGGAACCAAGTTCGAAAATCGTCCCTCACACCCAACATGACGGAGGAATTCGCCGAGTCTCACCGAGGCAGGAACGAGACACGCGGCCGTTCCACTCAAACGCACGCTCGTTCCGGCATTTGCAGTTCGCGAGTCCGCGCTGGCCGAGAGATGCCGTGTGCTTCTGCAGCGACGCGAGGATGCAGAACCTGGTGGCTGTGGCCTTTCGATGATCTACCGGACGCGGGTTGTGACACGGCCGCTGTCGATGCGATGACCCACAAGCACGGCGCTACGCGTGGACGTGTGCAGCGAGCGCGGACGCGTTTGAAGTGCGATGCACCGACTATCACTGAGGAACGTTCATGCTTCCGACCCATCGCCCGCCTACGCACCCTGGCGAGATGCTCCTGAAAGAATTCCTCGAGCCTCTTCGGGTATCTCAGGTCGAGGCGGCCACGCGCATGAGCATTCCTTTCCAGCGGTTGAATGCCATCGTGAAGGGCCGCCGGGCCGTTAGCGCCGACACCGCGCTCCTGCTCGAGGCACTGACAGGCTGGGAAGCCCAGATCTGGCTGACGCTGCAGGCGAGGTGGGATCTGTGGCACGCCATGAAGGCCCGCGGGCACAGACCCGAAGGTTCGACGGCTGCGCAAAAGCGCATAGCGAACCGCCGCTCACGGTGCACGAATGAGCGAAGGCGGACCTCCTCGCCGCCGCTGTCGTTGAGTTGGCCCAATACGTGCGTCTGTTCTCGGTTATGCGAGGCATCGGTCGACGCTTCGTGTACATCCTCCGGAGCGAGAGCGACCCATCACGCCATTATGTTGGCCGCACCTGAAGATGTCGAAGCACGCGTGCGTTGGCACAACGAAGGGCCGTGCGGCTACACGGTATCGAACTAGGTCGAGGGTGTTACTCCGATCGAAGCGCCTGAGGCTATCGGGCGTAGTACGCTCTCGCCGCCGCCTGCACCTGGAACTTGAACATCTCCGAACGCGCGTCGGTCGGTTCCGCCATGAGATTCGTCGGGTTCGCACGATCGTGACCCTCCAGCCCCGCGGCGTGGATCATCTCGTGGGCCATGGTGGCCTGGTCCACCGTGAGCACCCCACTGACGAAGTTGTACGGAAGCCAGTCGCCTTTGATGGTCAACCCATGTGCAGGGTCCCTGAACTCGCAGAAGAAAATCGGCAGCCGCTGCCGCCGGTCGCCTTTCGTTTGATCGTTGAACCGGCGGTGTCCTTCCAACCGGATTGAGTTGAACTCCGGTTGTTCGATGAGACGGTCCGGAAACTCGATGGTGTGCTCAGGCGTGCGTCGCCGCGACGGAACAATGTCGAGACTCAGTCCGTGTCTAGCGTAGATTTGTTCGGTCTTGTCGATTAAAACCTGTGGCGCCGAATCGATTTTGACGCAGTTGGTCACCCAGAACAGCGTGACGCGAAGTTTCACATTGCCGGGCTGCTTGAAATCGAGGTCGAAATCCGAAGATCTGGGCCCGCGCAGGTTCAGCAGCAGCGGCACACGCGCGAAGCCTAATCCCCCGCCGCCCGACTGCGGCAGCGGCGGAATGTCAGTGGACGATTGTCCCGGGATGGCGAGGATGTCGCCAGGGAAGATTTTGTCGGGGTTGGGCCGTTTCACCTTGAAGGCCCGGTTGTCCGGATGGTTGTAGATCTCGCGCCAGTCAGCGAAACCATGCTTCTTGGCGATCGCGACCAGCGTATCGCCGCTCTTGACGATGTACTGTTTGGCGAGGTTCGTGGTTCCGAAGCTGACCACGAGACAATCAACAGACATGAGCGCCTCCGGAGGAAGACCACGGATGGAACTCAAAGGATCATGACGGCGGCGTCTCACAATGACAAGAAATGAGGCAAGCTGAGCCGACGGCGATGCTGCGGTCAGCAAACCAGGGCGAAAATCACGCCATCGGAGCCGGCAGCTCGGACACGGCCATATCGGTCGTCCACAGCCAGGAGCCGTCCGGCTGCTTTCGCATTAGACCCATGTAGTTGCCGCGGTCGGTGACGGGCGTCGGGCCACCGATCGTCATGGCGTAGGTTCCACGCACGAACGCGAGCCCGTCGCCGCCGACGATTTCATCGGCCGTAATTGCAAACTCCACGCATGGCGGAAACGTCTCCAGCCAGGCGCGCATCGCTGCCCGGCCGCGGATCGGCGGCTGATGCGGTGGGAACCGGATCGCATCTGCGGTGAACATGCGCGTGATCGCGTCCCAGTCGGCCCGCCGCACGGCGGCCGCGTCCTTCTCGATGGCCGCGCGGATCGCGGCGAGGTCGTGTTCAGTCAGCGCCATGGGTTCGACATTATCTCCGACACGAGCGCACTGATGATCAATGTTTGGTCATCGGCGCCCAGCCCGTGGAAACCCAGAGTGGATTGAGGCCGAGTGGCGTGCCTCCGACAACGAGCACAGGGTCGAAGTCCCTGGCGCCGAAACCCCTCACACCGTCGGAGGCAGTTGTTGCGGCACAACAGGTGTCGGGCGGGGGCGCTCAAAGGCCCGCCTTGCCCAGGCGTGCGAGCAGACTCGATTTCTACGCGTGCGCCTCTCGCAGCGCCCGATGCGTTTTGCAAACGCGACGGCGCGCCCCTCCGTCCATTCACATCGCCCGGGTCCACAAGCAGCGCCTCCAGCAGCGTAGTCGTGCGGCCGTCTTGTGCTGATCAGCGCTCGTTGCGGCCCTATTACGCCAGCGGCACGAGATGCGACAGCTTCTCGGGATTGCTCACCGCATAGATCGCGCGAACCAGGTTGTGCACGATTTCGAATGCCACGCTCTGAACCGAACCATCCGGTCGGTAGACGATCAGACCAGGCAGCCCGTTGATCGAAGCGATGCGAATGATCGAACCTTCGGGCAGCCCCTTGCGCACCACGCCGACGAGGAAACGAGCCGTGCGATCGGCGCCCTCGATGACGTTCAGCGCGGAGGGTACCTTGCCACCACCGTCGGTCACCACCCGTGCGTCGTCGGCCAGCAGGCCCATCAGAGTCTGCAAATCGCCTGACCTGGCAGCGTTGACGAACGCGGACACCAGCTGCTGGTGATTCGAGGGCTCCGAGCGATCGTGGACTGTTGATGTGCCTTGCGGCCGCGCCTCACGCACGTGTGTGCGAGCACGCGACGCCAACTGACGGCATGCAGCCTCGCTGCGATCGAGCGCGCTGGCTACCTCGCCGAACGAGCAATCGAAGACATCGTGCAGCAGGAACGCGGCGCGCTCGAGCGCCGACAGTCGATCGAGCGCCAGCAACAGCGCGATAGACAGATCCTCGGCAAGCTCGGTCTGTGTATCCGGCGCGAGTGCGGCGGTGTCGACGACCGGTTCCGGCAGCCACGGGCCGACATATGCCTCGCGGCGCGCGCGCGCCGACTTGAGCATGTCCAGGCAGATCCTCGTCGTGGTCGTCGTCAGGAATGCTCGGGTGTCCGATACGGCGTCGCGATCGGCGGCATGCCACCGAAGATACGCGTCCTGGACGGCGTCCTCGGCTTCCGAGACGGAACCGAGCATGCGGTACGCCAGTCCAAGCAGCCGCCGCCGGTGCGGCTCGAAGCTGACCGCCGGATCCGTCATGCCAATCGACTCGCGTGCGATTGCCTGGGGGTCAGACCCGATGCCTTCGAAGTCAGCTCCCGGTCAATCGCCACCGGGGCTCCCCCGACCACGACGCGAGTGCAGGCCTTTCCGTGTCCCATCGCGTACTTCACCGTCGGATAGATGCGCGCCGTGGTGATCGCAAACGCCAGGCTTACGACGGCTCGCGGTCCCCATCGCTCGAGGATCACGGCACGGTAATCGTCGGCCGCCGCATCGTGCGCCAGGATCGCTTTGGTAAACCGCCACGCGAGCGCCACATCGTCAGGCATCGCGGCGACGTCGTCTTTCAATATGGCGCGGAGGATTTCCGGACGCACGCCCCGCCGTTCAGCCATCGCCGTGCCCAGTTGCGTGCACGGACCGCAGTCTTCTGATCGAACGGCAGTGATGCCGGCGGCGACCAACGCCTCGATCGGAACGTCACGGCAGTAGTTCCCCAGCCGGGCGGCGCTCAAAAACCGCCATGCGGCGCGAGGGCTCGCGTCTATCATCTCCCGCAGATAGCTCGCGTCGTAGTTCCATTGCCGCTCGAACGCACTCACGGTGCGCCGGAATAGCCATCTCAACATCGTCGGCCTCCCGCTTCCGCTCTCGATAGCAAGGACGAAACAGCACCGGCGGTTGTGACATTCCCCGATCAGCCGAGACGGTGGGGGCTCGAGCAAGGCAGATTCCGCCGGCCCGCGGAAAAGGCCTCCATATGTTTCCGTTCGTTCGCAATCTCCGCGGCACCCGCCTCGGTAACGAAAGTCTGCAGCGTCATGAACGAACAAGATTGCCGGGCTTGGTGCGGAACGCAAGGGCAACGTCCCGGCCCGCAGCGGCTGCTTCAGGGCGATGCAGCTACTGGGGAAGGTCGAGATGGGCTTTCGCGTGGCGGTCAGCCGAGGGCGGGCGACGGATCCTGACTGGACGGAACGACGTCTGGTCCCGCTGGCCCCGGGAACGCTCAAGCGCCTGGAGGCGATCGCGGAAGACGTCGGAGCGCGCAGCGGTGTCAGCGTCGAGCTGATGCAGCTCGTAGCTTTGCTGCTCGAGACGACTACCGAACAGCTTAACAAGGCCGATGTGAAGGATCTCGTTACCGTACTTCGTCCGCCTCAGCGCCCGGCGCGAATCGACAGGGCATGCCGGAACACGTTTCGCGGGTCCCACTGCGCTTTGATCCGCTGTAGACGCGGGTAGTTCGCACTGTAATAGAACGTGTGCCAGGGCACGCCGGAGCGATTCAACGTCGGGTCTGCGAGGTCACCGTCCGGATGATTGATCAGTGCGCCGTCGTACGCGTCTCCCGGCACCGGCGCGCCGCCGGTGGCAGCCAATAGATCACGATAGAACGCGCGCACCCACGCTAGGTTCTGAGCTTCTTCTTTCGGATCCAGCCACCCGGTCGTGCATGCGAGATCGAA
>JBKPAJ010000188.1:0-15097 GCA_046726375.1 Acidobacteriota bacterium
GACATCGCCACCAACAACGCCGCCTTCGCTGCGCTGCGACCCTTAGGCGGCGGGGTGTCGCTCTATACCATCAATCTTTCGAGCGGCGCCGCCACGCTGGTCGGCGTGATCGGCGACGGCACGCTGGCACTCGACGACATCGCGATCGTCGATCCGGGACTCACCCTGTCGCCCCCGAGCGGGATCTACAGCAGCCGCCAGGCCTTCGACATCGTCTTGCTGGTGGATCCGCAGGGACGAACGGTCACTGGGGGGACGGCCACGTTCAACACGATTCCCGTGACTGGTTTCCTCGCCTCGTGCATCCGCCCTGGCACCGCGGCTGGCGGCATCGTGTCGTTACGATGCCCGAACGTAGGCGGACCGGCGACGGGCCCGGGCACGCACACGTTCGTGGTGCGCCTGCAGTTGAGCGACGGGACGCTCGTGCAGCGATCCGTGATGTGGACCGTGCTGGCCGTCACGGAGCCATAGGCGCGAGGTGGTCCGATTCGGCCATGCAGACCACAGTCCTCGCGGTGACGCCGTGGTATGTCCCAACGAAAAGGAACGCCGCGTCGCAAGAAAGCGGCGGACCCAATACGAGTTATCACGGTACAGACGATGCGGGACCTCTAGAAACCGTCGTACGTCAGCGCGGTTGTCTGAATCGATCAGTTCGGTCGTCAGCATGCCGTTTTTACAAGGAGTGATCCGATGCTCCAAGGACGCGGCCGATGGGGGACACTGAATGCGGCGGGCGCCGGCTGGAATGCCCGCCGCAGTCATGACCGCATGTTAAGTGATCGCCGCTGCTTGCTTCGCGGTGATTTCCTGCACCTTCGCCAGATTGGTGGCGCCGATGACGAGGCGATTGTTGGTGGCGACGTAGGAGAACGTCACGTTCACCTTTGCATCAGCGATCTGCCGGAAGATATTGGCCGCCACGCCTGGACGGTCAACGACGTCCGCCACGACCGCGTCTTCCTCGCGCACTATCGTCAAGCCGGCCGATTCAAAGGCCTGTCGGGCTGCGGAGTTTTGTGTCAGCACGTGCAGTATGCCTTCGGTCTCTGCGTAGCCTTCGATGTTGATACTTGCCCTCGCCAGCGCGTCGAACGCGTTCGCGAGCGTGCCAGGTCGATCCTCCTGCAATTTGATGGTGAAGTCTTTCGCGAGCGTGGGCATGTCGACCCTCCTTTCGGATCGTCATGGATCAGGCGACGACCGCCAGCCGTCCAATCGTGCTGATTCGCGGCGAGTCTACTCCAATACGTTCCTCGACACCGATGAGCAGGCGTCGATCTCGCTTGCCGGCGATCCGGTGACCCTCTCCTGGCAGGCGGCCGGAGTGACATTCAACGATACGGCGTCGCCGACACCGATCGCAGCTTCCGCAGGCACAAACGGCGCTGATACGTTGACGGTCGCCGATTCGGTCGGGTCCGACACGGACATGGTCGTTGACACGACTGCTCCCATGATCATGTGTCCCGCGAATGTGGCGGTTAATCCGACATCGCCCGGCGGCGCGCTGGTCGACTGCGCGAGTCCGACCGCCGCCGACAGGTGCAGCGTGCGTAGCGTCTCGTGCGTGGCGCCATCAGGCAGCACGTTTGCCGTTGGGCGAGTGTGCCCGACCTGCATTCAGGCCCGTGGGGCAGCAATGGACGATAGACTAGCCCCTCAATTCACTTGTGTTCGCAATCGTGGGATCGAGCGGATTCCAACGCGCGGACCGAAACCGGCGTTGTGCGAGCGTTTCGCGCCGTTGGCGCTCCGAATTCAAGTGAGCAATGGACGATAGACTAGCCCCTCAATTCACTTGTGTTCGCAATCGTGGCATCGAGCGGATTCCAACGCTCGGGCCGAAACCGGCGTGTTCGAGCGGTTCGCGCCGTTGGCGCTCCGAATTCAAGTGAGCAGTTTTGGGATTAAGGCCAATCAAACGCGGCCTCCAGGTAGATTCGCGCCGCCGGATCGGCGAGCGCTCGATTGCATGCAAGGCCTTGCGCGGGAGCTGCAGCCATGTCGTTTCCTTACACGATCCAGTATGGCGACACCCTCACCAGCATCGCCCAGCGACACGGGTTGGCATCCTGGAAAGACATCTACTACCTGCCCGAGAATGCGCCCTTCCGCGCGAAGCGACCCAATCCAGACAAGATCTATCCGGGCGACGTTGTGCTGATTCCAGGCACCGACCCAAACGCGCCGCCACCGCCACCGCCAGCGCCGCTCCCGCCACCTTCACCGCCGCCGGAACCATTGCCCACCACCTTTCACTTCATCATTCATCGCATGGCGTCGGACACGTCATTCGTCGGCGATGATCGAGACCTGTTCTTCAACGTCGCCGACCCAGCGAATGGCCGCTTTGCCATCTATTGGCTGGCGCGCGACGGAAGGCCCACGACTTCGGTGAGCCCGAACAAAGTGTTTCATGGGCCGTCGCGAAGCTTCTCTACGAAGGCCGCGCACGCCGTCAACGACCTGACATGTCCTGCCGCGTACTTCAGTCGCGAGAATGAAGACGCTCAGGTAAGTAGCAAGCTGGTTCTATTCCTGCGCACGGGAGCCGTGCAGTTCCCAATGCCGCATCACCTGATCGGACCCAACGGCGCGATTAAGCCGGCGAAAGGTCCGAGTGGAGGTGCGAGCACCGGGATCGGCGGGATCTTTCGCTTCGTAAAGATGGCCAGTGGATTCCGCGAGTGAGTCGTCGGAGACCCCATTTTGGTGGCAGCCTGAAAGCCGCCAACTCGCCGGAGTACGAACCGCCGCTGATCGCCACAACGACTACTGCGTGCCGTTGATCGAAACGTCATTGGCGAGCCGCTTTGCGGCGCTGGCATGTACACGTGCAGGTGTCGTTTCTCGTTGGTTCTTTGTCGGTTTAGCCCCGGTGAGAACCTGGTGTTGCCTGCTGTTCGGGAGGAATTGTTCAGATTGCTCACGGCATGTAGTGCGTCAGCGGCCGCTGGACGTGTCGATCTCGTAAGGGCCCGGCTGGAGCGCCACAGCGCGGTAGTTACCCTCGCCCCCCCGTGATCAGCGACTGGGCGACACCGGTGACGCGATTGGTAATCATGATCATGACACCTGGTAACGCTGCTCCGGTTTCGTCGGTCACTACACCACCCACGTTCGCCGCGTTGACCTGGGCCAAGGCGGCGAAGGGGAAAGGACCGTGAACGCCAGACCCAAAGCGATGAGCACGAGTCTCGATGATCGCGCCATAGGTGCCTCCTTCGCGTGACGATAGCCGAAGTCTTTCCATCCGGCGTCCAAACAAAATACGTCGTGAGGATCAGCAACACGTTCAGCCCGAGCAGGACCGCGAGCCATCCTTCAACCGCGCGAACGGCGGCGAAGAGCCGGAGAAGCCGATCCAGAGGACTGGCTCGATCGAGCGTTGTCATCGTCGACTCCAGAGCTTGACAAGTCTGTTGATCGGACCGCGCAGGAGGAAGTACGGCAGGATGGCGAGAACGATCGCGACGTCGAGCGCCTCGAAGGGATAGATGCGGCGGAACACGAGGACTTGATAGCCGAGATCAAGGACGATGGTCATGATCACCAGCTTGCCGATGGCCTTCGCCCCCTCAGCGATCAGCCGGCGGCGCTCTTCGCGGTGCCCGAAGATCGTCCACATGAAGGGCGGCCGCCCGTGCCGCGCGTCGGCCAACCCGTCGCGCGTCGCGAAGAACGTTGCCATGAGCGGCTAAAGGAAGACACGCAGCGTCAGCGGTCCACTCAGCCGCCCGAGGAGGTCCTTCAAGATGCGGGCGAGCACATCATCCATGGGTGACGGGATAGCGATCGATCCAGAACCCGTCCACCGACACGCGGTGCACCGGGCGCTCTTCGGGATGGTGCTCGTCCGATCCCATGCGGTACGCCGCCGCCGGGATCCAGACCATGTCGGGGAACGGCGGCGCTCCAAGCGTCTCGCGCGTCATGCTCTCGGACCCCATCTCTTGAACCGCCATGTGCTTGCTCTCCTGAATGTGTCGCCGCCCGACCGGCCTCACCTCAGCGGTTCAGCTGAAGTAGGAATGCCACAGCCGCATGGTGTTCCCTTCCCCGTCGAAATCGCCTTCCACGAATGCGCGCATGACGCCGCACGGCAGCGGCGACCGCAAATCGAAACTGGCGCGCGTCGGCGCCGCCGTATACGTCGTCCGCGCGGCGTCGTCAGCGCGTTGCGATCCGACGGGAATTGAAGAGGCGATGAACCGATCATGTTGTCGCTCCCCGCGATGTCCGTTCGCGCTCCCGCGACACCCAGGCGATCGGCGTGGCACTCAGCGCACAGCTGCGGCAGCCGAGTGAATCCCGGCCAGCGGTGACAGTCTGGAGGCAGAGCCCGAGGCGGGCTAGCGACAAGCTACGTCCCGGAGCAGTGAAAAAGTACGTGCCCCGGACGAAAAACTACGGTGTGGACTGTTGACGTTCGGCGGCCGGCCCGGAGACAGGCAAATTCGACGCTTCTATCCAGATGACGCCAAGCACTATTCGCTGCAGTCAGGCGCTTAAGGAAGGCTACAGGCGCCAGTAAGACGACGTGTGCCGTTAGCAGCAGCGTGCCAAAACCGCGTAGCGATTCGATGATGCTCCGAATCCAGCTCGTGCCAGAACGTTCGCATCTCCATCTCGTTAGACGAGATGCTCGAACGTCTCCGATCCTTTCGGTCTACTACGGCGATGAGTAGGCAAACAAGGCGCGCGGAAATTGTCAATCCGTTTGGGTCTGCTCTGATGCCGTGATGTCCCAACCGTCGACGGCCGCCGCTACGAACTCCAACCGTTGATCCACGGCCGGCGAAAGCAAGTCCCGCGCTACGCAGTCGACGCTGGCGCTGCCGGCGACAGGGCCACACCGGGCGGCCGCGGGATGATGAGCCACGCGAGGAGGTAGGCGATGACACCTCCGACGACCGCACCGCAAAAGATCGACAAGATCACCCAGAGCAGCCGGATGGCCGTTGCGTCGACGTCGAAGTACTCCGCGAGGCCGCCGCAGACGCCGGCGATCTTACTGTCGGTCGCGGAACGCGTGAGCCGCCGGCCATGCGGGAGCGAAGACACTTCAGTCGTGTCTGGAATCACCAACCAGGCGCCCAGGTAGGCGAGCACGCCCCCGATGATTGCACCAGGCACGATGGAGAAGACGACCCAGGCAGCGCGGATGAGCACGACATCAACGTCGAGGTAGTCGGCAAGTCCCGCGCAGACCCCGGCAATTTTTACGTCCGTTCGCGAACGGGTCAGACGACGGATGGGCATAACAAACCTCTCTGATAGTTTCGACGGATGGGCAGGGCGCCTGGTTCGAGGAAAACGATGATTTCAAGCGTCATTGGAAACGCGCTCATGCCGGCTCGATTGCAACGACAACGCTCCCGATCCGTGCGATCGCTTCCTCGTTCGCGTCCGCTCGCCGCCACGCTCTGCCACTGGTGACACGCGACGCGCACATCCTCGACTACGCGCGCACCGCGCGCACGCTGCCCGTGGTCGACGCGGTACCGTAACGTGTCACAGATCCACGTAATCTGCCACGATCGTCTCGTCCGGTCGTGCGCCCAGGCGCTCCAACAGCTGCGGGATGACGGCAGCCTTGTCCTGTGCATCGCGTCGCGACCAGGTGCGCGATTTGACTTCGACGAAATAGCCGTCGGTTGCCGGATTCAGCAGCCGATCAAGGTGCACGTAGAACTGGACGCCGCGGTACGCGACGAGCCATCGCCGACGATCCTTCTCGACCTCTCGTTCGCGCGCTGGTTTGAAGTACTCGCGGTAGAAGCGCGGCGAGTGTGTCGCCGGCGCG
The DNA here is from genome assembly GCA_046726375.1 of Acidobacteriota bacterium. Classification (GTDB taxonomy): domain Bacteria; phylum Acidobacteriota; class Vicinamibacteria; order Vicinamibacterales; family UBA2999; genus DASPWV01. The sequence goes on from JBKPAJ010000188.1 coordinate 5,813, forward strand.
AAGAAGCGAGAACGAAACAGCAACACGCTTCCGAAGGCACTCTCATGCGAGGGACCTGTCAGGGTCAGCCGCGCTCGAGCATTGACGACCTGATTCTGCTCGTCGAGGAACTCGTCTTCGCGATAACGAAGGCGGCCTTGCTCTGGATCGCGGAAAAAGAAGTACGTGTCGTATTGGTGGTAGTGCACCTGGCGAATAATCGCGATGTCCTCGCTCTCGAGCGCGCGCAGCACCGAGCCTTCGGAGCGAAGATGCGCCTTCACCTGGATCTCGAAGCTCTCCTGTTCGGCGGCGCCGCCGATCGCGATGAGCTTCTGCAGCACGCTCTCCTCCCGTTGCATGAGGAACGTATCGATCCGTCGCGCTATCTCGCGCGCGCCAGATTGCAGCTCCGCTTCATCGAGCGTGAGCAGACGGCGGTCCCGCATTAGCCAGCGGCCGTCGCAGATCACGTGGACGACATCGGTGGATTTTGCTGCGTAGACCAATTGAGAATAGATCGCATTCGCATCGCGTTCGAAGCGCGGCGTCGCGTGCGACTGATCGAGATTCACGACAGTGAGATCCGCGCGCTTACCGGGTTCCAGCGAGCCCGTGATGGCGCCGAGATGCATCGCATGGGCGCCCAATCGCGTGGCCATGGCAAGTGCCATGCGCGCGGGAATCGCCGTGGGGTCGCCGCTGATGCCCTTGGCGACGAGGGCTGCCAGTCGCGTCTCCTCGAACATGTCCAGATCGTTGTTCGATGCGGGCCCATCGGTGCCAATCCCAACGTTGACACCGAGCTCGATCATCTTCGCAACGGGCGCGACGCCGGAGCCAAGTTTTAAATTGCTGGTTGGGTTGTGTGCGACTCCCGCACCGGCGTCGTGCAACGCCCGGATTTCTCCCTCGTCTACATGGACGCAGTGCGCAGCAAGAACGCGGGCATCGAAGAGCCGCTGCTTTTTCACCCACGGGATCACGGGCATGCGATGTTCCTTGCGCGAACGTTCGACCTCGAGCGCTGTTTCGGCCAGATGCGTGTGCAGCGGCACGTCGAATTCGGACGCCAGCTCCGCACAGGCGCGAAAGATTTCCGCGGTGCACGTGTACGGTGCGTGTGGTGCAACGGACGGCACGATGAGCGGATGCCCTTTCCATTTCTCGATGAGCGCGCGCGCCGACGCCAGCGCGTCTTCGTAGCTCGGCGCGTCCGGCGTCGGAAACTTCAGGACGGTCTGCGCGCAGAGCGCACGGAGTCCGGCAGACGCAGTCGCCTCGGCCACCGCATCTTCGAAGTAATACATGTCGGCAAAGCAGGTCGTCCCAGAGCGAATCATCTCGGCGCAGGCGAGCTTGGTGCCGAGCGCGACGAAGTCGGGGCGCACGAACTCGCGTTCGACGGGCATCATGTAGCCCATCAACCAGACGTCGAGACGCAGATCGTCGGCCAGCCCGCGAAGCAGCGTCATCGGCGCATGCGTGTGCGCGTTGACAAGACCAGGCATCACGACGCGTTCCCGGCAGTCCACCGTCTCGGCCGCGTCGAAGTCGCCGGCGATGTCGCCGACTGCGAGGATCGCGCTGCCGCTGATGGCAACAGATCCTGATGCGTGGACCGTGAATTGCTCGTCCATCGTGACGACGAGCGCGTTGCTGAAGAGAAGGTCGCAGGAGGGACGCATACCGCTACTTTGTCAGACCGCTGCTGGGGGAGCCGTCACCGCCGGATTCCACGGCGAAATTCTCCCCGAGGAGCGGCGGCTCGGCCTGTAGCGTTGACATCGAGCGCGACGTGAGCCTCAGCGCTTCGTGCCCGCACGCGCCGCTGTGACACGGCGTAGGACCGTCGCGAATTCGTCGGCCATGGTGAACAGTGCGTCGCCCAAGTACTGAAGCGTCGCGATCGATCGCTCGCCGGCGTCAAGGTGCCCCGCGCCGCAAGCGTCTCGAATGACGATCGGAATGTAGCCGAGATCGACGCCCTGGCGAACGGTGGGCTCGATGCCGATCTCGGTGGCCACGCCGACAATTGCGAACGCACTGACCCCGGCGTCGCGCAGCACGATGTCCAGGGGGGTGCCTTCGAAAGCGGACATCGTGATTTTGTCGAAGATTGCCTCAGACGTGCGCGGAACGAGCTCCGGTACGATCGGGAAGCCAGGTGCATCGCGAAGGAACCACGGATGGACGTCCTCCGCGCGCTCGACGCGCTGCCATGCCATGGCCATCCGGAACTGGACCACGCCCATCAGCTCCTTTGGCATCGATAAGTGGCGCATGAACACGATGCGCACACCTGCCTCGCGCGCCGCAGCCAGCACCGTGGTGACTTTTGCTGTGATCGCGGCACCATTTGCGATCTGCTGCAAGATGCCGATCTGCATGTCGTACACGATCAACGCCAGGCGGCGAGGATCGCAGACATCCTCGAGGCTGCGGGGAATGTCGAGTCCATACACGTGTTGCACTTGTAGATCCTCCAGGGGCGCGGCCGACCTTATTCTGCCTGTCTGCGACTGTCGCGTTCCGATAGTAGGCGCCTGTCGCATGGGCTCGATGACGAGGACCCTTTCTTCGTGGTGTCCGCGCGCGAGTCGGCGTGCGCGATCAAGTTGCCGCACGAAGGATGGCACCTGCGTGACGCGCCGCGCAACTCGCCCCGGTTCTGGAACCGCCGACGACGCTAGCAGGTCACGTGCAGAATCGCGTTTGTCTTCTCCGAGGCCTTGCGCAAGGCTCTGATCGCCTCGGCGGTGGGCAGGATGATGAGCTCGATTTTCCGACGGGCCGCCTCGCGCGTGACATCATCCATAACGGGCAAATTGCCGTATGCCCCAGTACCGATGATGAGCCGGCGACACTTCCAGGGAATGTTCTCTTCCGCCGAGAGCGGCGTATGCCCAAAGGCGCCTCGGAATCTCTTGGATGGCTTCTTCTTCCGCTTCCGGATACTCCCGTGGTCGATGACCACATCGTGCTCGTAGCTAACCCCGCCGATGGTGATGTGGCCGAACGAGAAGTCCTCGATCCGCATCGCCTCCTCCACTCCGATCACTATACGCCCCCCGCCAGTTTCGCGTCCTGAACGCCAAAAGCTCACTCACTTGAATTCGGAACGCCAACGGCGCGAAACGTTCGAACAATGCCGGTTTCGGTCCGAGCGTTGGAATCGGCTCGATGCCACGATTGCGAACACAAGTGAATTGAGGGGCTAGATTCGCGGGCGGGATAATCCAGCCCCCGAACCTCGTTTCACGCCAAGCGCTCTGCTGGATGCGTCGCAGCGTGCGTGTGATGTCCTGCGATCGGGGTGAGCATGCCGTAATGCGACCGAATACATTGCAGACGGGTCAGAGCACTGCGATTGACAACCCGCGCCAGGATCGTCATACTCCGCAGCCCCCGTTCTCCGTACCTCTTCTGACTCGGAGCGTCACATGATGAGGAATCCAGCGTTGCTGTTGAATTTGTTGCGAAGGCTGCGCATTGGCTGGCTGGCCGTCCTGGGGCTCGCGTTCGCGCTCGGTGGTCCGTTCGGTGCGCGCGTTGTGGATGCCCAGGGTCCGCCGGACCTCGAAGTGCTGCACCAGCGTCTGCTGCCCGTCTTCGAGATGGCCGGCGTCGTGTTCACCGATGCGGACGAGCGAAGCGGCCGATTGGTCATCGGCGTTCTCGACCGTGGCATTGAAGGTTTGGTTCGGGGACGGCTTCGAGGACTCGGCGTCGTCCCCCAGAATGTCGACGTCGTTGAGACGGAGCCGATTTTCCAGATCGCAACCCTTCGCGACTACACGCGTCCTGTGATTGCCGGCGTGCAGATCCGCTTCTCGCAGTTTCTGTGCAGCCTTGGCTTCAACGCCGTTCGCGATGGTGTTCTTGGCTTTGTCACGGCGTCTCATTGCAGCGACCGGCAAGGCACCGTGGACGGCACTCAATATTATCAACCGCTGAATCAGGTGCCCGCCGAGTTCATTGGAACCGAGACTGTCGATCCGGCCTACCTGCGGGATCTCCCGGGTTGTCCGCGTGGACGAGTATGCCGGTACTCCGACTCGAACTTCAGCGAGGGCGCCGCTGGCGTCGAGTTTGCCGTCGGCAGCATCGCGAAGACGACCGGGCCCAACAATCGCTCACTCGAGATCGTCGGCACGTTCGATATCAGCGGCAGCGGACCGGCGGCAGTCGGACAGATCGCGAACAAGGTTGGACGTACGACCGGTTGGAGCCAAGGTGTCGTGACTCGTACCTGTACGCACACGGGCGTGGCAGGGAGCAACATCGTCCTTCTGTGTCAGGATTTTGTGGAGAGCAGCGTCCAGATCGTTGCCGGGGGTGATAGTGGATCGCCAGTCTTCCGAATTGCGCGCCGTGACCGCGTGACGCTCCTTGGAAATCTGTGGGGCGGCAACTCGTCCGGGACGCTGTTCGTCTACAGCCCGATAGCGGGCATTGAGAGCGAGCTCGGAGCGCTTACGACGCACTGAGCTTCTTGATTCGCCCGACACTCGCGAGCGGCGCGCGTGTGACGCACGCTCGCGAGGCGGGAACGATCGACATCATGTCATCGAAGCGCGCAGAATCGACCGTGGCCTACTCCCAGTCGGCTGCGGACAGTAGTCCTCCGGGTCCCGCCGACGCCACAGCATCCGCGAAACTGGCACAAGCTCAGAATGCTCGGGGCGTGATGAGATGCGAATGACTCCGCACGTCACCGGATCTATACTCCGGGCACGCTGGAGGCGGTCATGAATCGAGCGAGCGCACGCATTTGCGTTGCCTTGGTCACGCTCCTGGCGGCTGAAGGAACAGCCCTCGCGCAAGCAGCGGGCACGGCAACCGGCGGAGTCATCTGGGGCACCGTCAAGGACGCCACTGGCACTGCCGTTCCGGGCGTCATGGTGTCGGCTCAAGGCTCAGCCGTCATGGGCACGCCGACCGTGCTGACCAACCAAGAGGGCATCTACCGATTTCCCTCGCTGCCACCGGGCGAGTACAAGCTCACCTTTTCGCTGCCGGGGTTTAAGACCGTGATTCGCGAGGGGTTGCGCATCTCGGCAGGTTTCACCGCAACTGTGGATGAAACGTTGAAGTTGGCCACGCTGGAAGAAACCGTCCAGGTTGTGGGCACGTCACCGGTCATCGATTCTGTGAACACGCGAGTGCAAACGACATTCAACGCCGATCGGATCGCGTCGCTGCCCCTGACCCGGGAGATCTGGTCGATTCTGGCGGCATCTCCTGCCATTCAGATGTCGCGCATCGATGTGGGAGGCAGCACCGCCGGGACACAAACGGGCTATCGTTCGTACGGAATCTCCAGTCAGAACGAAATCGTCGTCGAGGGAATCAACTCCACGGAGGCTAGTGGCAGCACCGGCTTGTATTTCGATTTCGGGTCGTTCGACGAAGTAAACGTTGGCTCGGCGGGGCAGTCCGCCGATATGGGCAACCCCGGGTCGCGTTCCGTCATGATCAGCAAATCGGGAGGAAACAGCTACCACGCGGATTTTTACGGCGATTACGAAACACGCGCATTCCAAACGACAAACATAGACACGGCTCAAATTCAGGCCGGAGTCGTGCCGGGGACCAATCGCATTCATTCGTATTACGACGTCAATGCGAACGGTGGTGGTTACATCACGCGCGATCGCCTCTGGTGGTTTGGATCGTATCGTCGTCAGGACATCCGCAACCGCTTTCCCAATTTTCCGCCGGCGCCGCAGACGACGGTCATCGACGCTTACACGGGGAAGGTCACCTATCAGCTACCAAACAGTAACAAGCTGGTGGCCTACACGATGTGGGCGATCAAGACACAGCCGTACCGCTTCAACAGCTTGCTATTGGGAAGTACTGCTATCCATACCGATACAAACTCGACGTGGGATCAATGGGCCGCAGGTTGGATCTGGAAAGTGGAGTGGAACAAGACATTCGGGAGCAACGTGTTTGCCGAAGCGCGGATTGGCTCATGGGGCGAGGATTGGACGCAGGGCAGCCACACCCAGGAGCCTAGACGCGAAGACATTTCGACCCGCGTGGTCACCGGCGGCAATTACAACTTCGACTCCACGCAACGCCGCCCGCAAGTGACCATGGCCTTGAGCTATTTCAAGGACAACTGGTTCGGCAGCCACAACTTCAAGCTTGGGTCGACCCTACAGAAGGACTACCGGCGGCTGATCTGGCTCGACGCGTATCCGAACAATGTCGTACACGCGCTTCGCAACGACGCCGCTGCCGAAGTCTATCTGCTGCTCGCGCCGATCGACACGCGTAACTTTCTGCGCTGGGACAGTGTTTACGCCACCGACACCTGGGACATCGGCGCCGTCTCCATCAACGCAGGAGTTCGCTTTGACCGCTATCGCTCCGGATTTCCCGATCAGGATCGACCCGACAACCGCTTTGCCCCAGGCGTGCATGTGCAGGGGATTGACAACATCGTGACCTGGAACGTGTTGGCGCCGCGCGTTGGCATCTCGTGGGACTTGACCGGGCGCAGTCGGAATGTGCTGAAGGCGAGTGCGGGCCGTTACTACCACAATCCGAGCCGCAATGTCTCTGAGGCAGTCAACCCAAACAATACGCCGCAATGGCGCCGTTACAACTGGCTCGACGGCAACAGCGATCTGATTTGGCAGCCAGGGGAGGAGGGCACGCTTCTCGAGACGCGCGGAGGCATTGCCCAGCAGTCGATCGATCCCAACCTGGAGGATACGTACACAAATGAAGTGACGGTTTTCTTCGAGCGCGAGATCGCCAGCAACTTCGCGGTGCGGACCGGATTCGTCTATCGCACAACTGAAGGGACGTTTACGACACGCAACATTCTGAACCCGTTCAACGCATTCAACATTCCGACGACCGTCCCGGACGCCGGCGCGGATGGTGTCGCGGGCACCAGCGATGACGTCGTCTTCAACCTCTTCAATCTCCAGCCGGCGCTCATCGGCCAGACATCACGTCAGTTGCAGAATGCTTCCGATTACGACGCGAGCTATCGCACCTTCGAGGTTGCCGCGAACCGATACCTGACCGCTCGCTGGTCACTTAACGCGAGCTACGCGGTAACGTGGCGTAACGACTTCGAGAACGTCCCGCAGAACCCGAACGAGCCGGGGCCGACCGAGCTTCTGCCGATGCACTTCGTGAAAATCAGCGGCAGCGTGGATCCGGGTTGGGGGTTGCGCCTTTCGCCCCTGGTGCGCTTCCAATCGGGCGAGCCGTTTGCGCGTTCGGTCAACGTGCGGCTCAACTACGGCAATCAGCGCGTGCTCGCCGAGCCCGTCGGAGCACGACGCCACGACAATACGTTTATCGTCGATCTGCGCGGCGAGCGCCGTTTCTCGTACCGGGCGGGCCATTCCGCCGCAATGTTTGTGGACGTTTACAACATTTTCAACACCAACGCCGCGCCGACCCGGAACACGGCTGCCGGAAGCACGTTCCTGCGTCCCCTGACGATCATTCCGCCGCGCGTGTTCAAGGTTGGCGCGAAATTCTCCTGGTAGCGTCGGCGAGGACCGGCAGCGTCAAGTGTGAGGGGTACTCCGCCGAACGATAGAGCTTATGCGTCGCACGGCGGTAATCCGATCGCTGGGCGTGGTAAATGTCGACGAAGGTCTGAGGATTCCTGTCGAACATCGGGAACCAGGAGCTCTGGATCTGGACCATGACGCGGTGGCCCTTCTTGAACGTGTGGTATTTGTCGCCGAGTGAGAACTCGAGCTTCGTCACCTGATTTGGGACCAAGGGCTCGGGCTTCGACAGGTTGTTTCTGAACTTCGCGCGCAGAATGTCGCCGGCGACGAGCATTTGATAACCGCCCATTCGCACGTTATACGGGTTCGGTTGTGGATCCGGCTCGTTGGGCGGCAGTACGTCGATGAGCTTCGCGACCCAATCGCCATCGGTTCCCGTTGTCGACACGTACAGCGTCGCGTCAATTGGTCCGGCTATTGTGAGGTCCTCCGTCAAGCTCGGGCTTTGATAGACGAGCACGTCGGGACGCGTCGAAGCGAATCGTTGATCTTCCACCATGAACTCATGGCCTTCGGTCGTCGTGATGACCGCCGAATAGGGCACGGGACTTTGCGGATCGCTGACGTAGTCGTCGAACGAGTCCGCGTTGGCCGCCGCAAGTCGGTCAAGCGCCACCGCGCGGTTCGGGTGCAAATACAGCTTGCGTGCTGAGCTTCCTGCAGGCGGCCATTGATCGTGCCGCTGCCAACGGTTCGCGCCACTTTCGAAGACCAGTGCCTCCGGCAGGTTCAGTGTTCCCTTGTCCTTGAGGTAGTAGTTGAAAAACGGCAGCTCCACTTCCTGCCGGAAGAACACGCCGGTTTTGGAGCCGAACTGAATTGGCCCAATCGACTCGCCGTCGGAGCGACTCCAGCCACCATGGGTCCAGGGACCGACGACCAGCGTGGTCTTGTTGGGACGATTTTTCTCTTCGATCGCGCGGTACATCCGAAACGGGCCGTAGAAGTCCTGCGCATCGAACCAGCTGGCGACAATCAGCACGGGATGTGTGATGTTCTCGAGATCCTTGGGCACATTGCGCGCCTGCCAATACTCATCGTAGGTGCCATGGGTCATGTAGTCGTTCCACGTCGGGACCTGGTTCTCGAAGAATTGGCGCGCGTTGGAGGCGGCGCCCAGCTCGCGGAAAAACTGATAGCCATCGGGCGTGCCGTAGTCGAAACGTCGTGTACCCTCTGTCGTCGGCGCGTTACGGGCGCGCGCGTTGCTGGACATCCAGCTGAAGGCGTACATCAGTTGAAAGGCGCCACCGGAGTGGTGATCGTCGCCGCGGAACTGATCCTGCGGGGGCGCCTGTGGTGACGACGCCTTCAGGGCAGGGTGAGCCTCGATCATTCCCATCGACACCTGCCATCCGCCCCAGGAAATTCCCCACTGCCCCACTCGTCCGTTGTTGCCTGCGACGTTCTTCACGAGCCAATCGATCGTGTCCCACGTATCGGTCACTTCGTTCGATTTCTTCGAGCCTTTGATATACGGCACATGGTGGATGAACTCGCCCTCTGATTTGAACCGCCCGCGCGCGTCCTGGTAGACCACGATGTATCCTTCGCGCGCGAAATCGTTGTTCGGGCCGATGACGGAGCGGTAATCGTTTGGGCCATAGGGCGGGATGCCGTACGCCGTACGCGTCAACAGAATCGGGTAGCGCGCGACTTTGTCTTTTGGCGCATAGATAATCGTAAACAGCTTCACTCCGTCGCGCATAGGAATCATGACTTCCTGTTTGTCGTAGTGCGCCTTGACGTCGAA
>JBKPAJ010000189.1:0-22599 GCA_046726375.1 Acidobacteriota bacterium
CCATAAGGAATCGGCGATTCAGGACCAGTACGGACGTATACTCCGCCTGGGCTCCACGGAACGCATCGCCGAATACGGCCTCGTTCTGCAGCGCTGGTGCGGTCCGCGCCTCGTTGATCGAGGAGGCGTCCATGGGCGTAGTCAGGTGCACCTCACGCGTGCGGTGTCGCTCGCGCTCCGCGTTACCCACAGGTCTCAGCGTTGTTTTCGTCTTGCTCACGTGCGTGTGGTTTGCCACTGCCGCTCTCGCGCAGGGCGGCCGCACTGAAATCACCGGCACCGTCGTCGACCAGGCCAAGGCGGTCCTGCCCGGCGCCACGGTGACCGTCATCAACGAAGCCACTGGGTTGCAGCGCACGGCGACCACGAGTGGCGACGGCAGGTTCGTCATCTCGACACTCGTGCCTGGCACCTACACGGTGCGCGCCGAACTGTCAGGCTTTCAGACCCTGACGCAGACCGGCGTGGTGCTCAGCGTCGGCCAGGAGGTCGCGCTGAATCTGACGCTTGCCGTTGCCGGTCTGGCAGAAACGATCACGGTCAGCGGCGAATCACCGCTGGTCGAAGTGACGTCGAGCAAGATCGGGTCGAATATCACCAACGCCGAAATCGACGGCTTGCCCAGCCAGGGGCGCAATCAACTGAGCTTGATGCAACTCGTGCCCGGCCTCACGCCCAGTCTCAACCCCGGGTCGTTCGAGGGTGGGCAGTACAACGCCAACGGCCAGGCGACGACGTCGAATCTCTTCCTCGTTGACGGCGCCTACGACAACGACGATCGCCGCGGCGGATCGCAGGGCACGCAGGCGCGCGTGACCCTCGACACGATGTCTGAATATCAGGTTCTGACTCACCACTATTCTGCCGAGTACGGCGGCTCGTCGGGCGTGGTGGTGAACGCCGTGACGCGGAGCGGCGCCAACCGGTTCTCCGGCCGCGCCTTTTACTACTACCAGGACGATGATCTCAATGCCACGAACTACTTCCTGAAACTGGCCGGGGAGGAAAACCCAGAGTCGGGGAGCAACGTGTTCGGCGGCAGCGCCGGCGGACCGATTATCAGGAACAAAGCGTTCTGGTTCGCGAACGCCGAGCGGACGTTGAATCGCGAAGCGGCCAATCTGAATTTCCCGCCCGACGCCGCGCCGCTAGCCGTCTCGTATTCCACCACGACCGACTTCACCGGGTGGAACACGTTCGTGCGCGGCGACTACCAGATGACCGGCAACAACCATCTGAGCTTCCGCTGGGTACGCGAAGCGGTGCTGACGGAGAACGACGAGATCGAAGGCAACAACAGCACGCCCGACAACGCCACCTTCGAAAACGACAGTGGCGACCAGGTGTTCAGCTTTGCCGCCACGACGGTCATGGGCAATCGTGCGACCAACGAGTTCAGGGTCGGGCACGTCCGCGAAAACCTGCTCCAGGGGCCGCGGTTGTTCTTCGATGACAGCTGGAGTTTCATCGGTCTGAACGGCCGCGAGCAATTCGATCTCGGGTCGATGAACGCGCATCCGAGCTACAACGCCGGAAACCGGAACAACTACCAGGAGGACCTGATTCGCTCGATTGCCGTGGACGATTCGCTGACGTACTTCCGTCCGGGCTGGATGGGCGATCACACGTTCAAGGCTGGCGTTGCCTGGAGCCGCAATGCCGCGCTCCCGCAAGGAACGGCCGCCAATCTCGTGGGGCTGTTCACCTTCCCGACCAACACGGCCTTCGATCCGGCGAATCCGCGCACGTATCCAAACCGCTTCCAGATTCGTGTCGGCCAGATCGAGTACACACAGAAGGATTGGCGCACCAATTTCTACGTGCAGGACAAATGGCAGATTGGAAAGCAGGTGACGCTGAATCTCGGTGTGCGCTACGACTACCAGCATTTGACGCCGTTGACGAAGGACGGGTTTTCTCCCCGGCTCGGCGTCGCGTACGACGTGACGGGCAGCGGCAAAACGCTTCTCCGCGGCGGCGCTGGCAGGTACTACCAGTTGCACCAGCTCAACGTGCTGCAGACGCTGCTTACCGCCGCGGTGATTGGCCCTTCGTTCGTCTTCGACACCACCGAGCTGGCGTCGCCGGCGCAGACCGGTGTAATTCCGGTGCACACGTTCACAGGCTTCGGCTTCAACGGTGTGCAGACGGGCTGTCTGCAGCCCACCGGAAACAACGGCCTGGCTGTCATTGGGCCGACCTGCAAGGCGTTCCTCACCCAGTTACGCAATCAGGTGTTCGCTGGCGGCTATGTCAACAACCAGCCCACACTGGACGGCGATCGCCACCTTCCGTATCTGTGGGCGTTCAGCGTCGGCATGAAGCAGCAGCTCGGCTCCGATTTCGCGGCGTCGATCGACTATGTCGGCAATCGCGGGCGCGATCAGGTCGCGCTCATCGACATCAACGAAGGTCCGCCCGGTCCCAACGGACGCATCACGCGAGTCGGCGTTGACGGCTTCGATCCAAACCACGAGCTGATCCCCGAGAGCGCGCGCAGCACCAACTTCCTTCGCGTGGTGCAGTATCAGTCGCTCGCATCGCTCAACACCGACTACAACGCCATGGAGCTGTCGCTCGAGAAGCGGCTGTCGCATCGCTGGTCGGGTCGGGTGAGTTATACGTTGGCGCGCGCGCGCGACGTCGGCGCGATCACCTACGATACCAATCCGCGCGGCGACTATGGGCGCACGAGCTTCGACAACAGGCACGCGTTTGCCATGAGCGCCAACGTCAACGTGTGGCGTGGTCTGGGCGCCGGTGCCATCTTCCGCTACTACTCGGGATATCCCATCAACGAGACGATCGGCTCCGACTCGATTTCGTTCCCGGGCACCAACGGCGACGGCGATGCCAACGATCGTCCGGTCCGCGGCCTCAACGACACCGTTCGACCGATTCTGTCGCCGGTTGACGCCAACGGCCGCGCCATCCGAAATGGCATCCACGGCGAGAAGCAGACGCTGCTCGACGGTCGTGTGCAATATATCTGGCGCATTCAACGTTACGAGACCGGGCTGTTTCTCGAAATCTACAACCTGACCGATCACGTGAATTTCGGGAATCCAACCGGCAACCGAAACAGCTCCAATTTCATGGTCAGGACGACCGCCGGTGATCCGCGGACGGTGCAGCTCGGCATGCGCGTGACGTTCTGATCTCGGATGGGCATGGAGAAGCGACCCGTCCGTTTTGGGACGGGTCGCGTTCGCCGCCTGCGATGACATGCCACGAGTGGAACGCGGGCGTGTGAGAAAAGTCGTCGAGAAAAGAGGTCAGACCCCTTTTCTGCCGCGGAAGTGCCTGGAGAAAAGGGTCAGACCCCTTTTCTCATCAGTCAGCGTTGGGGTCTTCCAGATAGGTATATCCGTCCAGCGCTTCTTCGTAGAACTTCAGGAGCCGCCCCGCCTGTTGATCGCCCATGCGGCCGGCGTGCACGGCCTGTTCCACGTCCCGCCGCAGCTTGCTCATCAACAGCTCGGGATCGTACTGGACATAGCGCAGCACTTCGTTGACGGTGTCGCCCTTGATGATGTGCTCGACGCGCGCCAGCTCGCCTTCGTCGCCGCCATCGGACGACAGCGTCACGTGCACCGCGTGAGTGTCGCCCAGCAGGTTGTGCAGGTCGCCGAGAATTTCCTGATACGCGCCGACGAGAAACACACCGAGGAAGTAGGGCTGTCCGTTGTAGCGGTGTAGAGGGATCGTCTTCTTCACGTCACGACGATCGACGAAGCGGTCCATCTTGCCGTCTGAATCGCACGTGATGTCGCCAATGACCGCTGGATTCGCGGGACGCTCGGTGAGACGGTGAATCGGCATCACCGGGAACAGCTGCTTGATAGCCCAACTGTCGGGAATCGATTGGAAGAGCGAGAAGTTGCAGAAATACGTGTCGGACAGCATCTCCTCGAGCGACTGGAGATCTTCCGGCACTTCGTCCATCGCTTGCGTCAACTTGAAGATCTTTTCGCAGATCGCCCAGTAGAGATTTTCTGCGTGCGCGCGCTGCTCGAGCGGCAAATAGCCGCCGGCGAACAGGTTCATCGCCATGTCCAGCGCCTGCTGGGCATCGTGGTACGACTCGAGCGCGTTGCGCTTGGTGACCGAGTGATACGTCTCGATCAGATCGACGAGCGGCTGCTCGAACTCGTCTTTCACCACCGTCGGGATCTTTTCTTCACCGAAGCCGATGGTACCGAGCACGTTGAAGATCAACATGCTGTGGTACGCCGACACGGCCCGTCCGCTTTCTGAAACGATCGTGGGGTGGTCCACGCCGGCCTCGTCGCACACGGTTTGCACGTGATAGACGACGTCGTTGGCGTATTCCTGGAGCGTGTAGTTCATCGACGACTCGAAGTTGGTTTGTGAGCCGTCGTAGTCCACACCCAGCCCGCCGCCGACATCCAGATACTGAAGGCCTGCGCCCTGTTTCACCAGCTCGCAATACACGCGCGCCGCCTCGTTGAGCGCGTTTTTGATGATGCGGATGTGGGTGATCTGACTGCCAAGATGAAAATGCAGCAGCTTGAGGCAGTCTTCCATGCCGCGGCGGCGCAGTTCTTCCAGCCCGCGCAGAATCTCGGTGACGGTGAGACCAAACTTCGAGCGGAAGCCGCCGGACGATTGCCAGCGGCCCGATCCACGCGCCGCGAGCTTGACCCGCATGCCGATGTTGGGCCGCACGCCGATCTTTTCCGCGTAGTGGAGAATCAGCCCCAGCTCCGTATATTTCTCGACGACCGGAATGATGAGCCGGCCCATTTTCTGCGCCAGCATGGCCATTTCGATGAATTCCGCATCCTTGAAGCCGTTGCAGATGATCGGGGTGTCGTTTTCGGCCATGGCCGCGACGGCGAGGAGCTCCGGCTTGCTGCCGGCTTCGAGCCCGTAGCCGTACTGCCGGCCGAAGTTGAGTACTTCTTCGACCACCTGGCGCTGCTGATTGACCTTGATCGGGTAAACGCAGCTGTAGCGGCCCTGATACTGATGCTGTGCGATCGCGGCCTGGAACGCCGAGTGGATATCGCCGAGGCGGTGCTTGAGGATGTCGGTGAAGCGGAGAAGGATCGGGGTGCTGAGACCGCGGTGCTCGAGCCGATCGATCAGACGCTTGATGTCGATGCCGCGGGCCGGATCCTTAGTGGGGTGCACCAGCAGGTGCCCCTGATCGCTGATCGAGAAGTAACCCTGGCCCCAGCGCGCCACGTCGTAGAGCTCGGTGGCTTCTGTCAGCGTCCACGCCGAACTCACCGAGCCATTGCGCAGCCTGCTCGCGATGCTGGTCATCGTAAAATTCAGAATAAACGAAATCGCGCGCGTGCCGCGTGGTTTTTTGCGCCGGTGTAACATCCGGTGACATGTCGGAACGCGTACCCGCCATCAAGGTGCTGCTGCTCCCGAAGGACACCAACGCGCTCGGCACGATCTTCGGCGGCGTGATCCTCTCGCACATCGACCTCGCGTCGGCGGTTGAGGCGCGCAAGACCGCGCCGCTGCGCTATGTCACCAGGGCGATCCGCGAGGTCGAATTCCACGCGCCCGTGTTTGTCGGCGACATTGTGAATTTCTATACGGAAACCGCGCGCATCGGGCGCACGTCGATCACCGTCAACGTGCTCGTCGAAGTCGAGCGCTGGGGCGGTGGGCAAGGCGAGCGCGTGACGGTGACCGAGGCGGAAGTCGTGCTGGTCGCGGTTGGCGCCGATGGCCATCCGACGCCGATCAACCCGTCGTGATTGCCGCGTTTGCGCCCGCGACCGTGTCCAACGTCGGCTGTGGCTTCGACGTCCTCGGCTTTGCGCTCGACGAACCCGGCGACGTAGTGATCGCCGCACCGCGTGCAGGTGCTGGTGTCGAAATTGCCGCGATCGAGGGCGACGCTGGTCGCTTGCCGCGCGAGGTCAGACGGAATACCTCAGGTGCCGCAGCGCAGTCGCTGTTGACGCGCGTCGGCTCGCTCCAGGGCGTGAGCCTCACGATCAAGAAGGGCATGCCGCTCGCGAGCGGCATCGGGAGCAGCGGCGCAAGCGCTGTGGCCGCGGTGGTGGCCGTGAACGAGCTCCTTGGCCGCCCCGCGCCGCTGAACGTGCTGCTCGAGTGTGCAATGGAAGGCGAGATCGCCGGGTGCGGCTCAGCCCATCCGGATAACGTGGCGCCGTCGCTGTATGGCGGATTTCTACTTGCACGGAGCGCAAAGCCGCCTGACGTGGTGCGGCTTCCAGTGCCCGAGGGCCTGTCGTGCGCGCTGCTACACCCCCATATTGAAGTGGAAACCGGCGCGGCGCGCGCGCTGCTGGGCGATACGGTACCGCTCGCCGACGCCGTCCGGCAGTGGGCAAACGTAGGGGCGCTGGTGGCCGGCCTGTTTCAAAACGATCTGTCACTCGTATCGCGCGCGCTGGAGGACGTCGTGGCGGAGCCGAAGCGTGCGCCGCTGGTGCCGGGGATCGAAGCAGTGAAAGAAGCGGCGCGGGCGGCCGGGGCGCTCGGCTGCAGCTTGTCGGGCGCGGGCCCGTCGATGTTCGCCTTGTGTTCATCGCTCGATCAGGCCGCCTCGGTCGGTCGAGCGATTCACGAAGCGTACTGTGGCGCCTCGGGAAATGACGCCGATCTCTGGGTGTCGCGAGTGGGCGCGCGAGGCGCACGTGTGGTGACCGGCATATGAAATTCGTGTCGACGCGTGGCCGCGCGCCGGCAGTCGATTTCAAGACTGCACTGTTTGATGGGCTGGCGCCTGATGGTGGTCTGTATGTGCCGGCCGAGCTTGCCCCGCTTCCCGCCGGCGCGCTCGACCCTTTTGGCGTCGCCCGCCATTTCATCGGTGATGAAATGCCTTCCTCGACGCTGTCCGCGCTCCTCGAGGATGCGCTGAACTTTCCGCTGCCGCTGATTCGCCTGAGCGAACAGTTAGAGGCGCTCGAGCTCTTTCACGGCCCGACGTTCGCCTTCAAAGACGTGGGTGCCCGCACCATGGCGCGGCTGATGGGCCATTTCCACTCGCGACGAGAGCCGCTGACGGTGCTGGTCGCGACGTCCGGCGATACCGGAAGCGCCGTTGCGCAGGCGTTTCACGGTGTGGAGGGCACGCGGGTCGTCGTGTTGTTTCCAGACGGACAGGTCAGCCGCGTGCAGGAGGCGCAGTTCACCACGCTTGGCGGAAACGTCACGGCTGTTGCGGTTGCGGGCACGTTCGACGAGTGCCAGCGGCTGGCCAAGGAAGCGTTTGCCGACGCCGCGCTGCGGGCGCGCGCGCGGCTGACCTCGGCTAACTCGATCAACATCGGCCGGCTGATCCCGCAGACGTTTTACTACGTGCGGAGCTCGGTCGCGCATGCACGCGCCGTGTTCTCCGTGCCGAGTGGGAATTTCGGCAACTTGACTGCCGGGCTCATGGCGTGGCGGCTGGGCGCGCCGATTGGCGGGTTCGTTGCGGCGACGACGGTCAACGATACCGTGCCGCGGTTTCTTGCGACGGGCCGCTACGATCCGCAGCCGTCGAGGCCCACGCTTGCCAACGCGATGGACGTCGGCGATCCCAGCAACGTCGAGCGCATGCGGTGGTTGTTCAACGACGACCTTGCTGCCATGCGCAAGGTCATTACGGCATCGGTCCACACGGATGATGACGTGAGGCACGCGATCGCGGATCTGTGGCGCGAGTACGAATACGTTGCGGATCCGCATTCCGCGATCGGATATTTGGGAACGCGGCACGTGCAGACGTCGGCGCCGACGATTTTCCTGGCAACGGCGCATCCAGCGAAGTTTCGCGAGACCGTGGAACCGGTGATCGGCCGGCCCGTGCCGCTGCCACCGGCGTTGGAAGAAGCGCTCAGCAAGCCGCGCATCGTCGATCGCATCCCTCCAACGCTCGCGGCCCTCCGCGACATGCTGTGAATGCGATCGCAGAAACTAAAAAAGGGGCCTTCGCAAAAACTGAAAAGGGGCCTGTCCCCTTTTTATGGTTAACTTCGAGATTCCAGCCGGTTTCACGTGATTCGGAAAAAGGGGACAGGCCCCTTTTCACGTTTTGCGATAGGCCCCTTTTCACGTTTTGCGATCGCGGTCGTTACCTCAAAAAGCTGGCGGTGACCTGCAGGTCGCCGTCGTTGGACGCCGGACGCAGCCCGAGCACCCGGCACAGCAACTCGTACACGTGCACGTTCTCGAAGCGCGGCGCTTTAACGCCTTCGCGAAACATTGGACCCGTGGCGATGAACAAACCATGCATCGTTCGGTGAATCGGGTCGTAGCCATGATCGCCACCCAATCCATTCTTGTCGCGCGCAAGCCGTTCTCGAGTCGTGATGACCCATCCATCATCGGCAATACCAATCACCGGCGGATAACGAGGGTGGCCGGCGAGGCGATAGCGCGCGGGTAGATTCTCGCTCCTGTAAACCTGCAGCGCCGGATGCTTGTCTTTGAGCGCACGATAGAGATCGTCAACCGAGGCCGTGCGCGGCGTCAGAGCGAGAATTGGCGACCAGTCGATCACGTCAACAGACGACGCCGCGATGTAGTCGTCGATGAAAATCACGCGATCAAGCGCGTTTTGCGACATGCCGTGGTCACTGACGACGACGAGGTTGATGCGCGCGCGCAAACCGGCGGTGTCTATGCCATTGACCAGCCGGGCAATCGCGCCATCCACGTGCTCGACATGCACGCGCATCAAGGGCGACTCCGGGCCGACGTCATGGCCCGCCGTATCAACTTCGTCGAAGTACAACGTGAGAAACGTCGGCCGAGCGGACTCCGGCTGCCGCAGCCACGCAAGAATTTGATCGACGCGGTCCTCATTCGACACACGCTCGTCGAACATGCGCCAGAAGGTTGGACGATCGCCGGCAATCTCCACATCCGATCCAGGCCAGAACATCGTTGCGGCGATTTGCCCCTGCTGCTCCGCGGTGACCCAGAGCGGCACTCCGCCCCACCAACGCGTGTCCTGCTGCACAGAGATGTCGTGCAGCGCAAAGGCTCCTGGCAGCGCGGGGTCGCGCATGCTGTTCGAGACAATCCCGTGGCGGTTCGGATGCACGCCGGTGACGATCGTGTAGTGGTTGGGGAACGTCTTTGACGGGAAACTCGGTATCAGCCCCTCCGCGGTCACGCCGCGCGCGGCCAACGACGTCAAGGCAGGCGGGCGAAAGCGATCGAGGTAGTCCCAGCGCCATCCGTCGATCGAGATCAGAATCAGGATCGGCCGTCCAGATTGCGCCGCGGCGCCGGCAAGTGCCAACGCAAGCAGAACCGCGCACAAGGACGGCCGCTCCCAACGACGCACGCGGTGAGCGTAGCCGAAACCCATGGGCATTTGCACGTTGAGCACGAGGGGAGTGGCCGGGAGGCGCGTCGCGCCTTTATGATCAATCGAATGGCGTCCTCAACCGTCTCGGCCGCGACCACTGTTCCCGAGCGCGAGTCCGTTGACCCGCGCTTTACCTGGGACCTCACCGCAATCTTTCCTGATTGGCCGGCGTGGGAATCGGCGTTCAAGGAACTCGACAACGGCATTGAAGCGTTCAAGGGGTTCGAAGGAACACTGGGCAGCGGGCCCGATCGGTTACTCGCCGCGTTGCGCGAGCACGATCGGCTGGGCCAACTCACCTACAAGGTTTGGTATTACGCCGCGCTGCAGTACGACCAGGACCAACGCAACAACACCATCAACGCCAGGCGGCAGCGCGTGCAGCTGCTCATCGCACGCTGGCGGCAGGCGACGTCGTGGTTTCATCCCGAAGTCCTGCGCATCCCGCTCGAAACCGTTCGCGAGTGGATGGCGCAATCGAGCGATCTCGCGCTCTATCGTTTTTTCATCGAGGATCTTTTCCGTCAGCAGGAACATGTGCTCGACCCGGCGGGCGAGCGCCTTCTGTCGTTCGCGAGCCGCCTTGGCAGTGTTCCGCACGACGCCTATACGGCGCTCTCGACGGCCGACGCGCGCTTTCCTACCATCACGTTGTCGACCGGCGAATCGGTGCAGGTGAGTTACGGACAGTATCGCAGGCTGCTCGCGACGAGCCGACGCCAGGCGGATCGACGGGCGGCGTACGAAGCGCTGTACGACATCTACGCAGGGTCCCTGAACACCTACGCGGCGCTCTACAACGGCGTCATGCAGCGTGAGTGGTTTGAAGCGCGCGCCCGCGGTCACAAGAGCACGGTGGAAGCCGCGCTTTTTGGCAACAACATTCCGACAGCCGTCGTCGAAAACCTGATTCGCGAGACCAAGGCAGGCGTGGCGCCGTTCCGCCGCTATCACGCGCTACGCAAGCGCGTGCTCGGATTGAACGACTACTTCGTGTTCGATGCATTCGTGCCGTTGGTGGACGTGGACGTTCGCTATCCCTACGAAGAAGTGCTCGACTCGATCGTCGACTCGGTCACGCCGCTGGGTGAGGACTACGTCGCGCGTGTCCGGAGCGCGTTCAACGCCCGCTGGATCGATGTCTACGAGAACCAGGGCAAGCGAATTGGCGCGTACTCGGCTCCGGTATACGGCGTGCACCCGTATATGTTGCTCAACTACAACGACACGCTCGACGCTGTGTTCACCTTGAGCCACGAGATGGGGCACTCGATTCACACGCTGCTGTCTCACGAAACCCAGCCGTTTGTGTATGCCGATTACACGATTTTTGTTGCCGAAGTGCCCTCGACGCTGAGCGAGGCGCTGCTGCTCGATCTCATGCTCAAGCGCGCCGCCACCCGCGAGGAGCGGGTCGTGCTGCTGCAGCACGCCATCGACGGCATTGTCGGGACGTTCTACAACCAGGTGCTGTTCGCCGATTTCGAGCTGGAGGCCCACCGGGTGGTCGAACAGGACCAGCCGGTGACGAGCGAAGTGCTCAGCAACATTTACGCGCGGCTGCTCGCGGACTATTGGGGCGATGCGTTGACGCCCGACACCCGCGCGCAATATACCTGGGCGCGCATCCCGCACTTCTACCAGTCGCCGTATTACGTCTACCAGTACGCCACCTGCTTCGCCTCCACCGCGAAGTTGATGAAGGACGTTGGCGGCGGCGACGAAGCCGCGCGCGAGGCCGGGGTGAAGCGCTATCTCGATCTGTTGCGCGCGGGCGGCAGCGACTACCCGATGAACCTGCTGGCGCGAGCCGGGGTGGATCTGAGTCAGCCCGATACGGTGCGAGCGGTGGTGGAGCAGCTGGACGGACTTGTTACTCGCCTGGAATCCGAGCTGGGTTAGGACGCGGGCTACGTGCGCGTAGGATCCTCGCCTTGCGGATGGGATCCCGCACTAAGGTTCGCGTGGGACCCTGGCCAACGCTCGGGCGTGAAATCCAAGGACGAAGCCTGGTCCTACCGCGAAGCAATCCACTGCGTCAGCGGTCCTTGCGGGTCAGCGGAGTCGGCGCGGTCCTACTCATACCGCAGCGCTTCCACAGGATTCACCTTCATCGCTCGCCGCGCCGGTATCAACGCCGCGAGTATCGCCACCACCAGCAACACCGCTGGCACGCCAGTGAGCGTGACTGGATCGCGTGGTTGCACGGCGTACAACTGGTTGCGCAGCAGCGGCATCAGCAGCAGCGAGATCGCGATGCCCGCGCCGATCCCGATCAGGGCGAAGCGCATCGCCTGCGCGACGAGCATCTTCATCACTCCGCCGGGATTCGCGCCGAGCGCAAGCCGCACGCCCACTTCCTGCGTACGTTCGCTTACAAGCAACGACATCACGCCGTAGACGCCGATAGCAGCAAGCACGAGCGCGAGCGCGCCGAAAATCGACACGAGCACGAGGATGAAGCGCCGCTGCGCCACTGAATCAGCGCGCACACTCTCCATGGTTTCGATCCGATAGACAGGCAGATCGCGATCAATCCGTTGCGCTTCCGCCCGCACCAGGTCGATGATGCTTGCGGCATCCCCCGACGTTCGCACCACGATGTACGGCGAAACCACCGATCCCTGGCGATGACTCACGTACATCTCCGGCTGCGGAATTTCATCGAGAGCGGCATGTTTGATGTCGCCCACGACGCCGACGATCGTGGTCCAGGGCTGGGTGGCGGCAAATCGCACGCGTTTGCCGATGACGTCTTCGCTGGGAAACAGCTTCGCCGCAAACGTCTGATTGACGACCGCCACCGACGGGCTAGTCGGCCCATCGGCATCGTTGAACACCCGTCCACGCACGATCGGAATCCCCATCGTCTGAAAGTAATCGCCGATTGCGCGCCGGAACTGCACTTCGGGCCACTCGGCATTCGGCCGCGGGCGGCCGTCGATATCGAGCGTGGTCGTCAAGCCGGTGCTCCCCAACGGGAGGCGTGTGGTTCCGCCGACGCTCACGACGCCCGGGATCGCAGACATGCGCGTCAGGAAGTCGGCATAGAACACGGTGCGCTCGTCCTGTGTGCGCAAACGCTGCGGCAGATTCATCTGCCATGTGAGCATGTGCGATGGATCGAAGCCCGGATTGACCGACATCAACGACGCGAAGCTGCGCAACAGCAGGCCGGTTCCAATTGTAAGGGTCACTGCGAGCGCCACTTCGGCGATGACCAGAGCGGCGCGCGCCCGCCGGCGAAAGACGCCACCAACCGTTCCGCGGCTATTCTCCTGCAGCGCTGCGTGCGGTGCCATCCGCGATGCAGTGACGGCAGGGAGCAGGCCGACGAACACGCCGGTCGCGATTGAGATGGCGATTGTCACCCAGAGCATGCGCGCGTCCGGTGCGATCTCATGGACGCGTGGGAGATCTGGCGGGGCGAGACGAACCAGCACGCTGACGCCCCATCGTGCGAGCAGCACACCAGCCATTCCCGCAGCGGCGGCGAGAAACAGGCCTTCGGTAAGCGCCTGTTGAATCATGCGGGCGCGGCCGGCGCCGAGCGCCACTCGTGTCGCGAGCTCCTTCTGCCGCGCGATGCTTTTGGCGAGCACCAGGTTGGCGACGTTGACCATCGAGATCAGCAGCACGAACGCCACGCCGGCGAGCAATACGAGCAGCGGCCCCCGGATTGTTCCGACCGTTTGATCGAGCACCGGAACAACGGTGGCGCCCCAGCCAAGGTTGGTATCGGGATACGCCTGCTCCAGCTGACGCGCAACGGTTGAGAGATCCGCTTGCACCTGCTCGATGGTGATACCGGGCTTCATCCGTCCGATGGCGCCGAGCCAGTGTGTGCCGCGAACCAGCTGGCCTTGCGGTGTGAGCATCCGGCTGACGGTTGCGATCTGCCCTTCAAAGGCCATCGGCGCCCACAGATCGATCGTCGTCGACCGCGTGAATCCTGACGGGCCCAGCATCGTGCCGTAGGGGAACGTGAAATCCGACGGCATTACGCCGATGATCGTGGCGGGGATGGTCCCAACCTGGATCGTGCGTCCGACAACGCCGGGATCGGCGCCGAACCGGCGATGCCAGAAGCCGTCGCTGAGCAGAACCTCGAACGCATATCGTTCACGCTGAAATGGCTGACCAATCACCGGAGCGCGGCCGAGCAAATCGAACAACCGCGGCGTGACGGTGACACCGATCACGACCTCCGTCGGACCATCGATCGAAACCTGAAACGGCGTGACAAATGAAAAGTAGCCCTCGAGGCCCTCGAGGGTCTGATTCATCTTCTGAAAGTCCTTGAAGTTTGCGGGCGAGATCGTGTTTCGCGGACGGCCCAGCTTGCTCGCATCGCTCCAGACGTTGACCAGCCGATCGCCGTCGCGGTAGGGCAGCGGCTTCATCAACACGCCATCCACCACCGCGAAGATCGCGCTGTTGGCTCCGATGCCAAGCGCGAGGGCGAGGATCGTGAGTGAGGTGACGAGCGGAGATTTCCGTGCCAGCCGCAGCGTGTGCTGGAGATCGGAGCGCAGTGTGTCCCAGAACATGTGATGTCTCCCGGAAGGTGTGTAGAGGTGTGGGCGGTGATGCGGCCAGAAAAGCGCGCGGTTGAGCGCGGCGGCGCGTTCTCCCAGACCGGCTGCCACAAAACTGAAGAAGCTGCCTGGCGTGCGTTCCCAATCGCGCGCCATCTCTTTACCAAAGCGGCGCCGAAATGCGCGCGGGTAAGCGAGCAGCGCGATCGAAAACGCGAGGCGCGTCCAGCGTCGCATCACGTCTTTGTCCCCAGCAGCTTGCGGCTGCGCGCGGCGGCGACCTGACTCGACAAACGATGAGCCTCCGCTCGTGCGACGGCGACACCGCGGTCGGTCATTCGGTAGTACCTTCGCCGCTCGTCGTCGTTCTTCGGGTCGGGTCGCTCGTCCAACTCCTCGATGAGACCGCTCTCGAGCAGCCTCGCCAGCGCGCGATAGAGCGTTCCTGGGTGGAGCGTGACGGCACCGGCCGACCGCGCCGCCACCTCGCGCATGATGCTGTAACCGTGCTGCTCCCCATCGGCGAGCGCGAGCAGGATTTCGAACGCGACGGGCGTCAGCGGGAGGAAGGTCTCCGGTCGGAATCGGTCCATATGTGCCCTGAGATTATACGCTCAAGGCACATAGACGGCCCGGTGCGGCAAAGGGTTGCAGCTGGCAGCCGCTAGTCACCTCCGCCTCCGCCGGCGACCTCCGTCCCTTCTACCGACCTCCGTCCCCGCCAGTGACCTCCGTCCCTTCTAGCGAGGACCGAGGTCACTGGCCGGGACGGAGGTCCCAAGCGGGGACGGAGGTCGGCGCTCTCGGGCCGACGCAGGCACAAGCCGAGCACGTTGTCGATCGTAGCTCCGGCCATCGACGTCGGTGCTGAATGCAGATGTGATCACCGCCGTGTGCGAGACTCTCCGATTGCGGCGACGAGGCCATGCGCTGTAAGTCCCGCTGCGTGCAGTTGTCATCAGCGTGCACTGTAGACTTCGACCCACACGCCCAGTAGTCGCGTGTCGTTCGACGTCGGGTCGTACTTGCGCGGATCGAAGCCGTTCTCGGCATAGATGTCCAGCGTGAAGATTCGCGTCACGGCCGGCACGGTAATTTCTGCGCTTTTACCCGGTTCGAGATCGACGCTCTCGGTCCAGCCGGTCGTGGTGAAGCGAACCCGATTCGGTTCGGGGCCGTTGCGTACGCGCAATGTCAATGGCGTGTCGTCCCGATCACGCACGAACGTGACCGGCGTCTCGCGTCTTCCCACGCTCCAGAATCCATCCGGCTCGGGCTCGGCCGCCGCGTCGTGAGCGAGAACCGCAACGGAGCCGTATTGGCGCACAGCCAGGACGGCAAGCGCCTTCGGCCGGGCGTGCTCATCGACCACGTTGATTGGTGAAATCGTGAAACGTTCAATCGCGCGCTCGAGATCGGTGCTGCCGCGAAGTCCGACGAAGCTCATGTCGGCCGGCAGCTCGAATTCGCTCGACCATCGCGCTCCCGGCTGCGGCTCGACGCTCCACGATTGCCACGGTGGACCCATCCGGCCGAGCTGCAACGCGATTGTCTCAGGCCCTCGCGTGCCGCCTCCCCAATCGATATCGAGGCGGTAGCGGCCAGTCGGCAGCGAGAAGCGCGCATTGTGCAACACGCGCATGGGCTGGGGGCTGGCATGCAGCGCCGGCGTCGCGCCAAGCGTGGCCAGCGGCAAGACCGCACTTGCCGCTTCGAGACGCACGGGATCATAGAGGATCGCAAATGGCCGCCTCGCCCGGTCGAACCGATCGAGGGCCGCGATGTGCGACCGTGCGGTCACTTGTGCCGGGGGCGGCGGCGGATCGTGCGGGAGCGCGGGCACCACGATCGTCACGAGCACGAGCGCTGTAACGAGGGTCGTCATCGCAGCGAGCGATGCGCCACCGGCGGACGTGAGGCGCCATCTCGCGAGCAGGAGCGCAGCGGCAAATGCTGCCGCGAGCCACGCGAGCGTATGCATCCACGCCGTTGCCGGCTCGTGAAATATGAAGGTCGGCGCGGCTGCCCACGCGGCCCAGTACGGCGACCAATACTCGAGCAGCGATGAAGTGCCATCGCGTCCGTTGTTGATGAGCAAACCCTGCTGTGCGGTGGCCAGGGTGATCGCGACGCCGACGCTCACACACAACAGGACATGGTGCGAAGCACGGTGCGTGCTGGCGGCTGGGGCACGACGCGCCGCAGCGGCAATCGGCACCATCAGCAAGAGGAGCCCGGACGCGAGCGGACGGCCGGGCGTCGCCGTGCCGCCCCACCAAATCCGAAATGCACCAACTGTGCCGAGCAGCGCGCCAAACGTGATGACGATCTCCACCGCGCGCCGCCGCATCTCGCCACCCGCCGACCACATGGCGAAAAGACCCGTCAACGCGAGGATGTAAACCGGCGCGTACGCAAGCAAGCCGTACTCCTGGTCGAACAACAACCCGGGTGCACCAAAAAGGACATTCGCGGGACGGGTCTGCACCATCGCGCCGTAGGGCGCCGTCGGCAACGGTGTGCCCCAGAAAACATAAAAGAACGCAAACCAGCCGATAAGCGAGATGGCGTACGGCACCAGCACCGCCATCGCCGGCGGCAGCGCGCCTTGTCGAAGAATCCGCAGCAACGCAATGGCGACGAGTGCCGCCGACATCGGCGCGTACTTGGTGCTCAACCACGGGAGAGATGCGAGAGAGAGACCGATGATGAGCCAACGCGTCAGTCGCGCTGGGGCCGCGGTCGTGGACACAGAAAGGGTGAACGCCACCACCGCCGCGAAGCCGGCAACGATCTCGGGGTAGACGGTAAACGTGCTGAAGAGAAAGGGGGTTGTGAGCGCGATGGCCGACCAGGCGAACGCCGCTGCTCCAGGAGCGTTCACCGCGTCGGCGGTAAACCGCCACATAATCGCGGCGGAGACGGCGGCAAACAAAACCAGCGCGGAGACCACCGCCCAATACCCGCCAAACGCGTAGACGGGGGCCATCAGCACGGGCAGCCCCACGGGATGGATCGAGTAGATCTCGTTATCGACGCCTCGTGTCAGGTAGTCCGGTTTGAGCGACGCGCGAAAGAAATACTCGCGGTAGTCGCCACGATCGTGGTTGTTTTCGATCTTCAAATCGCCATCGCGCCACAAGCTTTGCGCCATGACCAGGTAATGCGGCTCATCGCCAGCCGGAAACAACACGGTTCCGGCAAGGCGCGACGCCGCCAATCCGCCGGCGAGCGCGGTAAGAACGCCGATCAGGACTGACGCATGCGACCGCGACAAGCGTTGCCACCACTGGGCCTGCCCGATGCGAGCCTGCCCAATGCTCGACGCGAGCATTCCGGCAACAGTCAGCCACACCACCCACTTCAAAGGACCGGCGGGAAGCTGCAACGCCGGAACGTAATCCGGAAGCACTGGCACGAACGGGAGGATGAGGACGGCTGTCACAAGCAGCGGCAACAGCACGGCCCGGCGACGTATGAACACGGCGAAACCGAGCGCCGACGCGGCAACGAGCGTGATGAGAACCTTCGAGTCAGGCACGAGCGCGACGCGCACAGCCCGGCCGTCCACAAAGATCTGGTCGAGCACGCTGGTGGTGAAATACAGTGCGAACCCGCAGGTGAGAACCGTCGCGGCGGGTGTCAGAAAACGCATTGACGCGTTAGTTTAGCGTGATGTCGATTCCACTCCCGTTCGTCGCCAGGACCACCGTCTCGCTGGCGACCTCCAACCCCCGGCGCGCGCCGTCTCTACGGCCGCGCCGTGTCGATCGCGATCGCGGCGCGGCGGGCGAGGTCTTCGGCAAATTCGACGTCGGAGGCAACAAACGTCCGGCCCGAGTCGGTCGTCGCAAACGAGATGACTCCCAGCTGGCGGCCGCCAACCAGGAGCGGTACCGCCATCGTCGACCGGATCCCAAGAGCCACGGCGACGCGCAGTTCCGATGGGTCGATCGCCGTTTCGGCAACTGCACTGTCGGGCAGCTGACTGTAAACGATTGATTGCCCTGTCCTCAGCACGCGCGGCGGTCCATGGGGGGCCTTCGGGTCGAGTGGATACATTCGGCGCAGTTCCCGCACCAGTTCCACCTTGCCGGGATCCACGTGGGCGATGGCAAGCGGCGTGAACTCGCCGCTGTCGTTCACGATATCCACGACGCACAAGTCGGCAATCAGCGGAACGGCGAGATTCGCGACGGCAGCGAGCGTTGTCGGATAGTCGCGCGAGCTCGCAAGGACGTTGGACGCATGCGCGAGGAACTCGGCGCGCCGTGCGTCAATCGCTTTCGTTGCACGTGCCGCCTGCTCGCGTTGAATGCGGCGCGTCTCAAGCCGATCGGCCCGCCCGCGGCGCCCCGCTTCGGTGACGACGATCGCCATACCGTGAACAACGAGCCAGCCGGTCATCCATGCCGGCCGCGTCCAGGGATACGGTGCGATCAACAGCACGCGTCCCGCGAAGCCCACAGCCAGCGCCACGAGACCGCCCGTCCATCCGGCTGCCCAGGTCGCGATGACGATCGCGGGAAGCACGGCCGGCGCCCACGCGTGATCGGTAATCGGTTCGAGCAGGAGCGCCAGCGACACGGCGATTGCCGCCGCGGCAAGCGGCAGAATGCGGCGTGCCCAAACCGCCATCGCCACAGATTGACATGAGGCTTTACTTCAACCTATAATCCGGATAGACGGATGAACTCGTCGAAGGTCGTTCCGATTACGCGTGAGACGCTGCCAACCATGCTCGAGCATATGGCCACGCTGGCCGACCCCATCCGTTGCCGGATGGTGCTGGCGCTCGAGCGCCACGAGCTCACCGTGTCGGAATTGTGTTCGGTGCTGCAATTGCCTCAGTCCACCGTCAGCCGTCATTTGAAGACGCTCGGCGACGATGGGTGGGTCACATCGCGACGGGATGGCACCAGCCGGTATTACAGCGTCGCGTTCGAGGATCTCGACGAAGGCGCGCGGCGGTTGTGGCCGCTCATCCGCGAACAAGTGTCGCAAACGAGCGCGGCAAATCTCGACGAGCGCCGGCTCAAAAGCGTGCTGTCACGGCGGCGTTCGAAGTCCGAGGAATTCTTTTCGAGCGCATCTGGCCGGTGGGATCATCTCCGCGAAGAGCTGTTTGGTGGGACGTTTCACCTTCAGGCGCTGATCGCGTTGCTCGACCCCGCACTCGTGGTGGGCGATCTCGGCTGCGGGACGGGGCAAATCGCGGGTTTGATTGCGCCGCATGTCTCACGCGTGATCGGTGTGGACGGCTCCGCCGACATGCTGCAGGTCGCCCGCACACGACTGGCGGCGTTCCCGTCGGTCGATTTTCGGCTCGGACATCTCGAGACGCTGCCGATCGAAGACGGCACGCTCGACGTCACGATCATGGCGCTCGTGCTTCACCACTTGTCGGACCCGGCGCGCGCGCTCGCGGAGAGTGCACGAGTGCTCAAACGAGGTGGTCGCACGCTCATCATCGACATGCTCCCGCACGATCGCGCGGAGTATCAGCAACAGATGGGGCACGTGTGGCTTGGGTTTCCAGAGAAGCAGATGCGGCGGCTGCTGACCGCCGCCGGCTTCGAGGATATTCGGATTCATTCACTGCCCGTGGACCCAGATGCGAAAGGCCCGGCTCTCTTTGCCGCAGTCGGGCGTACGTAGCGCGGAGGTTTAGGTCCGCGAACTTAAAGGAGAAGCAATGTCTACTGCAGTTCGAGAATTGCACGCGTTCGATGCGGCCAGGCAGGCGGGCCGTGAGCCATACAAAGTTGCCGATCTCAATCTCGCCGAGTGGGGTCGCAAGGAAATCCGTCTCGCCGAGCACGAGATGCCCGGTCTGATGGCCATTCGTGCACGCTATGCGGGGAGCAGGCCGCTGGCAGGCGCGCGCGTCATGGGCAGTTTGCACATGACCATCCAAACGGCTGTCCTCATCGAAACGCTCGCGGAGCTTGGCGCCGACGTGCGCTGGGTATCGTGCAACATCTTCTCGACGCAGGATCACGCGGCAGCCGCGGTCGTCGTCGGCCGTCCCGAGACCGGCGGCACTGTCGCAAATCCGCGCGGCATTCCTGTGTTCGCCTGGAAAGGCGAGACGCTCACCGAGTACTGGTGGTGCACGGTGCAAGCGCTGGTGTGGCCCGATGGCAACGGCCCGACGCTGATCGTGGACGACGGCGGCGACGCAACGCTGTTGGTGCACAAGGCCTACGAATTCGAGAAGGCAGGCGCGGTGCCGACGTTCAACCCCGACAAGGATCCGGAAGAGTGGGGCGTGATTCTCGAGACAATCAACGCCGAACTCAAGTCGAATCCCGGCCGCTGGACGACGATCGCAAAAGGCATTCGCGGCGTCTCGGAGGAGACCACCACTGGCGTACATCGCCTCTACGAGATGATGCGCGCGGGCACGCTGCTGTTCCCGGCGATCAACGTCAACGATTCGGTGACGAAGAGCAAGTTCGACAACATCTACGGCTGCCGTCACTCGCTTCCGGACGGTCTTGCGCGGGCCACCGACGTGATGCTCGGCGGCAAGCTGGCCGTTGTGTTCGGCTACGGCGAAGTGGGCAAGGGCTGCACGCAGGCGCTCCGCGGTCAGGGCTGCCGCGTGGTGGTCACCGAGATCGATCCGATCTGTGCGCTGCAGGCGGCCATGGAAGGCTTCGAAGTGACCACGATTGACGAGGTGATCGAGAAGGCTGACATCTTCATCACGGCGACGGGGAACTTCAATATCATTACCGTCGATCACATGAATCGGATGAAGGACAAGGCGATCGTCGGCAACATCGGCCACTTTGACAACGAGATTGACATGGCCGGCCTCAAGAAGTTCCCAGGCATCAAGAAGGTCAACATCAAGCCGCAGTACGACGAGTGGGTGTTTCCGGATGGTCACTCGGTGCTGGTGCTCGCCGAAGGGCGTCTGCTCAACCTGGGATGCGCGACGGGTCATCCGAGCTTTGTGATGTCCGCCTCGTTCACGAATCAGGTGCTGGCGCAGATCGAGCTGCACAAGAACGCGGAGCAGATCGGCCTGCAGGTGTTGATGCTGCCGAAGAAGCTGGACGAGGAAGTGGCGCGGCTGCATCTCGACCATCTGGGCGTGAAGCTGACGCAGTTGACCAAGGAGCAGGCCGAGTACATCGGCGTGTCGGTCGAAGGGCCGTACAAAGCGGAGCACTACAGGTACTGACGCCGTCGGACCAGAGACCAGGAGCGGGCTTCTCACATAGTACCCTCTGGTCTCTGGTTGCTCACCTTCGCCGGCTTCTCACCTTCGCCGTGTGACTACGGAACAATCCGAAGCACTTCGCCGGTCCCTGCGAAGATGCTGCGGTTGGTCACGTAGAGCGCGCCGTCTGGTCCGATCGCAATGCCGCCGGGTTTTACCAGGCCGGGCGTGGCGATTACCGTTTGTGTGCCGTCCACGTTAATTCTCACAATTCGCCCAGCCACACCTGGACCAAGCACTGGGATGATGCCGTCCGCATCATGCTCGAGGACGTAGCCGCCGCCAGTGGGCGCCACCGCGATGTCGATGATGTTCGTGAAGCCGCCCGCAACGGGTACGGGACCTCCGCCACCCGGTGGGACGAAGTAGACGCGCGCGGCGCCAACCGGGTATGGTTGCCCCGTCAACTCACCGACGAAGAGCGCGCCATTTGCTCCCTCTGTAACCGTCGTCGGCACCGGCTCCATCGTCGCCCCGTTTGGCAACTGCCGATTTGAGAAAACCGCGAGCGTTGAGACTCGGCCGTCTGGACCGATCTGAAGCAGCGCATTGGCGCCGGCGTCGGCAATCACGGCACGATTCGCAAGCACCCGCAAGCCATATGGGTTGCTGTCGACCGGCCCTCCCGCGGGATTGTTGGCGGCCTCATGTGCGGATATATCAACGACTGGATCCCACTGGCCGCTCGGCTGCACGCGCACCAGCCAGCCCAGCCGAATACCGGCGGCGTCAAACGGCGCGCGCGCGGCTGGATTGCCGCCGAATCCGACCAGCACCCACGCGTTGCCGAAACCGAAATCGATGTCATAGGGGCCGGTTGCGAAGTCGCCTCCCGCGGGCGCGATAGATGGCAATCCGGTCACTACCCGTTGATGCACGTGCAGTCCGGTAATTCGTGTGATCGCTCCCGTCGGGCCATAACAGCGACTTGCCCCGGTCCCCGGATCTGGCGCACACAACGTGCTCACACCGCCGCGCCCGGCTTCGGCAACATAAAGCGCGCCATCGGGCCCAAACGCGAGCCCCCTTGGGTTGTCCAGGCCTGTGGCAATGACCAGCACGGATCCTGATTGGGCACGGATGACGCCACGAGGAGCGCTGAAGAAGAGCGATACGGCGACGACGATCGCGACGGTCGAAATCCGCACACTTCTCGGCATAGGTTCCCCCTTGCATGAACGTAAGGCTCATTACCTGCGAACCAGTGGCGCTGCCCGTTCCGGCGTTGGCAGCAGTCACGTGGGTAACGCAGTATGACGTAACGGCGGACGCGCAGACGTTTTACGTTTTGCGGCGAAACGACGCACCTCCGCCGCGAGAGATACAGCTGGTGCTCGGGTGGCAAGGGGTTGTGACTCGATAAGCGAATCCGCACGCTGCCCGAAGCTGGCGGCCGGGGTTTTCGCGCGCCGCCCTTTTCTTTATGCTGACATCGCGATGACGAACGACACCGCGTTTGAGATGGCCGCGTCCTCCATCCGCTTCGGTCCCGGCGTCACGCGTGAAGT
>JBKPAJ010000190.1:0-4559 GCA_046726375.1 Acidobacteriota bacterium
CGCCGCTCGCGCGCGGCAACGGTTTTGAGTTGCTCGACGACCCGCAGCGCGTCGGTGAACAGCGGCTCCTGGAAGTACTTGCCTTTCCGTCGCCAGTCGCTCTCGGGCAAGGTGGCAAGCCGCCCGCGCGTCATCTTGCCCGTGAGCAGGCCCGACTGCATAGGCGAATACACGATGACGCCAATCCCGTGCTGCTGGCAGAACGGCAGCGTCTTGGCTTCGATATCGCGCCGGATGATGGAATAAGGGGGTTGGAGACTCGTGACCGGAGCAAGGCGATGAATGCACGCGAGCTGCTCTGCGTCGGCATTGCAGATACCGATGTGACGCACTTTGCCTTCGCGCTGCAAGGCGGCGAGCGTTGCCCACCCCTGCTCGAGCGAACCTGGATCGTGACCCGGCGGGCTGCTCGGCCAGACCGGCCAGTGGAGTTGGTAGAGGTCGATGCGATCGGTATCGAGCCGGCGCAGGCTTTGCTCGGCTTCGCGGCGCAACGACTCGGGCCGTAGGTTGTGGGTAACGGTTTTCTGTTCGTCCCAGACCAGCGTACCCTTGGTGAAGACGTAAGGCCGCTCGTGACGAGGCACATCGCGGAGTGCACGCCCTACCACGGCTTCGGAGTGGCCGAGGCCGTACGCCGCCGCGGTATCAATCCAATTGATGCCGAGGTCGATCGCGCGGCGAATGGTCGCAATGGAATCGCGGTCATCCTGCGGCCCCCATCCAAACATCCACTCGCCGCCGATAGCCCATGCACCGAGGCCAATCGGCGTGATCTGAAGATCGGACTGACCCAGCTGTCGCCGCTGCATCCGGCGATTCTATGCGGGACGCAGTTTCCAGGACGGAAGCACGCCGGCCGGGCGCGGTTCTGGCAGCGGACGCGGTTGCGACACGTCAAGCTCCTTGGTAAGTCTCGTCAACGTTTCAGCAGCAACTTTCCCGTCGGCCTGAGGCACCGTCCAGGTCCCAAAGAGCTGTTGGCCTTTCGTACCCTCTTCGATACGGTAGACGGCGAGTCCGGTTGTGCCGCCGAAATAGCTCACCGCGAGCACGTTGCCGGTCAGAATTCCGACTCCCAGGTATTGCTCCTGCTCTTCGTCGCCGACGGACCACAACAGATCGTAGGTGCCGCGGTGTCGAATGATGCGAACAGTCCCGCGATACCCGACACCGTCCGGACGCATCCCCTCGCAAGCGTAGATGCCTCCGAGATCCGCGTCGGAGGCTCCCGCGTCGCCGTGTGCGACGGATTGAACCGGAAGCGATAAAAACGGCAACACCGTCAGGCTTACAGCGAGCAACCACGCGAGTTTCATAAGAAATCTCCCCTTATGGCGCCACCCCATGCATCGCTCGCCGCGGCGCGCCGTCGCCGCGCGTTGCAACGACTGTTCCAGCATAGCGGTATTTACACCTACTCCTCGCGTCCCTTGGGTCGGTCAACGCTTTCCGCTCTCGGCTATCAGCTTTTCCGCTCTTTGGCGTGCTGAGAGCCGATCGCTGAGAGCCGAAAGCTGCCCGGAATTCACCCGCAGGCAAGCGAATTCCGGACGTAAGTGATCGGTAACAGGGTTGACTTCAATGCAGGCTGCGCATTAAGACACAGGTGATCTCCCTGTCAATCATGCATCTCCCCGTCAAAGATGTCGTCGGCCGTGGTCTTACGGATGGGTATCTCTCGAACGACGAGATCGCGCGGATCGCCGGCAAGGGACTGGAGCGACTGCCGGTTGACGGCCGCCGAGTGCTGGTGCTGATTCCTGACGGCACGCGGACGATGCCGATGCCGCTCATGTTCGACACGATTGAGCGTGAGCTCGGGACTCGCGTCGCGGCCCTCGACTTTCTTGTCGCGCTCGGCACCCACACACCCATGAGTGACACCGAACTCACATCGCTCATCGGGCAACCGGTGGTCAACGGTATCGCAAAAAAGCGGCGGATTTTCAACCATCGATGGGACGACGCGGCCACGTTCGTGAGGCTGGGGACGATTCCGGCAACCGAGATCGAAAAGCTGACGGCCGGCCGTTTACGCGAGGACGTGCCGGTCGCACTCAACAGGCTGGTTACCGAGTACGACCACATCCTAATCTGCGGACCTGTGTTTCCCCACGAGGTTGCCGGCTTCTCGGGGGGAACAAAGTACCTCTTCCCGGGGATCGCGGCCGCCGAGATCATCCACTTCACCCACTGGCTGGGCGCGCTGATCACGAGCTACGAGATGATCGGCACCCTGGACACGCCGGTGCGGGCTGTGATCGACCGCGCCGCCGGCTTGCTCGATACACCCACGTCACTCTTAGCCCTCGTCGTGACGCAGGACGGTGTGCCAGGCATTTTCTGCGGCGACACCACGCAAGCCTGGCGTCACGCGGCCAGGTTGTCGGCCCGCCGGCATATCGTTTGGGTGGACAAGCCGTACGAGCGAGTGCTGGCGGTCATGCCGTCGATGTATCAGGATTTGTGGACCGCGGCAAAAGGGATGTACAAGACGGAACCCGCGGTTGCGGATCAGGGCGAAGTCGTGATCTACGCGCCGCATGTGAACGAAGTGAGTCGTGTGCACGGAGGCTTGATCGAGGAGATCGGATATCACTGCCGCGACTACTTTTTGCAGCAGTGGGAGCGTTTCGGGAAATACCCCGGCGGGATCCTGGCGCACTCCACGCACCTCAAGGGACTCGGCTCGTTCGATCCAGGTTGCGCGCTGGAAACGCCGCGCGTTCGCGTCACGCTCGCCACCGGGATCTCGCGCGAACGATGCGAACGCATCAACGTCGGTTATCTCGACCCCAACGGCATCGATGTGGCGGCGTGGCAGGCGCACGAGCCGAACGGCTGGCTCGTGGTGCCGCGCGCGGGCGAATTGCTCTATCGGGTGGGACAACCTCCTGTCTTTACGGAGGACGCATCGTGAAGTACCGCATGGGCGTTGTTGGACTCGGCGTCATGGGCGCCAGTCTCGCGCGCAATATCGAGAGCAATGGGTTTCCGGTCGCGGGCTATGACCTCGACGCGAAAAGGACCAGGGCCTTTCTCGAGGGCCCCGCGAAAGGCAAAGCGATAATCGCGGTGGATCGGCCCGAACAATTGATCGAAGCGCTGGAGCGTCCACGCCGGGTGCTGATGATGGTGCCGGCCGGGCCGCCTGTGGACAGCGTCATCGCCCACCTTCGCCCGTATCTCGAGAAAGACGACATTCTGATCGACGGCGGCAATTCGCTGTTCACGGACACCGATCGGCGCTCGGACGATCTCGCCGCGGCAGGCCTTCGATTTGTCGGTGCCGGCGTGTCGGGAGGCGAGGAAGGCGCGCTGCTCGGACCCGCGATCATGCCCGGAGGTCCGCGCCCGGCGTGGGACGCCCTGAAAGACATCTTCCGCGCGATTGCGGCTAAAGCGGAAGACGGCGAACCGTGCGTGGACTACATCGGACCTCGCGGCGCGGGGCACTACGTCAAGATGGTGCATAACGGCATTGAGTACGGCGACATGCAGCTCATTGCCGAAACCTACGACCTGCTGCACCGCGGAGCGGGTCTGAGCGTTCAGGAGATCGGCGGCATCTTCTCCGACTGGAACCGCGGCGAGCTGCGCTCGTACCTCGTCGAAATCACGGCGGACGTGCTCGCGCGCACGGACCAGGACACCGATCAGCCGCTCGTCGAAGTGATTGTGGATGAAGCGCAGCAAAAGGGCACGGGAAAGTGGATGAGCCAAAACGCGTTCGACATCGGCGCACCGATTCCGACGGTCAACGCCGCGGTGGAAGCGCGAATCCTGTCCTCGCAGAAAGCCGAGCGCGTGGCGGCGAGCCGTGTGCTCCGCGGTCCATCAGGAAAAGTCCCGGCGCGGGCCAGCCTCGTCGACGCGGCGCGGCAGGCGCTGTACGCGAGCAAGATCACGTCGTACGCCCAGGGGTTCGCCATGCTTCGTCTCGCGTCGAAGGAATACGGCTACGACATCGATCCGGGTACCGTCGCGAAGATCTGGCGCGCCGGCTGCATCATCCGCGCGAGCCTCCTCGAAGATATCCGAGCGGCGTTTGCCCGCGAACGCGGCCTTGTCAATCTCATGCTCGATGATGCGTTTCGCGATGCCCTGGCCGCCCGGCAGGAAGGTTGGCGGCAGGTCGTGGCGACCGCGGTGACTGCCGGCATTCCTGTGCCGGCCATGGCATCGTCGCTCGCCTACTACGACGCGTATCGAAGCGAGCGGCTTCCTGCGAATCTCACGCAGGCGCAGCGCGACTACTTCGGCGCGCACACATACCGACGGATCGATCGTGAAGGCGTGTTCCACACCGACTGGGTCACTCATTGATGACGCTCGATTTCCTGGCACTTGGTGCCCTTGTCCATCGGCTTGATCCCGGCGTCGTTCCCTTTCGCAGAGCCACTCATTGCGCCATTCACGTCAGCGGAGGTGAGTACAACACGGCCGCCAACTTGTCCGACTGCTTTCGTCTGCGTAGCGGGATCGCCACAGCAATGGTGGAGTATCCAATTGGCGAGTTGATCGCTGGGCGCGTACGGGCAATGGGCGTCACGCCC
>JBKPAJ010000191.1:0-7957 GCA_046726375.1 Acidobacteriota bacterium
TCCCGTCTAACAGTGTCCGCCGGCCGCGACCAGCTGGTGTGAAAGTCGCGTTCAATTTGCGTGAACTTAGGGGTCGATCCACAGCGCCGCAGCGCTTGGCGGGCGACCGCCGGGACGAATCGGCCTGTAACCCGCGAGGCGCCAAAGGCATTCTGCTATGCTCTGGTTTCTCACGCGGAACCGTGAGAACAAGGTCCGACGATTGAGCATCACCAGCACTCTCGTCCGTCGCGCCGACCTTCGATTCATCGAGGCTGCCGAAGCGTTGCGACCCTATGTCGGATGCTTCTGGGTCGTAACAGCGAAGCGAGATGCGACTATCCGCACCGTGCCCGATAGCAGCACGGCCATTTCCATTCAGTTGCAAAGGACCGGGACGTCCGGTTGGGTCCTGCGTGGTCCGATGGTCAGGCCTGAGGAGCGCCGATTCAGGTTACCGGCGATACTCATCGGCGTGCGGCTCCGCCCAGGCGTGGCATTTCTCGTCAGCGGGATTGCGGCGCACACCATCGTCGGTCGTCATGTAAGGCTGAGTGGGACCGCCGCATGTCACGCGCTCGCCGGCGAAGAACCGCTCTCCCGCACACCGGCTCAGTACATCGATATCCTTCAGTCTTTTCTTGTCGAGCGCCTGACGAACGCCAACGTGCATCTCGTGGTCGCCAAGGCCATGGACGAAATTCAGCAAGCGCACGGGGCCGTACGTATCGCGGAAGTCGCCGCCCGTTGCGGCGTCAGCTCGCGTCATCTCAACCGCTTGATGCACGTCTGGGTTGGCTATGGTCCAAAGTGTTTTGGTCGCATTGTCAGGTTTCAGGAAACGCTGAAGCAGATCGAACATTCCCCTAGCCGCTCTGCTGCGGCGCTCGCATCCGAGACCGGATATTTCGATCAAGCCCACTTGACACTGGACCTGACTCATTTTGCGGGTGCTACGCCAGGCCACCTGGTGTCCCGGTGCGTGGCCGATTTTTCCAAGACCCGCTGCGACGAGCTTCTCTAGTATTCGTTGCCGACGATCGGGCCGGGCGTGGTGATCACGCTCGATGCATCGATCGTGCGCGGGGAGCGACGATGGCGAAGGGAATTCTCGGTGTTATCGCGGGGCTGGCCGTGTGGCTGATCGTCGTCACCGTCGCGGGCATCATCATGCGTCAGGCGTGGCCCGCGTACGCGAGCGTGGTCGACGCAATGACGTTTACTCTGCCAATGATGGTCGCACGCCTCACGATTAGTGCTGTGGCGACGGTCGCCATGGGGCTGGTGACCGCGACGGTCACCTCGCAATCGATGCGCGCGAGACTGATGGCGGGCGTGCTACTGCTCGTCATGTTCATTCCTGAACACATCATGCTCTGGGAAAAGTTTCCTGTCTGGTATCACCTGACTTTCCTCCTCTCTCTCGTTCCTCTCACCTACCTGGGCGGGGAGTTTGCAACAGCTATCGACCGTAAGGCCGTCCGCACGCCAGGCGCGTCGTGAAGACTCGGCGGCATCGAGCTCTGGGGTTAACTGGCGGCCGCCGCGAGCTCGTGGAACATCGCCGACATCTCGCGGCGTCCCCAGAGCAGGTTCTTGACAGTCAACAGCCGCACGGCGACAGACCTGCCGTCCTTCGTACGGAGGATGGTGTTCGCCCCAGGCGGCGCATTCTCCGTGAGCTGTACGATGATCTGCCATACACACCGCGTGTCCACGCTTGGAGCGTTCATGAAGAGATCGGTCGGAAACGATCGGTACAGCTCTCTGGTTAGATAACCGGTGATCCGGCTCGCGGCGTGATTCGCGCCGATGTACCGGCCTTTGTCGTTGGTCAGCAGCATTCCGATACGCATCCGCGTGAAGTTCTGGAGCATGAGCTCCTGCGCGCGGACCGCAAGTCTCCAGGCGCGCCTCGACGCCCGAAACACCAATTCCATTCGTTTCAGGAGCGGATCAGGGCCCGCCTCCAACAGACCGAGCGGCAGCACGGCGGAACACGATTTCTCGGCGGCGACCGCAACCGAAGGCGGGGCGCAAACGACAAAATGTTTCGTCTCCTCCGGTCTCGACGGCGGACAGTGGCCGCGAAACGGCACGGGGGTCGTGCCGTAATACCTTTTGAATTGCCGGTAGAAATTCTTCTTGCTTCGATAACCGACGAGCAATGCGACGGCTTCGATCTTGACGCCCTCCCGAATGAGCTCGGCGGCACGGTCCAGTCGAACACGCGTCAGGTATTCTCGAACCGTCGCACCGGTCTCCTGACGGAACAGTCGGCCGAGATAGGCTGGTTGGCGTCCGACGCGCGCCGAAAACGTCCTCAACGTGATCGGATCCGCATATGCGGTCTCAATGACATCGACCATCTGGCGCACGATCAAATTAGACACGCAAGCGTTTATGGCCACGTCGTCGCGGGCGTGCGAAATCGGGGAAAGCTAGGGTTTTCCCCGAGCGTGAAGAAGAAAGTGATACGTCGCGCTGTTACGTATCGTTGAGTCATCCCCTGTCGTCCGAAAGGACGACACATCGTCACGAATCAAATCGAAACGCGTTCGCTCGAACTCATGGCGATCTTGCGAACAAGCTCGAGCGAAGCGTCAATTACGCCCACCCGCCGGGGCACCGACGAGCCGGAGACCTCAACGGAAGCTGGGACGGGTATTTGCGTGACGTGAAGACTCAAAGGGCGTGCCGCATTAGGTGTGAAGCTGACTGGGCGGCAACATCAGTGGGTCTTTCATCCTGACGACCTGTGTGACGCCATCGGCGTCAGTCACGGCCACGCTGGTCAGACCCGTCGGACCCTCGTCGACGACGATTTGCCGCGGCCCTCGAATCAGATGATCGGCGCCATCGAGCGCGATCTCGAGCAAGTCATCTCTCGAATCGTAGGTGATACCGATCATCGGGACCCACTCGGCAACGATCTGGTCCCCAAGATCGAGCGACGCGACCTCGACCTCGGCGCGTTTGCCGAGCAGCGCCTTAGACGCCAGATCGAAAAACGATCTCCATTCCGATTGCGGAACGATCCGCGGCTGTGACATGACATTCACCTCCGGCAAGAGAGTTCGCCTGCCGAACCACTTTCACGTCGTTGGAAGCGGCCAACAACCCACTCTAGGCACCGCAGCGGATTCGAGACAAGCGCCATCGCGTTCCCATTGTGAGTGGCGGATCGATTCCTGAGATGGCTGGCACAACCACTCGCGCATCCAGTACTCTTTTTGCGCCGGTGATCGCGTGCGCGCACCAACCGCGATTGTGGTTCACGAGCTTGTTGAAATTGCGCACCTGCTGAGGGCTCGTGAGACAAGTGAAAGCATGATGCCTCGCCTCCGAGCGCCGTCGTGACGGGAGGGATGCGCTGCAGCAGGGTCCGGTCATCATCGCGCGATCGGTTGAACAGGTGCCCTAGACGATCATCGACTCCTCTACACCCGCGGCCTCGCCTCCTTTCGAGTTGCGCCTCGATTTCCGCGCTCACCGGCCCGACGCGCTCCTCGACTTCGATCAGGCTCGCCTTGGCGACAGGTCCCATGATGCGCACGCGGTCGCCGTTCCAGTCGGCGTCGAAGACGGCAATTTTCGCACCTTTCGGGACAAAGAGATGATTACGAAGAGGCCGTCGACCAGGGCGTAGGCGCCGAAGAGCACCGCGACGCCAAAGAGCGCCGGCCCGGGCAAGATGATCGCAATGGCCCCGAAGAGAACGGCCAGAATTCCACGTAGCATCAGGGCGCCCCAGGTGTCATGCAAAAGCGGAAGCATCGTGTCTTCTCCTATGACAGCGGCTGTCGCTGACAAACCAGCGATCGCGCGCGTTCGTCAGGCGGCAACCGCGCGCAGCTTCCCCGCCACATCGTCATGCGAGCCGCGGGCCGTGCTGATCACGGCCAATTGTGAAACGGTGCGTTGCATTGCACTCCTCCTCGAACGGTCGCATTGAGCGTTCGAGCGGCTGCCTGCAACCTGGATGCGCGTAGAGGCCTCGAGGTCATCGCCGGGAACGTGTTCGCAACGCAAAAGGCCCGAACGGGAACGTATCTTCTTTTTCTCGCGTATCGACGGCCGTATCAAGCGCGCACCGAATTGTCTCGGCTCATGCTTCGGCGCGGTCGGGCACAGATCTCGCAGAGTGCGGGCCTGGAGGAACCATGCGATCCTGGATATCCCCACTCGGGCTGGCCGTGTTGCTCACGCCGCTCATCCTTGCGCAAACCAAACCAGCAGATGTCACACAGAAAGCGATCGACGGTATTCGCGTCGAGAGCTTAGCCTCACTCGAGTTCCCGTGGGGCATGGCATATTTGCCTGACGGTCGGCTGCTGATCACGGAGAAGCCCGGACGTCTCAGGATCTACGCTGACGGCAAACTGTCGCCGCCTGTCGAAAACCTGCCGGCAGTCTCCTACCGCGAGGCACCCACCGAACAGGGCGGACTGCTCGATATCGCGGTGGACCCTGAGTTTGCGCAGAACCGTCGCATCTATCTGTCGTATGCCGAGGACGCGCCACAGCAATCTGCCGCGCCGGCGGACGACGATCCGAGGTTCGCCGGGTACATCGATCTCAAGGACAACCGGCTGCGCGGCGGCGCCGTCGCACGCGCGACGCTCGAGGGCAATCGCCTCTCCGATGCGCAGGTGATTTGGCGGCAGGAACCGAAAAAGATCGGCCGTGGGCACTTCGGTCACCGCCTCATCTTCGCGCGTGACGGCACGCTCTTCATCACGTCGGGCGAACGGATGCGGTTCGATCCGGCGCAGGATGTGCGAACGAATCTGGGCAAGGTCGTGCGCATCAATCGCGACGGATCCATCCCGAACGACAACCCGCTGCGCGGCCGGAAGGATGCACGCCCGGAAATCTGGACACTCGGGCACCGCAATATTCTTTCGGCGGTGCTCCATCCGACGACCGGGCAGTTGTGGGTCTTCGAGATGGGCCCGCTCGGTGGTGACGAGCTGAACATCATCGAACCGGGACGCAACTACGGCTGGCCCGTTGTGAGCAACGGCGACAACTACGACAAGTCGCCCATCCCAGATCACCCGACGAGGCCCGAGTTCCAGGCCCCGATTCGCTCGTGGACGCCGGTCATTTCACCGTCCGGCGCGCTGTTCTACGACGGTTCGCTGTTGCCGTGGCGCGGCAACGTCATCGTTGGCGGTCTCTCCTCGATGGCGGTGATTCGCCTGCAAGTAGACGGCACGAGAGTCATCAAGGAGGATCGCCTCGCTCTTGGCCGCCGCGTGCGCGACGTGATTCAGGCGCGCGACGGCTCAGTGCTGCTCATTACCGACGAGAAGAATGGCGCGCTGCTGCGGCTCACGCGCGAGCGCGAGAATCGATAAGGCCGATCACACCGAGCCCTCACATGTCCGTGCGTTGCCCCGCGCCGGCGTCGTGCTGCACGCGCGACCGGTTTCGATGCGGGTCTTCACCCGCACCAGATCCTCGTCAAGACTGCTCTTCGGGTCGACGCCGAACGCCGACGCGACGCCGTGAGCAAGCCATTCGGCCGGCCGGGTTACAGGACGTGCGAATGTGGGACGCGCGTCTGACCGTCCGCGCGCGACCCGCGCCGATGCCGGCGCTCACAGGCGATTGATGGCGTGTCACCGCAGCGGTCCCACGTTCAAACTCGAGCGACCGAACGGCGGTGCCACTGCCTGCTCCTCGCGCGAGGCACCACGCTTGCACCATCTTCTACCGCCGCTCAGATAGGTGTCGAGATGGTGGGGGCTCCAGCACACACTGAACCGTTTGCCGATCGCCGGCAGGCAGGAGCCGCGCTCGCTCAACAGTTGAAGGGCTACGAAGGCCGACAGGATGTGATCGTGCTTGCCCTTCCGCGTGGAGGCGTTCCAGTGGCGTTCGAAGTTGCCCGCGCGCTGGGGGCTCCGCTCGATGTCTTCGTCGTTCGCAAGCTCGGCCTGCCCGGCCATCGGGAGCTGGCGATGGGTGCAATCGCATCAGGAGGCGTAAGAATCTTGAACGCCGATGTCGTCCGCTGGTACGGGATTCCGACAGCGGTCATTGACGAGGTGGCGGGCCAGGAACAGGTTGAGCTCGAGCGCCGCGAGCGCGAATATCGCGAGGGCCGTCCGCCAGCGGACCTGCGCGACAAACTTGTGATTCTGATCGACGACGGGCTCGCGACCGGATCGACGATGAAGGCCGCCGTCGAAGCGGTGCGCAAGCATGGTCCGTTGCGCGTCGTGGTCGCCGTCCCGGTCGGTGCACCTGAGACCTGTCGCGAGCTCGCCGAAGTGACTGACGAGGTCGTGTGTTCCCGGACGCCAGCACGGTTTTCAGCTGTCGGGCAGTGGTATCTCGATTTTTCTGAAACCAGCGACGACGAAGTGCGAGCGCTGCTGCGACAGGTCCGCGGCAACGACGGAGGGCAGCGATGACGGATGACCGCGTGCTGAACACACTGCGCCACGAGTCGCGGTGGTTCGAGCCGATCGCCGAGGGCCTGCAGCCGCTCATCGCTGCGGTGAGCGGTGCTCGTGTGGTACTGATCGGCGAGGCG
This sequence comes from Acidobacteriota bacterium, assembly GCA_046726375.1. Taxonomy (GTDB): domain Bacteria; phylum Acidobacteriota; class Vicinamibacteria; order Vicinamibacterales; family UBA2999; genus DASPWV01. The sequence continues at coordinate 6,527 of JBKPAJ010000191.1, forward strand.
TCACACGGTACGCACGAGTTCTATCTCACCCGCGCCGAGATTACCAAGACCCTGATCGCTCAACATGGCTTCAATGTCGTCGCCGTTGAAGCCGACTGGCCGGACGCGTATCGCGTGAATCGCTGGGTGCGCGGCGTGCACGACGAGCGCGACGCCGAAGCCGCGCTCGGCGACTTCACGCGTTTTCCGCGCTGGATGTGGCGAAACGCAGACGTTGTCGCGTTTGCCACCTGGCTGCACGACTTCAATCAATCGCGGCCTGAAAACGAACGCGCCGGTTTTTACGGTCTCGATCTCTACAGCCTCCACCGATCTGTCGAGGCCGTGCTCCACTATCTGGCCAAGGTCGATCGGGCGGACGCCCGACGCGCCCGCGATCGCTATGCCTGCTTCGAGATGTTCGGGAAGGATCCCCAGGAGTACGGCTACGCAGTGACGTTTGGCCTGTCGAAGACGTGCGAGGACGAAGCGGTCGCGCAGCTCACGGAGCTGCGGCGCCGCGCGATCGAATACGCATCGCGCGACGGGCAGGTTGCGGCCGACGAATACTTCTTTGCGGAGCAGAACGCGCGTCTCGTCGCAAACGCAGAGACATATTACCGAACCATGTTTGGCGGCCACGCGGAGTCGTGGAACATCCGCGACCGCCACATGATGGAGACGCTCGAAGCCCTTCTCGCACACGTCCGCAGCCCGCATGGGCCAACACGGGCGGTGGTGTGGGCCCACAACTCGCACCTGGGCGATGCCCGCGCGACGGAGATGAGCGCGCGAGGCGAGCTCAATCTTGGACAACTCGTTCGCGAGCGCTTGCGAGACGATGCCTCGCTCGTGGGATTCACGACCCACACTGGCACAGTGACCGCCGCGAACGACTGGGACGATCCCGCCGAGCGCAAGCAGGTCCGTCCGTCGCTCCCCGGCAGCTACGAGCGCCTGTTTCACGACGTGGGGATCGCGCGGTTTTTGTTGCTGCTCCGTGAGGGACCCGCGCGGGAGCTACTGATGGAACCGCGCTTGGAGCGTGCGATCGGCGTCGTGTATCGACCGCAGACGGAGCGACTAAGCCACTACTTCGACGCGCGAATTGCCGACCAGTTCGATGCCGTCCTGCATATCGATCAGACGTCTGCGTTACAACCGCTCGAGCGCTGGGCGCGCGGCGAAGTCGATCTGCCGGAGACGTATCCGTCCGGTGTGTGAGAGACCGTGACAATGGCATACCCATCGGTTCAAGAAACCATCACCCTCCCGTCAGGTGTGCGGTTGCAGGCCGACCTGACGGTGCCGCAAGGAGCGGCGGGCCTGGTGATCTTCGCGCACGGGAGCGGCAGCAGCCGTTTCAGCAGCCGCAACCGCCTGGTCGCCAACCTGCTGCAGGATCGCGGGTTCGCCACGCTGCTCCTCGATCTCCTGACGCGCGAGGAGGAG
>JBKPAJ010000192.1:0-33849 GCA_046726375.1 Acidobacteriota bacterium
ATCGGTGGCGACAAAGCCGGCGGCGAGAAGCGTGGCGGCGCGGTCAGTGAGTAAGCGGGTGGATAAATCTTCGCCAGGCGCGAGCGCGAGAAGACCACTCCATGCGTCACGGGTGAGTGGGGCCGGAATCTCCACCGCAGCGACACGTTCGGCAGCGTTCGTCGAAGATCCTGCATCGCTGCGCACCACCTCGGCGAGTCTGGCGGCCGACGCGTCCGCACGCGACTCCTGGCCGTACAAAATGCGCGCCAGGAGAGGAAGCGCTTCCGCGCGATCGGCGCGGGCGATGCCAAACGCGGCAAGCGTGCGGGTGCCGCCAGCCAGCGGCAGATCGAACCACGCTGCTCCTTGGGACCGCACCTGCACGGGAAACAGCAGATTCAGCAGGCACGCGGCGGCGGTGACGCGCGTGGCGAAAGCCACGCCGTTACCTCGACCCGGCGATTCCGACAACCACGTCGTAATTGAAGCGGACGAAGCGATACAACTCGCTTTCGAGAATCCGTTCCTGATCGCTGTGCGCGCCAAACCCCTTCGGGCCATCCTCGGCGTCGAGCGCAGGGCCGATGCCGTAGCATTGCATTCCCTTCGCGCGAAGGTAGGCCATGTCGGTCGCGCCCGTGCTCATGGTCGGCAGCGTAATCGTGTTGTAGTGCTTCTTGACGTTCGTTTCGATGACGTTGAACGCATCCGTGTTGAGCCGCGTCGTCCCGTTAGGGCGCACGTCGCGCGCCGTGTAGGCGACCTCGACGCTCGGGTCGTTCACGACGCGCTTCACTTCCTCCAGAAACTTCGCGGGATCCTCGTCCGGCAGCATTCGGACGTCGAGCGTCGCCACCGCTTCCGACGGAATCACGTTCACGCGGTAACCGCCCTGGAACATGTTCGGCGAAACCGATGTGCGCAACATCGACGCGTGCCGCGGCTCGTTGGCGCGGAAGTACTCGTCGGCGGCGCCGCTGATCTTCGGGTCCGGACTCAGCACGTTGCGGTAGCGCTCGGCCTCTTGCGGCGTCGACACGGTCGCCAGTCGTTTGAAATACGCAGCCGTGGTTTCATTCGGTCGAATGGGCGGCTGCCACTTCGCCACGCTCGCGACCGCGCCGGACAAATGCACGATGGCGTTCGATTGCAGCGGTACGGAACCGTGTCCGGCGACGCCGCGCGCCGTCAACGAAATCGCGCGCGGAATCTTCTCGAGCGTTTGAACCGAGACGAATTTCATTTGTCCGCGCTCGCGCGTCCCGCCGCCGCCCTCGGCCAGACAGTACTCGGCATCGATGTCGGCATAGTGCTGATCGGCCATGAACTGAATGCCGACGCGCGTGGCGCCCTCTTCGCCGGCTTCGAAGAGTACGACGACATCGCGGTCGAGCTGAACGTCGTTCCGTTTCAGCAGCAACAGCGTCATCAACGCCGCAGTGACGTTGTCTTTGTCATCGACCGCGCCGCGCCCGTACACATATCCTCCGTCGCGCGTGGCGCTGAAGGGCGGGAACGTCCATTTCTTCGGGTCGATATTGACCGTGTCGGTGTGCGCCATGATAAGCAGTGGTCTCGCCTTGCCACTGCCCTTGAGGCGTGCGATCAGGTTCGGCCGATTCGGCTCGAGCGCGTAAACCTGAGTGGGAATCCCTTCCTTGTCGAGGACCTGCTTGAGGTAGTCGACCGCCGGCTTCTCAACACCAGGTGGTGTGGTCGGTGGGTCAGTCGTGTCGAAGCGAAGCAGCGCCTGAAAGTGCTGCATCGTCTCCACATCAACCTTTGCCCAATCGATTTCTGACCGCGACTGCGCCGACAGCGACACAATGGTCGCGAGAGAGAACAGAAGAATCAGCCGTCCCATTCGGCGGATGCTATCACGCGTTCCAGCGCGGACGGATCGATCGGCTTCACGAGGTGCTCGGTAAAACCCGCCTCCGCACTCCGCCTCCGGTCGTCGTCCTGACCGTAACCGGTCATGGCAACGAGGACGGTGCGCGCGAGCTCCGGCAGCATGCGCATCCTTTTCGCCACTTGGTAACCGTTCATTTCCGGCAGCGCGATGTCGAGCAGGACGACGTGCGGCTTGAAGTCGCGCGCGAGGGTCAGCGCGGTGAGGCCATCGTGCGCCACTTTCGCCTGATGTCCGCCAATCTCCAGCAGCATGACCATTGTCAATGCCGAGTCCTCGTTGTCGTCCACGACGAGCACACGCCGGAGCTCCGCACCGACGGCTTCGCCCGTTCCCGCTTGCGACGTCGTTGCCGGCAACTGGCGCAGCAACGGCAGGGACACCGTGAATTCGGACCCCATGTTCGGCCCGGCGCTCTTCGCGTGAATCGTGCCGCGATGCAGGTCGACAAGGCGATGGGCGAGGGACAGACCGATGCCCAATCCACCGTCTGACCGGCCAATGGCGCGGTCGCCCTGGGCGAACAGATCGAACACGCGGGGCAACAACTGCGGAGGGATGCCGACACCGTCGTCGAGCACGGTCACGATTGCCATGTTTTCGTCGCTCGAAACGGACAAGCGGATGCGGCCGCGCTCGGGTGTGTATTTCGCCGCGTTATTGAGCAGGTTGACGATGATTTGCGCGAGCCGTGTGGCGTCGGCGTCGACCATTACCGCGTGTGGGGCCAGGGCCACAGTGAGGTCGTGGTGTTTTTGATCAATGAGGGGCCGAGCGGCCTCGATGGCTCGCGCGACGACCTCGTTGAGATCCACCGGCTGACACCGCAGCGTGATCTTGCCGCTGGTGATGCGGCTGATGTCGAGCAAGTCGTCTACGAGACGAGTGAGGTGCGTCGTCTGCCGATCGATGACGTCGCGCGCCCACACCGCGGTTGGATCCGTCATGTCCGCGCGATGCATCACGCTGATGGCGTTGCGAATGGGTGCGAGCGGATTGCGCAGCTCGTGGGCGAGCATCGCGAGGAACTCGTTGACGCGGCGATTCGTCTGCTCCAGCGCCTCGATTTGCCGTCGCTGCGTGAGATCGCGCGTGATCTTGGCGAACCCGCGGTGTTCGCCCTTGGAGTCGAAGAGCGCGGTGATCACGACGTTCGCCCAGAATCGCGAGCCGTCCTTGCGCACCCGCCAGCCCTCTTTTTCGGTGCTGCCGTGCCGCATGGCGTCGCGCAGCGCCCGTTCTGGTTCTTCAACCTCGATATCGGCGATGGGGTAGAAGCGCGAGAAATGATGGCCGATGATCTCATCGGCGGTGTAGCCCTTGATTCGTTCGGCGCCCGCATTCCAGCTCATAACCCGGCCGGATGGGTCGAGCATGAAAATCGCGTAGTCGCAAACGCTGTCGACGAGCAGCCGGAAGCCTTCCTCGCTCTCGCGCAGGCGTTCGACGAGCCGCCTGACCGGTTCTTCGCGTTGCTGGAAGGCTTCGTCCCCGTCGCGCGAGGGTTCGTGGGGCTCGAGGCGCTCCACGCAGTCATCCTACTCGGACGTGATTGACGTCGAAAAGCTCATGGGTGGCGATGTGAGCTCAGCCAGTCTATGATCTGCGCGTGGATCGACGCACACTGATAACGCGCGGCAGCGTCGCGATACTCGGGTTCGGACTCGGCGGATGCGCAGCGCGCACGACGCCGCGCGCGCAAACACCGCCTGCACCGGCCGCGCCCCCCCGTTCCCCCGTGCGCCTCGCACCGGTGAACGTCTCGTGGGATCGCATCATTCGCACCACCATCGGTCTGCGCCCACATCGTCCGCAGGGGTTCGTCCTGCGCGCCGAGCAGCACGACGGCAAAACGCTCATTCACAACTACGGGCACGGCGGCGCGGGCATGTCGCTGTCGTGGGGAACCGGGGCGATGGCCGCCGATCTCGCGCTCGCGCACCAGGCGCGGCGCGCAGCGGTGCTCGGCTCCGGCGTTGTGGGTCTCACCACCGCGCGGCAACTCCAGCGGCGCGGGTTCGAGGTGACGATCTACGCGGCGACAGTGCCGCCGGACACCACGTCCAACATGTCACTCGCGGGCTTCACGCCGACGTCAGGCTTGTACGCCAACGCGCAGCGCACGCCCGAATGGGACGAGCAGTTTCGGCAAGCGGTGCGCATTGCCTACCGCCAGCTCCAGCTGCTGGTAGGCCCGAAATACGGCGTCAGCTGGATTCACCAGTACTCGCCGATTGACGATCCGCAAATTGCGGGCGGCAGCAATCCGTTGCTGCCCGACGACACGCGAACCGGCAGCGTGCTGCTCGGACCCGGAGAGCATCCGTTCCCCACGCCTTACGCGGTGCAGCGTTCCGAGATGAGATTCGAGCCGTCGATTTATCTCGACGCGCTGATGCAGGACGTGATTCTGTTCGGCGGCAAGATCCGCATTCGCAAGTTCGAGACCATACGCGATGTCATGGCCCTGGAGGAATCGGTCATCGTCAACTGCACCGGCCTCGGCGCCAAGGCGCTATTTGGCGATCAGGATCTGATTCCGCTCAAGGGGCAGCTCGTTGTCCTGATCCCGCAGGACGAAGTGACCTACGGCACCAACGGTGGGGTTCGAGCGGCCACACCCGAGGCTGGCTTCATCCACATGCTGCCGCGCCGCGACGGCATCATACTTGGCGGTACGTCACAGCGCGACGTCTGGACCCTCGACGTGGACGAAGCGGAACGACAGCGTGTGGTCGACGGTCACATGCAGCTGTTCGCGGCGATGAAGCGCCTCACGTAGCTCAGAGAAAATTAATCGCTTTTCGCAGAGAGGTTTGTCGCCAGCGGCGCATTCTCCACGAGCGTCTGCCATGCCGCGTTCGCGCGCCCGGGGTTGCGTTCGAGCCGCACGCCGCACCAGAAGGCACGCTCGGCGTCGCGATCCATCGCGTTGTTCACCCAGACGCGCTTGCCGACCACGCTCACTTTGAACATGGGCACCCGCACGGTGAGGGACGATAGTCGCTGCTGCACCACTCGAGGAGTTCGGCACGATCGCGGGGACGAGGACAGGCAAGCGCAATACGAGGATGCGCCGGCATAGTCGCTCCGTCGCGGCTCAAGAGCAAGCCACTTGCCAGTCCTAAAATCGCCCGAATTGCGCGATCCCGCCGCGCGCGCCCACGAAATCGGAGGCGCGCGTTGCAGGAACGTAATCCGCTGTGCAGCGGCGCGTGTTACGCCTTCGGCTTGTGCGCGTGCACCGTCGCCATCTTCGCATCGGTGATTTCACCAGGCTTGTGGCACTTCGCGTACGCGGCTTTTTCCGGCTTCGCGATCAAACCGGCGGCCTTGCGGCTGGTGATCAGCCCTCTGCGCGGCGCAAAAATGCGTTAAAAACCGAGCAGATTCGGACGCGCGCGTTGGTAGCCGCGCTCGGCCGCCCACAGGTCGAGCGGCATGGATGCCACGTCGTCGACGATCGGGCATGCGGCGCCGTCGCGGGTGAGATCGATCGTTTTGACGTAGGTGTGACAGGTGTCACACGCGTCGATGCGTATCGCATCGAATTCTTGCGCGCGAAATACCGGCAGCGATTCGAAGCGCGACTCGCCGCAATTGAGGCACATCAAGCGCGGCGCCGGCCATTCGGTGAAACAGAGCCCGCAGACGAGCGATCGTCGTGCGCCATGACTCTGCTCGCGAAGCATGGCCACGACGGGCGCGCCCCGACAGATGGGACATCGCTCGCCGCCCGCATCGACGCTGGCGTGCGCGCGATTTCGCGCTGCCTCCGCAAACGGCTGCCAGAGCGCTTCGACGACGAACCGGCGAACTGAGTCTTCCCGCAAACTCCGCAGTCGCTGCGCAAACGCCGGCGGCGCCGTCGCAATGATGGAGGAAAGAAACGGTCGTGTTGCACGATGCAGCGCGCTTGGGTCGATCGTGCCGCCGCCGGTGACAACGTACGAGTGATCGCGAAGAATCGCGCCCTGAGCGATGGCTAGTGCGGCGTAGAAGAGCAGCAGTTCGGCCACGGCCGGACGCTCAGCCGCCAGCATGCGCGCCCGTGCGGCACGCTGTTGCCATCGTTCATCGTGAGTGCTGCGCGTCGGCACTTCCGCTCGTCGAGATCTGAGCGTTGACCTCGTCTGCCCACAAGCGATGATGATGTCGCGCCCAATCCGCCGTGACGTTGCCGTGAACGATCGCTTCGACGCTTCCGGGAACCACGGCAACGCCCATGTAGATGTGGACGATAATGGCGGCAATCACGACCAGAGCCGTGATCGCGTGCACGAGCACGGCGATCTCGCGCACGGCGCGAGCGGCCGGCGGAATCGCCTCCGGAAACCAGAGAACGACGCCCGAGACCACGAGCGCAACCGTTCCCCAGATCATGGTCCAGAAAAACACCTTCTGCCCGTAGTTGAACCGCCCAACTGCAGGCACGTGGCGATCGTCGTTGCGAATGTATTTCAACATGGCGCGCCGCCACGCACGATCGGCGTCAGTTGTCCGCATCTCGCCGTGCCACAGACTGAGCATCCAAACCACGATCGCAAACAGCAGAAGCCCGGCCCAGGGATGCAGCATGCGTACGAGAAATCCGCCGCCGAGGATGGCTGCGATCCAATAGAGCGCCGGCGTCCACAACGCCAGACCAGTGAGCAGCACATACACGAAGACCAGCGCCGCCACTGCGTGCATCACGCGTTCGCTGAAGCGGTATCGCACAATGCGCTGCATCACGGCACGTCCTTACGTCCAAACCGAACGAAGTGCAGCACTGCCGCGAACACGCCGCTCACGATGGCGAGATTGCCAACCCACTTAAGCGGCCCTTTCCACATGCGAACGGCAAGCGGCACCACAGGGTCTTTGGGCAGGCCGTACAACTCTGGACGATCGCCAAACGCCAGCACGGTGACGACCGACGTGCCGCCGACGCCCGGAGGATCGTAGACGGCCGCGTGCGCAAATCCATTGCCTTTGAGCTGCGTCACGCGGCGGTTGGCAATCTGCAACATCTCGTCTTTCGTTCCAAACTGCAGGCAGCTCGTCGGACACGCTTTGATGCAGGCCGGTTCGAGGCCGGTGGACACGCGATCCGCGCACAACGTGCACTTGTAAACGCGGCGCGTGCGCGCAGCAAACTTCGGCACGTTGAACGGGCAACCCGTTATGCAATAGCCGCAGCCGATGCAATGATCCTGCTGGAACTCCACGATGCCGTTGGCGTATTGCACGATTGCGTTTGGGGCGGGACAGGCAACAAGGCAGCCCGGCTCCGCGCAGTGCATGCACTGATCCTTGCGCATCAACCAGTGCAAGCCATTTTCGTCCTCGTGTTCGTTGAAGCGGATCAAATTCCAAAACTGCGCCGTGAGATCCGGCATCGTCTGGTAGGTGCCGGTCTCGCCGCCTGGTTCGGGCGGCAGATCGTTCCATTCCTGGCACGCGACCTCGCACGCCTTGCATCCGATGCACGTGGACGTGTCAATCAGCTTCGCGACAATCGGCTGACGGCGCACGCCGGGCGCTGGTGGCGTGGTCGCCGAGACGCGCACGATTTCAAGCGGGCTGGACACGTCAGACCTTTTCGAGCTTGACGAGAAAACCTTTGTACTCGGGCGCAAACGAATTCGGATCGACGATGGTTGGCGTCACCAGATTTGCCAGGGCGCCGCGCTGCGCCCCACGTCCAACAAAGCCCCAATGAATCGGAAACCCAATTTGATAGGTGGTCTTACCGGCGACTTGCATCGGCTTGATTCGTTTGGTGACCATCGCACGTCCTTCGACCGAGCCGCGCGCAGAGCTGACGCGGACGCGATCGCCGTTGGCGATCTGCTTCTCGCGCGCGAGCTCCTCCGGGATCTCAACGAAGAACTCCGGCTGCAACTGAACGTTGTAAGTGTTGTTCTTCGTCCAGTAGTGGAAATGCTCGGTCAGCCGATAGGTCGTGCACACGATCGGGTATTCATCGGACGTGCCGAGGACGTCGAACTCGGTCGTGAACGGCTTCACCGCGGGATTGGAACTATGTGCGGCGTGAAGCGGATTCTTCACCGGCGACTCAACCGGCTCATAGTGTTCCGACCACGGACCGTCGACGAATTGCCCCGGCACGTACAATCGCGCCACGCCTTCGGGCAGCATCATGAAGGCGCCGAGCCCCGCGCCCGGTGGGCTGTCGACGGTGATATCGGGAACGTCTCCCGTCCAGCGTTCGCCAGTCCAGGCGACGCCGGGCCGTGCCGGATCCCACGGCCGTCCTTCGGCGTCGGCCGAGCAGCGGTTGTAGAGAATGCGGCGATTGGCCGGCCAACTGAACGCCCAATCCGGATAGCGTCCGAGTCCGCTCGGATCGGCGGGCGACCGGCGTTGCGTGAGATTGCCGGCGTCGGTATACATGCCGATGTAGAGCCAGTTGCCGGAGAGCGTTGATCCGTCGGCCCGCGTGTCGATCGACCGAGAGAGCTGCTGTCCGGCACGCACGGCGACGCCGCCCGTGCGATCGTCCTTCACATCGCGAATCGCCCAGCCGTTGATTTCCTTCGCGACTTCATCGAGCGCCGGCGATGCCGGATGGGAGTACCACCAGTTGAGGCGACGAACAGGATCGGCGACACGGCCGCCCTCGCGCTCATACAGGTCGCGCACCGCCAGAAAGATGCGCGCGATGATTTCCTGATCGGGCTTCGCTGCTCCCGGCGGATCGACCGCCTTCCATTTCCACTGAATCCATCGCGCCGAGTTGACGAACGAGCCATCCTTCTCAGCGAAATTCGCGGCCGGCAGCAGAAACACTTCCGTCTGCACGTCCTCGGGCTTCTTGCCGGCCAGCGCGAGGATGTCGTCGCGCCAGAACACCGCCGTTTCCTGCTCGAAGTTCTCGGCCACGACGAGCCATTTGAGCTTCGCCAGCGCGGCCACGGCTTTGCGCGAGTGCGGGCCGTTGCTCACTGGATTCATCCCGAAGCTGAAGAAGCCCTCCATCCGCCCTGCGTACATGTGATCGAACATGTACGCCCAGCTCCAGTTTTCGTATCCACCGCCGGCGCGTTGCGGCAGGCGCGGATGCAGCGCGTACGCGAACTCGTTGTCACGCGTCGCATGCGCACCGTAGAACGCTTTCAACTGGCTCACGACGAAACGATCCGTATTCGCCCAGAAGTTGGTGACGTTGTCGCGCAGCGGCTTCGGGGTCACCGCCTTGACGAAGGTGTCGAGCGTCGTGTGATCCGCTTTCGGAATGGGGATGTATCCGGGCAGATTGTGATACGCGACACCGCAGTCGGTTCCGCCCTGGATGTTGGCGTGACCGCGCAAGGCGTTGACGCCGCCGCCCGGGCGCCCGATGTTGCCGAGCAGCAGCTGCAGCATGGCCGCCGCGTGGATTAATTGCACGGAGTGGCTGTGATGCGTCCACCCGAGCGCATACATGATGGTGCCAGCTCGATCGGCGGTGCCCGTGGACGTGATGATCTCGGCGGCGCGGATGAAGTCCTCGGAGCGGCAGCCGCAGATCTCCGCGACCTTTTCCGGCGTGTAGCGGCCGTAGAAGGTCTTCATCACTTGAAACACCGAACGCGGATGCTGCATCGACGGATCGCTGCGCGCCATGCCGCGCTCGTCGAGGTCGTACGCCCAGCTCGAGGTGTCCGTGTACGCCTTGCGCTCGGGATCCCAACCCGAGAACACGCCTGAGGCCTCGTCGAAGCGATACGTGTCCTTTACCAAGAACGGCGCGTTGGTAAACGCGCGCACGTAGTCCTCGTGAAAGCGGTTGCGCGAGAGCGCGTAATTGATCAGTCCGCCGAGAAACGCGATGTCGGTGCCGACGCGGAGCTGCACGAAACAATCCGCCACGGCCGCCGTCCGGTTGAAGCGGGGATCGACGCACACCAGCTTCGCGTTGCGATTGCGCCGCGCTTCCATGACGAATCGAAAACCGACCGGGTGATTTTCGGCAGGATTCCCGCCCATGGCGAGCACGACATCCGCATTGCGAATGTCGGTCCAGCCATTGGTCATCGCTCCCCGTCCGAACGTGGCGGCCAAACTGGCCACCGTGGGGCCGTGTCAAATCCGTGACTGCTGCTCGATCGGAATGACGCCGAGACCGGCACGAAACGCCTTCACGAGCAGGTAATTGATTTCGTTCGTATCGGTGCAGCCGCCGATCACGCCGACTGAGGTCAACGCGTTGATTGCACGTCCGCTTTCATCCGCCGTGATCAGGTGTTCGTCGCGCGATTGCTTCACCAGACGCGCAATGCGATCGATGGCCCAGTCCCACGGCTTCTCCTGCCACGCGCGCGTGCCGGGCGCGCGGTACAGCACCTTCGTGAGCCGCCGGTCGTTGACGATGTTGTGCTTGAGCGTGATCCCTTTCGGACAGAGCGCGCCTTGATTGATCGGATGATCCGGGTCGCCCTCGACGTGCACGACCGTCGGCTTGACGTTGCCCGACCGATCGCCCAACGTGTGGATGATCACACCGCAGCTCACCGAGCAGTACGGACAAGTGGACCGCGTCTCGGTCGTGCGCGCGATTTTCAGCTCTCGCGCCTGCGCGTAGGCCGGACGTAAATCGATGCCGAGCATCGACAGCGCGGTTCCGCCCAGAGTGGTCGCTTTGAGAAATTGACGCCGTCCAGCGTCCATGCGCATAAGATACTCCGCCAGGAGGGTCATGTGCTAAAGCGGCTTTTGGTCGGGGTCCTACTTGCGACGGCAACCGCAAGTACGGCGCAGGAAGCGGCGCCACCGGCGAAAAACGACTACGCGGACGCGAAAAAGTGGCTGTGCCGGCCAGGCGGCGAGGACGCGTGCGCCATCGATCACACGACGACGGTGATTGCGGCCGACGGCAAGATGACGCGCGAAACGTGGAAGGCGGATCCGAACGCGCCCATCGACTGCTTTTATGTGTACCCGACCGTGTCCACCGACCCTGGGCCGAACAGCGACATGACCGCCGACCCGGCTGAGACGAACGTGATTCGTCAGCAGTTCGCGCGCTTTGCCTCAAAGTGCAAGCCGTACGCGCCGCTCTATCGTCAGGTCACGCTTGTCGGTCTGCGCCAGGCGATGGCCGGCGGCGGCCGGGCCGTGCTCGATCGCGGCCTTGGGTACGACGACGTGCGCGATGCCTGGAATTACTACTTGCAGAACGACAACAAAGGGCGCGGCGTGGTGTTGATCGGACATTCGCAGGGCTCCTACGTGCTCATGGAGCTGATGCGGCAGGAGATCGATGGCAAGCCGGTCCAGTCGCGACTGGTCTCCGCGATTCTCATGGGCACCACGGTCCCAGTAGCGAAGGGCAAGGACGTGGGCGGCGCGTTCAAGACCATTCCGCTGTGCCACGCGGCATCGCAAACCGGATGTGTGATCACCTTCGCGTCGTTCCGCTCCACATTGCCGCCACCCGACAACACGTTGTTTGGCAAGGTCAGCGAGCCTGGCCTCGAAGCCGCGTGCACCAATCCCGCGGCGCTTGGCGGCGGGAGCGGCGAGCTCCAGGCATATCTGTCGACGGAGGGACGCACCATCACCAGCGGCCCGCGCGCGCGGCCGTGGGTGGCGGGCGACCAGACGATCGACACGCCGTTTGTGAGCGTGCCCGGCCTGTTGACCGCGAAGTGCGCGTCAAACGACAACGCCAACTATCTGGAAATCACCGTGCACGGCGATCCAAACGATCCGCGCACCGACGATATCCCCGGCGATCTCGGCGCGCCGCCACTGGCGAACTGGGGCCTTCACCTCGTTGATGTCAATATCGCGATGGGCAATCTCGTTGACATTGTCGGTCAACAGGCGAAGGCGTACGCGGCCAGGAAAAAGTAGGTTCCCTTGAAGAGGCGATAGAGCGGGCTGGGTGGTGGGGTGGAGCGGTAGGGGTCCGGGCTTCAGCCCGGTCATCCATCACTTACCGATCGCATCTTCAACGCTCGCTTTGAACCGCTGACGCAGTGAATCCGGATTTGCCGGTGAGCTTTGCGTCATCAGCATCGTGATCAATTCACGCGCCGGGTCGATCCAGAAGATCGTCCCGGCCGTGCCATCCCACCCGTATTCGCCGCGGTTTGGCGCCCCCGGATCGAGAAGCACATTGACGTTCGCGAGACCCCAGCCCATCGATCCCCCGCGTGCCTTTTGAATCGGATCGCTCAAGCCATTTGCGACCATGCGGGCGACGGTTTCGGCTTTCAGGATCCGGGCGCCCTCGAGCTCGCCCTTGTTGAGGAGCATGCGGCAAAAGCGCAGGAAATCGAGGACCGTGGACACGAGACCCACATCGCCCTCGAGCAACGCAGGGCGAGCGGTAAAGGGCACCTCTTCGATCTCGATCGCCCTGAGTTCGCCGGCAGGAGCCGACGCATACACCGTTGTGAGACGCGCACGCTGGTCGGGCCGTACCCAAAAACCTGTATCAGCCATGCGCAGCGGCTTGAAAAGCCGTTGCTCGAGAAACGCGTCCAGCGGCGCGCCCGACCAGATCTCAATCAGTCGCCCAAGAACCGTCGTCGCCTCGCTGTAGCGGAAGCGCGTGCCGGGATCCTCCATCAGCGGCACACCGACGATGTTGTCGATGAACGTGGTCAGCGGGATCGATCGCGATCGGAGCTGCGCCTGCCTGTAGATATCGGAGGTGCGGTGGCTGAGGCCTGACATGTGGAGAAACAGATCCGCGATCGTGATCTCCTGCGACGGCGGGCGCGTGCTGCCATCGGCGTTCAAAACCTTCACGTTCTTGAATTGCGGAAGGTACTTGGCCACCGGTTCCTGCAGGCTGAAGCGTGCCTCGTCGTGCAGGATCATCGCTCCGACGGCCGTCACCGCTTTCGTCATCGAGTAGATGCGAAAGAGCGATCACTCCGTCATCGCGGAGCCTTCCTCCACATCCTGCAGACCGACGGCTTTGAAGAAGACCAGCTGACCACGTTGGTGCACGGCCGCGACGGCACCGGCGATTTTGCGCTCCGCAACGTACTGCTCGAGCAGCGCCGTGGTTTGCGCGAAGTCGAGTGGCGGCGCGGCGCGCGTCGTCACTGCCACGAGCAGCGCGGCGCACGCGAGAACGCGCCTCAAGAAATGCCTTTCCAGTTCTTGACGAGATGCTCGGCCGTTCGCCACGCGAGTGCCTGCACGGTGAGTGTGGGATTGTGCGCGCCGCTTGTCCCCATCACCGACGCGCCGAGGACGGCAAGATTCGGCACTTCGTGTGAAAAACCCCAGCGGTTGACGACATTGGTTTCGGGATTGTCGCCCATGCGCGTTCCGCCATACGCATGCGTGCTCATCCCCATGGTCCCCTGCGGCCCGCGCACGATGTCGATCGCACCCGCCGACCGATACCACGCCTCCATCTTGTCCTGGATGTAGGCGCCGATGCGACGCTCGTTGTCCTTGTAGTCGGCCGTGATGCGCACCACTGGATCGCCGAGTGGATCCTTAACCCGCGGATCGAGATCGAGGTAGTTGTCCTCGTAGGGCAACGTGGTCTTTTGCAGATACGCCGTGTTCGTGCGATCGGCATTCTGTTTCACGAACGCTTTCCACTCCGCACCCCAAGTCGGCGTCCGGCCAAACGTGGACATATTGGCAGCCGCAATCGGGCGGCGATCGGAATAAATCCATAGATTGCCGCCGCCGATGAAGTCCAGCCCCGCGTGATCGAAGTTGTCGTCGGCGAAATCGTCCACTGCGACTCCCTGCGCCGGCAATCCGTACCAATTATTGAGATTGAACGGAAAGAGAGCCGTCACCGAGGCGCCAGTGTTGTGCGAAAAATAGTGCCGCCCGACCTGACCGTGATTGTTCGAGAGACCTTTCGGGAACGGCTTTGAAGTGGAGAGCAGCAACAGCCGCGTGTTCTCGTACGTATACGAGGCGAGCATTACGACCTTCGCCGGTTGAAAGTACTCGACGCCGTCGGTGACGTAGGTCACGCCCGTTGCGCGTCCGCGATCGTCGACGTTGATGCGCGTAACGTGCGCGCGCGTGACCACCTGCAAGTGGCCCGTCTTCTGGGCGCGTGGAATCGTCGTCACGTTGGGGCCGTTCTTTGCGTCGACGTGGCAGCCGCCGCGGTTGCAGAAGCCGTGATACATGCACGGCGATCGATCCTGGTAGCGCACCGAGTTGACGGCGGCAGGACCGGGAAATGAAGTCCATCCCAGCTTGCGCGCCGCGTTGGCCATCAGCTCGCTGAAGCCGGTCGGGCGGAGCGGAGGCATGGGATAGGCGCGTTGGCGCGCGCCTTCGAAACGATTGCCACGCTGGTCGATCGCGCCCTTGATATTGCCCGCCTGACCGGACACGCCGATTTCGTACTCGACTTTGTCGTAGTAGCGTTCGAGCTCGTCGTAGCCGAACGGCCAATCCTCGACGGTCGATCCCCTCGGCATGCGCGACGCGCCGTAGCGCATGGTCGTGTCGCTCACCACCTTGAAGTCCCACGGATTGAGCCGCCAACTCTGTGCCCAGTAGTGCAGGGTTGTGCCGCCAACCGCGTTCATCATGGCGTGACTCGCCGCGCGTGTGGCGGGCGCGGATTGATCGACTCGATGCGTCGGCACCTCGTGATTGCACTTCTGCACGGCTTGCGGCCAGTCGCGGATGTTGTTGCGAATCTCGTCGGGCGCGAAATCGCGGCGCGTCAGCCAGGTGCCAGCCTCGAGCCCCACCACATCGATGCCCGCCTGCGCGAGCGGCAGCACGCCGACACCGCCGGCCGCGCCCAGGCCGATCACGACCACCTCAGTGTCTTTCAACCTAGTCGCCATGACGATCCCTCCCGCGCGACTGGGTTGAGGCGGTGGCCTTGTTGAACATCGGATCGTCGTATGCCGACTTGTGATTCGGCTTGACGACCACGTCCAGCCGCTGTTCCTCGGGCGCCACGTAGGTGCGCACGCCGGGATAGCCAAGCAGATCCCAGCCGACGAAGTTCGCATTGCCGCCGTAGTACGGATCGCCAAACGTCCCCTGCCAGGTGTGCGACCGAACCAGCGCGAAGAACTGTGCCGAACTGCCCTGGAACCCGGCGTTCGCGCCGGTGGCGGCGCCGGTTTCGACGTCGATGAGAACGGAATCCTGATCGGTGGGCGAGAGCTCGGCGAACGGACGGCCGCGCGCGGATCGCGAGTAGCGATCGAGCGCGGCGAGCCCGACGCGGTACGCTTCGCGCGATGTCGAGAGCGCGCCCGCCAGCGCGCGATCGATGTAGCGAACGGCGTTGGCTTCTTGTGCGCCGGGACCGTTCGCATCGCTCGGAATCAGCCGCGCGACGATCGCGTCGAGCAGATCGGCTTCCATGGCAGTGAGTGCCTGGAGTGGCTCGCGAACGCTGGCCTGGACCACGCCGCCGCTTTCCGCGTGGGCCACGGTTGGCATCACCGACGCCGCACCCGCAGCGCCGGCGAGTTTGAGGAGATCGCGTCGAGAGATAGTGGTCATAAGAATTCGCAAACCGAACGGTTCGCGCTACACGCGCATGGGTTATTTCCGCTCGTAGGTCGCGACCAATTCACCCTGGCCGATCACGTGGCCTTTCATCGCATCCAGCAACTCCTGCTTTGTCGCACCCGGCTGCAGATCAAGCGCCGTGTCGAGTGCGTACACGGTGAAATGGTAGTTGTGCACTTTGCCAGCCGGCGGAGCCGGGCCGCGGTAGATCGGACGACGGAAGCCCGACATGCCTTGCACCGCACCTGCGACCTCCTGCGGCATGGGCGTCGCCGCATCGATAGGGATGTTTTCCGGCAGACCCTTCGCCGTGCCGGGAATCTTGTAGATCACCCAGTGCACAAAGGGCTGCGGTGTTGGCGCGTCCGGATCGTCGACAATCACCGCGAACTCTTTGGTGCCTGCCGGTGCGTTCGTCCACATCAGCGCCGGCGACACGTTCTTGCCGTCGGCCGTGTGGTCGCGCGGAATGGGCTCGCCCGCCTTCATCGTCGGGCTGCTGACGGTCAGTGTCTGCGGGGTTTGGGCCATGGCATCACCCGAGAAGGAGACGGCAATCACAAGGGCAAATGCATGCAGCGATTCGGACATGCGGCGCAGTTTACCCGAGAATCGTCGGCAAGTTGGCGACACTGGCGATGAGATGGGAGTGAGGCTCGGCTTCGAGCGCCTGCCGGTTGTGCGCTCCGGACAGCACGCCGACGTTGAAGTGCACGCCGGCACGATGACCGGCGCGGAGGTCGAGCACGGTATCGCCGACATTTGCCACGCGCGACGGATCGCGGATGGCGGTGATCGCCATGCATTTCAGAATCAACGCCGCGGACGGCCGGCCCTGGGCGACGTCATCGCCACAGACCAGCGCGTCAATCATTCCCGTAGTCCAGTTGAGCGCACGCACTAGCGCCGTGGTGGTTACCCGGTCAAACCCGGTGTTCAAGGCAACGCGCATCCCGTGCGCGCGCAACCACCTCATCGTCCGCTCCGCGCCGGCGATCGGGCGCGCGGTTTTCGAGTAGCGTCGCTCCAGGTCCTCGCGAAACGTGGCATACACTTCGTCACACAATTCCGGCTTCACGCCACGAGTCTGAAGCAGCTCACGGATCGCATAGCGCTTGGACGCGCCGCGGATGCGGGTGATTTCCGGCGCGGTGACGTGAACGCCGTACATCGTGAGCGCGGCCGCAAACGCGTCCGGCACCTCGCCGTGATCCTCCACGGTTGTGCCGGCCATGTCTAACACGACCAGATCGACACGCCGCATCGCGACGCGATTGTACGTTGGGTCGTTTGCGGCATTGACATTCCAGTTCGACGGATGTTACTAAGCGTCACCGCTTTTCAGGCGTTTCTCCCGGGAGGTTTGCGCATGACACCGGTCACACGCCGCCTGTCTCTGTCCGTCGCGTTCGTCGCATTGCTGTCTGCGTCGGCGCTCTCTGCGCAGGCCATCACCGGCGCCATTACAGGCCGCGCACTCGACGCGAGCGGCAGCATTCTCCCCGGCGTCGAGGTCTCGGTGTCGAGTCCTTCACTCATCGGCGGCCCGCGTACGACGTTTACCGATGCGCAGGGCGTGTATCGCATTACGCAGTTGCCGAGCGGGGAGTATCGCGTCACGTTCAAGCTCTCGAGTTTCCGCGTTCTCAACGTCGAAGCTGTGACGCTTGGCGTGGGCAGCACGATGACGATCAACGGCACCATGCAGATCGACGCGCTCGAGGAGTCGGTGACCGTGGTGAGCGACACGCCGGTGATCGACTTGCAGGCAACCACCGTCGGCGTCAACTGGGACGAGAAACAGATGGACGACCTGCCCTACGGCCGCGGTATCAGGGGCCTCGCGCGCCTTGTGCCCGGCCTCTCGCCGACGCAATTTGACGTTGGCGGCAACACCGTCGGCGGATCGACAACCACCGGCGCGCGCAACTACGGCCGCAATGGTGAGGAACTGATCAAGTTCGATGGCGTCGTGTGGGATCAGTTCTTCGGCGACTACAACACCTACGAACAAGTGCAGATCAGTCAGGCGGCGAAAGGCGCGGAAGCGCAGAGTCCGGGCGTGACCTTGAGTTACGTCATCAAGTCGGGCGGTAACGAGTTCCATGGTGCGTATCTGCTTGCCTGGCAGGACGGCGCGTTTCAAGACGACAACGTCACGCCCGAACTTCTCGCGGCCGGGTTCGATCCGGGCAAGAACAAGTTCACGCGTTACAACGACATCAGCCTCGATCTGGGCGGCCCGATCCTGCGAGACAAGTTGTGGTTTTACGGCGCCTATGGCTACAACTACTCCGGGTTGTTCATTCCAGGATTCATTTCGCTCGAGACGGGCGAACAAGTCGAGTACTTCACGCGACTCGATAACCCGACGCTGAAGTTGACCTATCAGATCTCGCAGAACAACAAACTCGAGCTGACGCAGCAGTTCAATCGCAAGTGGCAGCCGTACCGCAATGCGAGCCGGTTCGTGCCGCTCGAAGCCACACAAAATCAGATCGCATGGACGGCAATCGGACCGGCCGTCAAGTACACGCGAATTCTCGCCAGCAACATGACGATTGATGCGGGCTTCAACCGATCCGGCTACTGGTGGCCCGACTACGCCTGGAGCGACGACGTGCGCAAGATGGATCTGACGACGACCGAAACACGCGGCGCGTATCTCGAGGTGTATCGCAAGCCCATTCGATGGGGCTACAACGGCACCTACAGCTGGTTCACGAAGCTCTGGAACGTGAACCACGAAATCAAAACGGGATTCCTCGGCTACAGCAGCACCAACTACGTGGCGCAATACGGGTATCCCAATCAGCAGTTGTACCGGTATCGCAGCCTGGAAAACGAGACCGAATACTTCCTGCATCCCGATTCGGTGCAGGTGTTTGATTATCCGAACGACACCAACAGCGGCATCGCCTACAACTCGTGGTTCGGCAACGACATGATCAACCTGTCGAGTAAGCTGACGTTGAACATCGGGCTCCGCTTCGATCGCTACTCATCGTGGCTGCCCGAACAGGGCAATCCGGGCACAGGTCCTTACGCGGAAAAAAATCTGTATCCCGAGAATCACAACTTTCCCGTCTACAACGCGTGGTCCCCGCGTTTGTCGGCGATCTATGACGTCACCGGCAATGGTCGTCTGGCACTGAAGGCGAGCTACGGTCGGTATGCGGCGTCGGGTTCCGGGGTGAACGCGTCGAGTGGTCCTGTAGCCGCGGACGTGAATCCTGCCGCGACGCGAACGTCAACGTATACCTGGAACGGAACCATTCCGTACACGCCAAACCCTGCCGATTTGCAGTCAGTGACTGGAGGCCGCGGCACTCGCACGCTCGATCCCAACCTCAAAGCGGCGGGTATGGACGAATACACGGGCGGCGTCGACCTCGGCCTGAGCCGCGATACGACGGTGCGTTTCACCGTCGTGCGCAAGCTCGATTGGGGTGGGCGAAAAGAGCTCGATCTTGCCATGCCCTACGAGGCGTACACGGACGTTCGAACCGCCGTGGATCCCGGACTTGATAATACGGCGGGAACCGCCGACGACGGCGTGGTGCAGGTCTGGTCAGTGCCGCGGTCTTATCCAACGTTTGGACAAGTCGTTCGGTTCACAACCAACACGGATTCCGGCGAAGGCGAGGACAAATATTGGGCGTTCGAGACGACCATGAGCAAGCGCTACTCGAACGGTTGGTCGCTGCTCGGCTCGTACTCAATCGATCGGCGCGACGTGCGCAATATCAAGCCGCGTAATCCCAATGAGGCGGCATACCGCGCGCAATCCAACGGGATGGGCGCGCTGAGCAATGACTTTCCGCCCGAGCAACCGCACACGTATCAGGGTCTCCGTTTGAGCGGCACGTACGAGTTGCCGTGGCGGGTTCTGATTGCCTCGACCTTCACCGGACAACAAGGCGAGTATTTCCCTCGGATCGTGCAAGCACGAAACGCGTTGAACCAGCTCGTTGAAGTGGTTGTCGAGGGCCAGGCGGGTCGGTACGATTGGGTGAAGCTGATCGACCTGCGCCTGTCGAAGGCATTCGTCAAAGGCAGGCACTCGTTGGAGGGGATGTTCGACGTGTTCAATCTCACGAACACGAGCGTCGTGCTGCGCCACGTGAACGTCAATGGTACGAATTACCTGAAGCCGCTGGCGACAAGCGGTATCGACGCAGCCTCCGCCAATCCGATTCCGGCGCCGCGCATCTTCCGTTTGAGCGCGCGTTACAGGTTCTAGTCCCTTGTGTTCGCAATCGTGGCATCGAGCCGATTCCCACGCTCGGGCCGAAACCGGCATTGTTCGAGCGTTTCGCGCCGTTGGCGTTCCGAATTCAGGTGAGCGTTGGGGTAGGCAGGTCAAGCCGCGCAGGCGGGTCGGGCAGGTTAGGCTGGTCAGGCAGGTCAGGCAAGTCGGGTGGGTCAGCGACTCCGCGGATTCAATCCGCAGAATACGCGACCTACCGTACCAACCCTAGCCGCCTTACCAGCCCGAAGAGACAGCGACAACTACGACAGTTGCTTGTTCACAAGCTTGGTCATCTCGAACATGTTCACTGATGACCGGCCGCCGAACACAGGCTTGAGCGCCGCGTCGGCGTTGATTTGCCGCTTGTTCTTCTGATCCTGCAGCCCGTTTTTCTTGATGTACGCCCACAGCCGCTTGGTGATCTCGGTGCGCGGGATCGGCTTGTCGCCAACGACCGGTGCGAGCGTTGGGCTGGGGGTGACTGGCGCCATAAACGCCGCATTGGCCCGGCGGCCGCCGCCCTTCTTCGCAGCCTTCTTCGCCGAACGGCCAGCCGGCCGCGTCGATTTCTTTGCTGCTTTTTTCGCTGCCTTCTTCGCCATAACTCTCCTATGGAAAACGGAACGAACGTCCTGCACAGAGTCTCACAAAATTGCCCTGGAGAATAGCGCGATTAGCGGGAGAGCGCGTCGGCAATCTCCAGCACCTGCGACGAATGACGGGCTTCGTGGTGTGCGACGAACTGTGCCCAGTCGCGCAACGACAGCGTGCCGAGTAGCGGATGAGTGGCGGTGCATTTCTCCAGTGAGGCCGGATCCGCATCAACGAGCGCCTGGCGCAGCGCGACACGACCTTCGACGAGTGCGCGGAGGGCCTCGGCGGCCACGACGGTTCCGCTCGGCTTGACGTAGTTAGGAGCTTCCATGTGCTCTCCCCGGTTTCGCAACCGTGCAATGCGCTCGTCATCGAGCGGAACGGGGATGGGTTCGTCGGGCCGCGGTTGGAACCGCCCGCGCTTGGCGATCAGGGCGGCAATACCGCGTTCGACGGTCGCGAGGTGCTCGAGCACTTCGGCGATCGACCAGCGCATCTCGGCGGGCCGGCGGTCGCGCTCATGCTCCGGCACGCGCTGGACGGCCGCGAGCAGGTTCTCACGCTCGGCGTCCAACAACGCCATCGTGTGCGCGATCGTGGCATTTGTGAGTGTCATGTGCGTCGCCCTTCGACAATCTCCAGAAAGGATCGGCCCTGGAGCTCTTGTGCTGTCAAGCCTGTTTCTTTCGCCTCGTCCATCGTAATCGCACCGGAGCTGACTCCGCGCACGAAGAAATTCAACAATCCCTGTCCGGTCGCGGCGTCGTCAAACAGGTCGCCGACGAGGGTGGCCTGCGCTGCCTTGGCCACGAAGTTGCGCAAGCGCGACGTGGCGGCAGAGCGCGCCGCGAGGAAAAATGTGTAGACCGCAGCGTAGCGTGTGGGCAGTTGGGCCGGGTGCAGATCCCAACCTTGATAGTAGCCGTTGACGAGCGAATGGCGGATGTCGTCGAAGTGCGTCTTCCAGGCGCGATGAACGTCGTCCCGGGAACCCACCGGCATCACGTTGGTGGCGCCGTCCGACAGCCACACACCCGTTTGCGCGAGCGCCACTTGCATCATGTGCTTCGCGAAGTCGCACACCGGATGGCGCAGGTGTTGCCATGATGCGGTGATGCCGCACAACGCCGTGTAGTCGTAGGTACCGAAGTGCGCGCCGCGCACGCGGCCGTCACCCGCGGCGACGAGTGCGCGCAGCGCTGATGAACCGTCGGGCGAGATGATCGATTGCGGTGTCTCGATCATCAATTCCAGCCTGATCGCGCCACTGCGAAGCTTGAGCCGTCGCTCGAGCCCGGCGCAGGCGCGGACGACGGCTGTAACATGCGCCGGCGCCATCACTTTGGGGATCGTGACTGCGAAGTTGCCCGGCAATCGCCCCCGCGTTGCGCGCGTCACGGTGGTCACGAACAAATCGAGCGTGCGCAGGCTGCGCGCGTGCAACTCCTTGGACATCGACTTGATGCGAATGCCGATGAACGGTGGCAGCGTGCCCGCCCGCATGGCGGCCGCCACTTGTTCCGCCGCCGCAATCGCATGTCCGTCTTCTTCCGCGTCAGGCCGGTTGCCGTATCCATCCTCGAAATCGAGCCGATAGTCTTCGACCGGTTCGCGGCGCAGCTTTTCCTCGACGCGCGAGCGGACGATTGCGGCAAACGCGCGTGCATCCGCTGACTCAAACGGCAAACCGAGCGCGCGCGCAAACGTTGCTGCATCCGGCGCATGCTCGCCCAGCGTAGCTAAGGCAAGCTCGCCGAGTTTGGGCGCAGTGTTGGCCGCAAAGAGATGCGCGCCGCCGTAGACGGTGTGCGCCGGCTGCCGTCCTTCGGTTTCACCGGGATAGGCGTGAGCGATCTGCTGGTTGCCTCTTTTGAGCGCGGCGACGATCGGCGTGAGATCACGTGCCGTGAGTGTACGACGCATCGATTAGGAACCGCGGTATGTCGTGTAGCCGAACGGGTTGAGCAGCAGCGGCAGGTGGTAATGCTGCTGACCCGGCAGCGCTTCGAACACAATGACCACTTCTGGAAACAGGGTACGCGTGCCCTGCCGATCGAAGTAGCGGCCGGTCGCGAAGACAAGGCGATACACGCCTGGAACGAGCGGTGCGTCATCCGCCAACAGGCTTGGTAGCCGTCCATCGCTGTCGGTTTCACCGCGCGCGACTTGTTCCCAGCGTTCGCTGCTGCCGCTCCGTCGCTCGAGGACGATCGCCACGCCGGCGGCGGGCTGCCCGCGGGCTGTGTCGAGCACGTGTGTCGTAATGGCGCTCATCTATCCAAGCAGTTGACCTGACGGCAACCCGTCGCATTTGCCGTCGGCGAAGATGATCTCTCCTCGCAGCAGCGTGAGCTGCACACGACCGATTAGACGTGCGCGATGATACGGCGTCACGGCGTGGCGATGATACAGCGCTGTTGCGTCGACAGTGTATTCGGCGTCTGGATCGAACACGACGAGATCCGCGTTACGCCCCTCGGCGATGCTGCCTTTGACCCGGTCGAGACCCGCCAGCCGCGCCGGGTTTGAGGCGAGCCAGGTTGCAATGCGCTCGATAGGCACGCCCCGCTGACGTGCGCCCGTCCACACGGCCGAGAGGCCGAGTTGCAGCGAGGCCACGCCTCCCCACGCTTGAAGAAAGTCACCGTCGTCGAGGTGCTTGAGCGCCGGCGGTGCAGGGGAGTGGTCGGTCGCGATGAGATCGATCTCGCCGGCCGCCAGCGCGTGCCACAAGCGTTCACGATGCGCGCGCTCGCGGATCGGCGGCGCGCACTTCCACGCCGTTGCGCCATCCTCGATATCGTCCGCCGCGAACGTCAAGTAGTGCGGGCATGTTTCGACGGTGATGGGCACTCCGGCCGCGCGCGCCGCAGCAATCGCCGGCACCGCGTCAGCAGACGCGAGATGAACGATATGGACGGACGCGTTGAACGCGCGGGCGAGGCGAACCATGAGATCGATGGCGCGGTGCTCGGCGTCAGGAGGGCGACTACAGAGCCACGTCGCATAAGCGCGTGGATTTGCGGTCGGTGGAGGGTCGACGAGCGATGCCGGCGCTTCGGCGTGGACGAGCAGCGGGCGCCCGATCCGCGCCAGCACCGGCAGCGCTTCGCGCAGGTCCGCTTCTCCGACGTGTTGGAATTCCTCGACACCCGACGGACTCAGAAAGCATTTGAACCCGCGCACGCCGTCGTTCGCGAGCGCCTCGAGCTCACCAGCATTGCCCGGCACGACGCCGCCCCAAAAGGCGACGTCGACATGACAACGCCCGATCGCGGCGCGCCGCTTCGCATCCAGGCCCGCGGTCGTAGTGGTTGCGGGAACGCTGTTGAGCGGCATGTCCACGAGCGTGGTGACGCCTCCCGCTGCTGCGGCGCGCGTGGCGTGCTCGAATCCTTCCCACTCCGCGCGCCCCGGATCGTTGATATGCACGTGTGTATCGACAAGGCCGGGAAGCACGACGAGGGATCCGACATCCAGCTCGCGAACGCCAGGTAGGCGATCGCGGTGGGCGCCGATTCCCGCAATGCTGCCGTCCTCGATGTGAATCGTCGCGGCCCGGACGCCGTCGGGCAACACCACCCGTTCGCTGCGAACCAGCAAGGTCGTCATACGACGTGACAACAGCCTACCGCGTCAGCGTTGCTTCGATCAGCCCGTAGGGCTCCTCAGTGGCGACGAAGATCTCGTTGCGGTTTTCCAGACCAAGCCGCGTGAGATCGAACGGCAGGTGATGTTTGTTGGGCATGACCAGCCGAATCGCCGTCACTTCTTCGACGGCGTCGAGCACTGCCTGGCCCATCGCATACAGCGTGTGCTGCACCGATTCGCTGCGGTGTTCGGCGAAGCGTTCGAGCAGCGTTTGGCGGACCGCGTTCCAGGACGACCGGTAGTCGACGTCGGGCGCGCTGTAATGCCAGGTCGCGGTCAATGAGGTTGCGAGCAGGCGGTCGGAGGTTTCCGGCAGCGTCGTGTATTGATCGCGCGGGAATCCCTTGAACGCCGAGTTCGCCGTCTTCAGGATGACGAGATCGCTCACGCCGCCGCCGACTCGCGCGCCCGCGCGATCGGTTTGCACGGTGGCCGTTCGGACGTCCGGACCGCGGCGCATGAACGATTGTCCGTGCTCGCGGCCGCCGATGGTCAGCGGCTTCCACGGATGCTCCATGAGGTCGATGCGTACTCGCTTCAACTTGGGATTGCGCTCGAGAAAGTGGCGGCCCAGCCTGAGACCAAACGTCTCGGGTTCCTTCACCGGCTCGCGCGCGGCGAGCGCGTACACCGTATTCTTCATGGTATCGGTGGGGAAGACCGCGCTATTGTCACCGTCGGTGTACGAGGCGTCGTAATCGCCTTCGAACCGGATCGCGACGGTCAGATCGCGCACGTCATGTCGACTGCCGCGGCGCAACACCTGCACGAGCCTGACTTGCGATTTGCCGTAAGCCGTGTGAGAGAGCATCGTGGATAATAGTCCGAGATTTACCGCCCTCGCCGATCTCGCGTCGGCGCGCGTTGGCGGACGCGCGCTGGCCGCCAACGACGAGTTTTTCGCGCCGAAATCCAACCTGCTCAAGCCCGAACCGCCGCTGTTCATCCCTGGAAAATTCACGAGCCGCGGCAAGTGGATGGACGGCTGGGAGTCGCGCCGGCGACGGACGCCGGGACACGATTGGTGCGTGATCGCGCTCGGCATGCGCGGGATCGTCCACGGCGTCAACGTCGATACGAGTCACTTTACCGGCAACTATCCCTCGCATTGCTCGATTGACGCGATCGATGCCGTGTCGCTTCGTCCGTCGGTGTACGGCGTTGGCGGCGCGCCGTGGACTGAGCTCCTGGCGAAAGCGGCGTTACGCGGCAACGGCGACAACATCTTTGCCATCGACGACCGAAGGCCGTGGACGCACCTGCGCCTGAATATCTATCCCGACGGCGGCATCGCGCGCCTGCGCGCCTACGGTGAAGTCGCGGTTGATTGGGCGCGCGCCGCCCGTGCCAGTGGCGTCGTCGATCTCGCGAGTATCCGCAATGGCGGTTTGGTCCTTGGTGCGAGCGACATGCATTTCGGCGCCAAGGACAACATGATCATGCCGGGTCGTGCCGTGGACATGGGTGACGGCTGGGAAACCCGGCGCCGGCGCGGGCCTGGATTCGACTGGGCGATTATCCGGCTCGGCGCACCCGGCGTGATTGCAAAGCTCGAAATCGACACCAACCATTTCAAAGGCAACTATCCCGAAAGCGCGTCGCTGGAAGGATGTTTCGAGCCCGGGCAGCCGCTCGAGGCGTTGAACGCGGCCACATGGGTCGAGATTCTGCCGCGCACGAAGCTTGGACCAAGCCGGCGCCAGTTCTTCGCAAAGCAGGTGCGGCGCGCGGGTCTCGTGTCGCATGTGCGTCTAAACATCTTTCCCGACGGCGGGATCAGCCGCCTGCGCGTCTATGGAACTGTGGCAGCGCGTTAACGAGACGGCCGTTGACGAAGCGCGCGCGCTCCTGCGCGCGTGTTGCGGATCTGCACGATGGGTCGAACGAATGCTGATGCATAGACCGTTCGCAGATCGCGGGGCGGCGCTCGACGCCGCACGCGCCGAGTGGTTTGCGCTCAGCGACGACGACTGGCGCGAAGCTTTCTCGCACCATCCGAAGATCGGCGATCGCGAATCGCTGCGAGCGCGGTTTCCCGCGACGCATGAGCTGTCAGCTTCGGAGCAGGTGGGTGTCGGCGATGCGGCGGACGAAGTGCTCGACGCATTGGCCGAAGGCAATCGCGCGTACGAACAACGATTTGGCTACATCTTTATCGTGTGCGCCACCGGGAAAACCGCCGACGAGATGTTGGCGGTGTTGCGCGCGCGCCTCGCCAACGATGCGGCGATCGAAATCCGAGTGGCGGCGGAACAGCAATCTCAAATCACTGCGATCCGGTTGACCAGGCCTTACGCGAGTTTGTAGTCCGCAAACTTCTCCCGCAGCTCGCGCTTCAACACCTTACCCGTTGCGCCAATCGGCAACGCATCGACGAACTCGATCGCGTCGGGCAGCCACCATTTCACCAGCCTGGTCTGAAGAAACTTCTGCAATTCGTCTGCCCCAAGGTCTTTACCTGGCGCCCTGACGACCACCAGCAGCGGACGCTCGAGCCATTTCGGATGCGGCACAGCGATCGCGGCGGCATGTGCGACGGCAGGATGGCTCATCGCCGCGTTTTCGAGATCGATGCTGCTCACCCATTCACCACCCGACTTGATCACGTCTTTGGCGCGATCGGTGATCTGCACGTAACTGTCCTCGTCCAGTGTCGCGATATCGCCCGTATCGAACCAGCCACCCTCGCGATGCGCCTC
Organism: Acidobacteriota bacterium; assembly: GCA_046726375.1. GTDB lineage: Bacteria > Acidobacteriota > Vicinamibacteria > Vicinamibacterales > UBA2999 > DASPWV01. The sequence continues at coordinate 26,558 of JBKPAJ010000192.1, forward strand.
GTCCAGCTCGCGTTTGTAGTACGACGAAGCGATCCACGGTCCGCGAACTTGCAGGCGGCCCGACGTCTTCCCGTCGCGCGGCGCTTCGTGTCCTTCTTCGTCGACGATGCGAATATCGACGCCGAACACCGGGCGGCCTTGTTTGCACCGCACGGCAAGCTTCGATGCATCATCTAGGCCTTCGTGCTTGGGCAGAAGCACGTTGGCCGTACCGACAGGGCTCATTTCCGTCATCCCCCACGCGTGGATGAGGCGTGCGCCGTGCTCATCGAAGCCCTTGATCAAGCTGGGCGGCGCGGCGGAGCCGCCGCAGCCGACTTTTTCAACCGTCGTGAGCTTCTTGCCGGTGGCCTTCAGGTGCGCGAGCAGGTTCATCCACACAGTCGGCACGCCCAGCAAACACGACACGCGTTCCTGTTCGATCAGTTCGACCAGGCTTGGTCCGTCGAGATTGAGGCCCGGCAACACCAGCTTCGCGCCCACGCACGCGGCCGCGTAGGGCACGCCCCACGCGTTGACGTGGAACATCGGCACCACCGGCAGCATGGTGTCGCGCGTGGAGAAGGCGAGCGCGTCGGGGAGCGCAATCGCATACGAGTGAAGGACCGTCGAGCGATGCGAGTAGAGCACCCCCTTCGGGTAACCCACAGTGCCCGACGTGTAACACAGCGACGACGCGGTATTCTCATCGAACTGCGGCCATTCGAACGTGTCGCGCGCTGGTGCAATCAGCGACTCGTAATCGACGAGCCCGGGAACGCCGGAGTCCCGCGGCAAATGCGCCGCGTCCGTCATCGCGATGTAGTGCTGAACGGTGCTCTGCTGGGCGGCTAGAAACTGTGCGTGTTTGATGAACGTGGTGTCGAAGAACAGGACGGTGTCTTCGGCGTGATCCACGATGTAGCGGAGTTGATCCATCGGGAGGCGCGGGTTGATCGTGTGAAGCACGGCTCCCATCGATGACACCGCAAAGTACACCTCGAGATGACGATGCGTGTTCCACGCGATGGTCGCGACCCGATCGCCTTGCTTGACGCCGAGTCCGGTGAGCGCATTGGCGACCTTGCGCGCTCGGCGAGCGATGTCGCCCCACGTCGATCGGTGAATCGTGCACTCGACGGTGCGAGAGACGATTTCCACTTTCGGGTGGTAGCGCGCCGCGAACTCGATCTGACTCGAGATCAACAGCGGCATGTTCATCATCTGGCCCAACATCGCAAACCTCCCCGCCTGCGTCCGTTCCGAGGCTCCAGACAATAGTTCCTCACAGGCGTTCGTTACAATAGAAACTCGACTGTGGCGCGCTTGCCCGTCTTCTGGCTGTCGTTTCACGTTCCGTACGCCTGCCGACACTCCGGAGCGTGCTGTTCATCGGGCTGGGATATCCCGCTCGAAAAACGCCGCGCCGGCGCCATCGAGCGGGCGCTGGCCGATCGACGCCTGGTAGCGCCAGTGACATGGCTCCGAACGGCTGATGGCGCGCCTGACGACGTCGCCGGCGTGCTGGCACGACGCGCGAGCGGCGCTTGCGTGTTTCATCGCGCGCCTGGCTGCGCCATCCACTCCGCACTGGGGCACGCCGCGATGCCGTCGGCGTGCGAGCATTTTCCGCGCATCGCGCTGATCGATCGTCGCGGGGTATTCGTCACTCTGTCGCATTACTGTCCAACCGCGGCCGCGCTGCTGTTCGAAGAAAGCGGATCAGTGTCGATCGTCGAACGACCGGCGGCGCTACCGGGCGGTGAGGTGCCCGAAGGCCTCGATGCGCGCGAGGCGCTGCCTCCATCGGCTTCGACTCGACGATTGATGGATTGGGAGAGCTACGCAGCGTGGGAAGCGCGAGCCGTCGACACCCTCACGAGCAGTGTCGCCCCCACACAGGCACTCGACGAGATCGGCGGCAGCACGAATGACCTGACGCAAGAGGCGCTGTTTCAGCTCGCGCGCGCGGCCGTGCCGTCACCTTGGACATGGCCGGAATATCTCGGCGCCCGGAGCGACTCAGTGCTCCACGAAGCCCCTACGATCGTGGGCCGGTATCTCGCCGCACACGCCTTCGCGAGCTGGATGGCGTATCAAGGCAACGGCCTGGCGGCGACCGTGCTTTATCTCCGTGTAACGCTCGCAGTACTGACTGTGGAAGTCGGACGCCATGGAACGCTGCGCGACGGCATCCGCCACGCCGATCTTCTTCTCCGACATCTCGTCGATCGCGAAACGCTGGCCGCCCGGCTGTCGGCAATTGCGGCGCGGTAATTGCTTCTGCGCACGTGGATCGCCGCGAAAGCGGCGTCCACGGACTAATGGATGAGTCAGGCACTGGAGGCTGCTGTGAATGCGCTCGATCTGATCAAGACCGACCACGACAAGATGAAGGATCTCCTCGAACAAGCGCTCGACACGGACGAACCGGGCGAACGCGTCGACCTCCTGCACCAGATTCGCAATGAGCTGATGGCGCACGAGCGCATGGAAGAGGACGTGTTCTATCCGGCCCTCCGCGGGCACGCGAAGGCCAAGGACATCGTGCTCGAAGGGTACGAAGAGCATCACGTCATCGACATGATTCTCGACGAGCTGCTCGACGTGCCCGAAGAATCGGATCAGTGGAAGGCGAAGTTGAAGGTGCTGCAGGAGAACATCGAACATCACATCGAGGAAGAGGAAGGTGAGATGTTCAAGCAGGCGCGTCGGGCGTTCGAGAAAGAACAGCTCGAGGAATTAGGCGCCAGAATGCAGGCGACGAAAGCGGCTGCTACGGCGTAGCAAACTCCACGACTACGGGCCCATGGTCCGATGTCCCCACGTCGCGATGGACCACGGCGCTCTTCGCCGTGCTGGCGAGTGACGAACTCGCCAGCACGTAGTCAATGCGCCAGCCGATGTTGCGTTGACGGAGGTTCCGCCACGGCGCCCACCACGTAAAAAGATTGTCGTTGTCGGGATCGAGTGCGCGGCCGACATCCACCAATCCGTGCGACAGGATCTGCTCGAAGATCGCGCGCTCGTCCGGCCGCGCGCCCACCTGATTTGGTTTGCGCTCCTTGGGGTGAATGTCCTTGTCGCTGCGTGCAACGTTGAGATCGCCGCAGAGCACGAGCGTCTTGCTGTTCATCTGTGCGTCGGCGGCCCACGTTTCGAGCGCTTCGAGAAAGTGCATTTTCGCCGGGTAGTCCTTGCCGCCGTTGGGCACGTAGATCGACGCGAAGATGATCTCGCCGGCGGACGTGGCAAGCGTGACGCTGCAGATACGCTGCTCGAAATCGAACGTGGGGTGCACGATCTCCGGCCCATCCGGGTCGAATGCGCGCGAGACGAGCATCGCCACGCCCGAGTACCCCTTGGCTCCGTGCCAATGCGACCAGTAGCCCTCGATGTCGCGGAGTTCGAAGGTCAGCTGGTCGGGCGAAGCTTTGATTTCCTGGAGACAGAAAATATCCGGTTGTTCGCGCGCGATGAAGTCGAGCAGCTGACCGCTTCGCGCGCGAATGCCATTGACATTCCAGGTCGCAACTTTCACTTCGCCTTTCCGTCGAGGAGCTCGTACACGCGCCACACGCCGTGCGGCGGCACGAGGCCAACGTTGCGAATGGCCGGATAGTTGACCGCCTGCGAGCGCAAGTCGATCGTCTTTGCCGCTTCTTCCATCGGCACGCCCGCGTCGTGCATGCGTTTGGCCTCTGACCACAGAACGCGCAAGTACGCCTGGAAGTGATCGATCTTCCCCTTGCCCTTGAGCGCGTTGCCATGACCCGGCAGGATGGTGTCGAAGTCGAGGCCTTTCAGCTTCTCGAGCGTGTCGATCCATTCCGGGATGTAGGCATCACCCGAGTACGACGTGCCTTCGACGAGCAAGTCGCCGGTTGCGACCACCCGCTCTTGCGGGAGATAGACCACGACATCGCCGGCCGTGTGTCCGCGGCCGAGGAACAGCAGGCGAATCTCGCGGCCGCCGTGATGCAGCGTCATGCGCTCGTTGAGCGTGATGGTCGGCGGCGTCGGCTTGACGGCATTGGTTCCTTCGAGATGGTTCTGTTGAATCGCGAGCTGCGACTCGATGCGTGTCTTCTCTTCCGCATCGGTCGCCGCCGCCATGCGCTGCTTGAGCGCTTCGATCTGCGCCGGCACGCCGCCGACGTAAAACTCGCGCGCGCGCGAGTCCTGCGATTTGCCGGCAAGGATCATCTCGCGGGCGAATTCGGTGCCGATGATGTCGACGTCCGGTCCGTAAATCTGATTGCCGTGCGAGTGATCGAAGTGATAGTGCGAGTTGATCACGTAGCGAATGGGTTTGGGCGTGATCGACTTCAACTCTTCGCGCAGCGCCCAGGCGCCACCGGGTGAGACGTGCGAGTCGACGACCACGACGTCACGATCCGTCTCGATGATTGCGGCATTGGACATGACGACCAGGCTGCCAGTGCCAACGGCGTGATAGATGCCATCGCTGATCTTGTTGAACGTGAACGCGGGCGATTTGTAGTTGGTGCCCGGCGGCCTGCTCCCCTCCCATCGTGTCTGTGCCGGTGTCGCCAGCATCGAGCCGGCGCCGGCGACGAGAATCGACACGAGCAGAATCCAACGCGATCGCGTCATTGCGGTCCTCCCGTGCCGGATACTAGCAACGATTGCCAATGCACGACTACTGTTATCGGGCGCGGTTTCGCCGCTGGTGCCGGAACGTTGACCAGAAAACGCTGCCCATCCGGTGTCACGTCGTAAGCACGAATGTCGCCGCCGGCATCGAAGAGCCGCGTCGTGCCGACGGCTTCGGGCCGGTCGCTCGCGAGCGAGAGCGAGACCGCATGAACCTCGCTGCCGCGCCGGAAAAAGAGCTCGGAGGTTTGCCGCGCCCATCGTGGCTCGATCCCGCCGCCGCTCGTGATACGCCCGCGGTGGCCTGGCGTTGGGAACGAGTCGACGTAGATCTCCGGCTGTCCCGACTCGTCCGAGGCGTACGCCATCCATCGTCCGTCAGGCGCAATCGCCGCATGCGTCTCGTTGAACGCTGTCGACGCGTAAGGCGTCGAGAGCTCCGACTTGAACGACGCAACGAAGAGGTCTTCTTTTGTGCCGGCCGTTGTCTGACCAATGACGAAGCGCTCTCCGTCTACTGACCAATCCCACAGGCGGATGGGCGCGCCGAACTTCCGTACCACCTGCTCCGGAAACTGCGCTTGTGCGCCTCGGATCATGATCGTTCGGCGCGATTGCACCCATGCGAGGCGCGCGCCATCGGCTGACCACGCGACGTACTCGTCAACGTCGAGCGCTTGCGAAATCCGTCGCGGCAAGGGGCGGCCACCCTCGTATGTCCACACGTCGAGCGTGCCGAGTTGCGTGTCGAGCTGCGTGACGGCGATCGTCCCTCCGCCCGGTGCAATGCGAAGATCGCGCGCCTCCACTTGCGCCACAAACGTGCTTTGCGCTCCGTTCCGCTCAACCCATCGCAAATCGCGGAGTTGCACTTGTGGAGCACCGACGATCAGCGCGTCGCCGCCAGCCGTGACCGAGAGCTGATTGAGCGGACTCTGCCCCACCGGTGTTGCGAGCAACACCGGCCGTCCTGCGAGCGAAGGCGCGGCGTCACGCTCGAGTCCCGTGAGCTGCTGCGCGAGCAGCGCCTGGTCTGAGGCGAAGACGATCCAGTCGCCGGCCGCGATCGCGCTCGCATCAGAACGCGACAATCTGGTTCGTCGACTCGGCGCGTCGAGTGGAGCAATCCAGATTCCGCTGCGTGTGGGTTCATTCGCACGCACGAGAAAGACGATGTGTGTGCCCTGGTTCGCGAGTGCGGGGAAACGATGCGAGGTTTCGCCTTGCGCTGTGTCGATCGCCGTAAACGGCTCGACATTCGCGTCGGACGCACGCCGCCGATACAAGCCGTCGTCTGTCTTCGGTGCGAAGATGATGTCGCCGTTTGCGTGCCACACGGCACCGCGGGGTGCCGGTGCGTCGGCGAGGTCCGTGGTTTGCCCATCGGCGAGCGACACTGCTTTCATTCGTCCGTCTGCAAAGAAGCCGAGCTGGCGGCCATCGGGCGACCAGAAAGGCAACATGCCGTCGTCCGTCCCAGGTAATGCGGCTGTTTGTCCCGTCGTAATATCCCTCACCCAGAGGTGCATCGCGCCGCCGCGCGATCCGGGGAATGCAACGCGGCGACCGTCGGGCGCCAGCGACAGTCCAAATGGATGATCGGGTCCTGCACCAAGCGACCCGTCGTCCAGCGGCAGGAGCGCAAGGCGGAGCGCCGCGGGTTGTGCTGGCGGCGTTTCGTGCAGGTGGTTCCACGCGGGGACTGCCAGCGCTGCGGCGCAGGCCACCGCCACACCTGAGATAATCAAAAAGGGTAGCCGGTTTATACTCATCGCCCGCTGATCGACGGTCTTCGAGACAGTCGACGGTTGACTATTCAGAAGGAGTTTCCGCATGACGATCCGTGTTCTTGCTCTGGTCGGCCTCATGGTCGCGACCCCGAGTGTCTCCAGCCTCGCGTATGCCCAGGCCGCGACGCAGGAGGCGCCGACACGCCGGCCGGACGTCATCTACGTGCCGACGCCCGAAGAAGTGGTCGAGGCAATGCTGCAGGTTGCGAACGTCACGAAGAACGACGTCGTGTATGACCTCGGATGCGGCGACGGCCGCATTCCGGTGACCGCCGCCAAGAAATACGGCGCACGTGGCGTTGGCATCGACATCGATCCGCAGCGTATCAAGGAAGCCAACGAGAACGTGCAGAAGAACGCCGTCGGCGACAAGGTGAAGATCTTAAACGCGGACCTGTTCACGACCGACATCAGCGAAGCCACGGTGGTGACGCTGTATCTGTTGCCTTCGCTCAACGTGAAGTTGATGCCGAAGCTCATGAAGGAACTCAAGCCCGGCACTCGCATCGTCTCGCACGCGTTCGACATGGGCGACTGGAAGCCGGAGAAAGAGCTCGACGTCAACGGCCGGAAGGTCTACTTCTGGACGATTCCGAATCGCTAAGTCCCAACTTGGACACGGACTCACGACACGCGACGAAGGCACGAACACCCTCAGGTTCGTGTTTCTGTCGCGTTCGTGCGTTTGTGAATCGCGGTTCCGCGATCCTTGGTTAGACGCGCCCTCCTTCTTGCAACGCTAATCTTCACGATAGTTTGTTTAACGCTCGTCGCGACGGGTGGGTTTGTCACCACGGTCTTCAGTCTTCGTGTGTCCGCACGCTCGGCGCTGCCAACCGCCATCGCCGCAACTGTGGCAGGCCTGTTGTGGCTGGCGAGCGCATGGCGTTCGAATGCGGTTGCCAC
>JBKPAJ010000193.1:0-36528 GCA_046726375.1 Acidobacteriota bacterium
CGTTGGCGGACAGCTGATGCGCAGGTGCACCTCTTTCGCGCCCGACGCACGGACCATCTTGACAATCTTCCGGCTCGTCGTCCCGCGCACGATCGAATCGTCCACGAGCACCACCCGTTGGCCGGCAAGGATGCTCTTGACGGGATTGAGCTTCACCTTGACGCCGAAATGACGGATCGACTGCGCGGGCTCGATGAACGTGCGTCCCACGTAGTGATTACGGATCAGCCCGAATCGCATCGGAAGCCTGGCTTCTTCCGCATATCCAATCGCCGCGCAGACCCCCGAGTCGGGAACAGGCACCACAACGTCGGCTTCGACTCCGGTCTCTTTTGCGAGCAGGCGACCGAGATTGCTACGAACCTCGTTGACACTCTGGCCAAACACTTCGCTATCCGGGCGCGCGAAGTAGACGTGCTCGAACACGCAGTGCGCGAGCTTCGCGCTGGGAAACGCGCGCAGGGCTTTCATACCGTCGGCGCCAATCGCCAGTACTTCGCCGGGTTCGACGTCGCGGACGTAGGTGGCATTGATCAAATCGAGGGCGCACGTTTCGGAGCACACGACCCAGGCGTCGCCAAGTCGTCCGAGCGCGAGCGGACGAAAGCCGTGCGGATCTCGCGCCGCGATCAGGTGATCCTTCGTCATGATGGCGAAGGAAAACGCGCCGGACAGCTGGGCGATCGATTCCACGAGCGCGTCGGCAAAATTCCCGGCCTGCGATCGCGCATACAGATGAACGACCACTTCGGTGTCGCTGTTGGTCTGGAAGATGGACCCCTGACCGACCAGGCGTTGCTTGATCTCGTTGGCGTTGACGATATTGCCGTTGTGAGCGATCGCAACCTGGCCGTGCACGCAGTCGATCAGGATCGGCTGTGCGTTCGAGAGCTTGCTTTCGCCGGCGGTCGAGTAGCGCGTGTGACCGATCGCGAGATGCCCCGGCAGCGACGCAATGGCATCCTTGTCGAAGATCTCGTTGACGTAGCCCATTTCGCGGACCGCGCGAATACGCACGCCGTCCGATGCGGCGATGCCGGCGCTCTCCTGCCCCCGGTGCTGCAGCGCATACAGCCCGAGGTAAGCGAGCTTCGCCGCTTCGGCGTGGCCGTAAATTCCAAAGACCCCGCATTCTTCGCGGAACTTGTCGAACATGGCTTCCTCGGATCGCAACCCGCCCAACCGAACTACCTGCCCAGCTTTTTTTCTATCGCCGTGAACCACAACTGCTCGGCGTCACTCACGGCAACGTCGATATCCACGTCGCCGTTGACCGCAAGCTGAATTCGGTCTCCGCCAGTGCGACCGATCGCGAATGCCGGAACGCCTGCGGCAGCGGCGGCGTCGAGCAAGCGCGGTAATCGATCATCGCTGGTCGAAACGATGACCCGCGATGCCGATTCGCCAAAGAGCGACGCGTCGATGCCAAGCGGGTCAGGAACGCCGGTGACGGCTGCCAGATCCGCTCGAATACCGATACCGCCGCTTCCGAAACAGCACTCAGCCAGCGCGATCGCGATGCCCCCTTCGGAACAATCGTGGGCGGAATCGACGAGACCTTCGCGAATTGCCCGCACCAACAATTGATGCAGCGCGTGTTCGCGTTTGAGGTCGAGCGCAGGTGGCGCACCGGCGACCACGCCATGCACGAGCGCGAGATACTCGCTGCCACCTAACTCACCTTGATTATCGCCGAGTAACACCACCGGCGCACCGGAATGCTTGAACTGGCGGGTCATTGTTCGGCTCGCGTCCTCGATCACACCGACGACGCCGAGCACGGGAGTTGGATAAATCGCCTCGCCTTCGGTTTCGTTGTAGAGACTCACGTTGCCGCCTGTGATCGGAATCTCGAACGCGCGGCATGCGTCCCCGATTCCCCGGACGGCTTCTGCGAACTGCCACATGATCTCCGGCCGCTCGGGATTGCCGAAGTTGAGGTTGTTGGTCGCGCCGATCGGCTCGCCTCCAGCGCAAGCGACGTTTCGCGCCGATTCGGCAACGGCGAGCATGGCGCCACGGTAAGGATCGAGAAAGCAAAACCGGCTGTTACAGTCGACCGACACGGCGAGACCGCGTGTGGAGCCTTTGACGCGCACAACGGCTGCCGACGTGCCCGGCTGCGCAATCGTGTTAGTGCCGACGGTATGGTCGTACTGCCTGTAGGCCCACCGTTTGCTCGCGATGACGGGAGACGTGATCAGCATCTCAAACGCGAGCTCGGCCGAGCGCGGCCCGCTCAGTTTCTGCAGCTCCAGCTGCTGCACGCTGCGCTGCCAGTCGGGCTCGCGCATCGGACGGCGATACACGGGCGCTTCGTCGGTGAGTGCGCGGGTAGGCACATCGGCAACCACGACGCCGCTTTCGAAAATCCGGAGGCGCCCGGTGTTCGTGACGGTCCCGATGCGCTCCGCGTGGAGATCCCACTTCTCAAACACTTCCTGGACCTCGCGTTCCCGGCCATGCTCGACGACCAGGAGCATCCGTTCCTGCGACTCGGACAGCATGATCTCGTAGGGGACCATGCCGCTCTCGCGCTGCGGTACGCGTGTGACCTCGACATCCATGCCGCTGCCGCCGCGCGAGCTCATTTCGCTGGTTGCGCACGTCAGACCAGCGGCGCCCATGTCCTGCAGGCCGACAACCGCACCTGTCTTCATGACTTCGAGACAGGCTTCCATGAGCAGTTTTTCCATGAACGGATCGCCAACCTGCACCGCGGGACGCTTCTCCGCCGAGCGCTCGTCGAACTCCGCCGACGCCATGGTGGCACCGTGGATACCATCGCGCCCGGTCTTGGCGCCGACGTAAAAGACAGGATTGCTTTCGCCCCTGGCAGCACCTTTGATGATCTCGTCTTTGCGCGCGAGACCGAGACAAAGCACGTTGACGAGCGGATTGCCCGCGTACACCGGGTCGAAGTAAATCTCGCCACCGATGGTCGGGATGCCAATGCTGTTGCCGTAGCCGCCAATCCCGGCGACGACGCCAGCGAAAAGGCGCCGCGCAAGCGGTGTGTCGAGCGATCCGAATCGCAGCGCGTTGAGCAGACCGATCGGCCGTGCACCCATGGTGAAAATGTCGCGAATGATGCCGCCGACACCAGTGGCCGCGCCCTGATACGGTTCGATGAACGACGGGTGATTGTGCGATTCGATTTTGAAAACCGCGCACAAGTCGTCACCGATATCGACCGCGCCGGCGTTCTCGCCCGGACCCTGCACCACGCGCGGTCCTGCGGTCGGCAACGTCTTGAGATGGATGCGCGAGCTCTTGTAGCTGCAGTGCTCGGACCACATCACCGAAAACAGCCCCAACTCCAGTAGGTTGGGTTCGCCGCCCAACATCTCGCGAATCCGCTCGTACTCGTCCTGCTTAAGGCCGTGCTGTTCGAGCACGGCCTGATCAATTGCGCTCATCGCTTCACGAGCCTGTCCGCGAAAAACTTCACAACCGATTCGAGCACGATCTTGCCATCGGCACTGCCGAGACACTCTTCGCAGGCGCGCTCGGGATGCGGCATCAGCCCCACGACGTTGCGGCCGCGACTGCAGATGCCGGCAATGTTGTTGAGTGAGCCATTCGGGTTATCGAGATAGCGAAAAATCACTTGCCGGTTGACTTCAACGTCCTGCAGCACGTCGGGTTCGGCGAAGTAGTTGCCCTCTCCGTGAGCGATGGGCAACGTCAAGACCTGACCCTGGGTACAGGCCATAGTAAACGGAGTGTCCATCTGTTCAACCCGCACCTCGACGTGCCGCGACACGAACTTGACCGAATCGTTGCGCACCATCGCACCCGGGAGCAGTCCTGCCTCCAGCAGGATCTGAAAGCCGTTGCAAATGCCAAGTACGGGGCCGCCTTGCTCGGCGAAGCGGGCGACGGCGGACATGATCGGCGAGAAGCGCGCGATCGCCCCGGTGCGCAGGTAGTCGCCGTGCGCGAATCCCCCCGGCAGAATCACTGCATCAGCACCGGCGAGATCCGTGTCCTTGTGCCAAACCAGCTCGGCTTCCTCGCCGAGCACCTGTCCCGCCGCGTACCACGCGTCTCGATCGGAATTCGATCCAGGAAAGACAATGACTGCAAATCTCATAGGACCTCGACGCGATAACTCTCAATCACAGGGTTGGCCAGGAGCTTGTCGGCCATCTCCGTCACACGCGCCTTGGCCGTCACGGGATCGGCTGAGTCGAGCTCCACTTCGAAAAACTTGCCCTGCCGGACATCTTTCACATCCTGGTAGCCGAGCGACAGCAAAGCGTCCGCGACAACCCGTCCCTGGGGATCGAAGACTGACGGCTTGAGCGTGACGTACACCCGTGCGCGCATTATCAACCTCCGGCGCGGCTAAAGCCGCGCCACTACACTCCCAAACACGCGATCGAAAACGGCGTCGACGTTTCGGAGCTGCTCGTTGAGGTCAAACGCCTTTTCGATGTCAGCTTTCGTGAGGACGCCGGTAACATCGCTGTCCGCCAGCAGCAGGTCCTTGAACGCCTTGTGTTCGTCGAACGAGCGCATCGCGTTGCGCTGCACCCACTCATAGGCCTGCTCGCGCGAGACGCCGCGCCGAGCAAGCTCGAGGAGCACCTGACCAGAGAAGATCACGCCGCGCGAGCGCTCGAGGTTTTCCCTCATCCGGTCCGGATAGACGACCATGCCGGTCACGATCCGCGTGAAACGCCGAAGCATGTGATCGAGCACGATAAAACTGTCGGGAAGAATCACGCGTTCGACCGACGAATGAGTGATGTCGCGCTCATGCCACAGCGCGACATTCTCGAACGCCGCGTGCGCGTTGCCGCGCACGAGCCGCGCCAGGCCGACGATCTGCTCGCACCCGATCGGATTCCGCTTGTGCGGCATCGCCGAGGATCCCTTTTGGCCTTTGCCAAATGGCTCCTCGACTTCGCCGATTTCCGTCTTCTGCAACCCGCGAATTTCAAGCGCGAATTTTTCGAGCGATGCGGCGCTGATCGCCAGCGCTGCCAGGAGCTCGGCGTGCCGATCCCGCTGGATCACCTGTGACGCAATCGGCGCGGGCTCGAGACCCAGCCGCCGGCAGACCTCCGTCTCGATCACGGGGTCGAGATGCGCGAACGTTCCGACCGCGCCGGAGATCTTGCCCACGCGGACGGTCTCACGCGCGCGGCGGACGCGTTCGAGGTTGCGCCCGAGTTCTGCGTGCCACAGCGCCAGCTTCAACCCGAACGTCATCGGTTCCGCGTGAACGCCGTGCGTGCGTCCAATCATCGGCGTCAACCGGTGCTCGAACGCGCGTTTTTTGACTGCCTCCTGAAGGGCATCGAGGTCGCGAAGGATCAGATCGCAGGCCTCCACCATCTGCAGCGCCTGCGCCGTGTCCACGACGTCGGACGACGTCAAACCGAAGTGCAGCCAGCGTGCGGCGGCGCCGACATGTTCTGCAACCGCCGTGGTAAAGGCGATCACATCGTGTTGTGTGATCTGCTCGATCTGTTCGATGCGCGCGATATCGAATCGTGCCTTCGCTCGGAGCTCGCGCGCCGCATCCGGCGGTATCAGACCGGCCCGCGCCATCGCGTCGGCCGCGGCCAGTTCGACCTGGAGCCACGTTTCATATCGACGCTGATCGCTCCAGATCCGACCCATCTCCGGGTGCGTGTAACGAGCAATCATCCGAGCGCGAGTTGCTCCTTTTCGACCTGCAAGCCGTTGACGTTGCCAAGCACGGTCACGCCGAGCGATCCGTCCTGGAAGAATTCGCCCCCGAGCCGCGTGACATCCGCAATGCTTACCTTCTCGATCGCCGCAAGCATCGCGTCGAGCGTGTCCGTGCGATCGCGATAGATCTCCTGGCGCGCCAGGTGCGACATGCGGCTCGACGTGCTTTCGAGGTTGAGCATCAACGAGCCCTTGAGGTGATCCTTCGAGCGCCTGAGCTCATCCGCCGAAATCGGCTCGCGTTTGAGCTGCCGGATTTCCCCGATGACGACATCGATCAACTCGGCCACCGCGTCATTCGCGCAGCCAGCGTAAATGCTGAAGGCGCCTGCGTCCTGATAGGCGCTCAACGACGAGAACACGGCATATGCCAGGCCGCGCTTCTCGCGAACGTTCTGAAACAAGCGCGAGCTCATCGACCCGCCGAGTACCGTGTTGAGAACGTAAGCGGCGTAGCGATCGGGATGGTTCTGCGGCAAGGCCGGCGTGCCGAAACAGACGTGACTCTGTTCCAAATCCTTTTCACGCACTTGCACGCTTGGAAACACCTGGGGCCGTTCCGCATCAATCGGCGAGCCGTTGACCGGGATGGGCGCGAATGCCGGCTCCACCAGTGCGCGCAACCGATCGTGCTCGAGATTGCCGACGGCGACGACGGCAAAGTTGCGCGCCACGTACGCATCCTTGAAGTAACGGCGCAGCGACTTGACATCCAGGGCCGAAACGCTCTCCGGTGTGCCAAGAATCGACCGGCCCAGCGGGTGACCGCTCCAGAAACGTTCCGCGAAGAGCTCGTGAACCAGATCGTCGGGCGTATCCTCGACCATCTTGATCTCTTCGAGGATCACTTTCTTCTCACGCTCGATCTCCTCGGGCGCGAACGTCGGCCGGGAAACCAGATCCGACAGCAAATCGATGGCAACAGGAAGATGCTCGTCGAGCACCTTGATGTAGTAGCCGGCGTATTCCTTCGACGTAAACGCGTCCAGCTGCCCGCCTATCGAGTCCACCTGTTGCGCAATGTCCTCCGCGGAGCGACTCGTCGTTCCCTTGAAGAGCATGTGCTCGACGAAATGCGCGATGCCTGCGTGTTGCTCAGGCTCGTGGCGCGAGCCGCGCGTGAGCCACACACCGACCGACACCGACCGCACGTGCGGCATGGCTTCGGTGACGAGACGAAGACCGTTGGCGAGCGTCTCGCGGCGGATGCGGGAGTCGGTCAAGCTTGTCGGGGAATGCGCTGCCCTAAATCGTTGCAGCGCAAGGAATTAAAAAGGGAATGATATCATGACACTGTGATGGGAGACAAGTCTGCCCTTGCTCGCCCGACATCCGGCGGGCTTCGGCGGGACGAGTCCGCGTCCGCTCGCGCTATTCCTGACGAGCTGCGGCGCGAGCCCGATCTCGGCGAGGTCGAACTCGCCGAAATGGAAGCAGTCTTCGAACAAGGCAGCCACCCCCGCTTCCATGCACGTCAGGTCTTCCGTTGGATTTGGAAGCGCGGGATCACCGATTTCGCCCGCATGACCGACCTGAGCAAGAGCCTTCGCACCCAACTTGCCGAACAATTCGTCGTCGCGACTCCCGAGATCGTTGGTCGCGACTTTTCGGAAGATGGCACGCAGAAGTTCGTGTTGCGGCTGACGGATGGTAAGCGGATCGAATCAGTCTTCATCCCCGACACGCCCGCACAAACGTTTTGCATCTCGACACAGGTCGGCTGCGCCGTGGGATGCGCGTTCTGCCTCACGGGAAAGATGGGTCTAGTCCGGCATCTCAGCGCCGGCGAAATTGCCGGGCAGGTGCGGGTGCTGGCGCACGCGCTCGAATTTGGCGACGACCCCTTCAACATCGTCCTGATGGGCATGGGCGAGCCGCTGCACAACTATGACGCCACGATGAAGGCGCTGCGCATCCTGAACGACGAGCAAGGACTCTCCGTTGGACCACGTCGTGTCACGTTGTCCACCGTCGGCCTGGTGCCGATGCTCGACAAGCTTGCGCAAGAAGAGCTGATGCCGAATCTCGCCATCTCGTTGCATGCCACGACCGAGGAACAACGGCGCGCGATTGTGCCGCCCGCGAGGAAGTACTCGCTGCAAGACATCCTCGATGCCTGCCGGCGGTTTCCTCTCAAAAAGCGTAGCCGTATCACCTTCGAGTATGTCCTCCTGAACGACGTCAATGATTCCGCGGATGATGCGCGGCGGCTCGCAAAGCTTCTGGCGGGTATCAAGGCAAAGGTGAATTTGATTCCTTTGAACGCAGCGGCAGGCATCCCGTTCGAGCGACCTTCGGATGACCGCGTGGATGCCTTCGCCCAAATCCTTGCGGATCGTCACGTCAACGTGTCGGTCCGGAAAAGCCGCGGCCGCGATATTCGAGCGGCGTGCGGCCAATTGATTGTCGAGGGCCAGAAGCGCAGCGCAGGCCAGAGCTTAGCGGCTGCGCTATAAAACCGCACTAACCCATTCATTACGCGCGTGCCCCGGCGGCACCGGGACACGGATGTAGTTGTCCGTGATCGCGACGCTTCCATCCTCGATCGTGAGGGCCGGTCGACTTACACCGCGAAGCGACGCGCGGAAACGCTCGTGAAGCTGCCGCGAGATTTGGCGCACGCGTTCACTGCGCAGCTTCACGACACCACCATGCACTTTATCCGGCAGGTGCGACGCCTCGGTTCCTGGCCGATCCGAATAAGGAAATACGTGGATATGCGTGAGCGGCGACGCCTCGAGATAAGCGGCGAGTTGTCCGAACTCCCGATCGGTCTCCCCGGGAAACCCCACGATGACATCCGATCCGATCGCCGCATGCGGCACGCGCGCGCGGATGTCACCCACGATCGCGGCGTACTGCTCGATGGTGTACGGACGCCTCATTGCGCGCAGAACGCGATTGGAGGCGTGTTGAAGAGGAAGGTGGAAGTGAGGCGCCACTCTTTCCACAATCTCGCTGGGGAAATCCATCGGTTCTAAAGAGCTGACCCGAAGAACCGCGGACCTAAAGCCACCACCCCAACCCGCAAAGTCCGCGGGTCGAGGATCCTGGCAGGTCCGCGCTACAAGAAGATCAACGAGTGACACCAGCGACAACTTGGGGGCGAGGTCGCGGCCGTATGAACCAAGATGGACACCAGTGATCGCGATCTCTTTGTAACCCGCGGCGAGAACGCGATCGACTTCGGCAAGGATGTCGTCGATCGTGCGGCTCCTGCTCGGACCGCGCGTCTTCGGAATAATGCAGTAGCTGCATTTCTCCTCGCAGCCGGTCTGCACGCGGAGGGTCCATGCGGTTCGCCCCATCAAGCCTGGAGCCAGGGGCCGACCACATGCTCCTTCGACAAACGCGATCGGGATCGAGAGTTTGCGATCGTTCGGGACGACGTCGACGACCGCTGGCAACTCTGCGAGTTCGTCACTGCAGCGGGTAGCGTAACAACCGGTCGCGACGATCTTCGCGGTCGGGTTCTGCCGCGCGATTCGTCTGATGGTTTGCCGTGCGCCTTGATCCGCGCTGGCCGTTACCGAACAGGTGTTAACGATCACGACGTCCGCCTGGTCGGCTGAAACGGCGACACCACCGCCGGCCGAAAGCTGCCCTTCGATCGCGAGCGAATCCGCCTGGTTTACACGACAGCCGAAGGTCACTACGCAGTACTTCATCGCGAATTTGGAGATCTGAAGAATTGGCGATTTGGAGCCGATTTGGACATTTGGGGATTTGGGGATTTGGGGATTTAGCCATTTGGAGATTTTGAGATTTGGACTTTCGAGATTTGGAAATCGGCAAATCTCGAGATCTCTAGATCGCCAAATCACCAGCTCGCCAAATCACCAGATCACCAACTGGCCAAATCAGCAGATCGCCAATTCACCAGATCCCCCAAATCACTAGATCGCCAAATCGCCGAAGCGCCAAATCTTCCAGATCTCCAGATCTACTCCAAATCTCCAGATCGCCAATTCTCCAAATTCAGTGCTTTTCTCCCGATATCCCGACGGTACTGCATGCCATCGAAGTGGACGCGCGCGACCGCGTCATAAGCCCGTCCGATCGCCGCTTCGAAGTTCGACCCTCGTCCGACAATGGTCATCACGCGACCGCCGGCCGTAACGAGCGCGCCGTCGTGCTCTTTTACTCCAGCGTAAAACACCAACGCCTCCGAGCACTCCGATTCGACGCGGTCGAGACCTTCGATGCGGTGACCGGTCTCCAGCTCGCCTGGGTATCCTTTTGCCGCCAGCACAACGCCGACGTGAGCGTGGTCGAGCATGCGTACACGCCCGGAACGCAGTGTGCCGTTCGCGGTCGCCCATAGCAGCGGCGTCAACGGCTCCTTGGCCATCGGCAACAGCACCTGCGCCTCGGGATCGCCGAAGCGCACGTTGAATTCGATGACCTTCGGGCCGTCGGCGGTGAGCATCAAACCGCAGTAGAGAACTCCACGATACGGCGACCCCTCCTTGATCAGGCCCCTTAACACCGGCTGGACAATCTCATCCAGGATGCGGCGCTGCAACGCCTCGTTTACGAGCGGGCTGGGCGCAAACGCTCCCATGCCGCCCGTGTTGGGTCCCCGGTCGCCATCAAAAACCCGCTTGTGATCCTGGGCCGCGGCGAGTGGGACGGCGTGCTCGCCGTCAGCGATCACGAAGAACGAAACCTCTGAACCCTCGAGCCGCTCCTCGAGCACTACTCTGGCACCGGCCTCACCGAACGCACGGTCAACCATGGCGCTGTGCACTGCCGCTTCCGCGGCCGCGCGCGTCTCTGCCACCACGACTCCTTTGCCGGCGGCAAGCCCATCCGCCTTCACCACCACCGTGTCACCAAATTCACCACCGCGGATCACTTTGAGCGCGTCGTCCGCATCGCCGCAGGTACGGTATCTGGCGGTGGGCACGCGATGACGCTGCATGAAGTCCTTCGCGAACGCCTTACTCGTTTCGAGTTGTGCGGCCAGTCGGCGCGGGCCGAAGATTGGCCGCCCGCGCGCGCTAAAGAGATCGGCAATCCCTTTCGCGAGCGGCGCTTCGGGACCAACGACCGTCAGGTCAATCTGGCGCTGCTCAGCAAGGGCGAAGAGCGCTTCGGGATCGCTTGGATCGACCGGAACGCAGGGAAACCGGCGCGCGATTCCCGCGTTGCCAGGTGCGCAGGTCACTTGGGCGACGCCGGGGTCAGAGGAAAGCTTGAAGCAGAGGGCGTGCTCGCGCGCGCCACCTCCCACCACCAGGATTCGCATGTAAGGGACTGATAACTAAGAATTTAGGGATGTCTCTCGAAAGGCGAAAGTGTGTGATAGCCTAGCATATTCGGCAATCGTTCGCGCGTGGCGCCTAGAGTGCCCGGAGTGGCCGGAGTGCCTGCAGCACTTCGGGTGCCAGGGTGCTTTGTGTGCGCGCGACGCGCAAAAAATCTGATTGAGAGGGGGTGATGACCGGTGGCCGAGGTGAAAGTGCAGGAGGGCGAATCAATTGAAAGCGCGCTCCGACGATTCAAGCGCAAGGTTCAGCAGGAAGACATCATCAAGGACATCAAGAAACACTCCTTCTATCTGAAGCCGGGCGACAAGAGACGCGCCAAACAGGCGCTGGCCCGTAAACGCAACCGCAAGAAGATGCGGCGCGAAGCAGAGTAGAGATAGGATACCCCGCATGGATATCGTGGAACGGACAGTGAGCGACGTCACCGTGCTCGATTTGAAGGGAAAGATGACCCTTGGCGAAGGCGACGAGCTGCTGAAGGACAAGATCAATTCACTGCTATCAGGTGGAAAGAAGAAGCTCGTTCTGAACCTCGAAGGGGTTCCGTATATCGATTCGGCCGGACTGGGCGAGATTGTCCGCACGTTTACGACGGTGAGCCGTCAGGGTGGCAAATTGAAGCTGCTCAATCTGACCAAGCGCATCGAGGATTTGCTGTCGATTACCAAGTTGCTGACCGTCTTCGAGACGTTCGACTCGGAGGCGGACGCTATCAAGAGCTTCTCCTGAGAATGGAGAGGCCGGTCACCGCGGGCCCCACGCGCGGCGACCGCGCGTGGGCAAACGTCGCGGGCGCCACGAGCGGCGGCCGCCCGTGGGCCGCCGCTGCTCTCATCCGCTCGTTGCGGCCGGAGCAGTGGACGAAAAACCTGATTGTGTTCGCGGCGCTCATTTTTGGGCACCGCCTGTTTGATCCGGCCGCCGTGGGATTCTCACTGGCGGCCTTTTTGATTTTTTGCGCGTTGTCCGGCGTGGTCTATCTCGTGAACGACGTCACGGACCGCGAAGCCGATGGGCAGCATCCGCTGAAGTCGCAGCGGCCGATCGCATCCGGTGCGCTGATGCCTCGGACCGCGATTGCGGCGGCTGCGACGATCGGCGCGGGCGCGCTCGCGGCGGCCTTCTGGCTGCGGCTCGAGTTTGGGCTGGTAGCAGCGATTTATGTCGCGCTCTTTGCCGCGTATTCGTGGTTCTTGAAGCATGTGGTGATACTCGACGTTTTGACGATCGCGGTCGGGTTCGTGCTTCGGGCAGCGGCGGGAGCAGTAGTGATTGCGGTGCCGATGAGCCATTGGTTGCTGGTCTGCACCATCCTGCTGGCGTTGTTTCTCGGGCTCAGCAAGCGGCGTCACGAACTGACGCTGCTTGCCGGCGCCGCGACGAATCACCGGCGGATTCTGGAGGAATACAACCCGTATTTGCTCGATCAGATGATTGGCGTGGTCACGGCCTCGACGCTGATGGCCTACATCATCTATTGCACGAGCCCCGAGACGAGCGCGAAATTCGGCACCGACAAACTGGTGCTGACGACGCCGTTTGCGATCTATGGCATCTTCCGCTACCTCTATCTCGTGCATCAGCGTGGCACGGGGAGTCCGTCGGAGGTGCTGTTGACGGACCGGCCGCTCTTGATTTGCATCGCGCTCTGGGGCCTTGCGGTCATCGCCATCATCTATCGCCTCGCCGGGTTGTAGACCTCCTTCGATGCAGTAACGAGTAGCGAGGGGATTCTCTCGTTACGCGCTACCAGCTACGCGCTACTCGTTACGACTGCGAAGGAATATGAAATCAAAAGTCGCGATTCTGAGAACTTCGCCCGCCACGGTCCTCCGGGATCATCACGAGTTGATGAACCTGGCGGGCTATCAGGACGTCATCGCCAAAGACGCCGATACCGCGCTCAAGGTCAACATCTCCTGGCATTTCTTTTTCCCGGGTTCCTCGACCACGCCCTGGCAACTCGACGGTGTGATTCGAGCGATGAAGCGCGACGGCTACGATCCGTCGCTCATTCACGCCTGCCACAATCGCACCGTCGTCATCGACGCGCATCTTGGCGAAGCCGAGAACAAGCAGTTGCCGGTCGTGCGGGCGCACGGCCTTCGCAACATTCACCTCTACGAAGGCGACGAGGCGTGGATCAATATTCGCGACGCGGTCGGCGACCTGGCGACCAGATTCCTGTGCCTCAACGACGTCTATCCCGACGGCTTCATGATTCCGCGGCGGTTCATCGGCGAGAACATCATCCACTTGCCGACGGTGAAGACGCACGTGTTCACGACCACTACCGGCGCGATGAAGAACGCGTTCGGCGGTCTGCTGAACGAGAAGCGGCACTGGACGCATCCTGTCATCCACGAGACTCTGGTCGACCTGTTGATGATTCAAAAGAAGATTCATCGCGGCGTGTTCGCGGTGATGGATGGCACGTTCGTCGGCGACGGACCGGGACCGCGCTGCATGATCCCGTACACGAAGAACGTCATTCTGGCGAGCGCCGACCAGGTCGCGATCGACGCTGCTGCCGCGAGGCTCATGGGCTTCGACCCGTTAGGGATCAAATACATCCGGCTTGCGCACGACGCTGGACTGGGTTGCGGCGACCCGCGCGACATCGAGATCGTCGGCGATCAGGAGGCGGCGCGGGAGAACTGGCGCTTCGTCGGGCCGTTCGAGCGCATGACGTTCGCCTCGCGGATGCAGCACCTGATTTATTGGGGCCCGTTGCGCAAACCAATCGAGTGGTCGCTCAAAACGGTGCTGGCGCCGTGGGCCTACATCGCCAGCGTCATCTATCACGACAGCTTCTGGTACCCCGCGAACGCGGAGCGCCGCATGAAGCACGTGCTCGAAAGTCCCTGGGGCCGTCTCTTCGAAAACTGGGAGCGGCTCGCTCCAACCGCCGACGGCTTTCCTGACGTCGGCGGCGCCGCCCCCACGGTGACGCACCTGGGCGGCTGGCGCGCGCTCGCCCAGTCGATGGGGATTCTCGGTACGTGCATCAAGGAAGCGCCCGAGTTCGCCAGCCGCCGCCGGCACACCTCACCCGGCAAGGCAGCGTAAGGATTTTGCTATGGCCGATTTCAACGTCCGCTCTGAGTCCGTCGACGTCGAGCAGATCATGAAACAGATTCGCGCCCGCATCCGCGAAAAGCGCGGCGCGGACTACACCGAAGAACAGATTCGCGAGCTTGCCACCGTTCGTCTCGAAAAGTTTCTCGATCCCAAGAACCTGCGCTCGGACCTGCTCGACCAGTTTCGGCGGAGCCGCCCGGCGGTGCCCTCTGAGCCGTTGCCTGTCGAAGCGCCGTATCGATTCGACGAGAACACGCTGTTCGACACACACCGCGGCGCACTTCGATTCATCAGGAACCTGCTCAAGCCGATTCTCAAACTGTTCTTCAACCCCAACCCGCTGATCAATGTGCTGAATACACAGGCGCAGTTCAACGTCGACCTGCTCAAGCGCGAACAGCGGCGGAAGATCGAGTTCGATCGCTCGCGCGCGGAATGGAATGCGCTGTACTACGAGGTGCTGCATAACCTCGTGCTCGAGACCACGCGCAGCGGCATCGAGATCAAGAACCTCAAAATGCGGCTCGAATCGCTGGCCAGCCGGCTCGATTTCAGCGAACGTCGCGTGCGCGCGCTCGAGGGCGTCGTCCAGTACCGACCGGAAGCGATACGCCCGCGCGAGCGCGGGGAGATGCGCGATCGAGGAGCGCGTACGGAAGGTGCCGGCGTCGATGCCGCAGCGGCAGAAGCCGTTGAGGGCGGCGTTCCGCCTCAACAACAACCAGGAAGCGAAGGAACGAGACGCCGCCGCCGTCGTCGTCGCGGGCGGCGCGGCGCCGGCGTCACTGCTGGATCAGCAGCGCCCGCCCTCGGAGATCAGCCGGGAGGCAGCACGGAATCCTCCGGCTTAACCGCCGAAAGTGCGTTTGAAGCCGAGAGCGAGCTCGAAAGCGAAACCGCCGACTCTGACGACATCCAGGAGACCGACCAGTCGTGGGGAGCGGAAGCGCAGGACGCATCCGAGGCGAGCCCGGAGGGCGACGGCGGCGGCAACGCGGCGACCTCGGAAACGCCCGAGTCCTCCGCTTCGGATCTTACAGACGACGACCAGCAGTGAAAGTTGCCATCGTTGTTCAGCGCTACGGTGCGGAGATCAACGGCGGCGCGGAGCTCCACGCGCGCTACGTCGCCGAACATCTTGCCCGGCACGTACAGGTCGAAGTGCTCACCACCTGTGCGACCGACTATGTGACATGGCGCAATTCACTTCCGGCAACAGTTGAAACGGTTCACGGCATCACGGTGCGGCGGTTTCTCGTGGCCCGCGAACGCTCGCCGGACGACTTCGCGCAGTGGTCGGAACGTGTCTTCCTCGAGCCGCATGCCGTTCGTGACGAACTGAGCTGGCTGGATTCGGAAGGACCGACCAGCCCCGAGCTGATTTCGTACGTTCAGGCGCACGAAAGCAGCTTCGACTTTTTCATCTTCTTCAGCTTTCGCTATTACCACGCCTTTCACGGCGTGCGGGCCGTGCCCTCGAAGGCGATCCTCGTACCGACGGCAGAACGCGACGCCGCACTCGGCCTGAGCATCTTCGCGGCTATATTCCGCGGCGTTCGGGCGCTCATGTACAACTCGTTCGAAGAACGCGCGTTGATTCACGGCGTCTCCCGTAATCACGACGTTCCGGGCGTGGTCGTCGGCATCGGATCCGAAATCCCGGATCAAACCAGTCCTGCCCGGTTCCGGCACAAGTTCAACTTCCGCGATCGGTTTGCTCTCTACGTCGGGCGCATCGATGAAAACAAGGGATGCCGCGAGCTGTTCGACTTCTTCACGCGCTACAGCAAGACGATGGTCGACGGCATGCACCTCGTTTTGATCGGCACACCGGTGATGAGAATTCCACATCACGCGCGCATTCATCATCTCGGCTTCGTCAGCGATCAGGACAAGTTCGACGCGCTTTCGGCGGCGGAGCTCCTCGTGATGCCGTCGTACCTCGAAAGCCTTTCGATGGTGGCGCTCGAAGCGTGGGCGCTCGGCAAACCGGTTCTCGCCAACGGAAAGTGCGACGTACTCCGCGGCCAGTGCATCCGCAGTAATGCGGGCCTGTATTACGAGAACTTCGAGGAGTTTCTCGAGACGTTGCGCGCGATTGACATGGGACCGGTGCTGGCGGCATCGCTCGGACGAAACGGCCGCGAGTATTTTGCGAAGCACTACAGCTGGCCGGTGATTGAACGCAAATACCTCGACATGCTCGATCGGCTCAAGCGCGACCGACCGAACACCACCATGGAGCAGATGCCGGGCTGGTTTGCACGCCGGCGCAAAACACTGCCGCCCGCCGACGGCGTGGTCACGGCGCTGGCGACCGGTCCCGCGCTGATCGACCAGGAGGGACGAGAGCAACAGCCGCGCGTAGACGGTGAGACTGTGCCACCGCCACGCGAACAAAACCGGGCGGTGGCGGTCAGGCCACAGGACGTAAAGCCTTATGGCTCGGAGCGCCGTGGTCCGCGGCCGTATGGGCTGCCTCAGCGCGTCGCGAGCGGCGGTCGGCCACCGCAGCGTCCCTTGGTCACCGCCGGTAAGGGACGACCGGAGCGCCCCGCCGTTCGTGGTTCACGACGGCGTCGTCGCGGCGGTGCCAGGCGGAAGCCGAACTGAGATGAGCATCGCCATTCATCAGGTGTTGGCGACGCTCGGATACGGCGACGCGATTGGCCACGAAGTACTCGGAATTCAGCGGGTGTTGCGCGCGGCGGGATACGAGTCGAACATCTATGTCGACAGCGCCGAGACGCGCGTGAAGCACCTGACGCTTGCTTACCAGGAGCTGCCGGCGGCAAGTCACCCCGACAACATCCTCATTCATCACTTCTCGATCGGATCATCGGCGTCGCGCATCGCCTACGCGTTGCCCGATCGGATGGTGCTCGTCTACCACAACATCACGCCGCCCGAGTACTTCGTCGACGTTCATCCTGTTCTCGTGCACCTCTGTTATCTCGGCCGACGCGAGCTGAGTTTGTACGCGAGCCGTTGCGACCTCGGCCTCGGGGATTCTGAGTACAACCGTCAGGAGCTCGAGTTAACCGGGTTCGCGCCTACGGGCGTGCTTCCTGTGGTACCCGATTTTTCCCATCTGAGCGGCTTACCTAACTACATTCCGGTGCGGCAGTTCGATGACGACTGGGTCAATCTCTTGTTTGTCGGCCGTACCATCCCGAACAAGCGGCTCGAGGACGTCATCCGCTGGTTTCATGCCTACAAGCGTTGGTTCAATCCCCGCTCGCGACTGCTATTCGTGGGGGCGCAAGGCGGGTTCGAGGGCTACGTCGCCACCCTCAACCATCTTGTGGCGACGCTTGGCACGCGCGACGTGCACTTCCTTGGACACGTCACCAATGAGGAGCTGATCGCGTTCTACGAGATCGCGGACCTGTTCGTGTGCGCAAGTGAGCACGAGGGCTTCTGCGTCCCGCTGGTCGAGGCCTTCCACATGGGCGTGCCGGTCATCGCGTATGCGGCTGCGGCGGTACCGGCGACGATGGACGGCGCCGGCGTGCTGGTAAAAGACAAGGACCCGATGATAGTGGCGGCTTTGATCGACCAGATTGTCACCGATACGGCATTGCACGACCGCATTATTCGCTCCCAGGACGCCGCGCTCGGCCGGCTCACCGCGTGCGACTTCGCAGGTACGCTTCTGAAGTTCATCGAGCAGGTACAACGCACTCCGCGCCGCCCGCATCCACCCGTCGCAGAGGATTTCTGGGAACAGGTGACGGTCGCACAGAAGCTGCACGAGGTGCGCAAATATCGTCCGGCCGCGTTTCAGGCCCTGCCCAAAGCATGATCGTCAATCAGTGGGTTCCCGCGGCGCACAAGGGTGACGCGATTGGTGACAGCGCGCGCCGCGTCAGGGATCTGGTGCGCGCGTCCGGCCACGAGTCTGAAATCTATGCCTTGTCGGTCGACGATGATCTCAAAGACGACATCCGGTCGTTTTCGGATCCGGCGGCGCGGCGTGGCGATGCGACGATTTTTCACTTTGCCCTGCCCTCGCCGATGACCGATGCCTTTGCGCGGTTGCCGCGAGGACGGGTGCTCCAGTATCACAACATCACGCCGGCTCATTTCTTCGCCTCGTACGATCCCGAGATCTTTCGCTTGCTCACGCTCGGGCGGCAGGAGCTGCAAGCGCTCGTAGGTCAGACGGACGTCGCGTTGGGCGACTCCGAATTCAACAGACAGGAACTCGACGCGCTTGGTTTCAGCAACACCGGGGTGTTTCCGATTGCGGTCGATCCCAATCGGATCAGGACGGCGCCGCGGCGCCCCGCGCTCGAACGCGTATTGTCAGACGGTCTGCAGAATTTCCTGTTCGTGGGCCGCATCGTCCCAAACAAGAAGATCGAGGATCACATTCGCCTCGCCGAACAGTACAAGCGCTACGTCGATACCGAGTATCGTTTCATCTTCGTCGGGAAGACCGATGCCGCACCCGGCTATTACCACATGCTGCGATCGCTCATCGCTGAGTACAACATGCCGCCAGACCGCTTCTGGTTTACGGGAGCAGTGCCCGAGGCGGAACTGGCCGCGTTTTATCGCCACGCGCGCGCGTATGTGTCGATGTCCGAGCACGAAGGTTTTTGTGTTCCGCTCGTCGAGGCGATGGCTGCCGACGTGCCGGTGCTCGCCTACGGCGTCGCGGCTGTTCCTGATACCCTCGGCGGCGCCGGCTTGTGCTTCACGCCAAAGGATCTTGAGTACGCGGCGGAACTGCTCGCGGAGCTTGCCTACAACGACGAACTGAGAGCCGATGTTCTCGCCGGGCAGCGGCGTCGGCTGCAGGATTTCGGCGAAGCGCGCCTGCGGCGTCACATCGCGGCGCTCCTTTCATCGGTGAATTGATGCGCATCGCCTTCATCGTCCAACGTTACGGCGCCGAAATTCTCGGCGGCTCCGAATACCACTGTCGGTTGATTGCCGAGCGGATGGCGGCACGCCACGACGTCGAAGTACTTACTACCTGCGCGCGCGATTACATCACGTGGAAGAACGAGTATCCCGAGGGTACCGATCGCATCAAAGGTGTGACCGTGCGGCGGTTTGCCAACGTGCACACCCGGGAAATCCACGCCTTCAACGATTATTCAGACTGGATCTTCCACAATCCGCACGCGCGCGAGGACGAGCTCAAATGGCTCGAGATGCAGGGCCCGTGGTGTCCAGCCCTCGTGGACTACCTGCGCCGGCATCACAAGACCTACGATGCGCTGATCTTCTTCACTTATCTGTACGCGCCGACGATGCTCGGCATGGAGATCGATCCGGGAAGAAGCATCCTCGTCCCCACGGCGCACGACGAGCCGGCCATTCAGCTCGACATTTACAAGGAGATGTTTCAGCTCGCGACCGCAATCGCGTACAACACCGAGGTCGAACGGAACTTCCTCAAAACGACGTTTCCGATTCGAACCATCTCAGAAGAAATCGTCGGCTGCGGCGTGGATCTCATGCAGGGCGATCTCGGCGACGGCGATCCCGCGCCGGGTCGCGACGGCGAAGACGAGGTGGACGTGTTGGCGCAGGTTCGGTCGCGCGGCACGTCGTTCCGCCGCCGTCATCGTCTGCATGGTGACTTTTTGCTCTACGGCGGCCGCATCGACGCGGGCAAGGGATGTGAGGAGCTGCTCGAGTACTTCACCAGCTACAAGGAGCAGGGCGGTGATGCGCTGCTGGTACTGATGGGCGTCAAGCTGATGCAACTCCCCGAAGTGCCGTGGGTGAAGTTTGCGGGCCTGCTGTCGGAACGCGAGCGTCTCCAGGCACTCGAGGCCGCAACAGTGGTCGTCGTCCCTTCGCCGTTTGAGAGCCTGTCCCTGCTTGCACTCGAGGCGATGGCAGTCGGCACGCCAGTGCTGTGCAACGGACGATCTGAAGTGCTCATGGAGCACTGCCTCAAGAGCAACGCGGGTTTGTTCTACGCCGACCGGGATGAATTCGTCGAGTGCACCAAACTGTTGCTCGCCGACGAGCGTCTGCGCCGCGCGATGGGACGCAATGGCAAGGAATACGTCAAACGCAATTACCGTTGGGACGTGATCATGTCGAAATACGATCGTCTGATTGCGGCGGTCCGAGGACGGTAACGCTGACCGAACCACAATCTCTGTCGCCGCCTCGCGTCCACGTGCTTTCCGTGCAGTGATCCCGTGGCGGCTCGTGACGGCAGCCACGTGACCGCGCGGAAGCGGATGACGGGATGGTCATCATGAATGTGGCCACAGCCAGCGGATGATGGCACGTTCTGTGCCTGTCCGGATCGCTGCAAATTGTTGAATCGAAAGGCGGCAAGCGCGCCCGCCGCGACCGCCCGCCGCCGGAATGGGCCAGTTCCGATTGCGAACAGTAATAGGCGCGTCAGTCTACGTCCGACCCGACTGGCTCGAGCTCGTCGCCGGCGTCCGTGATCGGACCTTCACCGGGCGGCGTCACAGCGGACGCCGCTTTCTTCCGGCGCGGGCGGATGTCGTAACGCTTGATCATTTCGTTCAGCGTTGTCGGCTTGATGCGGAGGAGTTCGGCGGCGCGCTTTTGCACGCCGCCTGCGGCTTCGAGGGCCGACTCGATCCATTGCCGCTCGTATGCGGCCGTCACCTCCTTCAGTGAGACGCCGTCGGCAGGCATCACGACGTGCGGCATCTGGAACGAGGGCGAACGGCGAACGTTCTCCGGAATCAGATCGGGACCAATCCGCACGCCTGCGCTCAGCACAACCGCGCGCTCGATCACGTTTTCGAGTTCGCGCACGTTGCCGGGCCAGTCGTAGTCCATCAACAGGTCGAGCGCTTCGGGCGCCAGTTCAAGGTTCGGCCGGCCGTTCTCTTCACCGTACTTCTCGAGGAAATGCTGAACCAGCAGCGGAATATCTTCCTTGCGCTCGCGCAGCGCCGGCAGATTAATCGCAATGACATGCAGGCGATAGAAGAGATCTTCGCGGAAGCGCCCGTCTTCCATCTCGCGTTTCAGATCGACGTTGGTCGCGGCGATGATGCGCACATCGACCCTGATGGTTTCCATACCGCCGAGACGCATAAACTCCCGCTCCTGCATGACGCGGAGCAGCTTGGCTTGCGTTTCGAGCGGAATGTTGCCGATCTCATCGAAGAAGATGCTGCCTTTGTCAGCGAGATCGAAAAGACCTTTCTTCGGATACACGGCGCCCGTAAACGCCCCTTTGACGTGGCCGAAGAGCGTTGATTCGAGCAGGTCGGGCGGAAGGTTGCCCGAGTTTACCGTGACAAACGTCTTGTCCGACCGCGACGAGTTGCTGTGAATAGCGCGTGCGACCAGCTCCTTACCCGTTCCACTCTCACCGGTAATCAGAATCGTCGAACGGCTCGGCGCGGCCTGGATGATGAGGTCGAAGACCTGCTTCATCCGCGGGCTCTTGCCGATGATGCCCGAGAAGCGGTGATACCGCGCCTGCAGGTTCTGCTTGAGCGCGACGTTCTCCGCGACCAGCTGCCGCCGCTCGATCGCGTTGCGCAGCACGACCAGCACCTCGTCGTTCTTGAACGGCTTGGTGATGTAGTCGAACGCGCCTTTCTTCATCGCGGAGATCGCGTTCTCCATCGAGGCAAACGCCGTGATCATGATGACCGGCAGCTCTTCGTCGTGCTTGTGGAGCTCCTGCAGCACCTGCAAACCGTCGAGACCGGGCATCATCACGTCAACGATGACCGCGTCAAACGGAAGCGACCTGGCGAGATCGAGACCTTCGCTGCCGTTTGATGCCAGACGGACCGTATAACCCTCGCGCGTGAGGAGCGTCTCGAGAATTTCGCGCATGATTTCCTCGTCATCGATGACGAGGATGGAAGCGTTGCGTCGCATAGATCACGACCCTGCCATACGCCGAGTATCTGCCGCTTGCGCACCAGCGGCAGCGAAGCGCAGCGTGAATCGCGTGCCCTGTCCAAGCGCGCTTTCGCAGTGAATCGCGCCGTCGTGCTCCCGCACGATGCCGTAACTGATCGACAACCCCAGCCCCGTGCCGTGCCCGGTCGCTTTCGTCGTGAAAAACGGATCGTAGATGCGGGCGAGATGCTCAGCCGGAATACCCTGTCCGGTATCCGACACTTCGGCCACAGCTTCGCCGTTCTCAATCCGTGTCGCCACTGTCAGCCAGCCGCCGCTCGACATCGCGTCGCGAGCGTTGAGGATCAGATTCAAGAATACCTGCTGGAGCTTGAACTCGTAGCCGATGAGCTGAACGGCGTCGTCAGCAAGCTCCCGGCGGATCTTGATACTACCTTTCTCGAGCTGATGTTCCAGCAGCGCGAGCACGTCGCCGATCACGACATTGAGATCGACCGACGTGCGTTCGGTCGCCTCGGCCGCGTTCGGCCGCGACAACGTCAGCAACCCGTTGACGATGCGCGCAGCCCGGAACGTCTGTTTTTCGATTTTTTCGAGAACCCGCGTCCGCGGGTCGCCAGGGTCCGCCTGCTCGAGCAGCATCTGCGTGTAACTCGAGATGCCGGTCAGCGGAGTGTTGACTTCGTGGGCCACGCCGGCGGCGAGAAGGCCGAGCGACGCCATTTTTTCCGAAATGCGCAGCTGTTCCTCGAGCTTGGCGCGCTCGGTGATGTCCTCGAGCATCACGATCGTGCCCGCCTGCGCGCCGGCGCCCACGATCGCCTGCAGCGGAATCGTGGTCACGTTCACGAGCAGATGCACACCGTCCTGTGCAGCGCGTGCGACGAGCGGCATTCGGAATACCGTGGTTCCCTGCGGTTTTTCCCGCACCGACGAGCGCAGCATGTCGGTGAAGTGGGTGTCGAACAACCGTTCGAGCGGCTGGCCGAGCGCTTCCGCGCGCGTGATGCCGTACAAGCGTTCGAGCGCCTGGTTCCAGCGGATCACGCGGTGATCGAGCCCCATCACCAGCAAGCCGTCGTCCAGCGATTCGAGAATGTTTTCGTTGAATGTGCGGAGGCGGTCGAGCTCGGAGGCCTTGAGGTGCAACTGCCGATAGAGACGGCCGTTCTCGATCGCCGTTGCCGCCTGGCCGGCAACGGCCGTCAGCAGCGCCATATCCTCGCTCGTGAGCGGCTCACCGCTGTCGCGGCGGCCGAGCGCGAGCACGGCTATGGCTTTGTCGTGCGAGACGCACGGGACCATGTAGTAAATGCCCGCATCGCGCCAGAACTCCACTTCCTCGGCCGTGAAGCGACCCGGTGCCAGCGGATCGTCGAGCCGCACGACGTGATTGCTGGCAAGGCGAGCGCCGATTGCCGAGGCCAGGCGTAGACGTGGCAAGGGCGGCGTCTCGCAGCCGATGCTCTTGAGCGGCTCGAACTCGCCCGCTTCGTCAGCCAGCATCAACGACATGCGATCGACCTCGAGCGTTTCTTTGACACGCAGCACGAGACGCTCGACAAGGCGGTTCAAATCGAGGTCGCCATTGAGGTCGCGCGCAAAGGCGACCAGTGCGCGGCGGTAGTCGTAGCGATCGCGATAAAAGGCGCGGTCGATCGTGGCCTGAACGGCTTCTTTTACGGGCTTCGCGAGCAGCAGCACGATGACTGTGGCCAGAAACGCAATCATCCAGCGATGCTCGTCCTCGGTTGGCACGACGGTGCCGTTCGACGTGCGCAGAATCAACACGTACATGACGGCAATTGCCGCGGCCACCGCGCTGTAGATGAGCAGGCGTTTGAGGATGACCTCGACATCCATCAGGCGATACCGAACAATCGCCGACGCAAACGCGAGCGGAATAAAGCCAAGTGGAATCGCCGACAATTGCATCGGCAGCGATGGTGTGACGCCGAACGCAAACGGCAGGGCGTATCCGAGGGCGAACGGTGCGCCGCCGATCGCCGTTCCCCACACGATCCATCGCAGCTGCCGCTTTGCCGTTACCGAGCGTACGCGTCCGAGCGCCCGAAGGAGTACGGCCAATCCGGCAGCGAGGAACGCCGCCAGGTAGAGCAACTCGAGGCGCTCGAGCATCTCGATGACCCGTACGAAGTACGCCGGATCGACATCGGCGCGGACGAGCGCGAGGATGCGCGTCGAAGCGAGCACCGCGGCCGGCAGATAAATCGCCGGCAGCCAGCGCGCGAGCATCGCCCTATAGCCGTGCGGGCGAGGGCGCTCAGGAAAGACGAGCGCGAAGTGCAGGAAGAGCGGCGCGACGAACAGCATCGCGACGATGTCGGCCCAATAGAAGAACCAGTCAACGCGATCGAACCGGCCAGTGAATGAAAACGTGAACGCGCCAAAAAACGCGACCGCAAGCCAGAAGAAATGAAGCGTCGCTTGATCGAACGGACGCCGCGCGCGCACCGCGGCGCCAACGAGCAGCGTGAAAATACCGACCGCCGCCAGCACGTAATAAAGCACGCCGGCGCCGCTCGGCACCGGCTCCATCGCCACCTCCGCTACCTCGCGGCTGCCGAGCCGTAACAGCGTGTAGGTGTGACGTTCGCCTCGCGCGGCCCGCTGCTGGATGCCGAGCACATCGTCTCGGTACTCGACGGCTTCCCCGTCAATCGCGAGCAGCACATCCCCCACATGAACGCCGGCGCGTGCGGCAGCGGACCCGGCGGCGATTTCCGCGGCGACGATACCCGCGCTGCGCTCGACCCACAGCACGCCGTCCTCAACCTCGTCCGACGCGAAACGTTGTGCGACGTTTGCCAGGCCGAGGACCAGCAAAAGCAGCGCGCTGGCGATCGGCAACACAGTACGCGGCCAATCGCCCGCTCTTTGAGTTGCGGGCTGGACGTCCACCGCGGGTTGAAAGTCGAGCATGAAGGTTTGTCGAACGGCCTAAGGCGCGGCGTCGATTGAGCAAACGCTATACCACGCAGCGCGTCTGAACTTCGTCCCTAAATGATTGATATTCAACAACTTTCGATGTTTTTATCTGGTCGGTCGGCCTTCCGAATCCAAGAATTCGGCAGTGCGATCCAATAACTAGTATCGCTTAGAAACGCACCGTGATGCCGCCGACGACGCGCTTGGGTGGGCGCGCAACGAGGAGCTCGTCGTAGAACGAGCCTTCGACCAGCGAATCGCGAAAGAGATTACGGACGCCGACCGTCATCTCCCAGTCTGAATCGAACATGCCGATAAACGGCAATCCTTGCGTGAGCTGCAAATCGAACCGGCCGTCCAGGCCCGGGCGATCTTCGCTCCCGTCGGCGCGGATATAGGCGCTATTCATCTTCACGACGAAAAACACGCGCGTGGCCGTGCGCGGGACGACCGTTTCAACCGAGGTGGCGATGTCGTGCATGCGTTCGGGGCCTTCGCGGATCGCGGACGGCAGACGATACGAGAGGCGCCGGTAGTCCACGTCGCGTCCGTTGCGAGTCCAATCGGCGGCTGCAAACGAGTAGTTAATCGATCCCCGCACGTAGCCGGCGACCTGGCGCGACACGCTGAGCGTCCAGCCGCGGATTTCATAATCTCCAGCGCTGGCAACGAAATAGTGGCCGAGTTGCGCCGGTGGCGTGTCGGGCGTCCGCATGCCGAACACGGTGACGAGTTGGTTGTCCACGCGCTGATGGAATGCGCGCAGCCCGAGCGTCGCAACGTTGATGAATTTTTCAATCCCCACCTCTACGTGCTGCAGCTCTTCGGCGGCAAAGCCATCGCGTGTCAAAGGCGCGAAGGTGCGCTGCGGCGGCAGCACCTGCGCATGCGCCGGCGGCAGGAACTCTTCCGCGCCCGGTGCAATGACCTGACGCGTGGCCATCGTATGGATACGCGTGGAATCGGTGACGCTGATCGTGGTGCTGACGCGCGGACTCACGTACGCCGGTTGCCCGAGGTAATCGTAATGAGCGTAGTTGCCGCCATAGCCGAGCATTACGCGTTTGCCGAGCTTCCACTCGTCGCTCGCGTACACGACGCCGACGTTACGCGCGGCCTCGGGCACCGCGGCCATCGCCTCGAGATTTCCACCTTCGTAGCGGTGCACGCCGTAGGACATGCCGAACTGATAGCGATGGGTCGCCGGTTCGCGCCTGGCATAGTTGCCGGTGAGGAGCCACGAGCTCAGATCGCCCTGGTTGAGCGCGGCTTTGACCGTCCAGTCGCCGTGCAGCGCAACAGGCGCGCCGACGGCGAAGTACGCCACGCTGCGCGTGCGTTCCAGTTGCAGCAGTTGAAACGGACTGTCGAAGGCGCCCGTGGTGAGGAGATTCACCTGCCCCTGCAGCGGCAAGCTGCTGAACAACGATCCCGCTGCCTTTGCCGACGAGCCAACGGCGCGCCCGACAACATACAGCGAATCCGAAAGGAACCAGTTGTGACTCGGCGTGCTCGTGGCTGTCACATAGCTCGTGGCGTCTTTCAGGATCGATCGCTTCAAGTGACGCAGCCGCCACGCGACTTCGCCTTCGTCACGCGGTGTGTCGGACGGCGCGGCCACGACCTCCGTCCCTCCACCAACACCAGCTTCTGCAATCCGCGGCGCGGCCGCCGGCCCCAAGGCATGCAAAGTGAACGACGACACCGTCCGCGAAGAAGGCCGCACGTTGACCATGGCGTTGCGGGCGGGCAGATAGCCCTGCAGATGCGCGCGCAGCAAGTACGGCCCCGGCGTGAGCTGGCGCAGCGTGAATTGACCGAGCCGATCGCTCACCACAAATGCGCTGCTCGTCCCGAGCGCAGACACAACTACCCCATCGAGCGGACGTCCGCGCTCGTCGAGCACGACGCCTGAAATCGATCCGGTTGTGGCGGTTGCGATCTGAGTGATGCGGGTTGGAGAAGCCGCCGATTGCGCGGCCGCTTTCCCGGTCCATCCCAGCGCGGCGCACACGAAGAGCGCCGGGATGAGGACGATCCGGGTTTCAAACGCGAGGAACGCGTTCGAAGCCCCGCGGGGGGTGGGCTTCTCGCTCAAAGAGGACCGGCTTTGATTTTCCCACAAGTCGCCGCAGGAAAATCAAACCCGACGGCTTTTTAAGCCCTAGTCGCCCTTGACGGTGAAGTTGACATCTTTCGTGAGAGTTTTGCCGGTTGCCTTATCGCTGATCTTGATTTCCAGCCGGTAGTCCCCATCTGGGAAGCTCGTCAGTGGCACCTCAATGCCGCCAGGCACCGGGAACTTGGACGGATCGAACGTCGGCGGCAGCACCGACGCGTTGATCGTTTGCGGATTCGTTTTGTTGAAAAACTTCTCGGCCCCACCTTCCTTGCGGTGGAAGTTGTATTCCATCACCAGGTTCGGTTTGCCGTCAGGTCCGAGACCGGCGTTGTACACCTGGAAGAACGTGGCGAGCTGCTCGCTCTTCTTGAACTCCATGTCGCTCGCCGGCACGAGCTCTTGCGTACCGAACACGAACGGCCGTTCGCGCCCTTCATCGGCGCTTACCGGCGCGTTGAGCACGTTCACCTTGTCGGTGACGATGATGCTGCTCGTCGAGAGCTCGCCGCTCCAGTAATCAGGCACGGTGATTTGCGTCTTGAGCACGCCCATCTTCGCGACCTGGTTCTTCGCGGCTTTCTCCGGAAGCCGTTCCTTGATGGCGACGTACACATCGTATGTCCCGGGCGCCGCCATGAACACGCGATTGATCTTGCCCGACGCGAGGGCGCTGGCGGGAATGAAGTGGATGTCGTCCCACGGGTACTCGATCTTCTTGTCCTTCGGATCGGGCTGCGCCGAAGGATTGACGATGCGCACATACATAGCGGCGTCTGCCGCCGGCGCGCCCTTCACGTCGAGGACGAACGGCACGAACGTCCGCTGTTCCTGCGATTTCAGAAAGTACGGTGTGAGCGTGATCTGGACGTCGGAAGGCGCGGGCTGTCCTCCCATCACGGCATCGACCGTCTTGACCAGCTGCTCGATTTCCTGCTGCTCCTGCTTGCTGCGCTTTGTGTTGTCCTGCTTGGGCGTCTGCTGCGCATAAGCAGCCGAGCCGGCGACTGCAAAAGCCAGGGCAGCAATGAGCGCGATAACACGACGTCTGACCATCTTCAAATCTCCATGTAGAGCCGCAACCCGACAAGTCGTGAATCAATCGATGATATTGGGCCGATCGTCACGCTGTCAAACACACGCAAGTGGTATCGTGCCGCTGACATCACCGTGATTCACGACGACGATGTGCTAGTGATCGTGCTGGCTGGAGGTGCAGGTGAACGGCTCTGGCCGCTGACGAAAGAACGCGCGAAGCCGGCGGTCTATTTCGGCGGCCCGTATCGCATCATCGACTTCGTGCTCAGCAATTGCCTCAACGCCGCGTTTCGACGGGTCTTTATCGCCACGCAGTACAAATCGCTTTCGCTCAATCGCCACATCCGTCAGGGCTGGAGCATCGTGTCGGAAGAGCTCGGCGAGTTCATCGAGATTCTTCCGCCGCAAAAACGCGTCGGCGAGCAGTGGTATCAGGGGACGGCGGACGCCGTTTATCAAAACCTGTACTCGATCGTGCGCGAGAACCCGCGCTATGTCGTCGTCCTCGCCGGGGATCACATTTA
Source organism: Acidobacteriota bacterium (assembly GCA_046726375.1). Taxonomy (GTDB): domain Bacteria; phylum Acidobacteriota; class Vicinamibacteria; order Vicinamibacterales; family UBA2999; genus DASPWV01. Next base: position 28,530 of record JBKPAJ010000193.1, read on the forward strand.
CAAGATGGACTACCGCAGGATGCTGCGGTTCCACATCGACAAACGGGCGCAGGTGACGCTGGCGTCGATCGAAGTGCCGCAACAGGATGGCCGCCGTTTCGGCATCGTTGCCGTTGACGAGGAACAGCGCGTGATCGGGTTTCAGGAGAAACCGGCAGAACCGGCACCGATTCCGGGCGTGGCGAATTTCGCGCTCGCGTCGATGGGCATCTATGTATTCGACATCGATGTGCTGGTCGAAACGCTCGAGGACGACGCCGCGCTGCCGGACAGCGATCATGATTTCGGCAAGAACATCATTCCGGCGCTCATCGGCAATGGGCGCGTGTTTTCGTATCAGTTCTACGACGAGAACAAAAAGGCCGCAAAGTACTGGCGCGATATCGGAACGCTCGACGCCTATTACGAAGCCAACATGGATCTTTGCCAGGTGAACCCCGAGTTCAACTTGTACGACCCGGAGTGGCCGCTGCGCACGTACCAGCCGCAGGCGCCGCCCGCCAAGTTTGTGTTTGCGGAAGAAGGACGCAAGGGCGAGGCGCTCGATTCGCTGATCTCGCCCGGGTGCATCGTTTCCGGCAGCCGCATCTCGGGTAGTATCCTGTGCCCGAACGTGCGCGTGCATAGTTTCTGTCAGATCGAGCAATCCATCCTGATGCCGGGCGTTCGTGTCGGACGGCACGCGCAGATTCGCCGGACCATCGTCGATCGCGACGTGCTGATTCCACGCGGCGCGCGAATCGGTTACGACCTGGAGGAAGATCGTCGCCGCCACACGGTGACCGAAGACGGCGTCGTGGTGGTCACTGTCGACGAAGAACCGTTCATCGGCCCAATTTCAGACGCCGCGCTTCGCCTTGAAGCAGAAGCGGATCGAAGAGGATAAAACCTGTAAGCTGTCGGTGTCGCGCGGAGCTGCGGTCCGAGGTTTTCTAAACACATGAAGATTCTGGATATCAAAGGGCGCGAGATTCTCGATTCGCGCGGCAATCCCACGGTCGAAGTCGACGTTGTCCTCGAAGGGGGGGCGCATGGACGTGCGGCTGTTCCATCGGGCGCGTCGACCGGCGAACGCGAGGCGCTCGAGCTGCGGGACGGCGATCCCAAGCGCTATCTCGGCAAAAGCGTCGGCAAAGCGGTGGCGCATGTGAACGGCGAAATCGCCAACACGTTGCGCGGCCGCGAGGTGTCGCAACGTGAGCTCGACGACGCGATGATTCGTCTCGACGGAACTGCGACGAAAGGACGCCTTGGCGCCAACGCCCTGCTCGGCGTTTCGATGGCCGCGATGCGTGCCGACGCTGTCCGCGGCGGCAGGCCGCTCTACGCACACATCGCGCAGCTGGCGGGGGCCCCCGCCGGATACTTGCTGCCGGTCCCAATGATGAATATCCTCAACGGCGGCGCGCACGCAGACTCCAACGTGGACTTTCAGGAGTTCATGGTGATGCCGGTCGCCGCCGCGACGTTTAGCGAAGCGCTGCGTACCGGCGTCGAGATCTTTCACGCGCTCCGCGGGCTGTTGAAAAAGCGCGGGCTTTCAACCGGCGTTGGCGACGAGGGCGGTTTCGCCCCGAGCCTGCGCTCGAATCGAGAGGCGCTCGACGTCGTGCTCGAAGCTGTTTCGAAAGCCGGCTACAGCGCCGGCCGCGACGTCTATCTCGCGCTTGATGTCGCGTCGAGCGAGTTCGGCAAAGGCGGCAAATACGAGTTCAAGAAATCCGGCGAGCCGGCGCGAGACTCGGAGGGGATGGTCGCGTTGTATGTCGACTGGTGCCGGCAATATCCGATCATCTCGATCGAAGACGGCTGTGCAGAAGGAGACTGGCGCGGCTGGGCGATGCTGACGCGAGAACTCGGCTCGCGCGTGCAGTTGGTGGGCGACGATCTATTCGTCACGAATCCCGAAATCCTCGCCCGCGGCATCTCCGAAGGCATCGCCAACGCGATTCTAATCAAGCTGAATCAGATCGGCACGGTCACGGAAACGCTCGACGCGATCGCGATGGCATCGAAAGCGGGATACGCAAGTATCATTTCTCATCGCTCGGGAGAGACGGAGGATTCAACGATCGCCGATCTCGCAGTGGGCACGTCCGCGGGACAGATCAAAACGGGATCGGCGTCGCGCAGCGATCGGACGGCAAAGTACAATCAGCTGCTCAGGATCGAGGAAGAACTCGGCGCGGCGGCGAGATTTGCGGGGCGCGCCGCAGTGAAACAGTTGTCGCAGACCTAACCGCCTTCGCCACGGCTTCGGCGGTCTCGCCGAAGCTTTCGCGAAGGCGGAAGGTGCGCGCTAGAGGGCTTTGCTGTCGCGCGGCACTGGCATCCTTGTGGCGCGGGCACCTTGCATGCTTTGTAGCGCGGGCATCTTGCATTCTTTGTAGAGCGAGCATCTTGCATTCTTTGTAGTGCGGACCGACACCTTACATTTTGTAGCGCGGACTTCAGGTTCGCGATCGAGCATGCACAAACTCGTCCTTCTTCGTCACGGCGAATCCATCTGGAACAAAGAAAACCGCTTCACCGGCTGGCAGGACGTCGATCTCACCGACAAAGGCGGTGAAGAGGCGGCTGAAGCGGGCCGTCTGCTCAAAGCCGAAGGCTTCACCTTCGACATCGCCTTTACATCGGTGCTGAAGCGCGCCATCCGAACGGGCTGGATCACGCGCGACGAGCTCGATTTGTTGTGGATTCCGGTGCAGAAAAGCTGGCGTCTCAACGAACGGCACTACGGCGCGCTTCAAGGGCTGAACAAAGCGGAAATTGCGGCCAGGCATGGTGAGGAGCAGACAATGATCTGGCGGCGCAGTTACGACATCCCACCGCCACCGCTCACGCCCGATGATCCGCGCTATCCGGGTCGCGATCCTCGCTATGCGTCGCTGTCGCCCAGCGAGCTGCCGCTCACCGAATCGCTCAAAGACACGGTCGCGCGCTTCCTGCCCTATTGGCACGAAACGATTGCGCCGGCGATCCGGTCGGGCCAACGCGTGTTGATTGCGGCGCACGGCAATTCTTTGCGCGCGCTCGTCAAGTACCTCGACAACGTCTCCGACAAGGACATCGTCGGGCTGAACATCCCGACGGGAATACCGCTGGTGTACGAGTTGGATGACGATTTGAAGTCGCGTGGGAGCAGGTACTTGGGAGATCCAGAAGCCGCAAAGCGCGCCGCGGAAGCCGTCGCGAGGCAGGCTTCGAAGAAGATGTGAATTTGAGACCTGCCGAGCTGGAGATTTGCGCCGAGTTGGAGATCTAAGAAAGGGTCTGACCCGTTTTCGGCGTCAATCGACGGAAAAGGGAGCAGACCCTTCTTGTTGTTCTTCGTTCCTAATTCGTTTCCTCGACCTTGGCGTCGTCGGCAGCGATACGAAGGGAACGGAGGAAACGCCGGTCGTTAGCCGTCATTTCGGAGGCGCGGCGCGGAACCAACGCCTTGGTCATGGCTGTGACTTTCGGAGCGACTGGCGTGTTCTTGTCCTGTGCCTGCGGGCGGCTGACAAAACCCACCACGGCTTCGAGCGTCACCTTCATCTCGTAACCCGCGGCCCGAGCGCGCTCGCGACACGACTCGACTTCGGGATTTTCGGCCACTGCAGCGGCAATGGCGTCGGCCAGCTCTCGTGCGAACCGGTTCACGACGTCATCCATACGGCTCCCTCCTGAACGCCGCCGGGCTGGGTAGAACCGGAGGCCGTGGGCCGACTATCCCAACCGGGCGATTGGGAACGATCGGCGCAAAACCTACATCTGGTAGGACTTAGCACAATGCGTAAGACGATAGCCATTCTAAGAACGGTCCCGCTGACTGTCAAGGACGAACGCTATTAATGGCACATGCAGCACTGCACAGGCCTGCATATTGTGTATACCAGATCAGACCACAGTATGCAGTGCCCCATCGCCGCGATCCCACTAGCCGCGCGCAGGCCGTTCTCCGAGGGGACGCCCGCTCAGCGGGCGGCTACAATCGGTCCAATGAGCGGTTCGGTCACCGGCCTTCGCCCGTTCGTCCATCCAAGCGATCTCCCCGATTTCGATCCTGTACAAGATCTCGGCAATCCCGGCGAGTTTCCTTACACCCGCGGCATACAGCCCACGATGTATCGCGGGCGGCTGTGGACGATGCGGCAATACGCGGGATTCGGCACAGCGTCGGAATCGAACAAACGCTATCGTTACCTGCTTTCGCAGGGCGTCAGCGGATTGAGCGTTGCCTTCGATTTGCCGACCCAGATCGGTTATGACTCGGATCACCCACTTGCGGCCGGCGAGGTGGGGCGGGTCGGCGTCGCCATCGATTCCATCGAGGACATGGCCGCGCTTTTCGACGGCATTCCGCTCGATCGGGTGTCGACGTCGATGACGATCAACGCCACCGCGATCATGCTGCTCGCGCTTTACATTGCCGTTGCAAAACGGCAAGGGGTCACGCCGAAGGCGTTGTCCGGCACGGTGCAGAACGACGTCCTGAAGGAATACGTTGCCCGCGGCACGTATATCTATCCACCCAAGGCGTCGCTGCGCATTGCCACCGACATCTTCGCGTTCTGCGAGCGCGAGGTGCCGCAGTGGAACACGATTTCTATCAGCGGCTACCACATTCGCGAAGCAGGGTCGACCGCCGTCCAGGAGATCGCGTTTACGTTTGCCAATGCGATCGCGTATCTCGATGCTGCGATCGCCGCCGGTTTGGATGTCAACGCGGTGGGTCAGCGCGTCTCGTTTTTCTTCAACGCACACAACGACTTTCTGGAGGAGGTCGCGAAATTTCGCGCCGCCCGGCGCCTCTGGGCACGGCTGATGCGTACCCGGTTTGGCGTGACCAACCCGCGTGCGCTGCAGCTTCGCTTTCACGTGCAGACGGCTGGCAGCACGCTGACCGCGCAACAGCCCGATAACAACATCGTTCGGGTGGCGTTGCAGGCGCTGTCGGCGGTGCTCGGCGGCACACAATCGCTGCATACTAACGGCCGCGACGAAGCGCTTGCGCTGCCCACGGAAGAATCGGCGCGCATCGCGCTCAGGACGCAGCAGATTATCGCCTTCGAATCAGGCGTGACCAACACCGTCGATCCGTTCGCCGGCTCGTTTTACATCGAGAAACTGACCAACGACATCGAGCAGGGCGCGCGCAATTTGCTCGCGCGCATCGATGCGCTGGGGGGCACGCTGGCGGCGATTGAAAGCGGATTCGTTCAGCGCCAGATTCAGGACTCGGCGTACAAAGCGCAGTTAGCGGTGGATGCCGGCGAAGCCGTGGTCGTCGGCGTCAATCGATACACCACCGACGAGCGGGAGGGAATTGAGATGTTCTCGCTCGATCCGGCGCTCGAGACCGAGCAAGTGCAGCGCGTCCGCGCGCTGCGGGCCGCTCGAGATCAGACGCGATGGAAGGCGGCCCTCGGCGCCCTCGAACACGCCGCGCGCGGAAACGACAATCTTCTGCCTGCCATTATTGCTGCTGTCGAAGCACAGGCGACGGTTGGCGAAATCGCGGATACGATGCGCTCGGTGTTCGGCGAGTTCAAAGAAATTGCAAGTGACTAGCAAGAGATGAAAAGGGGCCTGTCCCCTTTACGCTGTGAAGGGGACAGTCCCTTCAATGGGGACAGGCCCCTTTTCAGTGTTGGCGATCTCCTCGCAAGTTCTGCGAGTTTATGGCTGACCCGCTGCTCTCAGTTGAAAACCTGACAACGGTGTTCGACATGCCCGGCAAGCCCGTGGTGGCAGTCGACGACGTGTCGTTTGCAATTGATAAGGGCGAGACGCTCGGACTCGTCGGGGAATCGGGCAGCGGCAAGTCGGTGACGGCGTTTTCAATACTCCAACTGGTACAGCCGCCGGGCCGCGTCGCTGCGGGCCGGGTCGTGTTCCAAGGGACGGATCTGATCTCCGCGCCGGACCAGGAGATGCGACGCGTCCGCGGCGCCGGCATTGGTCTGGTGTTCCAGGAACCAATGGCCGCCCTCAACCCGGTGATGCGCATTGGCGACCATATTGTCGAAGCGCTTACGGTGCACGGTCGCGCCGGCAAGCGGCAGGCTCGCGAGCGGGCGATCGCGCTGCTGCGCGCGATGCGGATTGCGGAACCCGAGAAACGCGCCCGCGACTATCCACATCACTTGTCCGGCGGCATGCGCCAGCGGGTGATGATGGCGATCGCGCTCGCCTGCGGCCCGCCGCTTGTCATCGCCGACGAGCCGACAACCGCGTTGGACGTCACAGTACAGGCGCAGATCCTCGAGCTGCTGCGGGAGATGAAAACCCAGCTTGAATTGTCGCTCTTGTTGATCACGCACGACCTTGGCGTGATCGCCGAGACGGCGGATCGCGTCGCGGTCATGTACACGGGACGCATTGTCGAAGAGGGCCCAGCCCGCGCGATCTTTCGCAATCCCCTCCACCCGTACACGAAGGGACTGCTCGCGTCGATTCCCAGCGGTCACGCCGGCCGCCGCCTTCATGCGATTGAAGGAACGGTGCCGAGCCTCACGACTCTGCCTCCCGGCTGCACATTTGCGCCGCGCTGTCCGTTTCGCATGGAAGTGTGCACAACGGCGGTGCCGGCGCACGTCGAAATCGAAGCCGCTCACCGCGTCCGGTGCTACCTCCATTCCGACGCGAAAGAGGCGCGTACAGGCCCCAGCTATTTTGCCGACGCAATGCACCCGACTGGGACGCAGCGCTGATGCTGGTCGAGGTCCGCAGGCTCACAAAGCATTTCGTGCGTGGCGGAGGATTACTCGCACCCAGGAGCTTGGTTCGTGCCGTCGACGATGTGAGCTTCTCGATCGCCGAAGGCGAGACGTTTGGACTCGTCGGCGAATCGGGGAGCGGTAAGAGCACCACCGGGCGCTGCATGCTCCGCCTGATCGAGCCGACCTCAGGCGAAGTGATCTTCCGCGGCCAGAATGTCCTGGCGTTCGATCGTCGCCGCATGCGAGCGGCCCGCCGCGACATGCAAATGGTGTTTCAGGATCCCTATTCGTCGCTCAACCCGCGGATGCGAGCCGGCGCCATCGTCGAGGAGCCGCTGATCATCCATCGCCTCGGAAGCCAGGCCGAGCGACGCGAGAAGGTTGCGGAGTTGTTTCGGCTCGTCGGTCTCGACCCCGCGCTTCTCGAGCGATACCCACGCGAGTTCAGTGGCGGCCAGCGGCAGCGGATCGGACTCGCCCGCGCGTTGGCGCTCAATCCGTCCTTTGTCATTGCAGATGAGCCAGTTTCTGCGCTCGACGTTTCGATTCAAGCGCAAGTCGTCAACCTGTTGATGAACCTTCAGACGCAACTCGGGCTGACGTATCTTTTCATTGCGCACGACCTGCGGCTGGTCCGCCACATCTGCAACCGAGTGGCAGTGATGTATATGGGAAAGATCGTCGAATTGGGCGTGACCGAACGCCTGTTTGCGGATCCGCAGCATCCGTATACAAAGGCGCTGCTGTCTGCCCAGCCGGCCACCGATCCCGATGCGCCGCGATCCCGTATCGAGCTCGATCCCGCAACGTTCGATCGCGACGCGCCTCTGCGCGACGTCGGTGCAGGCCATCTCGCGGCGGTGTGATGTGAGAACATTTGCGGCAATCATCGGCGTGGCGCTCGGCGTCACGCTGACGGCGCAGCCGCACGCGGTTCCGCGTTGGCCCCGCTGCTCGACAAACTCGATACATATCTGGCGTCGTACGAACCTGAACTCAGCTCCATCGTTGCCGAAGAGGAGTCCCTGCAGGAGGTGACGCCGCGACGAACGGCGGGCGCAGCGACGCCTGCTCATCTCCGACGTCGCGTTCGTCCGACTGCCTGGGGATGGCACCTGATCGGCTATCGCGAGGTCAAACGTGTGGACCGCCAGCCCGTTTCCCGCAAGGGTCCGTCGCTGCTGGAGCTGCTCTCGAAACGGGGAGCCGATAGGAAGACGCTGGCGACCAAACTCGCATGGGAAAGTGCGCGCTACAACTCGGCGATCCGCGCACTATCAATATGCCGGGAT